>CACIXU010000003.1 GCA_902590705.1 uncultured Bacteroidota bacterium | reverse complement strand
CCCTCGTCAAATGAAGGGGTATAAGAAGATCCCCCAAAAAATGTAATTGATGTTGTTCCGACCTGAGTAAAGGAGTGAATTGTATATCCACCATTTTGAGTCACAGTTCCACCCGATGCTAATGGATCTCCTAGGTATCTTATAACTACTATTCCGGAGCCACCATTACCTGCAACATTTGATTCTGGATCTGTTCCACCACCGCCACCACCAGTATTTGCCGCTCCTGATTCAGCATTTGATGAACTATTTGGCCATCCAGTAATTGCAAGAGAGCTACCTCTTCCACCACCACCAAGCCCGCCGCTACCTGCATGACCTGAAACATTAGAGCCGTTATTATTATTTACTCCGCCGCCGCCGCCGCCGCCATAATATGTGGCTGTTCCAGTTATCGAGGATTGTATACCGTTACCTCCATGACCACCAATATGTTGGCCTCTTGCATTTCCTCCAACGGCGCCTGCTCCACCACCACCACCAGAGGCTCCATAACTTGATCTATCACTTCTACCTCCTCTATTTCCTTGACCGGCTATTCCACTTGAGTAAGCAATATTTGGTTCATCCCATGATCCACCACCACCTGATCCTCCACTAAGTCCACTTTCATTTACACTAACTCCAAGATTTCTTGATCCGCCACCACCGCCACCAATAGCTACTAGGTTTTCGATTAAGGAATTTCCTCCACTAGTTCCATTTTTATTTCTTGCCCATCCATAAGCTCCGCCACTACCCACAGAAATTGAAAGCGACGTATTTGAGGAGATTGAACTTACAGAAACATCATCTGCCTTAAGAACACCGCCGCCGCCGCCGCCGCCGCCAGCGCCACCACCACCCCCGGCTACTATAAGGTAGTCAATGTTTGAAACTGTAGCGAAAGATAAATTGGTAGGAGGAGCCTCATAAAGGTCAGAAACACTTAATGTAAAAGCCTTTGCATAATTAGCTGAACCATCATTTACACTTAAATAAATTTTGTAGGAGGACTTTGATTCATAATTCGGTGATGAATTTATTTTTAGATTATTTCCATTAATAGTAAAGCTTCCATTGTCATCATCACGGTCATCACCGCTACTAACAAGTGTAAAAGTGTGAGTATCTCCATTATCTGAATCTGTTGCAGAAAGTGAAGCTACTGTTGATGCAGATGAAATATTTTCATTAAAAGACATTGAGGATAATGTTATATCTGTTGGAGCACTGTTAGGATTTGTTATTGCAGTATAATTTTGGGAGAGTTCATTTGATGATAAAGCGCGATTATATATCATAGCAACTTTTATTTTACCCCTCTGATATTCAGAACCATAGGTTTTAGAAATCTGAATTAAAGAGGAATTTACGTTATGACCACTTGGAGTATCCTGGCCTGCAAGTACTCCATTGACCCATACAGACCTTGTAGTACCATCAAACTTGGCAACTATATATAACCAGTTATTTATTGACGCCTGATTGGATGTTAAATTTATGTCATTACCCCACCAATAGTGGACTAATCTTCCAAGTCCTCCACTTTGAATTCTTAGTGCATTTGACCTATTAGTTGAACCAAACCCACCAATTGAAATAAATCCATTACCCGATTGCCACTGTGGTTGATTAACATAAACGATCATGGTATAATTACTATTTCCTACAGGTATATTAGTCCCGGAAGCCCTGCTGAAATAACCATTGGCTCCAGTATCAAAAAATTTATTCGACGAATCATAACTAATGCTTCCCGCATTTTGCATTGTTACGTGATTACCATTTCCGCTAATATCATCCCATTGCGTTCCAGAACCATCATAAGAACTTGGGTTGCTAGCATCAAGATGCAATACTAGTCCATTAGCGACTATTTGAGATTGAGCACAAAAATAGGGGAGGGTTATAGAAATTATGAAGAGACAATTTCTAAAAACTAATGGGTTAATTTTTTTTAAGAATTGAAAATTCATAAAGAGGGTTTATGGTATTGCCAATTTATGACAAAATCAACTATAAGTTTAATTTATTTAATTAAAATATTACTTATTTCAATAATATTTTTAGGATTTAAATAAAAAGCGTTAAAATTCTCATTTTTAAATATTTAAAATGATTTTTTAATAAAATTTTATTTCACCCAAAAATATGGATAATTAGTAAATTTTATCAAGTGTAAAAAAAACAGAATACATTTTAAAATGGTCGACAATATTAAACAAATCAGTGCGTATGTGTTGTGTAAATATTTTATATTTGCCACGCAAAAGTTGATTCTGGTATATGATTTATTAAAAAGGAAACCATTATTATATAGTATTCTTTTTTATCAATTAAGCCCAGACTTTTGGGCGCGTAGCTCAGTTGGTTCAGAGCACTTGGTTTACACCCAAGGGGTCAGGGGTTCGAATCCCTTCGCGCCCACATAAAATTCCTCTGGTGAAGCAAAAAGCTGCTTTGAGCAGTAAACAGTAATCGGAGGTTTTTTTTGGAAATTATTTCGTAAAATAGGCCTAAATTCGGAAAATTTAGAGAAAATTATAGCTCCCCCAATTCTGACTTGTCAATCTCAAATTCATTCAATTTTATATCATCCAATCCTTTTTGATCAAATGGGTTTTCGATAAAACTTTGGACATTAAACAGTGCCATTAAAATGAAACTGATAAACACTGAAAATGTAATAGCCATGTATACACTGTAATCTTGACTTAGAGATTCAGTGTCTTGAATAAGTGATGGTGTATAAATCCAAGGAAAAAGATAAATAAAAACCAAACAATAATTCCTCAATGAAATGGGTGTTCCATGTGATTCTAAAGCAGTTAACAATTCTATTTTTGAAAAAATTTCGTTTTTAACAACAAAAGATCTATTCTTTTCAATTTCTGATAAGTGCTCAATATTATTGATTATAAAATCATAGATTTCTTTAGAACGACGACGTAAAATATTTTTGTTAATCTCCTTTGAACTATTACTTAAAGTAATATGAACTTCTTCATGTGTTTTTAATAACAGCTGATTAAATGTTTTCTTTTTAGTACTTGGAATCTCTTTAACCGCGGAAAAAATATTACTAAGTTCAATTATTTTAGTTCGTATTTCAGAAAAATGAGCAAGTGATTCTTGCCTTTTGTTATATGCACTTGTGATTGTAAAGACTAATGGAAAAATAATTGCAATACTAATTATGTATAGATCAACCGTCATTTTTAATTCATAAGCACTATAAAGCCAAAAAACAAAAAGTGCATCTAAAACTACGATAGCTACCCGTCTATTTATTACAGAAAAAATGGATTGTTTAAACATTTTTATCTAAAATTTTCTTAAAAATTATAGATTACTTTGAGGAAAAAATTTTGTTCATTTTTTCTTTTTCTTCTGCTGCAAGTTCAGCATCAACTAAAATTCGGCCACTATGTTCATCAGTGATTATTTTTTGTCTAGAAGCAATTTCCATCTGGATCTGAGGGGGGATTGAGAAATACGAACCTCCAGAAGCACCTCTTTCAATTGCTACAATTGCCAACCCATTCTTAACATTTTTTCTAATTTTTTTGTAAGATTGAAATAGATGTTCCTCTATTTTGGCCTCAAACTCCTTCGATTTTTTAGCTAAAACGGCTTCTTCTTTTTCAGTTTCTTTCAAAATTTCCTCCAACTCCTCATTCTTAGCCTTTAAATGAGTTTTACGCTCATTTAATTTTTCAGTAAGTTGTTCAATAGCCTCTTGTTTAAGCTCTTTTTTGCTTATAAATTCTTTTATGCGCTTTTCTGCTAGTTGAATTTCAAGTTCTTGAAATTCCTGTTCTTTGACAATAGAGTTATATTCTCTATTATTTCTGACGTTTTTGAGATTTTTCTCGTATTTTTTGTGCTCCTCTTTGGCAACCTCAATTTTGTTTTTCTGCTCTTTAGTTTGGAAATCAAAATCACTAACCTCCTGTTGAAAACTTTCTAAACGACTTTCCACTCCAGCAATTTCATTTTCAAGATCTTCTACTTCAAGTGGTAATTCACCTCTCACGTTCCTTATTTCATCAACTCTGGAATCAATAAGTTGTAGGTCATAAAGTGCTCTTAGTTTGTCTTCTAGGGTTACTTCGGTTTTTTTTGCCATTTCAATGAATAATTTACTGGGTTGGTTATAGACTCAGATAAAGCGATCGCAAAATTAGGTAATTTTTTGATAAGATTATCATGGATCAATTTTTTTGTGAATTGCTCAGTTTCATAATGACCTGCATCAATTAGTAAAATTTTATTTTCAGCTTGAAAAAAATCATGATATTTAAGGTCAGCAGTAATGAATACGTCAGCACTAGCGCCAATAGCTGTAGTGATTGCAAAGCTTCCAGATCCCCCGAGAACGGCAACTTTTTTAATTTTTTTCCCTGTTTTTTTTGAATGCCTAATCATGTCAATATTCAATTTATTTTGCACCCAGTTTATAAATTCTTCCTCATCCATTTCATTTTCTAGCTGGCCTAGACTTCCCATTCCTATTGTTTGGTTTTTATTTTCAAGGCTAAATACTTCATATGCAACTTCTTCATATGAATGAGCTTCGAAAAGGGTATGAAGGATTTTTTGTTGAGAACTGAAGTCAAAGATTAAATTTATTTGAATCTCGTCGACTTCCGTTTTTTCACCTTTTGTTCCTAGATTTGGATTACTTTTCTCGTTTCCTTTAAATGTGCCCTTACCAGTGGTGATAAAACTACATTCCTTGTAATTACCTATTTTGCCAGCACCAGCATCATATAGCTTTTTTAATAACATAGGTGCTTCATTTTTTGGAGCATAAGTAGTTAACTTTCTAATTGTTTTCTCTTTTGGAGATAGAACTTCTATGTTATTTAGACCTAGATTTTCAGCTAAAGCATGACTTACTCCAAATTGATGGTTGTCAAGAGCCGTATGGATTGCATAAACGCAAATATCGTTTTTGATGGCCTTGCCTACCGCTTTTTCAACATAAGTTGATTGCGTTAATTTTTTTAATCCTGAAAATATTATTGGGTGAAAGCTTACTATAAGATTGAATTCTTTATTAATACATTCCTCAACAACATTTTCCAGTGTGTCGTGGGTGACTAATATTCCTTTACATTCTAACAAAGGATCACCAATAATAAGCCCCACATTATCAAAATCCTCAGCATGAGAAGGTGGTGCCCATTCCTCAATGACATCAATGATTTTTTGAATCCTCATTGTTGCAAATATAATATTATCTTTCATGCGAAGAAACTTCAACTAATTAAGCAAAAATGAGTTTTTGTTTTTCCTAAATTTGGTTGTCAATTTAAAAAATAGTTTTGTTAAAATATTTTAGGCTACTTCTTTTTCCATTCGCACTATTGTATGGTGCTGTTGTCCAAATGAGAAATTTATTTTTTGATATGGGCTTTTTTAGCTCTAAAAAATTTAACACTCCAAGTTTGGGAGTAGGAAATCTCTCAATGGGAGGTACAGGAAAATCAGTAGTAGTAACCTATTTAATAGATCTTCTTCAAAAGACTAAAACTCTTGCAACGCTTAGCCGTGGGTATGGACGTAAAACGAAAGGTCTAAGAATTGCAAACAATAATGATAATGCCTCTACCTTGGGTGATGAACCTTTTCAATTTTTAAATCGTTTTTCGAATCTTAATGTAATTGTTTCAGAAAATAGGGTACTAGGAATGGAGTCGCTTAAGACATTAAATCCAGTTCCTGAAGTTGTAATCATGGATGATATTATGCAACATCGTTGGGTTAAACCAGGACTATTAATAATGACAACTGATTATAATAACCCCTATTTTGAGGATCACATCTTACCAGTTGGAAGGTTAAGGGAATTTAGGTCAGGAGTAAATCGAGCTGATTTAATTTTAATTACGCGATCACCTAGAGGTTTATCGAGGTTCAAAAAAGATGAATTTTTAGAAGGTATAAAATTAAATATCCCCATTTTTTTTACAACAATTAAATATGACAAGTTTCTTTATAAAAAAGATTACAACAATTCTGATCTCGAGTTAAATAACGGTAACTTTATTTTGGTTACTGGTATTGCAGATTCTTCTCAAATGATTGCCTATTTGGAAACTAAGTTCAACAGCTTCACACATCTCAAATTTCCAGATCATCATCATTTCTCTAATGATGATATTCAAAAAATATTAAAGGCCTCAAAAAATAAAATTATTGTGACTACTGAGAAAGATTATGGAAGACTTTCACCCCTAATAAATGATGACAAATTATTTTATATAAAAATCTCGCTTGATTTCATTTTCGATGAAGAAAAAAGACAATTTGACGAAATCATACTAGATGCAATCTAATGGATATGCTTGTGGGCTTTATATGACGATCGAACTAATGGTCCACTTTCAACATGTCTAAATCCGAGATCTTTTCCAACTGCTTCATACTTTTGAAAAGTATCTGGTGTAATGAAAGATTTCACGGGTAAGTGAGTTTTGGTTGGCTGTAAGTATTGTCCGATTGTTACAATATCTACTCCGGATTTGCGAAGATCATGAAGAGTTTCAAAAACTTCTTCCTCTGTTTCTCCTAAGCCCAACATTATACCAGATTTTGTTCTATTAACTCCCATTTCTTTTAAGTAACGTAAAACTTCTAAGCTTTGGTCATACTTGGCCTGAATTCTCACCTCTCTTGTAAGTCGTCTAACAGTTTCTACATTATGAGAAACTACCTCGGGAGCAGCTTCTACTATTCGGTTAATATTCCTTTGATTACCTTGAAAATCAGGAATTAAAGTTTCTAAAGTTGTTTCAGGATTTAATCTTCTAATTGCTTGAATTGTTTCACTCCAAATAATAGAGCCCATATCTTTTAAATCGTCACGATCAACAGAAGTAATGACAGCATGTTTTATTTTCATGATTTTAATTGACCTAGCAACCTTTTCAGGCTCCTCCCAATCTACATTTCCAGGTCTACCTGTTTTTACTCCACAAAAGCCACAGGAGCGAGTACAGATATTACCTAGTATCATAAAAGTTGCTGTACCCTCTGCCCAACATTCTCCCATATTGGGGCAGCTGCCAGATGTACAAATGGTGTTTAATTTATATTGATCAACTAATCCTCGAAGTTCCGTGTATTTTTTACCCGTTGGGAGTTTGACCCTAATCCATTTTGGTTTACCTACGCCATTATTTTTCTTTTCTATCGTTTCCAAAACATTACAAAGATACTAACTTAATTTACAGACTCAAAAGGTATATTATTGAAAATCCAGAAAGAAATAGGATCCCGGATATACTAAGTATTTTAGTTTTCAACCCAGGGCGCTCATTTACAGGCATATGACTACTGTAAATTAAGCGATAATTCAGAAAAGCATAGAAAGGAGCTGTAATAAATGATAAAACGGTTGCGATTTTAACTAAAAGACCCATTTCTGTGAGCAGCAGTAAAAAAACTAATGAAGTTCCTACCGCCAGAATACAAATCCATAATAAGTAAAAATCTTTATTTTTTTTATTTAAAATTAATTGTAATGCCTTAGACATTGAACGAGGTGAGGCATCTAAGGTTGTTATAGTGGTGCTAAACATTGTTGTAAAAGCAGCAATTGAAATGACTAAATATGAACTCTCGCCTAGGTTTATAGTGTAAAGATCAATTAGTTGCCCTGCAAATTCCCCTCCCTTATTAGAGAAATCCAAACCTGAACCGTACATTACAAGTGCCCCCAGGCCAACAAAACAAATTCCCAAAAACACGGTTGTTAAATATCCTACATTAAAATCGAATAATCCATCTTTTACAGAAAGTTTATTATTTAATGTTTGTTTTTTTTCTATTACCCAAATTGAGTGCCAAATTGATATGTCCATTGGTGCTGGCATCCATCCCATAAATGCAATTAAAAAGAGTAATTCACTACCACTAGGAAAAACCTGAGTAAAACCAATCGAACCTTCTTGTTTAGAAAATGCAATAATTAGGGCCAGAATTGTACTAATGGTCAAAATTAAAATTATACCCTTAATAACTTTATCTAGAAATTGATACTTTCCTAATAAAAGAATCACAAGACAAATAATAGTAATAGCAATACTCCAATAAACCATATCTGTTGAAATTCCAAATAGATTTGATGCCAAGCCAGCAGTAACGATTGTAACTGCTGTTTGAATAGTAAACATGGTAGCAAGGTTTAAGAAAAAATAAACCCACAGATAACTTCCCCCTAATTTTTTATATCCATCTAATAAACTTTCACCAGTTGCAAGGGCATATCTAGGTCCGAATTGAAAAAAAGGATACTTGAATAGATTTACTAAAATCAGTGCCCAAATTAGACCCCAGCCAAAGTCAGCTCCAGCTCTTGTAGATTGAACCAAATGTGAAACGCCTATTGCCGCTCCTGCAAACAACAATCCCGGGCCAAGCTTTTTTAAATTATTCAAGATCTTTTTCGATTTTTTCTAGCAAAAGATTTTTTGCCCTAAGTAATTTAACTTTAATGGTATTTATAGGTTGATCTAATTTTTTACTAATTTCCTTGTAGCTAAGATCTTCGAAAAAACGTAATTTTAAAATCATTCGATAGTCTTGTTTTAAGGTTTTAATATTACTTAGAAGAGTCTCAACATTTTGGTTGGTAATTAATATTTCTTCTGGAGATGGATTAGAATTTATGCTTGATGATTCGTAGTCATCATCAATTGATATTGTTTTAATTGCTGATTTTTTATTTTTTTTTCGAATAAGATCGATTTGAATATTTTTTGATATTGTTGAAAGCCAAGTTTTGAAATCATAGCTACTGTCAAAAGTTTCAATTCTATCAAATGCTTTGGCAAATGTCATTATTGAAATTTCCTCAGCTAGTTCAGAATTCGCAGTCCTCTTTAACTGAAAGTTGTAAAGGTATTCCCAGTGTGAATGAAATATCTCATTAAATGCTTTTTGATCTTGATTTTTAGCCCTATTGATAGCAAATTGCACGTCTTTCATTACTTATTTTAAAAAGATTAATTGTGCTGCGGGTTTGGCTTAGGACAGTCTTGCTCGGAGGGGAGCTTACCGCAAAAACCACAGGGCTCATCTTTTTTGTTTAGGAATGGGCTCTGACTTGCACACGTACCTGAAAATTCTCCACCTTTTTTTGCCCAAATTTTAATTGCGATTCCAGCAATTGCTATGCCTAATAGAATAAATGTGATTAAAAATAACTTCATAAGCTTTTATACAAAATTAAAAAAAATATGCTCTAACGTTGTATTTTAAAAATTTACCCTTTTCTGAAGAGAATGATAAATTAATTTTTAAACATTAATTTTTAAAATCAATATCTAAAAAAATCACCACAGGCTATAATTAAAATATTGAGTTTGATCAGATGATCCCATATACCTCAATATTTATTACTTAAAGAATTTCATTCCAATTATTGAGGATTATTTTGAAAAATTTAATTGAGAATACAATTGCTATAGACAACTTTAAAATAATTCCCCCTAAATAACCAATTAATGTCCCTATTGCGGCTTTAAATGCAATTAGTTTATTGGATCGATTTTTAGATAATTCACCTACAAATGCACCCAAAAAAGCACCAATTATGATTCCAATTGGACCTAAAAAAATAATCCCAATAATTGTCCCCAGAGTCGAGCCAATAACTCCTGATTTAGAACCTCCAAACTTTTTAGCTCCAATTGAGGGGATAATATAATCCAAAATAAAAACGGAAATAGCAATGATAAATGTTGTCCCAAGAAAGAAATAGTCTAAATTTAAAAATGAGCTTTGATAAACAACGAACAGCCCAAGCCATCCTGCTATAGGCCCAGGTATTATCGGTATAAAACTCCCTACTATTCCAGTTAAAATAAGTAAAAAGCCAATAGTAATTAACACTAGATTCATGTTATTTTATTTTATATTTAATTAATAATATTTAAAATTCTAAATAAACTTTTAAATTAAAAGTTCGTAATTTTAAGAAATAGTTCAAACATTAAATCAATGTGGCCTAAAAACATTTTATTATTCCCGATAGTAATTTTAATCATCTCTTCAAGCTCATGTGAGCTATTTTCATCTACTAAAGTATCCAGTTCTGAAATTAAGAAAGCCTCGAGTTGGTCCTCAAAAGATCAACCACCGAGTTTTCCAGAATGTGAGGAAGTCGAGAAAAAAGAACAACTAAAATGTTTTCAAAGTATTATTTCAGATCAACTAAAATTAGCTATTTCGGATTTCGATATAATTGCTGTAGAACCTTTGAATCATGAAATTATTGTTCAAATTAAGATTGATAAAGAGGGTGTTTTTAGCCTATTAGATGCTAAAATACCAAATACTGTTAGAGATGCTATGCCAGAGCTCGAACAGATTCTTACACTAGCTGTTGCTAATTTGCCTTTAGCTCTTCCTGCAACAAAAACAAATGTTGGAGTCTATGTTGACTCCCAGTTCACAATGCCTGTACATATTAGTGCTCAACCGCTTTAATGAGTTTGAAAGACATGATCATTTTGGGAATTGATCCTGGAACTAATATAATGGGTTTTGGTTTGATTCGAGTTAATAACCAGGCTATGGAATTAATTCAATTACATGAGCTTCAGCTTAAAAAATACAATGATCACTATCTTAAACTTGAAAAAATCTTCAATTCCACCATAGGAATAATTGATCAATTTCACCCTGATCAAATTTCTATTGAAGCTCCATTTTTTGGAAAAAATGTTCAGTCAATGTTGAAATTAGGAAGAGCTCAGGGAGTTGCTATGGCTGCTGGATTATCGAGACAGATTCCAATTACTGAGTATTCCCCAAAAAAAATCAAAATGTCTATAACCGGTAATGGAAATGCTACAAAGGAACAAGTTGCTAAAATGTTACAAAGCCTCTCTTTGATTAAAGAAATACCAAAGAATCTTGATGCAACTGATGGATTGGCTGCTGCAGTTTGCCACTTTTATAATCAAGGCAGACCTGATAATTCCAAAACCTATTCTGGATGGAAGACTTTTATTAGTCAGAATCCAAAAAAAATAAAGTCGGGCTAATGGCGGGTATATACTTTCATTATCCTTTCTGTAGCCAAGCCTGTAATTATTGTAATTTCTATTTTTCTACCCAAACAAAATATACACAAGAAATGCAGCAGGCTATGATCACTGAATTGTATTTGAGAAAGAGTGAATTAATAAACCCAATTGAAAGTATATATTTTGGAGGTGGGTCACCCTCTCTTTTGCCTGCCTCTTTTTTTTATGAAACAATTAAATTTATAAAAAATTATTTTGAATTAAAAAATAATATTGAGGTTACACTGGAGGCTAATCCAAACGACTTATCTCTTAAAAATTTGAAAGATTTAAAAAAATCTGGAGTGAACCGAATTAGTTTAGGAGTTCAGTCTTTCGAGGATGATGAATTAAAAATGATGAACCGAATTCACAATGCCAACCAGAGTCTTAAAGCAATAGAATGGACTTCAAAGGTATTTGATAATTTTTCTGTGGATTTAATTTATGGGCTTCCACAAAGTAATATTTCAAGTTGGGCTGATAATTTGGACACTTTAATTTCTTTTAAACCGCCACATATTTCCAGCTATGCTTTGACAGTTGAACCTAAAACTTTACTTTCTTATCAAGTAGAGAAGGGTGAAGTTAAATTATTAGATGAAGAAACTGTTAAATTTCAATACGATCTTTTAATTTCCAAACTAGAGAAGGAGTCATACATAAATTATGAATTTTCAAATTTTGGAAAGTTTGGTTTTCATTCTGTTAATAATAGTAACTATTGGAGCGGTAAGCCTTATCTCGGAATTGGTCCATCGGCCCATAGTTTTGATGGTGATCGATCAAGGAGCTGGAATATTTCCAATAATTTAAAATATTTAAAATCAATAGAAAAGGGATATTTGCCCCAAACAAAAGAGGTTTTAAAAGATCACGAAGTTTTTAATGAATATGTGATGATTGGCCTAAGAACTAATGGGGTTAAAATTCAAGGAGTCAATGAGTATTTCGGCTCAAACTATGTTGTTTTTCTTGAGAAACAAGTAAAAAAACATCTTTTGAGTCGTAGTCTTTTTTGGGATGGTGATGTTTTAAAAGTCAGTAGACATGCTAGATTTTTAACTGATGGAATTGCCTCAGACCTATTTATGCTTAGAAGCTAAGTAATATTTACTTTAGAGAAGTGTTTGTAAAACCTCGAAATAGTTTCAATTCCCTTAAAGAAATTATCTAATCCATAATGCTCATTTGGAGAATGTATGGCATCACTATCCAATCCAAATCCCATAAGAATAGTTTTACAACCTAGAATTTTCTCAAACATGGGTACTATAGGAATACTTCCTCCATCTCTTTTAGCATGTGGAATAACCCCAAAAACTTCTTGATAAGCAATTTCAGCTGCTTTGTAAGCTTTATTCCCATCCGGAGTTATGTAAGCATCTCCTCCATGATGAGTTTTTACCTTAACATCAACACCTTTAGGAGCAATGTTTCTAAAATGTTTATTAAACAATTCACTAATCTCTTCCCAGTTTTGATTTGGAACTAACCGCATTGAAATTTTTGCATGTGCTTTACTGGGTATTACTGTTTTTGCACCCTCTCCAGTATATCCTCCCCAAATTCCATTTACGTCAAGTGTCGGCCTAATGGATTTTCGTTCTAAAGTAGTGTATCCCTTTTCTCCCACTGAAGCATTTATAGCTATAGATTTTTGGAATTCCTTTTCTGGAGTAGCGTTAATATTCATTTTTTGACGCTCAGCTTTCGAAATTTCAACTACTTTGTCATAAAACCCAGGGATATTTACTTTTTTATCTTCATCGTGAAGAGAGGCGATCATTCCACATAGAATATTTATTGGGTTCCCAACTGTTCCTCCGTACAAACCAGAATGTAAGTCTCGATTAGGCCCAGTTAGAGTTACCTCCATGTAACTTAGACCTCGTAATCCAGTTGTTATGGCTGGTTTATCCATACTGTGAATTCCAGTATCGGAGATTATAATAATATCAGACGTTAATTTATTCTTATGATCAGTTATAAATTGTTCAAGATTATCACTTCCAATTTCTTCTTCTCCCTCAATAACAAATTTAACATTACAGTTTAAAGCGTTATTTTTAATCAAAAGTTCTACTGCTTTAATATGCATGAACATTTGTCCTTTGTCATCACAGGCTCCACGGGCAAATATTGCACCATTGGGGTGAAGTGGTGTTTTTTTAATTACAGGTTCAAAAGGTGGACTTTTCCATAGCTCTTCGGGATCAGGGGGCTGGACATCATAATGACCATAAACTAAAACTGTTGGTGCATTTTTGTTTATAATCTTTTCTCCATAGACAACAGGGTGGCCAGCAGTTTCATATATTTTAACATGATCGCAACCAATTTCATTGAGAGATTTGTCTATCCAATCAGCTGTCTTTTTAATTGCGTGGTCGTATTTTGGATCAGCACTAACAGATGGGATTTTAAGTAATTCCATCAACTGGTCTAGGTATTCTATTTTTTGATTTAGGATTTGATTTTTCATAATGTTAAAGGTAGATGTGCAAAAGTACAAAACATTACCTCTTTTCTTTTTTTACCAAAAAAAAATTAGTAAAACTTGATTATATTTGTTCACTTTTAAATTAGCGGGTGTGGTGAAATTGGTAGACACGCTAGATTTAGGATCTAGTGCTTCACGGCTTGGGGGTTCGAGTCCCTTCACCCGCACAAAAAACCTCTTACATTAATGTAGAGGTTTTTGGTTTTTTATATCTAGAGGGCTTTTAAAATTTAATCAGTGATATTTAGTGAATAGAATAAATTATACAGCTAAATCCTTTAAATTTTTTTGACTTACAATCTTTAAGCTCTAATTACAATGATTTGGGCTTGAGCCAAAATAGAATTATTTTCTTTAGCATATTCCATTATATTTTTACCATCCTCACAAACAGGATCAATTATCATTGCTCCATATGAAGCAAGTAATAAAATCATTTCCGGTTTATCAAGAATTGCAGCATGTATGATAAGTGGCTTGCCATCAACAACTGTTTTAGGGTTTAAAAGACCTCGATTAATTACAGATTCAATGTAAGCATAATTATCACTTTTTATGGCCATTAATGCTTTCTCCTCTGAGGATAATAAGTTATTTTCTTTTAAAATTAGAGATAGACTGTCTTTGGCAATTACTGTTTCATTAGCATTTACCGAGGTTAATGAGATTAAAATTATCACTAAAAAGAGGTTTTTCATACCAATTGTATTTTAAATTAAACTTATTACAAAGATAAATTTGATTTATCAATTTATATTCAATATTATTATCATAGTTATGTATTATATTAACTTATTATACAATTATTTATAACTAAATGGTAAAATTTAATAATTTATTAAAATAAATTTATCGTTTTTCTATTTATAAAAGAAAGTTTTTTAATCAATTAAATTATCATATAATATTTCATACTTCATTGTTAAGTTTTAAAATGTATTAACGTAGAAATTTATCCAATTCCTAAATTATTACACTAGCTTGATTAATTATATGCTAGACTCAATTTTGAGATAAAGGAGATTACTCTACTATTCTATCTATTTTAAAATTATCTAATTTGATATCATCTAAACCATCTCTGTCAAATGGATGTTCCATTTGATCTTGAATATTGTAAAGTGAAATCAAAATAAATTCACTAAGAATAATAATGAAGTAAGTTATGTTATGAGGATTTTCATACCCAATTTTATTAATTATTGTGGGTGTATAAACTGTTGGAAAGATATAAATAAATATTAGGCAGTAGGCTTTTAAGCTTATTGGAGTTCTATGGGTGTGGACAGCAATTAAATTTTCAATCGATAAGTGAAGATCTCTTACAAACCTTAAAATCTTCTGCTTTGAACTATTAGGAATATCCTCCTCGTTGTCAAGTATGAATTTAAAAATATTTTCGGTTTTTATGTCAATCTCTGTGGTGTTATGACTGGGTGAAGATAAATGATTTACAAATGATTCGGATATCTCAAGGAGTATATTATTGATCTCTTCCTTTTTTGAAAATGATAATTTAGAAATACTATTAAAAAAATAGTAAATCGTTTTTAAAGAGCTTCTAAATTGACTTAAAAATTGTAGTGATTTTTCTCTTCTTTTGAAAGCACCCCTTATTGCAAAAACTAATGGAAAAATTATTGCTAAACTTATCAGTGTTAGATCAATGTGATAATAAACCTCAAACTCAAAGGCAAGAAAAGGAATTACTATTGATAGAATTAAGGTAAATAATGTTCTATGGTTTAATATTGATAAGTACCTTTTCATTAAATTTTTTAAATTAGATGTCTAAAACTATTATTAATATTATGAATATACAAATGTTTTTTTCAGCATGTTTACTTTTTTACAGTGTAGCTTCTGCGCAAATTATTCAAAAATCTGATTCTCTTTTTAATGATCAAGATATTCTCAAGATTAAATTAAGCTATTCTAATGCTGAAATGCGTATGGATACTGATGATACAACATTTATTAAAGTAAATCTTGAATACTATAATAAAAATAAATGGGAAAGTTTGAATGTTAATCTTAGAGCAAGAGGAAATTTTAGAAGATCAAAATGTTATTTTCCTCCAATCAAAATGCGTATAAAAAAATCATCAGCCAAAGGGACTTTATTTGAAGGTAACAAGAATTTGAAACTCGTAATGCCTTGCCTTCTCAAGAAAGAAAAAAATGACAACATCCTTCAAGAGTTTATTGCTTATAAGTTTTACGAAAAGATTTCACCATATTATTTCAAAACTCGATTGGTAGATATTGAATTCACAGAGATAAAAAAAAAGAAAACGGAAGTTCATAACCTTATAGGTTTTTTAATAGAGGATGATAAGAGAGTCGCAGATCGATTTGAAGGCAAATCATTTGAAAGATACATTCATCCAAAGGCTATGGATGATATGACTTCTGTTCAAAACTCCATTTTTCAATTTATGATAGGAAATACCGATTTTTCTGTAGCATATCAACATAATGGGAAACTACTTTATGCTAACAAAAAGATTCATCCATTGCCCTATGACTTTGATCTTTGTGGTTTGGTAGATGCAAGTTATGCTATAGTTAATAGTACATTGGGGATAAGCTCTGTAAGAGATAGAAAATATAGAGGATTTAAAAGAGATGAATCTCTTCTCGAGAAAGTAAGAGACCAAATCCTTAGTAAGAAAAATGAATTTTTTGAAATTGTTGATAATCAAAAATCTAAATTTGAAATAACTGCTGAATTTGAAAGTACCAATGAATTCCTTACAAGTTTTTTCGACATTATGGAAGATGATAAATCTTTTAAAAAAGAAGTTATTCAAATGATGAGAACCAAATAATTAATTGAGGATTACTTTGAATTGAGTTCTTTTAATTTATTTATAAATCTTGAGCTTGCCCCAATACTTTTTGAAATATATTTACCATTTATCATTCCTGCCTTTTTTCTTTTTTGGTCATTCAATGAAATTTGATCAAAAACTTTTTTTAGTTCAAATTTATTTCTAATTGAATAGATACCCCCAAGGCCAACAAGGGTCTCTGCTTCTTGAAAAGTTTTAAAATATGGACCAATTATTACCGGTATGCTGAAAGCTGCAGCTTCCAATGTGCTGTGTAATTTTTTTTTCTTAAAACCTCCTCCTACATAAGCAAATGCAGCATAACTGTATATTTTGCTCAGTTCCCCTATTTTATCAACAATAAGAATTCTCTTTTTTACATCATTCACAGTATTATATGTACTCCATTTAGCAAAAGGTAATTTTATTTTTTTTTCTAAATTTCCGATTACTTTTCTAGAAACTTCGTGTGGAACAATAACTATTTTTAGGGGTATTTTTTTTTTAAGTAAATCCTCAATTAAGTTATGGTCATCGGGCCATGTACTTCCTGCAACAAAACATTTTATTCCCGATGTAAAATCATCCATTATTTCTAGTTTATTTTCTTGTTTTAACATTTGATAAACTCTATCAATTCTCGTATCTCCATTAACTGAAACTGCTTCAATTCCTATATTATTCAATAGCTTTTTAGAAAGATCATTCTGGACAAAATAGTGTTTTACATCATAAAGTAGTTTTCTGTATTCAACTCCATACCAACGAAAAAAAAGTTGTTTAGGTCTAAAAATGCTAGAAACAGAATAAACAGGAATTTTTCTTTTATGAAGGCCACTAAAAAAATTTGGCCAAAATTCATATTTTACAAAAATTGCCAATTTTAAATTACAAAAATCTAGGAAACGATTTACGTTTTTAATACTATCCCACGGAAGATAACATATGCAATTAGCATATGGAAAATTTTTTTTTATCTCATAGCCTGATGGAGAGAAAAAAGTAAGTAAGATTTTGTCTTTAGGAAAATGCTTTTTGTAAGTTATTATTAATGGTATTGCTTGTTCGAATTCCCCTAATGAGGCAACATGGAACCAAGCCCATTGACCCTGATCCAATGATTTTGATTTTAGTATTTTAAAGGTTATTGATCGTCCTCTTGTAAAAAGATTTATCTTTTTGGAAAAGAGTCCAACTATCCATAGAACGGGAAAAGAGATTTCAATGATAACATTATAAATCAGTCTAAACAACATCATGGTTCAAAAATAGTTTTTATAATCTATTGCTAAAAGCAGAATCCTTTTTTTTAATTTTATAATGTAATATTAGATATGAAAAAGATTGAAATGGTTGATCTTAAAGGTCAATACGATGCTATTCAAGCCCAAGTTAATGCCTCGGTTATTAGCACTATTGAATCTACTAAATTTATTAATGGGCCTCAGGTTAAGGAATTTCAAGAGCATTTAGAAAACTATTTAGGGGTAAAACATGTCATCCCATGTGCAAACGGAACTGACGCTCTTCAGATTGCATTGATGGGATTGGGGCTGAAGAAAGGAGATGAGATTATTACCGCGGATTTCACATTTGCTGCTACAGTCGAAGTGATTTCCTTATTAGGATTAACTCCTGTTTTGGTCGACATTGATATAAAAACTTACAATATTGATGTTTCAGCTGTTAAAAAGGCAATTACTCCTAAAACCAAGGCTATCATTCCAGTACACTTGTTTGGTCAAGCTGCAATGATGTCAGAAATTATTAAGATTGCTGAAAAAAATGATCTATATATAATTGAGGATAATGCCCAGTCAATAGGCGCAAACTACACTTTCCCAGATGGGAGTAAAAAGAAAACAGGAAGCTTAGGACATTTAGGCACGACCTCTTTTTTCCCTTCAAAAAACCTAGGGGCATATGGAGACGGAGGCGCTATTTTTACAGACGATGACCGACTAGCAAATACGCTAAGGGGGATGGTCAATCACGGAATGTACGTAAGGTATCATCACGATGTGGTGGGGGTAAATTCTCGTCTGGATTCTATTCAAGCTGCTATTCTGGATATAAAACTAAGTTATTTAGATTACTATAATGAGTGCCGAAAAGCTGCTGCAATTAAATACACTCAAAGATTAGCCAATAACTCCAAAATCATTACCCCTTTTACTATTGGAGAATGTGACTCTCATGTCTATCACCAATATACACTTAGGATTATTAACGCTGATAGGGACGCATTAGTTCAATATTTGAATAAAAAGGGTATTCCTTGCGGGGTTTATTATCCAATTCCGTTACACTTGCAAAAAGCTTACATGAGTGATCGATATAAGGAAACTGATTTTATGGTAACAAATCAGGTTGTAAATGAGGTAATTTCTTTACCGATGCATACAGAGCTTACTGATGATCAAATCGACTTAATCACTGATGAAATTTTGACTTTTTTAGCCTAGTACTCTGCTGAAGAAACCTTGGTATGAGGATTAATTTTTTTAATCAATCCTTGAAGTACTTTTCCTGGTCCTACTTCAATAAAATGATTGACGCCCAGTGCAACCATTTTTTCTACACTTTGGGTCCATCTCACAGGAGCAGTTAGTTGATCAACAAGATTTTTTTTAATTGCCAAAGGATCAGTGACAGCATTAGCTACAACATTTTGAAATACTGGACAAATGGGCGAAGCAAAATCAGTATTTTCAATTGCGTTGGCTAACTCAATCCGAGCTGGTTCCATCAGAGGGGAGTGAAAAGCTCCCCCAACTGGTAGTACCAGTGCCCTCTTGGCACCAGATGATTTCATAATTCCACAGGCTGATACTATTGCATCGGTACTACCTGAAATAACTAGTTGTCCCGGACAGTTGAAGTTTGCAGCTACAACTAATCCCTCTATTTGGTCACAAATTTCAACCACTTTCTCATCCTCAAGTCCCAAAATAGCTGCCATAGTTCCATCTTCAAGATCGCAAGCTTTTTGCATGGCTTTAGCTCTTTGAGATACAAGTTTCAATCCTGAATCAAATGATATTGTTCCTGCTGCTGTTAATGCAGAATATTCGCCAAGCGAATGACCTGCCAAAGCATCTGGGCGAAATTTTTCTCCCAGAACTTTGGATATAATAACCGAGTGGATGTAAATTGCCGGTTGGGTTACACTTGTTTGTTGTAAATCTTCGTCAGAACCTTCAAATAATATTTTGGTGATGTCAAAACCTAAAATTTCATTCGCAGATTTAAAAAGTGTTTTTGCTACTTTATAATCATCATAAAGATCTTTACCCATTCCTGAGAATTGAGATCCCTGACCAGGAAAAACATATGCATTCATGGTTATTTATTTATTTTTAAATAGGTGATATAGGAGTATTTGAGATTGGAATACTCGTAGTGTTCCTGCTTATCCAAATACCATAATTTAGAATCAATTTCCGGGAAAAAAACATCTCCGTCGAATGACTTAAATATTTTAGTAAGTTCAATTTTATCTGCCAATTCAATTGCTTGATGGTAAATCTGCCCTCCACCAATTATAAATGGCTGAAGGTCATCACCCGATGCGTTAATTGCCTCAATTAAACTATGACAAACTGTTACCCCTGCAGCAGAAAATTCTTTGTTTTTAGTTACAACTATATTATGCCGACCAGGTAGTACTTTAGGAAGAGATTCAAAAGTCTTCCTACCCATGATAATCGAATGTCCAGAGGTAAGAAGTTTGAACCTTTTTAGATCCTGTGGAAGGTGCCAAATCAACTTGTTATCTTTACCTAAAACTCGGTTTTCCGACATAGCGGCTATTATTGTGATATCTTTCTCTTTTGAGAATTTTAGTTTTTTATGGCTAGTCATTTATTTTCAAAGACTAAGGTTTAATTTGGTTAATATATTTATTCGAGATAAATAAAAATTTTAAAGTTACTTTTTTTTGTTTTTAGACTTAAAAAAAAAATATCGTTCTAAATAGATTTAAATAGAGTAATTTTGAAACAAATGTACACTTTCTAGACAATTTATGAAGTTTAAAAATGATTTCCCGCTACTGAAATCTTGTACGTATTTTAATACAGCTTACGTTGGTTTAATGTCTGAGTCATTATACAACTTCAGAGTCAATTTTGAACGAGGCTATCTTCTAGATGGTGATAAATATAAATTAAGAGCGTACGATAATTTACCTCAAACTCAAGCTTTGATTGCTTCATTCATTGGTTCAAAAAAAGAGCAGACCTATTTTGTGTCAAATTTTTCTACAGGTATTCGCTATGTTATGAATTTACTTCCAGAAAACACAAACGTAATGTATATTAAAGAGGATTATCACTCTTTAGTTTCGTCAATAAAGGAGAAGAAATTCAAGTTGTTCCCGATTGAAATGTCGGATAATATTGAAACAGATATTGCATCTTCATTAGAAAAAAATCCTATTGAAACTTTGGTTATCAGTATGGTTCAGTATACAAATGGATTGCTAGTTGATTTTGATTTTTTAAGTGATTTAAAACAAAAATATCCTAGACTTTCCATTATTGGAGATGCAACTCAATATATCGGGACGGATGTCTTCAATTTCAATGATTCTCCCTTTGATGCCGTTGTTTGCAGCGGTTACAAGTGGTTATTGGCCGGTTTTGGAAACGGATTCGTTGCATTATCAGATATTTTTTTAGCTAAAAATAATTCCAGTTCTCAACAATTTGCTGGAAAGGTGTATGCAGGTCATTTCAATATTCTTGGAGCTGCATCGCTGGTTTTTGCATTGGAGCGTTTGAAAGAAAATGACTTTATAAAATTAGTCGAAACCAATCGGAGTCTCAGCAATGAATTGCGTAATGCCCTAATATTGCATGGTTATAAACCTGCCTGTTACGAACGTAAAAAGAATAGCTCAATTATTAGTATTAATTATGATGAAAGTTTTTTCAAATTATTAGAGAAAAAAAACATAAAGGTTGCGCATCGAGGCAATTATATTCGGTTTTCTATTCATTTCTATAACACTTTAGATGATATCAAAAACTTAATTGAGGTCATTAAAAAAATGGCTATTGCCTAACTCAAATTGCGACTTTTCCCTTAATTTGAGGGTGAGGATCATACCCAGTCAAATTAAAATCATCGAATTTAAAACAAAATATATCTTTGATTTCCTGATTGAGAGTCATCTTTGGAAGTGGTTTAGGATTCCTAGAAAGTTGCTCTTGAATTTGTTCGTTATGATTGGAATATATATGTGCATCTCCAAAAGAATGAATAAATTCTCCCAGCGAAAGATCACAAACATGTGCTACCATCATATTCAGTAGGGCATAAGAGGCAATATTAAACGGAACACCAAGGAAAACATCTGCACTTCGTTGATAGAGTTGACAAGAAAGTTTTCCATCTGCTACATAAAATTGAAAGAAGGCGTGACAGGGTGGGAGAGCTGCCTTTTTTTTTGCAACATTTTCAGAAAATGAAATAGAATTGTCTGGCAAAACACTAGGGTTCCATGCTGATACAAGCATTCTCCTACTATCAGGGTCATTTTTTAAGGTGTCTATCACAGATTTAATCTGATCTATTCCTTCACTGTTCCAGTTTCTCCATTGGTGTCCATAAACTGGTCCGAGATTTCCATTTTCATCTGCCCATTCATTCCAAATTCTAACACCATTTTCATTTAGATAATTGATATTACTATCTCCCTTTAGGAACCAAAGAAGTTCGTGAATAACAGATTTTACATGAATTTTTTTTGTGGTTACCAGCGGGAAACCATCTTGAAGATCAAAACGCATTTGATATCCAAAAATACTTTTTGTACCTGTTCCAGTTCGATCAGTTTTTTTTAATCCATTTTCCTGAATATGTCTAATCAGGTCTAAATACTGCTGCATAAATTAAATGTTTTACTAAAAATACTCATCGTTACTTAAGGTTAGCTTTCTAAATTAAATAGTTTTCAAAAAAAAATTAACAGTTAAGTTTTGTTTTCCCTTTTAGAAATTTCGTCTCTAATCTTAACAGCCTTTTCGTAATCTTCAAGATTAACAAGTTTATTGAGTAATGATTTTAGTTTAGATAGAGAAAGTTTTTTTAAATCCTCAGGAATCCTTTTTTGCTCGTTTTGTTCTTCAACAAAATTTTGAATCCAACTTTCATCGGTTTTATCTTTTTTGGATTTACGAATACTTTTCTCATCAAATCCTGCTTGATTCAGTATAGAGTCATATATAAAAATAGGGGCGCTAAACCTTAAAGCTAGGGCAATTGCATCTGATGTTCTAGAATCTATAATTTCCTCTATTTTATCCCTTTCGCAAATTAAACTTGAGTAAAAAACTCCATCAATAAGCTTATGAATAATTACTTGTTTAATATAAATACTATAGCGATCAGCAAAATTTTTAAAAAGATCATGGGTTAGAGGTCTTTTAGGCTTCAATTCTTTGTCCAATGCAATTGCGACAGATTGGGCCTCAAAACCTCCAATAATAATTGGAAGTCTTCTACCTCCATCTATTTCACTTAATATAAGCGCATAGGCTCCAGTTTGGGTCTCGCTGTATGAAATTCCCTTAATGTTTAATTGTACTAACTTCATAAGTAAAGGAATTACCAAATTAGTAAAATATTTAACTAAATCATCGATAAATAAAGGATTTTAAAGGATGAATCATTATAAAATATTTATGTATTAATTCAAATAATCAGAGAGCAATTATTTAAATTTGTATTGTCAAAATATTTGTTGATGAAAACAATTCAATTTAGGGAGGCTATATGTGAAGCCATGACTGAGGAGATGAGAAGAGATGATACCATTTTTTTAATGGGAGAGGAGGTTGCAGAGTATAATGGTGCTTACAAAGCATCAAAAGGAATGCTTGATGAGTTCGGTGAAAGACGCGTAATTGACACACCAATTTCAGAATTGGGATTTGCTGGAATAGGGGTTGGTTCAACAATGACTGGAAATCGTCCAATTATAGAATTTATGACATTTAACTTTGCTTTGGTGGGTATAGATCAAATTATTAATAACGCTGCAAAAATTAGACAAATGTCAGGGGGTCAATTCCCTTGTCCCATTGTATTTAGAGGTCCTACTGCATCTGCAGGTCAGTTAGCCGCTACTCATTCTCAAGCCTTTGAGAGTTGGTATGCAAATTGTCCAGGATTAAAAGTAATCGTGCCCTCTAACCCATATGATGCTAAAGGACTTTTAAAGTCTGCTATTAGAGATAATGATCCTGTCATTTTTATGGAATCTGAACAAATGTATGGAGATAAAGGAGAAGTTCCAGATGGTGAATTTACTCTACCAATTGGTGTAGCTGAGATCAAACGAAAAGGCAAAGATGTTACTATTGTATCATTTGGAAAAATTATTAAAGAAGCCTACAAGGCAGCAGAAATTCTTTCAGAGGAAAATATTGATTGCGAGGTAATTGATTTGAGAACAATTCGTCCGATGGACTACGAAACAATTTTTGAATCTGTAAAAAAAACAAATCGACTTGTGATTTTAGAGGAATCCTGGCCTTTTGGAAATATATCTACTGAGATAACTTATCAAGTACAGAGTCAAATATTCGATTATTTAGATGCACCAGTAGAAAAAATAAATACTGCTGACACTCCCGCTCCTTACTCACCAGTTCTACTCGCAGAGTGGCTGCCTAACGCAAATGACGTGATTAAATCAGTTAAAAAGGTGATGTATTTAAACTAGATTAAAAGTAATGATTTCCTTAATGAATAAGTAACGTTTGAAGAATTTCAAACAACCATTCATTAAAAATTATTTTCTAATTTTAAAATCCGTTTCGAAAGTAATACTGTTGTCAGCTACATTTATATCTTTATTTACTTCAAATGTGATATTGTGTTCTTTATTTTCAACTTTTTTGCTTATTGTATCTAAATTCAACGCGATACTTGGTGCAATAACTAGTGCCACAACTGACATTAACTTAAGAAGAATATTTAAAGAAGGCCCTGAAGTATCTTTGAAAGGATCTCCAACAGTATCTCCAACCACTGCAGCCTTATGAGCATCTGTACCTTTTCTACCGTCAGATTCAATCATTTTTTTTGCATTGTCCCAAGCTCCTCCAGCATTAGACTGGAAAATGGCCATCAAAATACCACAGGTGGTAACACCAGCTAAAAGACCACCAAGCATTTCAGCCCCACCCAGGAAACCAACTGCAACTGGAACAAGTATTGCTAATAATCCAGGCATTACCATCTCTTTAATGGAAGCCTTGGTTGAAATTTCAACACACTTTTCATAGTCAGCTTTACCATATGCAGCATCAAAAATGGAACGATCTTTAGTATTCGCTTTTGAAATGTCAGCGTTGTATTTACGCATAACCTCTAGTGCTGCCTTTAATTCTGGAATATCTTTGAATTGCCTTCTAACTTCTTCTATCATGGACATTGCAGCTCGACCAACAGCATTCATAGAAAGTGCCGAGAAAACAAAAGGTAACATTCCTCCAACCAGAAGTCCAGCCATAACCTTAGGCTTAGAAACATCTATTTCAGTTACGTTAGCAACTTGCATGAAGGCAGAAAATAGGGCCAGAGCAGTAAGTGCTGCAGATGCAATAGCAAACCCCTTGCCAATAGCAGCTGTTGTATTTCCTACTGCATCCAATGTATCAGTTCGTTCTCTTACCTCCGCAGGTAACTCTGCCATCTCAGCTATACCTCCAGCATTATCTGAAATTGGTCCATAGGCATCAACAGCCAGTTGAATCCCTGTATTTGCTAACATTCCTACTGCAGCAATTGCAATACCATATAGACCTGCGTAGTGGTGAGAGATTAAAATAGCAGCTGCGATTAATAAAATTGGAATCATTGTAGACATCATTCCTACTCCGAGTCCTGCAATAATATTGGTTGCTGATCCTGTTTCAGATTGTCTTACAATTGAAGTAACAGGTTTAGTTCCTGTTCCTGTATAATATTCAGTTATTTTTCCAACACCCAATCCTGCAACAAGACCAGATATTGTTGCTAAAAATATTCCTATTGCACCGTGTGGTAAACCTGAAGTTGATTCTGGAATCATTGCGTTAATAACAAAATATGAAACAACTACCATTAGTCCTGCAGAGCCAAATTCACCAATATTTAGTGCGGTTTGTGGATTACCTCCTTCTTTTACCTTAACAAAAAGTGTACCTATTATAGACATTACTATTCCAAGCGCAGCAATAATAAGTGGAAGGAAAACAGCTCCCATTCCTCCAGCTACACCTGGTGTAATAATAAAAGCACCCAAAACCATTGTACCTATAATAGAGCCTACATAAGATTCAAATAAATCAGCTCCCATTCCAGCAACATCTCCCACATTATCGCCAACATTATCTGCAATTGTAGCTGGGTTTAGTGGATGATCTTCAGGGATTCCTGCTTCAACTTTACCTACAAGGTCTGCACCTACATCAGCAGCTTTGGTATAGATACCTCCACCAACTCTTGCAAATAGTGCGATGGAAGAAGCACCCATAGAAAAACCGGTCAATACATTCAGAACCAAAGTTAAGTTATCTTGACCTGGCCAGATTTCCTGATAAGTTGCAAATAATCCACTTAATCCAAGAACTCCAAGCCCTACAACTCCAAGCCCCATTACTGAACCTCCGGCAAAAGCCACTTCGAGAGCTTTCCCTAAAGATTTTCTAGCCGCATTGGTAGTTCTTACATTTGCTTTAGTAGCAACTCGCATACCTATAAAGCCTGCCAAGGCAGAACAAATAGCACCAACAATAAATGATAATGCTACCATACCATGAGACCCTTCTTCTTTACTTCCCTTGATATATAGTAAAATGGCTAAACAAACTACAAATATGGATAGGATTCTATATTCAGCCTTTAAAAAAGACATTGCACCGCTTGAAATATTTTCAGCAATTGTGGCCATTTTTTCATTTCCAACTTCTTGCTTATTTACCCAGTTGTTTTTTAATAAGACAAATATTAAACCTATAATTCCAAATGCAGGTAAAAATTTAACTATAATTTCCATGAAGTATTATTTTTTAAGCGGGACCAAAAATAGTAAAACCATTCAGAATAAAAAAGAATTGTAATGTCTTTAAAATTTATATTTTGGTTGAAAAGAGTGAAGTGAAATTTTAGAATAAACCTCTAATCTCTGCATCAATTTTCTCAATAATAAATCCTAGATCTTCTTTATTATGAACAAAATCTAAATTGTCAACATCAATAACAAGTAATTTACCCTTATCATAAGTTGATACCCAAGCTTCGTAACGTTCGTTGAGGCGGCTTAAATATTCGATACTTATTGAATTTTCATATTCTCTCCCTCTTTTATGAATTTTACTTACTAAGTTTGGAATACTGCTTCTCAAGTAAATTAAAAGCTCCGGAGCTTTAATCATTGATTCCATTAATTCAAATAGTGAAAGATAATTATTAAAGTCTCTTTGATTCATTAACCCCATAGCATGAAGGTTTGGAGCAAAAATATACGCGTCTTCATAAACTGTTCTATCTTGAACTACGCTTTTTTTAGATCCATTAAAACTCATTAGCTGTCTAAAACGACTATTTAAAAAATAGACCTGAAGGTTAAACGACCATCGCTCCATGTGAACATAAAAGTCGTCTAAATAAGGATTATCAATAACGTCCTCGAAATGAGGCTCCCATTTATAGTGTTTCGAAAGTAGTTCAGCTAAGCTTGTTTTACCTGCGCCAATATTTCCAGCAATTGCAAATTGCATTTTAAAATATTTTGTTTGATGCCAAGATAATTACTTTTTCTTTTTGATGCATTTAATTTTAGCTCAAATTTTACTTAAAAATTGTAAATAATTAATCTCAAATTATCAAATTAAATTTTAATTAAATTTTTTTTTAAAAATTAAAAATAAATAATAACTTTGCGCTCAAACGAGGAAGGATTTGACTGATTGCAACCTCTTAAAAAAATGCTAAAGCAGTATTGCTTTAAGACTTTATTTTGTCAGATCCCTCCACAAAGCAATTTTTAAATGCCATACTTGTTTACTTCTGAATCTGTAAGCGAAGGTCATCCAGACAAAGTTTCTGATCAAATCAGTGACGCATTACTGGACAATTTTATTGCTTTTGATCCCGAAAGCAAAGTTGCTTGCGAAACTCTTGTAACTACTGGTCAAGTGGTACTTGCAGGAGAGGTTAAAAGTAGTACATATCTTGATGTTCAACAGATAGCTAGGGATACAATTAATAATATAGGATATACTAAAGATGAATATCAGTTTAGTGGAAATTCATGTGGGATTATTTCTTTAATACACGAGCAATCTAAAGACATTAATAGAGGGGTCGATCGAGATAATAAAGAAGAACAAGGAGCAGGTGATCAGGGTATAATGTTTGGCTATGCTACAGACGAAACTGATAACCATATTCCTCTTTCATTAGATCTATCTCATAAAATTTTGATTGAGCTCGCCGATTTAAGAAGGGATGGTAGGCAAATTCCCTACTTACGTCCCGATGCAAAGTCCCAAGTTACCATAGAATACGATGACAACCACCAGCCTATCAGAATTGATACAATTGTAGTTTCTACTCAACACGACCCATTTGATAAGAGTAATGAGAAAGTCTTGAAAAAAATTAAAAGTGATATTGTTAATATAGTTGTTAAAAACGTTATACGCAAGGAGCCATTGCATATACAAAAGCTTTTTAATGATGATATCGTCTATCATATAAACCCTACAGGGAAATTTGTCATTGGAGGTCCTCATGGGGATACTGGTTTAACAGGCAGGAAAATTATCGTTGATACTTATGGAGGAAAAGGAGCCCACGGTGGAGGTGCTTTCAGTGGAAAAGACCCAAGTAAAGTTGATCGATCAGCGGCTTATGCGGCTCGTCATATCGCTAAAAATATTGTAGCTGCCGGTGTTGCAAAAGAAATATTAGTCCAACTTAGTTATGCAATAGGTGTGGTAGCACCAACATCAATAAATGTAAACACTTTCAATACTGCGAAAGTGTCATTAAGTGATGTAGCAATTGCGGAAAAGGTAAGTCAGATTTTTGATCTGCGCCCCTACGCAATTGAACAAAGACTTAAACTTAGAAACCCAATCTATCTTGAAACAGCTGCTTATGGTCATATGGGGAGATCACCTCAAAAAATCACCAAGGTTTTTAACTCTCCCTACAGTGGGAGAGTAGAAAAAAAAGTAGAGCTTTTTACTTGGGAAAAATTAGATTATTTAAATAAAATTAAAAACACTTTTGAATTATGAGTTTAAAATTAGCAACTAACGCACTTCATGCTGGGCATGATGTAAAAAAAACACAAGGAACAAGAGCTGTTCCGATTTATCAATCCACATCCTATGTATTTGATGATTCTGATCAAGCTGCCAATTTATTTGCGCTTACAGAGGCAGGGTATATTTATACCAGATTAAATAACCCCACTAATGATGTTCTTGAACAACGTTTGGCTGCCTTAGAAGGAGGCGTCGCTGCAGTGGCAACCGCCTCTGGAACAGCAGCTATTGCTACTACTTTTATGACCTTATTAAAGTCTGGAGATCATATTGTAGCATCTAACAGCCTTTATGGAGGAACTTATAACATGTTAAGTAATACCCTTCCCCGTTTTGGAATCACTACAACTTTTGTTGACCCTGATGATACAGAGAATTTTGCAAAAGCAGTTGAGCCAAATACAAGAGCATTTTTTGCTGAATCTTTAGGCAATCCAAAATTGGATGTGATTGATTTAAAAGGAATCAGTGATCATGCAAAAGTGGCTAAAGTACCATTCATTGTCGACAACACTATTGCAACTCCTGCTTTACTGAATCCAATTAAATATGGAGCCAATATTGTTATCCATTCATTGACCAAGTACATTACTGGTAATGGAACTACTCTGGGTGGAATTATTATTGATGCTGGAACTTTTGATTACTCAAATGGAAATTTCCCTGAATTTACTGAGCCTTCGCCATCTTACCATGGCCTGAAGTATCATGAAGCTTTAGGTCCAATTGCTTTTATCGCAAGAGTTAGAGTAGAGGGCTTAAGAGATCTAGGTAGCGCACCTAGTCCGCTAAATAGTTTTCAAGTCATTCAAGGCCTAGAAACTCTTGAGGTGCGGATGCAAAAACATTCTCAGAATGCTTTAGAACTAGCCGAGTGGTTATCATCAAGAGAAGAAGTAAGTTGGGTTAATTATCCAGGTTTAAATTCGTCTAAATACCATAATTTAGCTGATAAGTACTTACCAAATGGAAAAAGCGGTATAGTTACTTTTGGACTTAAAAAAGGCTTTGAGGCTGCAAAGAAAGTTGCTGAGTCCACAAAGATTTTTGCTTTATTAGCAAATATTGGTGACACTAAATCTTTAATTATTCATCCATCCAGCACTACTCATTCTCAGTTAAATGAAGAAGAGCAAAGAAGTACAGGAGTTTCCTCCGAATTGGTTAGAATCTCAGTTGGAATTGAAAATATTGAAGACTTAAAAGAAGATTTGGACCAAGCACTTAAAGCAGTCTAATATGGAATAAATGTCGAAGGTTAAAACCATATCGATTCCTAATTTTACCACTGCAAGCGGAAGCCATTACGATAAAGTTGAATTGCACTATCAGCATTTTGGCAGAAATTGTATTAACGCCCCAGTGGTTCTCATAAACCACTCCCTAACTGGTGATGCAAATGTCGCCGGTTATTCGGGGTGGTGGAATGAGATTGTAGGTCCGAACCTAACCATCGATACAAAAACTTACGCAATATTGGCATTTAATATACCTGGAAATGGTGTAAAAAACTATATTATTGAAAACTATAAAGATTTTCATACCGGTGATATTGCAAAGATATTTTACAAAGGACTTCAAGTCTTAGGAGTTGAAAAATTATTTGCTTTAATTGGAGGTTCAATAGGGGGTGGAATTGCATGGGAAATGGCAGCACTGTATCCTTCATTAACCAAAAATTTGATACCTGTTGCTGCAGATTGGAAAGCTTCAGATTGGATTATTGCAAATACTTTTCTACAAAAACGTTTATTGGAAAATTCAAATGATCCCATAAGAGATGCTCGTATTCATGCAATGTTAACTTATCGAACTCCAGCCTCCTTTTCGAAACGTTTCGGGAGAACTAAAAACCTTGAGAAGAATATTTACAATGTGGAGAGCTGGTTAATCCATCATGGTGATAAACTTTTTAAACGTTTTTTGTTAAAAGCATATAAGACTATGAATCATTTATTAGCCTCTGTTGATATTACAAGAAACGGAGAATCTATTGAAAAGGTGATTAATAGTATTGAATCTGATATTCATCTAATTGCGATTAATAGCGATATTTTTTTTACACCCGAAGAAGATCAGAAGACTTTTAAAATCGGGAGAAATCTCAAAAAGAAAATTTATTATCATGAACTTAATTCCATTCATGGACACGATGCATTTTTAATTGAGAGTAAGGCAATATCTAAAATTTTTAGAAAGATATTTAAGACTTAAGAAACTTAAATCAGCATACTCAAATAGTTATATTTGATTTTAATATAAAAAGATTGTTTCTACAAATTTGAAAATGATAAATGAAATTAAAATTTTGGTGATGGGGAAATCAATATGTTAATTTAAAATAGCTATTGAATTATTTAAATTTCTTTGGTCAAAGTATTAAATCTTTTTTCCAAACTTTGATTTTTTTGTTTTAGCCCCAGGATTTTTAGACCATTTTCGTGTGCAAAGTCAAAGATTGCTGGTCTCATATCTTCACTGTTTTGAAAGGTCAATTCATAGTTAAAGTCGAAAGTATTCGTTACTGTTTTGAGTTGGGGTATTTTTGCTAGTGCTAAATTTTCCACTCTGTAGTCAAAACTCACTTCAATTATTTGTTCTTTATTAGATTGAAGTTCTTTAAGGGATTGGTTTAATACTATTTCTCCTTTGTGTATAATTACGACATCCTTACACATTGCCTCGACTTCTTGGAGAATATGAGTAGAAATAAAAACCATTTTTTTCTTTCCCAAGTCTTGAATTATTTTTCGAATTTCGATTATTTGATTAGGGTCAAGTCCAGTAGTAGGCTCGTCCAATATGAGGTATTTAGGGTCATGTAATAATGCTGCAGCGAGCCCTACTCTTTGTTTGAAACCTTTAGAAAGATCACCTATTTTTTTTTTAAATTGAGAGGACAAACCTATTTTTTCGATCAACTCTTCAATTGGTGGAGTCTTTATTTTATGTAACTGTCCTACGAACTCTAGGTATTCCTTTACGAACATTTCTGAGTAAAGGGGATTGTTTTCTGGTAAATAACCAATATGAGCTTGTATTTTTTTTAAGTCATTTTTTAAATCAAACCCATCGATCGTTACTTCACCATCCCATTGGTTTAGGTAGCCTGTAATGATTTTCATTAAAGTTGTTTTTCCCGCACCGTTTGGTCCCAAAAGCCCTATAACTCCATTTTGATTAAAATGGAGAGAGATTTTTTTTAGTACCGTAAAACTTCCATAACTTTTAGATAAAAAATCAATCTTAATGTCCATAATTTTTAGGTAGAATTAAACTCATTAAATTTTATTAAGAAATTAATTAAAATTAGAGAATCCAAGGGGAATAATAAAAGCTTAAGTATAGAGTTTTGGAAAAGAAATTTATTTAACTGATTAAAAAATTTTAAATTATAAAAAATTTATAAAATCATTTGTTTTTGTTAAAACCTATCTTACTTTTGTCGAGATATTTAAAATGAATTATATAAATACATATTACGCCTCCTTATTTTACTTCTATTTAGAAGCAATAGGGACTTTGTAATATTTTAGTTGTAGTTAACAAAGAAAGTCCTGATTTATCGGGACTTTTTTTTTGAGGAAATGATAAGAAAAATAGCCATACAGGGAATTAAAGGGTCTTTCCATCATCAGGTGGTAAGTGAATATTATGATAGTAACCTATCTCTTGTCGAGTGTAGTACATTTGATGATTTATCACAAGCTGTTTTAGCGGGTGATTGTGATCAGGCAGTCATGGCGATTGAAAACTCAATTGCAGGATCTATATTGCCTAACTATGCATTGTTAGACCAATACGAATTAGTCATTGTAGGTGAGTTTTGTCTCAGTATTCAGCATAATTTGATGGCTCTTCCAGGGCAATCGATAACTGATATCGAAGAAGTTCATTCTCACCCTATGGCTATATTACAGTGTAAAAATTTTTTCCAGGATTATCCCTACATCAAGTTGGTTGAAAGTCATGATACTGCAGAAGAGGCGATGAAAATAAGTGAAAAAAAAATTAAGAGTCGTGGAGCTATTGCAGGCGTTTGGGCAGCTGAGATTTATGGATTAAATATTATAAGTAAATCTATTCAGACTATAAAAAATAATGTTACACGTTTTGTAATAGTTCAAAAGAAAATCCCTGAACGGCAACATAATATAAACAAGGCTGCTTGGAAATTTGTGTTAGATCATAAACGTGGAAGTTTAGCAACGGCACTAAATGTAGTGAGTGATTGCAATCTAAATTTGACCAAAATACAATCCTTACCTGTGATCAAAACGCCTGGTAAGTATGCCTTTTTTGTAGATGTTACTTTTGATGATTCAACGGATTATTTTAAAGCGAAATCGTTGTTGAAAATAATGGCAATCTCATTTAAAGTGTTAGGTGAATATAAATCTGATAAATCATGATGGCAAAAAGATTAGATACAGTTAAAGAATATTACTTCTCCAAGAAATTGAGAGAGGTGTCTGCTATGATTGCTAAAGGTAAACCGATAATAAATATGGGTATTGGAAGCCCCGATTTACCTGCTCATCCTGACGTAGTCACCGCGTTAAAAGAAAGTTTTAGCAATCCCAAAGTTCATCAGTACCAAAGTTATCAGGGAATTCCAGAGCTAAGAATTGCAATTGCCAAATTTTACCTAAAGCATTATAACGTTACCACAAATCCCGATAGTGAAATTTTACCCCTTTTGGGATCAAAAGAAGGTATAATGCATATTTCAATGGCCTTTTTAAATCCTGGAGATAAGGTTTTGATTCCTAACCCTGGTTATCCAACTTACCAATCAGTAACTAGACTTTTGCAAGCCACCCCTGTTTTTTATGATCTTATTCCTGAAAATGATTGGCAACCTGACCTAGAGGCATTAAATCAAATGGACTTGGATGGTGTTAAAATAATGTGGGTCAATTATCCTAACATGCCAACTGGAGCTAATGCTAAACAAGAAACATTCAGAAAATTAATTGATTGGGTGAGAAAGAGAGAGATTCTTTTGGTAAATGACAATCCTTACAGTTTTATCCTTACTGATCGCCCCCAGAGTATGCTTTCGGTGCCAGGGGCAATGGATGTGGGTATGGAATTAAACTCTTTAAGTAAATCTTTTAATATGGCTGGTTGGCGGGTAGGAATGGTTTTAGGTAATAAAGAAAATATTAAAGCACTGTTGAAGGTGAAAAGTAACATGGATTCTGGAATGTTTTTAGGAATCCAAAAGGGGGCAATTGCTGCGTTTAGTATTAACGAAGTCTGGTTTAAACAATTGAATGATACTTACACCAAAAGAAGAAAGTTGATTTTTAAATTAGCGGCACTTTTAAATACAGAATTTGATCTTCATAGTAGTGGGCTATTTGTTTGGGCTAAACTTAAAAATACTAATAAAAGTTCGGTCGAAGTAATTGAGCAAATTCTACAAAAATACAATCTATTTATTACCCCGGGAAGTATCTTTGGCAGTCTGGGTGAAGGCTATATCCGCTTTTCTCTTTGTGTAAAGGAAGATCAGATTAGAAAAGCCATTAAACGAATAACAAAAAAATGAAAATAGGTATCATTGGTGTTGGATTAATTGGTGGATCACTTGCTTTATCTGCACGTGAACATATCCCAGATTCTGAAATTTACGGAAGTAATAAAAGCGAGGCCAACCTTAAAAAGTCCCTTAAAATGGGATTAATAGATTTTGAATTACAAAAAAATGACATAAAATCTATGGATATAATTTTGTTGGCAGTTCCTGTAGATATTGCGATGAATCAATTGATTGATTTACTTGACGAAGTCAATGACAACTGTTTAGTAATCGATTTTGGCTCTACAAAATATCCTATATGTCAAGCTGTAGCCCTTCATTCCAAAAGGGGTCAATTTCTCGCAACTCATCCAATTGCAGGAACAGAATACTCTGGACCTGAAGCTGCATTGCCTGATTTATTTTTTAATAAAATTCAAATTCTCTGTGAAACACAAAAAACTCGTCCAGATTTATTAGAATGGGCACAAGACTGGTTTAAAAAAATAGGCATGAATTTAAGGGAAATGGATCCAGTTGCGCACGATCAGCACATTGCATATGTTTCTCATTTATCTCATATTAGTTCATATATGTTGGGGAAAACTGTAATGGAAAAAGAAAAAGACCAAGCCACTATTTTCGATATGGCAGGCAGTGGGTTTGCTTCTACTGTTCGCCTTGCAAAAAGTTCCCCAAGCATGTGGATCCCAATTTTTAAACAGAATAAAGATAACATCAGTGAAACACTTAAAGAATATATAGATAACTTGAAAAATTTTAAATCACTTCTTGATAACGAAAAGTACGATGAATTGTACGATAAAATTAAAATTATTAATACTATTGATCAGATTTTAGACGGCATTGCCAAAACCACAAAAAACAATTAATAAAAATGGAAAACAGTAAAGAAATGAGAACTTGGCTAGATAACTTTGGATTAGATCATCCCCTTGTTATAGCAGGCCCTTGTAGTGCGGAAACCGAGGAGCAGGTTTTAAAAATCGCACATGAATTAAAGGACACCGATGTAACGGTATATCGTGCGGGAATATGGAAACCCAGAACCCGTCCGGGAATGTTTGAAGGTGTTGGAGCAATCGGTTTAAACTGGCTTAAAAAAGTGAAAGAAGAAACTGGTTTAATGACTACTACTGAGGTTGCCAATAAAGACCATGTTAAATTAGCCTTGGAGGCGGATATAGATATTCTTTGGATTGGTGCTCGAACGACTGTTAGTCCATTTATAATTCAGGAAATCGCTGATGCACTTTGTGGAACAGATAAAATTGTATTAGTAAAAAATCCTGTCAACCCTGATTTAGCATTATGGATGGGTGGTCTGGAAAGATTGTACACTGCAGATATCAAAAATTTAGGAGTTATACATAGAGGATTTTCAACCTATGATAAATCTAAATATCGTAATAATCCCGAATGGCAAATAGCAGTGGAATTTCAAAATAAGTTTCCTGATATTCCATTGATCTGTGATCCTTCTCATATTGCAGGACGCAGGGATTTGATTTTTGACTTGAGTCAAAGGGCTTTAGACCTGAACTTTGACGGTTTAATGATTGAAACACACTGGGATCCAGATAATGCTTGGAGTGATGCTAAACAACAGGTAACCCCTAAGCGTCTTACTGAGATAATGAAATCTTTGAAAATTCGGAAGAAGACTACTGATGAGGCTGGTTACCAGACACAGCTAGAAACTTACCGTGAACAAATTGATGATACAGATCAATTGCTTTTAGATGCTTTGGGTAAACGTATGAAAATAGCGGCCTCTATTGGTAAAATTAAAAAAGATAATAATGTCGCAGTTTTACAAAATAAACGTTGGAGTCAAATACTAAATACAATGAAAATTGAGGGTGAACAAAGAGGATTAAGTGAGGATTTTATAAGTCGAGTATTTAAATCTATTCATCAAGAGTCAATAAATCATCAACAGAAGGTAATAAACGGATAAATAAAAAAGTTTCTAATTTGGAATTTTTATTTTGAGTCCAATACTTTTTTTATCCTTTTAACTGCCAACTTAATATCATCTACAGATGCTGCATATGAAATTCTTATGCAGTGTGGGTTTCCAAAAGCTTCCCCTGTAACTGTAGCCACGTGTGCTTTCTCAAGTAGAAATAATGCAAAATCATTAGCATTTTCAATTTTCTTCCCATTAATTCTATTTCCAAAATATGAGGATATATCTGGGAAGACGTAAAATGCACCTTGGGGCTGATTTATTTTAAATCCAGGAATTTCAGAAAGTAACTTCAAAATTAAATCTCTACGGTATTTGAATTCATCGACCATATATTGAATTTTACTAGTAGGGGCCGAAACAGCAGCAATAGTTGCTCGTTGGGCGATACAATTGGCACCAGAAGTAACCTGTCCTTGTATCTTATTACAAGCTTTGGCAATCCATTCAGGAGCACCAATGTAACCAATGCGCCATCCTGTCATGGCGAACGCCTTCGCAACACCATTAACAGTAATCGTTCGGTCGTATAAATCTGAAATAGCAGCAATACTAAAGTGGGGTACGCCATAGTTTATATGTTCATATATCTCATCCGATAGTATATATATGTTCGGATACTTTTTTAAAACCGCTCCCAAGGCCCGGTATTCATCCTCTGTATAGATTGTTCCACTAGGGTTATTGGGTGAGTTTAACATTACAAGTTTAGTTCTTGGAGTAATAGCTGCTTCTAATTGTTCGGGAGTTATTTTGAAGTCATTTTCAATTAACGATGGTATTATTGTAGACTTAGACTCTGCCAATCTTGCGATAGCAGAATAGCTGACCCAATAAGGAGCAGGTAATAAAACTTCATCTCCAGGATTGAGCAATACCATACATACATTCGCGATGGACTGTTTTGCACCTGTTGATACAACTACCTGTTGCGGTTGATAGTACAACCCGTTATCTCTTTTGAACTTTTCACAGATTGCAACTTTAAGATCAGCATAACCGTCAACTGGAGAGTAAGAATTGTAATTGTCTTTTACCGCCTGAATAGCTGCTTCTTTAATGAATTCGGGGGTATTGAAGTCCGGCTCCCCCAAACTTAGACCAATAATATTAATTCCCTGGTTTTTCAGTTCTCTTGCTTTTGCTGCCATAGCTAGTGTGGCCGATGCAGGTAAGCTATTAATTCTATTCGATAACATGTTAAAATAGGATTATGATTTGATGTAAATGGGTTTCACCCCCATTTTTTTTAGAAATTTAAAATGTGATAACAATGCACTCCTTGTTGTTTTGTACTCATTGTACGGCAAATTGAATTCTCTAGCTGTTTTTTTTACAATTTCAGATATTTTGGTGTAGTGAATATGGCTGATATGAGGAAAGATATGATGCTCAATTTGATGGTTTAAGCCACCTGTAAACCAATTTACAATTTTATTTTTGGTCGAAAAATTAACAGTAGTTTTTAATTGATGAACGACCCACGAATTTTTTAGGTTTCCAGTTTTCTGATCGGGTAATGGCATATCGGCCTCCCCAATAACGTGAGCCAATTGAAATACCAAGCTTAAGATCAAACCCGCAGTATAATGCATTACAACAAAACCAACAATCACTTTCCACCAAAGGATATTGAACATAAATATTGGCAATATGATCCATATAAAGAAATAAATAATTTTTGATATAATCAGTCCAACCCATTGCATTTTATGACTTTTACTATTTACATAAGAAAGTTTTCTTTTGTGATAATCCATCAATTGGAAAAAGTCAGCAAATATTGCCCAATTAATTGTAAGCAAACCATAGAGAAGGACAGAATAAAGGTGCTGAAAACGATGATGAGGCATCCATTTTGAATGTTTTGAAAAACGTAGAATTTTACCTGCCTCCAGGTCTGCATCATGACCGTGAATATTGGTGTAGGTATGATGTAAAAGGTTGTGTTGAACCTTCCAATTGAAAACATTTCCAGCGAGTATGTAAATACTCCCACCCATGAGTTTATTAATCCATTTGTGTTTAGAGAAAGATCCGTGATTCCCATCATGCATTACATTCATTCCTACTCCAGCCATTCCAATACCAGTGATTATAGATAAGAACAGTTTCAACCAATCATTAATGTTTAATGAGAGTATCAGTACATAAGGCGCAATTAAAAGCGCAAACATTACCACCGTTTTGGAGTACAAACGCCAATTTCCGGTTTTAGGTATTTTATGATCTTTAAAATATTGGTTTACTCTATTGTTAAGTATTTTGAAAAATTCTTGGGATTCTTTGCGAGAAAAACGAGGGATTAATTTTTTAGACATAATTAATTTGTTGCTTGGCAAAAATATTGAATTTTAAGGGTATTCTTTTTAGTTTTAACAAAATCTTTTAAATGAATTTAATTGCTAAGTACTTTTCAAGTCTTAACAATCTTCAACTCCAAAAGCTGGAATCGTTGTATAGCGTTTATGCTGATTGGAATTCTAAAATTAATTTGATTTCTAGAAAAGACATGAATTATTTTTATTTACATCACGTCCTTCATTCTTTATCTATCGCAAAGTTTTATCAATTTAAATCAGGTAGTAGAGTTATGGATGTTGGAACCGGGGGAGGGTTTCCTGGAATTCCTCTATCTATTTTTTTTCCTGATGTTAATTTTCATTTGGTCGATAGTATTGGTAAAAAAATTAATGTTATAAAAGTGATAAGAGAAGAATTAAATTTGAAAAATGTTAATACACATAATGAAAGAATGGAAAAAATTGACCTGACTGTAGATTTTGTTGTGTGTCGGGCTGTTGCTCCGATGGAGACTTTGGTAAATTGGGTGGGTGATAATGTTTCAAAAAAACATCGACAAGTGAAGAAAAATGGCTTCATCTGTCTTAAGGGTGGTGATCTTAGTGAAGAATTAAAAAAATTTAAGTCAAAACAAATAATAGGACTAAGCACTTATTTTCAAGAAAAATTTTTTGAAACTAAAAACCTTGTATACATTCCATTGAATTAATACAAAACTAGACCTCACTTTGGTTTAAAATTTTTAGATTAAACATTAAGTTTTTCCTTACAAGTGGTGAAACATAGCAAAAGCAACAAATAAAAAAACCAATTGCTAGTTCAAGCAGATATTTATACTTTTATTACTAAATTAATGAAATTGTATGCGGTGTTTTTCTAAAAATAATATCACAATTGATATTTAAATTTCTGGATAAAAATCCCATGATTTTTTAATCAATAGTTAAAAGCTTAACAACACTTTTAATTTCGTTTTCAATTTCTATATTAAAATTGAATTCACAACGAAATATGTTTTGTTTTCAAAAATTAAATTAATATTCTAATTGATTAGAAACTTTAATTTTCAAGGTCAATTATTGAAAGATTAGTTTATCACCTAAGTTTCCAATGTGAATTCAAATGAAAATTAATTTTTTTTTAAACTTTTTAAAACTAATTAATCAAGTATCTCAAATGAGGAAGTTTCTCTAAATCCAATTAGTGCATCGTGTCGGGTTCCGAATTCACTATAATAAACTAAAATTAAGTAGCGATTTTCAGTTGATGCATGGGAATCGCTTAGGGAATTAATCAATAGTTTTTCAGGTGTTTTAACAACATATTTATAGTTATAAATACCTTGTTTAAGAAGCATCACTCCCTCATAAATTTCTAAACTAGGATTAAAATACATTTTATTCTCATTTGAGATATTATAATTATTGTATTTTCCAAATATGTAAACTTCCTGACCCTCTAAAAGTTTCGGTGCGGATAAACTGAAATGAACCCAGCTGTAGTCAGCTTCAATAGATTCATCCTCAGTTCCCTCAACTGTTCTGATAAAAAAATCCCCATTGATATCAGAACTAAAACTGTAAGGATATCCACGCCTTAAAAAATTTGTATTTAAATAGCTTTCATAAAGTCTATTTAATTCTACTGACCCTACATTGGACCCCGTTATTCTTATGTCTTTAGTGTCAAAAAATAAATACTCATTACCACCTTCAAATCGAGTATGTTCGTCATAACGATACTCTAACCGATTGCCATTGAAATATTGTGGTTTAATACCAGTAATAGCTGTATTCCATTGTTCGTTTTGAAGAATGACTGTGTGTACAAGATTTTCTGGATCTCTAAGAAATTCTCCATCTCGTGGACTAATGTAAAACTGAACACATTGATGACTATTATAAAATGATAGATCACGTGACCGATAAATAGTTGCTCCAATATTTACTTTCTCCTTATAAATTAAAAATTTTCTAGAAAAAACCATTATGTCCTCCTCATTATAAATCTCTAGAATATAATTACCGCTAATTAAAAACTGAGTTTTATCGTTTGGTAGTTTTAGTTTATAATGGGTATAAGGCTGCAAGGTATTGAAGGAGGTCTGATAATTTTCGATTCGTATGTTATCAAAACCTTTAATAAATTCAGTTTGGAAAAGACCCGAGGGAGTCCAATCATAATTAAAATACTTGATGCGGTAATAATAATTTCGCTCATCTGCATTAAGGTCGTCAAATGAAATTTCAAATGTTTCTCCTAAAGTGACAATTGGCAGCTGATATGTTTCGTTTTGAGATTTAAATATGATAGATTTTATAAAATCTGGGCTATTCATTTCTACAACTACTTGTCCAAAAATCAAGTTGGAGCCAACCAGTAATATAGATAATTGTTTAAGCAGTCCCTTTTTGAACATATTGTAAAGTTATGAATTTAAAAGCATTTAAGTATTTAACACAATCTCAATAGATTTAAAAGTTAAACGACTATTTAGAATAATTATAAATTATATAATTTTGCTATTTATTCACTTTTAGAGGTGAGGCTTTTGTAGTAAATTTGTATTTATTTTTACAAACTTCATTTATGTCTAATGGCATCAGCATCAAAAGAGGTGCAAATATTAATTTGAGAGGTGAAGCTGAAAAATTTTTAACCGAGGCTAAACCATCAAAAACATTCGCTTTAAAACCTGATAATTTTTTTGCTGTAGTCCCACGTTTATTGGTTAAGGAAGGTGACTTAGTAGCAAAAGGTGCTCCAATTTTTTATGCCAAGCACGATCCTAGAATTCTTTTTGTTTCTCCTGTTTCAGGAATTGTCAAAGAAATATTAAGGGGATCAAAGCGTAAAATTTTACATGTTATTATAGAAAATAAAAACGATTCTGTTACTAAGCATGACATTAAGATGCTAAGCAAATTGGATAGATCAACCATCGTTGAGATTTTGCTTAACAGTGGAGCCTGGCCATTCATCAAGCAACGTCCTTATGGAATATTAGCTGATCCAGATATTATACCTAAATCCATATATGTGTCTTCTTGTTGCACTGCCCCTCTTGGAGTTGACTTTGAGTTTTTACTGAAAAATGATAAAGATAGTTTCCAATTAGGTATTGATGTTTTAAACACCTTGGTTAAGGAGCCAATAAATTTAAGTATAGATGCTTCCTTTTCAGGTTTTCTAGAAAAAATAAAAGGAGTTAATATCCTTCTTGTAAATGGACCCCATCCTGCTGGAAATGTTAGCGTTCAGATGCAAAAGCATCTTCCTATAAATATGGGCGAAAAGGTTTGGGAGGTTCGTCCAGAAGACGTTGCCAATATTGGAAAATTATTTTCCTCTGGAGAATATAGCGCGCAGCGAACAATCGCAGTTGCTGGAAGTTCTGTGGTTCAACCCCAATATATTAAAACCCAAATTGGAGCTAAAATTTCATCTTTAACCAGTTTGACTGGAGTTAAGGATTCATCTCATAATCGTTATATCAATGGTGATGTGCTTTCGGGTATGAGTGAATCAGAACATGGATATATTGATTTTTACAATAATCTTCTGACTATCATTCCTGAGGGTAATCACTACCGAATGTTTGGTTGGTTGCCATTTGTGGACAATAAAATCCCCAGTCTTTCTAAAACATCACTTTCCTGGTTATTTGGAAACAAAGGGTATGAGGTTGATACGAATATGAATGGTGAAGAAAGAGCATTTGTTGTAACAGGGGAAATGGAAAAGGTTTTTCCCATGGATATATACCCAATGCAATTGCTAAAGGCATGCATGGCAGAAGATATAGAAAAAATGGAAGCACTCGGAATATATGAGGTAATTCCTGAGGACTTTGGACTGATTGATTATGCCAGTACATCTAAAATTGAGGCACAAGAAATTATTAGAAATGGAATTGAATTAATGATAAAAGAGGTAGGATGAATTTTTTGAGAAAAAAGTTAGACAATTTAAAAAGACCTTTTGGGAAAGGTCAAAAATGGGAAAAGTACGCTCCAGCAATTAACGCTTTTGATACTTTTTTATTTGTTCCCAATCACACCACTAAAACTGGTGCACACATCCGCGACGCAGTGGATTTAAAAAGAACAATGGTGACTGTTATTATTGCTTTAATTCCTGCATTAATTTATGGAATTTACAACACCGGTTACCAATATTATTCTCAGACTGGAGAGACATTCACTTTTGTAGATGCCTTCATTCACGGTTCATGGAAAATATTTCCAATGATCATTGTTTCTTATGTAGTGGGTTTAACGATAGAATTCATTTTCGCCGTTTACCGTGGACACGAAGTGAATGAGGGTTACCTTGTAACAGGACTTTTGATTCCAATGATAATGCCTGTTGATATCCCCTTGTGGATGGTTGCAATTTCTGTTGCCTTTGCTGTATTAATTGCAAAAGAAGCTTTCGGAGGAACTGGGATGAATATTTTAAATCCTGCGTTAACGGCAAGGGCTTTTGCCTTTTTTGCTTATCCAACATATATGTCAGGCAATAAAGTTTGGGTTTCAGAGGCCTCCAGTATGGATGGTATTTCAGGTGAAACCATTTTGGGAACCCTCGCTGCAGGGGGAAACATAAATTACAGTTTCTTCGAGATGTTTCAAGGATCAATTCCTGGATCTATTGCTGAGACGTCCGCATTTTTTGTTTTGATAGGGGCGTTAATACTAATTGCTACAGGTGTGGGAAGTTGGAGAATTATGCTAGGTGGAATTTTTGGTGCTGCTGTCGTTGGACTTTTGTTTAATCTATGGGGTGCTAATGCCTTAATGAGCTTCTCTTGGATTAATCACTTGGTGGTTGGAGGATTTGCATTTGGTCTTGTTTTTATGGCAACCGACCCTGTATCCGGTGCCCAAACTAATAAAGGGAAATGGATTTATGGTTTTCTTATTGGGGTTTTTTGTATTTTGATTAGGGTATTTAATCCTGCTTACCCAGAGGGTGTAATGTTAGCGATATTGCTAATGAATGTATTTGCACCTACCATTGACCACTATGTAATCCAAGGGAATATTTCTAAGCGTAAAAAAAGATGGGCTGCTGCCCTAAAAACAGTTTAATTATGAATAGAGATAGTAACTCATATACTTTTATTTTTGCCACTATTATGGTGCTGGTTGTAGCTTCTACTTTGGCTTTTACCGCCAGTTCTCTGAAATCTCTTCAAGCAGATAATGTGCGTAAAGAAAAAATGCAAAACATACTCTCTACAATTGGAATTCAAACCGATAGAGAAAAAGCAGAACAACTTTATAAAAATTATATCAAAGGGACTTTAGCGCTTGATTACCTTGGAAATATAGACAAAACAGTTGATGCATTTCAAATTAAATTAAACAGTGAAATAAAAAAACCTGCAAATGAGCAGCGCTTCCCACTTTATAAAGCGGTAGTTGAAAATATCAATTATTACATCATTCCATTACGTGGTTCAGGATTGTGGGATGCTATCTGGGGCTATATAGCCCTTAAGTCAGACATCAATACAATTCAAGGAGCAGTTTTTGATCACAAAGCTGAAACAGCTGGACTAGGAGCAGAGATTACTCAACAGTGGTTCATGAACCGATTTAAAGAAGAAAAAGTTTTTGACACCTCTGGGAAATTAGTTGGAATTAATGTTTCCAAGACGAATAATGACCCAAAGGACATTGATAAAAATGACCATGAGGTAGACGCGATCTCAGGAGCTACTATTACTGGTGATGGTGTGACTGACATGATTATGGAACGCCTAAATCATTACTTACCTTATTTTGAAAAAGAAAAAAACCTAGTTGCCACTATTAATCAAAAATACTATGGCAGATAAAAAAACTAACTCCAAGAAACCCACTTTATTTTTTTTAAATAAAGAGTCAGAACCACTGTTTTCGAAGAAAAACAGGGTTCTACTAACCGATCCTTTGGATGACAACAATCCCATTACAGTTCAGGTACTTGGTATCTGCTCAGCTTTGGCAATTACAGTTCAGCTCAAACCAGCATTGGTTATGAGTTTATCCGTAGTAGCTGTAATGGGAGCAAGCAACGTGATCATCTCCCTTCTGAGAAATTTGATTCCCAACCGTATTAGAATAATTGTTCAGTTAGTCGTTGTTGCTTCTATGGTAATTTTAGTTGATCAGATTCTTAGGGCATATGCGTATGATGTAAGCAAGCAATTATCCATTTTTATTGGTTTAATTATTACCAATTGTATTGTTATGGGACGATTAGAGGCATTTGCTTTAGGTAATGGCGTTTGGAAATCCTTCTTGGATGGAATAGGAAATGCCGCAGGATACGGATTCATTCTAATTGTAGTTGCCTTTTTTAGGGAGCTCTTTGGTTCAGGTAAACTTTTTGGATTTCAAATTATTCCCGAATCATTTTACGAAATGGGGTATGAAAATAATGGATTAATGCTTTTGTCTCCAATGGCATTAATCACTGTAGGTGTATTTATATGGATTCAGCGGGCTCGTAATAGAAAACTAATTGAAAAAAATTAGATTGTGGAGAACTATTTAAACCTATTTGTCAAAAGCATTTTTATAGAGAATATGATCTTTGCCTATTTCTTGGGTATGTGTTCATATTTGGCAGTATCTAAAACTGTCAAAACAGCTGTTGGTTTGGGTTTTGCTGTTATTTTTGTGTTGGCTATTACGGTTCCGATTAACTTTTTACTTGACACATACTTGTTACGGCCTGGAGCACTGCAGTGGCTGGATCCCTCTTATACCGAAATTGACTTGAGCTTTTTGAGTTTCATTATGTTCATTGCAGTTATTGCCTCAATGGTTCAGTTAGTTGAGATGATTGTAGAAAGATTTGCTCCTGCTCTATATGGCGCCCTTGGAATCTTCTTGCCCTTGATAGCAGTAAACTGTGCAATTCTCGGAGGGTCTCTGTTCATGCAACAAAAAGATTTTTCTGGCCTTACAGAATCTGCAATATATGGATTGGGATCTGGAGTAGGTTGGTTGTTGGCAATTTTAGCGATAGCAGCAATTAGAGAAAAGATTATTTATTCAAATGTTCCAGCACCTTTAAGAGGTTTGGGTATAACTTTTATTATAACAGGTTTGATGGCATTGGGTTTTATGAGTTTTATGGGTATTAAATTGTAAATATATTTTAGATGGATTATTCTGTAGTTGTAGCGAGCATTATTGTTTTTTTAGCGGTTACTTTCTTATTAGTGGGTATGCTTTTAGGTGCTAAGGCTAAATTGTTGCCTTCAGGGCCCGTGAGTTTGATGATTAATGGAGAAAATGATGTAGAGGTTTCTTCTGGAAGTACACTACTAACAACCTTAGGGAACAATAAAATATTTTTACCCTCTGCTTGTGGGGGAGGCGGAACATGTATTCAATGTAAGTGCCAAGTACTAGATGGTGGCGGTGAAATTTTACCGACTGAAGAACCTCATTTTACCAGGAAAGAAATTGCAGAAGGATGGCGTTTAGGATGTCAGGTTAAGGTGAAGCAAAATATGGTCATTCAGGTGCCAGAGGAGGTTTTTGGTATCAAAAAATGGGAAGCGACAGTTGTAAGAAACTGGAATGTTGCTTCCTTTATTAAGGAGTTTGTTGTTGAGATTCCAGAAGCGATGGATTATGAGGCAGGTGGTTATATCCAGATTGAAATTCCGAAGTGTGAAGTTAAATACAGTGAAATAGACATTAGCGCTCACCCTGAAGAGCACCCCGGTGAACCAGATAAGTTCAAATTGGAGTGGGACAAATTTAATCTATGGTCGTTGGTAATGAAAAATCCAGAATCAGTTGAAAGAGCTTATTCAATGGCCTCTTTCCCTGCTGAAGGACGTGAGATAATGCTAAACGTAAGAATTGCCTCACCTCCATGGGATAGAAATAAAAATGACTGGATGGATGTCAATCCAGGAATCGCTTCTTCCTATATATTTTCAAAAAAAGCAGGAGATAAGGTTACTATTTCTGGCCCTTATGGAGAATTCTTTATTAATCACTCCGAAGCTGAAATGCTGTATGTCGGTGGTGGAGCTGGAATGGCTCCCATGCGTTCTCACCTTTATGAATTATTCAGAACACTAAAAACAGGAAGAAAGGTTACCTTTTGGTATGGAGGTCGATCTAAAAGAGAATTGTTTTATCTCGATCACTTTAGGGCATTAGAAAAAGATTTCAAAAACTTTAAGTTTTATGTAGCACTCTCCGAACCTATGGATGAAGACAACTGGAAAGTCAAAGATGGCCTAGATGGTGAAGGAGACGGATTTAAAGGTTTTGTTCACCAGTGTGTTATTGATAATTATCTTAATTATCACGAGGCTCCTGAGGACATTGAAGTTTATTTTTGTGGGCCTCCACTGATGAACCAAGCGATAGAGAAGATGGCTGACGACTTTGGGATTCCACCTGAGAATATTCGCTTTGACGATTTCGGAGGATAAAATGCTCCGCCAGGAAGATATTCATAAATTGGCAATGAAAGAAGTGGGTGATTTCCTAACAAGGGAAGGCTTTGAGTTTCTTGCTGTAAATTCTAAGCCAAAAAAAGATCCGCAATTTGTTTGTATAAAAAACCAAAAGCTGCATTTTATTGTTGTTCGTGGGTCTTTATATCCTGAAAACCCAAAAAATTTTAATTTTAAGCTAGTTCAGGAGGTAAAGGATCACGGGATAAAATATAAAGCAACTACATACTTTGCAGGTGTCGGTTTTGCTAATGCAAAGAACTATGATTTACCATTAACCCAAAGTGATAAATATGCAGTTAATTTTGACGGACTTCAAATTATCGAGTAGAATATGGTGGATCATTTTATTGATCCTCTCTTGCAAAGAAACGTCCAGCACAGAAAAAAAACTAGAGGGCTTGGCCTTAGGGACAACTTACAGTATCAAATACACCTCTGACATCCCTGAAAGACAAGTCCAAAAAGGAATAGATTCACTGTTATATCTCCTTAATAAATCTCTTTCTACTTACCTTCCTAATTCGGATATTTCTAAAATAAATAGAGGAGATACTAATCTAATTGTAGATAACCATTTTAGAAAGGTTTTTAAAAAGGCTACAGCTTTGTGGAAAGCTACATCTGGTTATTTTGACCCTACCGTGGGTGCATTGGTCAATGCATATGGTTTTGGTCCTGGGCAATCGTTAAGTATAGTAAATCAATATCAATTAGATAGCTTGTTGTTACTTACTGGTTGGGAAAAAATAAGACTTTTACCTAATGGGACAATTGAAAAGCAACATCCAGACATTTATGTCGACTTTAATGCATTGGCAAAAGGTTATGTAGTTGATATAATTGGTCGTTATTTGTCAGAATTAGGGCATTCAAATTATATGGTGGAGATTGGTGGGGAGATCTTAGCCTATGGAAAAAGTCCTAAAACAAATCAACCCTGGAAAATCGCAATTGATGACCCTTTACAAGGGTCCCAAAGGAAATTTATTCAAACCTTACATTTAAAAAATCAAGCATTGGCCAGTTCTGGAAATTATAGAAAATTCCGTATTGACCCAAATACTGGTGAGCGCTATGTTCACTCTATTAATCCCATTACTGGATTATGCACTGCTTCAAAAATCCTGAGTACTTCAGTTAAAGCACCTGACTGTATGACAGCAGATGCCTGGGCGACAGCACTTATGGTTATGCCTTTTAAAATGGGAAAACAATTGATCGATAATGACCCTGAACTTGAAGCACTTTGGATAGTTGACGAGAATGAAAAAAATAAAATAATTTCCTCTGAAGGTTTTTAATGATTTTTTACCGCTACTGGTATTTTCTCTTTTTTAAGACCAAAATATATTATTTCCGCTGGTTTAAGTTTTGAAATCAAGTCAAATGCTTTTGCCTTAAAACCAACTTTTTCCAACCTAGAATAATAATCCTGACCATAAATTCTAACATGGTCGTATTGACCAAAGACTTTAGCGCGTTCATCTGGTGATGTTATACTCCAATTCTCAAAAGTTTTTAGCCTATCTTCTTTGATTGGGACTTGAGCAATTAGTGTTCCTCCTTTTTTTAGTACGCGATATAATTCTGACATAGCTTTTTGATCATCTGGGACATGCTCTAAAACATGATTACAGAAAACAAGGTCATATATGTTGCTCTCAAATGGAAGCTTACAAATATCCGCTTTCACTTCAGCTAATGGAGAATATAAGTCAGTAGTTGTATAATCCCAATGATCAAATTTTTTAAAAAGACGGTAAAAAACCTGCTCCGGAGCTAGGTGTAAAACCTTAAGAGGCTGGTTAAGAAAATTGGTTTCTTTACTCAAATAGAGCCATAACAGTCTGTGCCTTTCCAGTGAAAGAGTGCCTGGACAAAGGGCGTTTTGACGCAATTCTTCACCGTAGCCATAAGGTAAAAATTTTCTATACTTTGATCCATCTATTGGGTCTTCAAATCGACTCCCGCTAAAGTACCAACGCAATAGAGGTTGGAAGATAAGGCTGATCCTTACCAAAAAGGGACGGTGAAAAGTATTTAATACCCATTTCATGACTTGAGACTACTTTTTCTAAATGGATTTTCCTCATTGGAGACAATTTCCAATGCCTCATAGATATAATCAAAAGTAGACAATAGTTCAGGTTTTCCATTGATTAAGGCAACATTGTGTTCAAAATGTGCACTTGGCTTTCCATCTGCTGTTTTGATGGTCCATCCATCTTTTAGCTGTTTGATATCCTTGGTACCCTGATTGGTCATGGGTTCAATGGCAATTACCATTCCATTAACAAACTTTTTTCCATGTCCTTTTTTACCATAATTAGGAATCTCTGGTGATTCGTGCATTTTTCTCCCCAATCCGTGTCCGACTAATTCACGAACTACTCCATAGCCAAAAGATTCAGTATAGCTTTGTATTGCATGGCTCAAATCACCGACTCTATTGTTTTGTCGAAACTGAGCTATCCCTATATACAATGATGCTTTTGTTACCTCCAATAATTTTTTTACCGCTGGGTCGACTTCACCAACCTCAAAAGTGTAGGCATGATCTCCATAAAATCCATTTTTTAGTGCCCCACAATCTACTGATAATATGTCGCCTTCCTTAAGTGGGGAGTCATTAGGAATACCGTGTACTACCTGCTCGTTAGGGCTAACACAGAGGGTATTTGGAAAATCATACAAACCTAAAAAACCTGGCTTAGCGCCGTGGTCGTGAATAAATTCCTCTGCAAGTTTATCCAATTTTATTGTGGTTACCCCCGGTTGAATGGCTTTAGCAAGCATCCCCAAAGTTTTGGATACAATCTGAGCACTTTCGCGCATCAATTCGATTTCCTCTGGACTTTTAATTTTTACCATTTATAAGGCATATGAATTTATATAGGGAGCTCCCGAAATAATTTTTTGAATATCTGACTCAAGGGTTTCAACTGGAAATTCTACAAATCTATTGATTTCCTTCCCATTTTTAAAAAAAATAATGGTGGGGATATTGTTAATTTCTAATCCTTGTTCAAAATTAGAAGGGGTACTTTTTTCCTCAGACATTGCAAATATTTTTAAATGTTTTTGATCAAAATTCATAGCTAAAAGCATTTTAAAAAACGGTGGGAGTTCTCGATGACTGTCATCACACCAAGTTCCCATAAATACCAAAATTTTTAGTCCTTTAGTAAAGGGTTTAAGGTCCTTTGCCTTATTGATGTTGATATTTACCCGATCAAACTCATCATTAAACCAAGGAGTGACACTGGAAGTTTGCAGATTAGCCAGATTGATCTCCCCCAAAAGTATTATTTCTCCACTAGTAGACTTAACCTCATTAACTTCTAATGGCAATTGTTTAGATTTGGAATTGCAAGCTGTGATTATAATGTAACTTAAAAAAAGTATTTTTTTCATCTTGAATAAGTTTTGGAATCTCTGTTTTTTAGACTAAAGGATTTCCTGTCATCGATTTAGGAATATCTACTGACATCAGCTTTAGGATAGTAGGGGCAATATCTCCCAGTACCCCGTTATTTATGGTTGTAAAGTCTTTGTCTACTAAAATTACAGGTACTGGATTGGTCGTATGGGCAGTATTTGGTGAGCCGTCCTCATTGATCATAGTTTCACAGTTTCCATGATCGGAAATAATGATGATTTTATAATTTTGCTTTAGCGCAGCTTCGATAATATCTCCTGCACAATGATCAACAGTTTCACATGCTTTTATAGCAGCATTAAGGTCTCCAGTATGTCCCACCATATCTGGATTGGCGAAATTTAAACAGATAAAATCTGGAGTATCGTTTTCGATTCTTGGTATAATAGAATCACGAACATCAAAGGCACTCATTTCCGGTTGGAGGTCATAAGTTGATACTTTTGGCGAGGGGCACATAATTCGTGATTCACCATTAAAAGGTTTTTCCCTGCCACCATTAAAAAAAAAGGTTACGTGCGGATATTTTTCTGTTTCAGCAATTCGAATCTGAGATTTTCCTGCTCTGGAAAGAGTTTCCCCAAGGGTATCATTTAAGTTGTCTTTTTCAAAAACTACATTTACCTTTTTAAAAGTTTTGTTATAATTTGTTAAGGTTACAAAGTGTAAATCAAGCGGGACCATTTCATTTTTAGGGAAGGCCACCTGAGAGAGGGCCTCAGTCAGTTGACGACCCCGGTCTGTTCGATAGTTGAAAAACACGATTACGTCTCCTGAATTGATTTTTGTGATCGGTAGGTTTTTTTCATTCACAGCAATCATTGGTTCAATAAATTCATCCGTGACTCCTTGGTCATAACTTGATTGAATCTGCTGTTTAAAATCTTTTGTTGGAGTCCCTTTTCCATATATCAGTGCATCATATGCTTTTTTGATACGTTCCCATCTTTTATCCCTGTCCATGGCATAATATCGTCCTGTAATGGAAGCTAATTTACCGCCAGTAGCGTTGAGTTTTTTTTCTAATCTCTCAATATAACCCTTTCCAGACTTAGGGTCGACATCTCTTCCGTCAGTAAAGCCGTGAACAAAAACATTAGGGCAATCAAATTTTGCACACATTTCCAATAGTGCTTCAAGGTGATCAAGATGGGAGTGAACTCCACCGTCAGAAAGCAATCCTAGAAAATGCACTTTCTTACCTGCTTTCTTGGCATGGTTAAAGGCTTCATTTAGGACCTTATTTTTCTCAATACTTTTATCTTCAACGGCTTTGGAAATTTTAACCAAGTCTTGATAAACAATTCTTCCAGCACCCAGATTCATGTGCCCTACCTCACTATTTCCCATTTGACCATTGGGTAATCCCACATTTTCTCCATCAGTTAATAATTCTGCACACGCGTATTTTTTAGAGAGATCATCCATTACTGGAGTTTTGGCAAGATCAACAGCAGAAACCTTGGGGTTGGGAGCAAAACCCCAACCATCCAAAATCATTAAAATAACTTTCTTAGCCATGAGAAATTTTTTATAAAGATAGTAATTACTCAAGGCTGCGATCTTTATGAATACAGAAAAAATTTTTGTTGTTACTTTGTATTAATGATAAAAAAAGGGATTGTTTATTGTACTACAGGTAGCATTCACCGTATAAAATCTAAGGGTCAATTTTATGACTGTAGAATAAAAGGTAAATTCAGAATTAAAGGTATTAAAAGTACGAATCCATTGGCAGTTGGCGATAAGGTTTCCTTTGTTATTGAACCTAAAAAAGATGCAGAAGGCATAATTACATCAATAGAAACTCGTCAAAATTATATTATCAGGAAATCTGTTAACCTCTCCAAACAAACTCATATAATTGCTGCTAATATAGACCAGGTTTTTTTGATGATTACCCTAAAAACTCCGCAGACTTTCCCAGCTTTTATCGATCGTTTTTTGGTGACTGCCCAAGCCTACGAAATCGATGTTGTGTTACTGTTCAATAAGATTGATATTTACAATAAAGAGGAGTTAAATGCAATGACGAGTTTAAAGGGAGTTTACCAAAAAATTGGTTATGAGTGCCATGAAGTGGTAGCAACGGATTCAAAAACCCTAGATATTATTGATTCTAAAATGAAAGGGAAAGTGAGTATGTTCTGTGGCCATAGTGGGGTCGGTAAATCTACTTTAGTTAATGCACTTTCTCCAGGTTTGAAACTTAAAACTGGAATGGTATCAAAACAAAACCAACAGGGTCAACACACCACCACTTTTGCTGAGATGTTTGATCTAGGTGCATCGAGGATTATTGATACACCAGGAATAAAAGGTTTTGGCTTAGTGGGTATTAAACCAAAGGAATTATCAGGCTATTTTATTGAGTTTGCCTTGCTAAAAGGTGGTTGCAAGTTTAATAATTGCTTGCACACCACTGAACCCAATTGTGCAATAAAAGAAGCCATTGAGGATGGGGAAATTGCTCACAGTCGATATAAATCCTATTTACAACTTTTAGAGGAGGATTCCCTCTACCGATAAAAATGAGATTAGTAATTCAAAGGGTTTCAGCTGCAACCGTAAAAATAGAAGATAACTTGGTCGACAGTATCGGTAATGGCTTACTGGTGCTTTTGGGGATTGAATGTGATGACGACAAGACAGATGTAATTTGGCTAGTTAAAAAGTTATTAAATATGCGGATTTTTAATGATACTGATGGGGTAATGAATCGTTGTTTGCTGCAAGAGACAGGTGATTTATTGGTGATTAGTCAGTTTACTTTAATGGCCTCTACAAAAAAGGGTAATCGTCCATCTTATATTCGTGCTGCTAATCATGAGACTGCTATTCCGCTTTATGAATATTTTTTAGCAATGGCAGAGAAAGGATTAGGTAAACAAGTATCTAAGGGGGTTTTTGGAGCAGACATGAAAGTGAGTATGGTTAATGACGGTCCCGTTACAATATTTATTGATTCTAAAAAGCGCGAGTAGTTTAAATGATATTGACTTCAGCGGTTAAGTTTATACCAAACTTTTCAGCAACTTTAGATTGAATTTTTTCTGCCAAAGCTTTAATTGCTTTTCCACTGGCGTTACCATAATTGACTAAAACTAAGGGTTGATTTTCGTGTACTCCAGCATCTCCATTTCTAAAACCTTTAAGTCCAAGGACGTCAATCATCCAGGCAGCGGGGACTTTTATTTTCCCTTTAGAATCTGGATAATATGGCATATTGGTGTATTGTTTTTGTAGTGATTTAAATTGACTAACTGGTATGATGGGATTTTTAAAGAAGCTACCACTATTACCAATTTCCTCAGGATTGGGAAGTTTTTCTGAACGAATAGCTATAACAGCATCGGCAATGTTTTGAATGGTTTTACTTTTTCCTTCCATTTTTTCGTTTAGGCCCTTGTAAGAGTCATTTATTGAATGGGGTGCCTTATTAAGTAATAAGTTCACTGATGTAATGATATACCGCCCTTTTAGCTCGTTTTTAAAAATGGAACTTCTATATCTAAATTGACAGGCTGCTTTGCTAAAAGTTTTAATTTCTCCATTGCTGACAGAAATAGCTTCACAACTGGAAAAAACGTATTTAAGTTCTGCTCCGTAAGCGCCAATATTCTGAATGGGTGCTGCTCCAACACTTCCAGGGATTAAAGCTAGGTTTTCCACACCACCTAAATTATTTTCCAAGCACCAAAGTACAAATTCGTGCCAGTTTTCTCCTGCGGCTACTTTTACAGTCACTGATTCCTTGTCTTCTCTTATGATTTCAATTCCACGGGATTCAATTCTCAGCGTAAGTCCTTCAAAATCTTGAGTAAGTAAGAGGTTACTGCCACCGCCTATTATAAGGATTTTTTCATCCTTTTTTTGACGAATAATATATTGTAGTTCCTCAGTAGTTTTTGCGCCTATAAACTGTTTTGATTGGACATTTATTCCGAAAGTGTTGTAGGGTCTAAGGGAAAAGTTTTTTTGGAAATTTAAATCCATTCTCTAATATAAAAATTGCCTAGGAATTATTGTAGGCAATTAATGCTTTTTCTATAATTTTAGCAGCACGAATTAGCTTATTAGATTCTAAAACAAAAGCCAACCTAACTTGGTTTTTCCCTAATTCTGGGGATGAATAGAACCCAGCCGCAGGGGCAAGCATGACGGTTTGCCCATTATCCTGAAAGTCAGTAAGTAGAAATCTGGAAAAATCTTCAGCACTTTTTACAGGGAGTTTGGCAATGCAATAAAAGGCACCCATAGGCGAAGAAACTTTAACATCTTTAATTTTTTCAAGGGCTTCAATGGTAACTTTTCTACGAATGGTATATTCTTTCTTGACCCTCTCTAAGTAGGAGTTTGGAGCAGTGATAGCTGCTTCACTAGCCATTAAAGCTAGGGCAGGAGGAGATAATCTAAGATGTGCAAATTTTAAGGCAGTTGACATAAATCGCTTATTTTTTGAAATCATGCATCCTACTCTAGCTCCGCAAAGACTATAGCGCTTTGATACAGAATCAATCATAACCGCGTGTTCACTCCCTTTTTCATTTTGAAGTACAGAGTAATGTGGCGAATTCGTGTAAATAAATTCTCGATAAACTTCATCAACAATGATAAAAATATCTTTTTCAACTGCTAAGTCTAATAGAGCATTTATTTCGATTTCAGTGTATAAATATCCAGTGGGGTTGCTCGGATTACAAATTAGTATTGCTCTGGTTTTATTAGTTATCTTTTTTTTTAAATCCTCCACTGGAGGCAACTCAAATTTATTGTCAAAATAAGAGACTACTGGAATTACCTCCACACTTGAGGATGCAGCAAATCCGTTGTAATTGGCGTAAAATGGTTCTGGAATAATAATTTCATCTCCAGCATCACAAATTACATTTAAGGTAAATGAAAGTGCCTCACTTGCACCTGTCGTGACCATAATATCATCCGGATCAATTGAGATACTATGTTGCTCATAATATGCACAAAGTTTCTTACGGTATGATAATGAGCCTTGAGAAGATCCATAAGGTAGGAGTTTAAAATCGTGACGACGAATAATATCCATAGCCTCAGCAGGTGCTTCAATATCAGGCTGTCCAATATTAAGGTGTAATATTTCTACTCCGCGTGACTTTGCATAATCTGCATGAGTGACTAATTTCCTTATTGGAGAGGAAGGCAGTTCTTTTGCTTTCTTAGATATTTTTGGCATTTCTACTTTTGTGATTGCAAATATTCAAAAAAAACCCTTAAAATCAATCCTTAGATAGAAATTATGATTGAGAATAATGTTTAAATGAATAATTTAGTTGGCTAATACGTTTCCTTTGATCTTTAGGGCAATTATTGCAGCATTAGCTACATTAGTGTTAATGGTTATAGTTTTTCTAAATACACCTAAGCGGTTTGTATCATATTTTACTTGTATCTCACCTTTTTCTCCCGGTAGGATTGGAGCTTTAGGCTTTTTTGGGATTGTACACCCGCAACTGGATTTTACACCTTGGATTTCTATTGGTGCATCACCGATATTTTCAAATATAAATGTGCGAACACCATTGCTGCCTTTTAAAATTTCCCCATAATCTATAGTATCGGTTTCAAAACTGATTAACGCTCCTTTTCCCTGAGCAAAAATAGATAGGGGAGTTAAGAGAAAAAGGATAAGTAGTGCAAATCGTTTCATGTTTTCCATTGTTTATTATCATAAATTTACAACTTTAATGTCAAAAGCAAAATTCAAACATATTTTATAATATCAAAAGGTATGTTACTTTTGTTAAGCAATTAAGTATCTAATGAACTAATGGATATTCCGCCGAAGTTTGTTTCAAAAAATATTGAAAAGAAGTGGTATGCTTATTGGATGGAAAATGAATTTTTTAGTTCTATTCCTGATGAAAGAGACCCTTATACCATAGTTATTCCTCCTCCAAATGTAACGGGAGTACTTCACATGGGACACATGTTAAATAATACACTTCAGGACATCCTTATTCGTCGAGCAAGAATGCAAGGCTATAATGCATGTTGGGTTCCTGGAACCGACCACGCTTCTATTGCTACGGAGGCCAAGGTTGTTTCGAAATTAAAAGAACAAGGCATTGAAAAGTCAGACTTATCGAGAGAAGAATTTCTCAAACATGCCTGGGATTGGACCAATAAATACGGTGGTGTTATTCTCGAACAGCTCAAAAAACTGGGTTGCTCGTGCGATTGGAATCGAACTAAATTCACATTGGATGAGCAGATGTCGGCCGCTGTTATATCTACCTTTATAAAGCTATTCAACAAAGGATTGATTTACAGGGGTTTTCGGATGGTCAATTGGGATCCAGAGGCCAAAACGACCTTATCAGATGAGGAGGTGATATACCAGGAGCGTGAAGGACAATTATATCACATTGCATATCGAGTTGTGAATAGCGAGGAAAAAGTTATCATTGCAACCACAAGGCCAGAAACTCTTTTTGGAGACACAGCTGTTTGTGTTAACCCCCATGATGAGCGTTTTTCACATTTAAAAGGTAAAAAACTAATTGTTCCAATATCCAACAGGAAGATTCCCATCATTATGGATGAATATGTGGATATGGAATTTGGTACAGGATGCCTTAAAGTTACGCCTGCTCATGACATTAATGATAAAGTTTTAGGGGAAAAACATGACTTGGCCATAATTAATATTTTTAATGAAGATGCAACATTAAATCATTATTGCCTGTCTTTTGAAGGTTTGGACAGATTTATAGCACGTAAAAAAATAGCCAAAGTACTAGAAGAATCTGGGGAACTTGTAAAAAAAGAAAATTACAGTCATAAAATAGGGACTTCAGAGCGCACCAAAGCCATTATAGAACCTAGGTTGTCAGATCAATGGTTTTTAAAAATGGAAGATTTGGCTAAACCTGCCATCGATGCAGTTTTGAAAAGTGATAATATTCGGTTGGTTCCTGAAAAATTTAAAAACACTTACCGTAACTGGATGGAGAATATTCGCGATTGGAATATTTCACGACAGTTGTGGTGGGGTCAACAAATACCCGCCTACTATTTTAGTAATGATAAGTCGGAGTTTGTTGTCGCTAAAGATATTGAGAGTGCTCTTTATAAGGCTAGAGAATTAACCGGTAATCAACATTTAAAGAAATCAGATTTGCGTCAAGATGAAGATGTACTAGATACTTGGTTTTCCTCATGGTTGTGGCCAATATCAGTATTTAATGGTGTGCTAGAACCTGATAACCCGGAGATTAATTATTATTATCCCACGCAAGACTTGATTACTGGACCGGATATTTTATTTTTTTGGGTTGCGCGCATGATAATATCAGGATATGAGCTTAGAGAACAGCATCCTTTTTCCAATGTTTACTTAACAGGTCTAGTACGTGACAAACTAGGTAGAAAAATGTCCAAGCAGTTGGGTAATTCTCCCGATGCATTAAGTTTAATTGATAATTACGGTGCCGATGCTGTAAGGGTTGGATTGATGCTCAGCTCTGCTGCAGGAAATGATCTCTTATTTGATGAAAGCCTTTGTCAACAGGGAAAGAATTTTTCCAATAAAATTTGGAATGCTTTCCGATTGATAGATGGGTTCGAAGTAGTTGAAACCCAAACAATCCCAACATTGAATGCTTCAGCAATTAAATGGTATCAGTCAATGTTTGCCCAAACTCTGCTAAAAGTTGAAGATCATTTCAATAAATATCGTATTTCTGATGCCTTGATGGCACTTTACAAATTGATTTGGGATGATTTTTGCTCTTGGTTTTTAGAAATGATTAAACCCAGTTATGGTCAACCGATTGACAGGGGAACACTGATTGCTGTCAAGTTCCTGCTCGAGGATAACTTAAAGTTATTGCATCCCTTTATGCCTTTTATCACTGAGGAGCTATGGCATTTTATAAGAACAAGAAAAAAGAAGGATTCTTTGATTATTTCCCCCTGGCCAAAGGTGCAAGAAGTAGATGAACAGTTAATTAAAGATTTTGATATGGTCAAGCAGATAATAGCTGGGATTAGAAAATTTAGGAAAGAAAAAAATATTGGACAAAAGGAACAACTTATACTAATTACTGAGGGAGCAGTCCCCTATGTTGAGGTCATTCAAAAATTGGGTCAAATCCAAAAGGTTGAAAGGCTTGCTCCTGCAAATAATCCGACCCTAGGATCATTCCGTGTGGGTCAATCAGAGTACTTTATTCCTATTAGCAAGAAAGTTGATCCAAAAGAAGAACGAAAAAAATTAAAGCAAGAGTTGGAATATATTAAAGGGTTTTTAAAGTCGGTAGAAAAAAAGTTATCTAACGAACTCTTTGTTTCCAATGCACCTGAAAAGGTAATTGAATTAGAGCGGAAAAAAGCAGGAGATGCCCATCAGAAAATAGCCCTATTAACCAAGCGTTTGAGTCATTTATAATTATTAACTGCCCCAATTTTATCTACACCCCCCTTTACGACTTCGTCTATAGCTACAGTTATTTTAGTGCCAATAGGTAAAAAAACGTCTACCCTTGAGCCAAATTTTATGAATCCAGCATCAGTTCCTTGAATGACTTTTTCACCGACTTTAGCATAGTTTACAATTCTTCTTGCGACTGCGCCGGCAATTTGACGGTAAAGAATTTTTCCTACAGTCTTATTTTCGACCACTACCGTTGTTCGTTCATTTAATTCAGAAGACTTAGGATGCCACGCAACAAGGTATTTTCCAGGGTGGTACTTGCTAAAAACCACTTCTCCACTTATGACATATCTGGTTACATGAACATTTACAGGTGACATAAAAATTGATACTTGTAAACGATTATCTTTAAAATACTCTTTTTCAAAAACTTCTTCAATAACGACAACTCTCCCATCTACAGGCGAAATTATATGAAATTCATTAAGAGCCGTTTCCCGTTTTGGATTTCTAAAAAACTGAAGTACCAAAACAAATAATATTATTGCAATAAGTTGAATAATTTTTATCATCCAGTAATTTTCAGTAATATATTCAATGCTTATCACAATCGTAGCTGTAATTAGAAGAGTACTTAAGATTATATTATAACCCTCTTTATGAAACATAATGATTTAATTTTATTAAAAAATATACCCAAGGTGCACTAAAAATTACACTATCCATACGATCAAAAAACCCCCCATGACCAGGTATTAAGTATCCACTATTTTTTACATCAGCGTAGCGTTTAAATTTAGATTGTACAAGATCCCCCAAGGTGGAAAGGGTAGCAATTAAAATTGCAAGAAGAATGTAAAAATTTAATGAAAAAAAAGCTTTGGAGTAATAAAAAATACTTGCTGCAATTATTGTAAATAATAATCCTCCTATAAATCCTTCCCATGTTTTTTTTGGAGAAATAGTTTTAAAAAGGGGTCTTTTACCAATTTTTTTTCCAATAAAGAATGCAAAGGAGTTATTAACCCAAACAAGTATGTAGAATAGTAATACCTCCATAGGATTGTAATTTTCTGCAGTTCCAGCTAGCGCAATGATAAAAAAACAGCCCAGGGCAATATATATGCTGCTTAAAATACTTTTAGTAATATATTTAAATTTGATTTTTTTATTTTTAAAAAGTTTATACAATAAAAAAAAGTGACAAGTGAAATTTGCTATTAAAAGATAGTTAAGATATGAATGATCGATATGTGATTTATAAAAATTATAAACCAGAAGTAGGAGTAATGCAATAGCGAAATAACTTTTATAATTTATGAGACGTTGAAATTCAATTAAAGCAAGTATTGAGAAAATTACGAGAACTATTGAAAAAGTTATTTGATTGTTAAATAGACCAACAAGTATAAAGGTAGAATACAAAACACCTGATATGCCTCTAACATAAATTTCTCTCATGACCTAACTCTCTTGAAGTAATAAATATAGGCTTTTAGCACTGTTACCATATGATAAAAAATCTTTTTCATCAGTTGAATTTTTTACATTTAAAGTTGTAATGTTAGAGGGGAGCCTATCCGAGTATTTATTTTTAAGATTAGTCATTCCTTCACTTACGTCATTAACGAAATTGTCGAGTCCTGAATAAACAATTATATATGGAGGTAGATTATCTAATTTAAAATCTTTTAGTTGGTGATTACATATAAGTATTGAACCCTTATTAGCAATCAAGTATTCACAACTGATTAAAAAAACCTTAAATTCATTTGCATCAATATTAATGGGTTGGCAACTGATATGAAATCTGTCTGATAAGTTTTTATCAAAACAAAGAACGTTTTCATTTTTCCAATGGTTTTCTTCAAGTATTAATTTGAAGTAATGATCAGAACTTTTACAATCTTCACTGTAAATAAACTTTCCCCCTTTTTGGGTGAAAAGGGTTGCAAATGTAACTTCTACTTCATCTTTTTTTTTTGGAAGATAAGGACTGTCTCCGGACAATTTACTGGTTCTAGTTTTAGCGCCAAATAATTTACTCCAAAAACCCACAATAGATTAGTTAATGGCAACCTTTATGTCTTTGCCATCTATATCTATTTCCTCATTCTTTTTCTTAAAAGGTCTTTCACCTAAAATATTGAATAAGTCGTCTTTAAAAATTACCTCTTTTTCAAGAAGTCTCTCGGCAAGTTGCTTTAATTTACTTTTATTTTTCTTTAAAATAGTACACGCTCTGTTGTATTGAAGTTCAATTATGTCAGAAATTTCTTTATCTATTACTTGAGCAGTTTTTTCTGAGTAAGGTTTGGTAAAGCTGTTTTCCATTTGACCGGAGGAGTCATAATAAGTGATATTGCCAAGTGTATCATTAAGGCCATATACTGACACCATTGCTCTGGCCTGTTGAGTTACTTTCTCCAAATCACTTAAAGCTCCAGTGCTAATCTTATTAAATATTATTTTCTCAGCAGCTCTACCCCCAAGTGCTGCACACATTTCATCTAACATTTGTTCAGTTCTAACGATCATTCTCTCTTCGGGAAGATACCATGCAGCTCCAAGGGATTGACCTCTTGGAACGATTGTTACTTTAACTAGGGGGGCAGCATGTTCCAATAACCAACTAACCAAAGCATGACCGGCCTCATGGAAGGCAATAGTTTTCTTTTCTTCCACAGTAACAATTTTATTTTTCTTTTCTAATCCACCTATAATACGATCAACAGCATCAAGGAAATCTTGTTTTCCAACAGATTTTCTATTTTTTCTTGCAGCAATTAATGCAGCTTCATTGCATACATTAGCAATATCAGCTCCAGAGAAACCAGGGGTTTGTTTTGCCAAGAACTCTACGTCAAGAGTTTTAACAGTCTTTAGAGGTTTAAGGTGAACCTCGAATATCTCCTGTCTTTCATTAAGATCAGGTAAATCAACATAAATTTGACGGTCAAATCGGCCTGCTCGCATTAATGCTTTATCTAAAACATCAGCCCGATTAGTCGCTGCTACTACAATTACATTTGTGTCAGTTCCAAACCCATCCATTTCAGTTAAAAGCTGATTAAGTGTATTTTCTCTTTCATCGTTAGAACCTGTAAAGTTACTTTTCCCTCTAGCTCTTCCAATAGCATCTATTTCATCTATAAAAATAATAGAGGGAGATTTATCTTTCGCTTGTTTGAATAAATCCCTTACTCTTGAAGCACCAACTCCCACGAACATTTCAACAAAGTCTGATCCAGACAATGAGAAGAATGGAACTTTAGCTTCACCAGCAACAGCTTTAGCAAGCAATGTTTTTCCTGTACCAGGGGATCCGACAAGTAGTGCGCCTTTGGGGATTTTACCACCTAAAATGGTATATTTTTTTGGATTTTTAAGGAAATCAACAATTTCTTGTATCTCCTCTTTTGCACCCTCTAAACCAGCAACGTCTTTAAAAGTAGTTTTTACCTCAGTATTTTGGTCAAATAACTTAGCTTTGGATTTTCCAATATTAAAAATTTGGCCTCCAGGTCCTCCCGCTCCACCTCCTGACATTCTCCTCATCAGAAAAAACCACACCCCAATGATAATTATGATGGGTAGAAAGCCAAGCATGACATCCATCCAACGATTTTCTACAGTAATAAAATCGTATCTGAACTGAATACCCTTGTCCTGAGCTTCTTCAAGCTTTTTCTGAAACAATTCTAAATTACCAACTTCGAATTCATAATGAGGGCCAGAGGTGTTTTCTTGGCCTAAAATATTTTTGGACTTGACATTTTTATGAACACTTTTTTCTAGGCCGTTTTTATTCAAAGATACTCTTGCAAGTTTCTGATTGATAACCTTTACCTCTGAAACATCTCCTTCATTTAAAAATCTTTCGAAATCAGAAATATTGGTTTTATTTAATGTTTGCCAATTATTGTCTCCTCCAAACATACTCATTGCAAGAAGAACAGTTATAATAATTCCGTAGACCCAGTATGGATTAAACTTTGACTTATTTTCTTTATCCTGTTTCATATTCAATTAATAATTCGATGCTATTTTTATATTTTTTGCATCTCCCCAAAGCCCTTCGATGTTGTAGTACTCCCTAATTTTTTTTTGAAAAACATGTACCACTACGTTAACATAATCCAACAAAACCCATTCGCAATTGCTGTTACCCTCGGAGTTGTATGGTTTTTCCTTTAAGACCTTACTAACTTTTTTTTTCACTGAACTTACAATTGCATTTACATGGGTATTAGATCTACCCGTACAAATAATAAAATAACTTGAAGCCATATTATCTATTTCTCTCAAGTCGAATAAATTTATATCAATACCCTTAACATCGTCGATTCCTGATATAATATTAGTAATAAGGTCGTCTTCAGAAGACTTCGGTTTTGCCATTAAAATGCATTAAATTTACACAAATTTATTACTTTTTAGTTTTATATCGTCCTAATAAATGACCAAATTCAATATAATCAAACTTAATGCCATTGGCTCAACCAATGACTGGTTAAAAAATGAACTACAATCAGGAAATTGCCATGACGGTGATGTTGTATGGACTATGAATCAAACCAAAGGGAGAGGTCAGCATTCTAATGTTTGGTCATCAGATAGTCAAAAAAACATAACATTTAGTGTGTTTAAGCGTTTTTCAGGATTAAATTCGTACGATTCTTTTTTAATTAATTGTGCAGTTACACTAGCTATTATTGAGACATTGGAAAAGTTTAAAATACCTAATTTAAAAATAAAATGGCCAAACGACATTTTGTCAGCCAATAATAAAATAGGTGGAGTTTTAATTGAAAATATTATAAAGGGAAAAAAGTTAAATGCATCTATAGCTGGAATAGGAATAAATGTTAACCAAAAATCTTTTATCGACCTTCCTTCTGCTGGCTCAATGTTTCTTAAGACAAATAAAAAATATGACCTAAAAAAAGTCTTTGAGGAATTACTCGACACGCTTAATATTTTTTTTGACTTGCTTAAAAAGCCAAATAAAGTCCAATTATTATCTAGTTTTGAAAAATCAATTTACAAAAAAGGGGAATGGTGTCAATTTAAAACGAATGGGAGTAATTTTTTAGGAAGGATAATAGGTGTGAGCGATCATGGTTTATTGACTATAGAAAAAAAATCCAAAAAAGTTATGCAATATTCTAACGGTGGAGTTGAAATGATTTACTGATCAGTATCCCATTTGCTGGGATTGGATCGCCAAGATCGCAAAAGCTCAATATGCTCTTCTTCAATGTAATCTAAGTTTACTGCTTCTTTGATAAGGTGGTCATAATCACTCAATGTGTTGAGTGGCACAGCTGCTTTCGAAAAGTTTTGATTAGAGATTTCGAAATTGTAAGTAAATAAGGCTAACATTCCCAGTACCTCTGCTCCAGCATCCTGAAGTACCCTAACAGCTCCTAGGCTACTTTTTCCGGTAGATATAAGATCTTCTATGACCAATACTTTAGCACCAATTTCAAGCTGACCTTCAATCTGGTTTTTCCTCCCATGAGATTTTGGTTGTGGCCTAACATAGAGAAAGGGGAGTCCCATCGCATTGGCTACTAATACTCCTATACCTATTGCTCCAGTTGCTACTCCAGCGATAACGAATTTCTCTCCATAAATCACTCTAGCTTGATCCACAAGTTTATCACAGAGGTGGTTTCTCACTTCGGGGAAGGATAATGCAATTCTGTTATCACAATATATTGGTGATTTCCAACCGCTAGACCATTGAAAAGGATTTTTAGGATTCAATTTAATTGCATTTATTTGCAATAAATATCTAGCAGTTTCAAATGCTATTTTTTGATCATGAATCATACACAAATGTATAAAGTTTTTTTCAATAGAAAATTTGTAGAATTAACTAATGAAATTGTGGATCACAATGACAATACTCCATTTTTTTACATCAAATTTAGTAACGCAAAATTGATTGTAACTGCCCTTAAATCTAAAAAGGTCAAGGGAGTTTATTTGTACCATACTAATAAGGAAAAGCTGTGGAAACATTTCTTAAAACACTTTCCATTAGTTGTAGCAGCGGGCGGAGTAGTTCAACATGCTAATAGTAAAATTTTATTCATTTACAGGAATAATTTGTGGGATATGCCAAAAGGAAGAGTTGAAAAAAATGAGATGATTACTGATGGAGCGTTAAGAGAGGTGATGGAGGAGACTGGTGTTAGGGATTTAATTTTAAAAAAACCACTTCCCATTACCTATCATATCTTTTCTAAAAATCGTAAGTACAAGCTCAAAAAAACTCATTGGTATTTGATGTTTACTAACTACAAGGGTCCATTAACTCCACAGTTTGAGGAAGGAATTTTACAGGCAGTTTGGAAAACAACTGATCAGGTTCCTAAGTTGATGGAAAACTCCTATGAAAATATCAAAATTTTATTTAGGGATTTAGAGTTATAGTTCAGATTGTATTCTAACTGCACTTGGGACCAGTTTTGTGTAATTTCCTTGATTTGACATAACCTCCCGAACAATTCTACTACTTATAAATGATGTTTTAGCTGCAGTAAGCAGAAAAACTGTTTCGATACCAGATAAACTTCTATTAGTATGAGCGATGGCTTTTTCAAACTCAAAATCTGCAGGATTTCTAAGTCCACGAATTATAAAATTAGCATCAGATTTTTTGCAGAATTCAATTGTTAGTCCTTCGTAGCTAGTCACAGAAATAGATTTTTTTCCCCTAAAGGTATCAGCAATGAATTTCATTCGCTGCGTTAGGTTAAACATATATTTTTTATCCGAATTAGTCCCCACCGCAATAATAATTTCATCAAAAAGAGAAATACTTCTTTCAATAATATCCTGGTGACCTAACGTAATAGGATCAAAGGAACCTGGAAAAATTGCGCGTCTCATGAGTCAAAATTAATTGTTTTTTTTCAATGCTTGTTCAAGTAGCTGATCAAAAAAATCTGCCAAGGTTATTCCAGCCGCTTTAAGTTGATGAGGAATCAGACTGACGGGTGTAAGTCCAGGAACCGTATTTATTTCCAGAAGGTGAGGATTGCCATCTACCAATATAAATTCACTTCTACAGACTCCCTTAAGTTCCAGTGTAACGTATATTTTTTCAACAATTTGATTCACTTTTTCAATCATACTAGAATCAAGATTTGCAGGGGTTATTTCTTCAGATTTACCTTCGTATTTGGCTTGGTAATCAAAAAAATCATTTTTGGATATAATTTCCGTAGCAGGCAAAACAACTACTTTATCGTTTTTGGTATATACACCTACAGAGATTTCAGGTCCCTCCAGGGCTGATTCGATAATCAGCTCCGAATCCTCTTTCAATGCCGAAACAATCCCATCTTTTAAGTCTTTTTTCTTGTAAACTTTAATAATTCCAAAGCTACTCCCAGATCGATTGGGTTTTACAAAACATGGAAGTCCTACAACATTTAAAACTAATTCTTCATCAAGATGATCTCCATGGTCAAAGCGAAAAGACTTAGCTACAGAAACTCCTGTTTTTTTTATAATCTCTAAGCACTTTCTTTTATCGAAAGTAAGTTCTGCTGCAATTGGGTCACAACTGGTCTGAGGAATATTTTGAGATTGCAAAGTAGCTGCCAATTCTCCATTCTCTCCTGGAATGCCATGGACAGCATTAAAAATGACATCAAATTGAATGGTTTTGCCATTGATATTAAAATTGAAATTTTTCTGATCTAATCGGAATTCATTGTTTTTTTGATCAAGAACAATCCATTTATTTTTATTAATTAATAGTCGATAAATTTCCCATTTTTCTGAGCTAAGAGTTTGGTATACATTATTGCCACTTTCCAGAGAAATTGCTCTTTCAGAAGCATAACCTCCCATTGCGATACCAACTACTCTTTTACACATTAGTAAGCTTTTAACAAAGGTATTGTATTTAATATTAATCCAAAAGCCGAGTGATTTGTTATCTTTGATCACATTTTAAACGATGAATTTTTTCAGATTCTTTTTCAGTTTAGCTTTTATTAAGCAGATTATTCTTTCAACCCTTGTATTGGTTCTGTTTATTTATCTGATACTTTGGGTACTTAAAGTAGTTACTTATCATAACGACATGCAGGAAGTTCCTAATCTAAAAGGTATTTCTATCATTAAACTTGAGGAAATCATAAAGGCTAAAAATTTAAGATTTGAGATTATTGATTCTTCAAAGTTTACTTCTGAATTTAAACCATTAAGCGTAATTGAGCATCTTCCCTCCGCTGGTCAGTTGGTAAAAAAAAATCGTAAAATATATGTCACTTTAAATCCCTCAGGATATCGTAGGATAAGTGTTCCAAATGTTGTTCAAATCACTCGAAGAAATGCTGAGGTAAAACTAAAATCAGTGGGTTTCTCCATTGGGGATATATCATACGAGAACAATATCGGGAGGGATATGGTATTAGAAATTAGATATATGGGGGAGCCAATAGAACCTGGAACATTATTACAAAAAACAACTAAAATAGATCTAGTTTTGGGTAATGGAAAAAGAAAATAATATTCCTTTAACCTCTGAGGCCCATGAAGGTGAACTTTATGAACACTTTTCGTTTAAAGCTGATCAAGGACAAGAACCTCTCAGAGTAGATAAGTTTTTGATTAATCGCATAGAAAATGTTACAAGAAGCAAAATTCAGCAGGCGGCAAAATTAGGTGCTATTCAAGTGGACGGAAAGACTATCAAGTCAAATTATAAAGTTAAGGGGGGTGACAATATTAAAATTTTACTTTCCTACCCACCTCACGAAAACCTTTTGGTTCCGGAAGATTTACCTATTGAAATCTTTTATGAAGATCAGGATATTATTGTAGTTAATAAAGCTGCTGGTATGGTCGTTCATCCAGGGTATGGAAATTACTCAGGGACATTAATTAATGGTTTACTTTATCACTTTGAAAAGCTAACATTAAACTCAAATAATCGCCCTGGTTTAGTTCATCGAATTGATAAGGATACTAGTGGTTTACTTGTCATTGCAAAAACAGACGAATCGATGGTAAATTTGGCCAAACAATTTCATGATAAGATTTCGTCTAGAAAATATATTGCTTTAGTTTGGGGTGAAATTAAAGAGGAAGAGGGCACAATTGAGGGTCATATTGGACGTAACCCAAAGAACCGTCTTCAAATGTCAGTATTTCCAGATGGAAGTTTCGGAAAGTCCGCAATTACTCACTTTAGGGTTATTGAAAGGTTGGGTTATGTTACTTTAGTAGAATGTAGCCTTGAAACTGGTCGTACTCATCAGATTAGAGCCCATATGAAACACATAGGGCATACTTTATTCAATGATGCTCGCTATGGTGGCGATAGAATACTAAAGGGAACTACCTTTACCAAGTACAAACAGTTTGTTCAAAATTGTTTTTCCAGCTTACCTCGTCAAGCATTACATGCGAAAACTCTCGGGTTTAATCACCCTAAAACAAATCGATGGATGGATTTTGAATCCCCAATACCAAAAGATATTGAAACTACCCTTGAGCGATGGAGAAACTACTCTAAACATAAGCATTATTGATATCTCAATAAGTTATGATAATTCAATAGAATTTTTTTTCCCCAAAAATCATTATAAATTTGAAAAAAAGTGAATTATGAAAATGGTTATCTCACCTGCCAAATCTCTCAATTTTGATTCTGACTTGCCTACAGATAAAAATTCTAACCCATTTTTTTTAGCTGAAGCTAAACAAATTAATGATTTATTAAGGGAAAAATCTCCTGTAGAGTTGTCAGAATTGTTGAAAATTTCTGATAAGTTGGGTGGTCTAAACTGGGAAAGAAATCAAAACTTTACAACTCCTTTTAATCCAGATAATGCCCGTCCAGCTATTTACGCTTTCGATGGAGATGTTTACTCGGGTTTGGATGTATATTCCCTTTCAGAGGACAAAATTAGCGCTATGCAAAACAGTCTTAGGATTCTCTCAGGACTATATGGTATTTTAAAACCATTAGATCTAATTCAACCTTACCGATTGGAAATGGGTACTAAGTTTTCTGTTGGCTCTGACAATAACCTTTATGAGTTTTGGAAGGATAAGGTGACAGGTTTTCTTAATAAAGAATTAGATGAGGGAGAACTTTTTATTAATTTAGCTAGCAACGAATATTTCTCATCAATCAATTCCAAGCTTTTAAATACCAATGTAATTTCACCACAATTCAAGGATTTTAAAAACGGTAAATTGAAGATGATTTCATTCTATGCTAAAAAGGCGAGAGGGATGATGGTGCGTTATTTGCTAGAATTAGAGGAAGTAACTAGGGAAAACTTATTAGGATTTAATTTTGGTGGGTATACTTACAGTGAAGAAAATACAACGTCATCGTTTGCTCCTGTATTTATACGTTAATTTATAATAAAGCCTTATCTATTCCCAGTATATGAGTATTGAGGTAGGTTTTAATAAATTTTGAATCCAATAAATCTGCACCCAATAGATCACGATCTTTTATCAATGAGATAGCATCTAATTCTAAATAGGCATTCAGCATCGGTATAGATTTTTCTGCATAACTGTAATGCCATGGTTCGTAATTAAAACCCTTTCTCTCAGGGTCTTGATTATAAGGTTTTAGAAAACCAAATTTTTCAGCATTCGACTCCATCCATTTTCTAAGTTTGTTGAAAGGGCCGCTACCGTGGAAATTTTTTGAGACTAACAAATCACCTTTATTAGTTTGGGATCCATCAATAATATCAATATCTGTTCCCCAATGATGTCTGGAAGTACCAGGTATGGTCGAGTATTTAATGATCTGATCAATAATGGCAATGTTTCTGAATCCTTGTTTTTCAAACCGAATAAATTTACTATTCCAAATGCCTTTTTGTCGGTCATAAGAACGATATGCGGAGACAACTTTGATTTCTATTCCGTCACTTTTGGCAGCCTGAGTCATTTTTTCTAGCGCAACCTTTACCTCGGGTAAAATGGTAAAGCTTGAGCCTACCAATTTTGGACTTCCTTTTCCTATCAGAATTAAAGGGTCGTAATTTTTATTAGGTTTCATATAGGTATAGGATAAAGCTATAATTCCTAGGGTAGTTCTTAAAAATTCGGATCGGTTCATTCCAAAAGTTTTTTATACATGAATTGATGGTCTCCAACGCCCTGAATATTAAAAGTTTCTCCCATAGTCTCATAGCCTAAATTTTGATAAAATGGTTTAGCACTGATCCTAGCATTTAGCCAGAGTAATTTAATTTTTTTTAATTTAAGTAATCTTTTCTCAACCTCTATCATCAATTGTGAACCCAAACCCTTTTTTTGAAATGCATGAAGTGTTGCAATACCTCTTAATCTCATACTCTTAAGGTTAGGGAAATTCTCACACTTAATAGGTAAAGCAGATAAAACAGCAATAATTTCCCCATTGAACTCCATACCGAGGTGGAGGCTTGATGCATGATTGTCCAATTCAAAGCAACAGTCCTCTATTGGTCTGTCAGGTCGAAGAACAGGCTGTCTTACAGTAAATGTTTCGTTAGCGCTTATACTTTTTATAGTCATATACGTTTCAAAACTATTAAAATCAATTTATATTGGAAATTTAATAAATAAATAACCTTTTAACGACTATCTTCAAATTAGCTTTTATCTTTAGATTATGAAATTTAAACTTTTGATATTCTTTCTTGTTTTTCAAGTGATAGCCTTTGCCCAGGACAGAATACCAATCAAAGGAAGGCTAATCTATCGTAATATTAATGTCGTAGCTGCCAATGTAGTCAACATTACTGCTCAAATAAATACAATTACTGATGGGGAGGGGGCATTTGAAATTCTAGTTAAAACTGGAGATGAAGTGGTTTTTTCTTCGGTTCAATTCATGATCCGTACAGTCGAAATCACTCCAGAAATCATTCAAAAAAATAGACTTATCATTACAGTTAATGAGAAAATTAACGCTTTGGAAGAGGTTGTTATCACGCCTGATAATGCTGAAAAATTTCTTAATTTGAAGGAAGAAGAGTTTAAAGGTTTTGATTATGAAAGAGACAAATCAACTCGCCTAGAAAATACAATAGTCAGACAAGGTCAACTAAATAACGGTCTTAACCTTATTAATGTTGCTAAGCTTATAGCACAAATTGTAAGTAAAAAAACTGAGGAAGAAAAAAGAAATTTAAAGCCTAGCGAGGTACTCAGTTATGTATTCGATATTTCTTTTTTTAAGAGTGATCTTGAGCTTAGGGATGATCAGATAGTTGGATTTTTGGAATATATAGATGATAATTTGCCATCTCAAAAATTACTTAACCAAAGTCAGCAGTTTCAGCTAATAGATTATCTTATAATACAGAGTAAAAAATACCGTAGTAAATTTTAATGTTGCATGAGAATTATTTCCCTTGTTTTCCTGACTGTATTTATTTTATCTAGTTTTACTTTACATAAATTCTACGTATCAACTACATCAATTAAGTTTATTCCTGATGACAGAAGTTTACAAATTACGGCCCAAGTTTTTGCCGATGACTTTGAATTTGCTTTAAAAAAAATGGCTTCAGGAATTAAATTAAATCCCGATAATGATGCTGATCTGGTCGACAGTTTAACAAAAAAATATTTTCAAAAAAACTTGGTATTCAAATCCAATGAACGTAATCTTCCATTTGATTACTTAGGGAAAATTTACCGTAACGATTTATTGGTTGCATACTTAGAAATTTTATTGGACAGTACTGTAATAAAATTTGACGTCAAAAACACTTTACTTTTTGATTTTACTAATGATCAAAAAAATATTTTACATTTCCGAAGCCAGGGAAGAAGAAGAAGTTTTTTGAGTATGTCTTCAAAGCATACATTTGATATTGAACTTAATCTTTCTAAATAGTTACTTGTGTATATTAGTAGGCAAAATTATCTTAATTTAGTATTAGTCAAACATTCTTAATATATGGATAAATTAAAAGCATTTTTTTCTACTGCAACATTGTTAACGTTTTTCATTAATCTCCAAGGTCAAGATATATCTTTAGAATCTCAAGGTCATCTTAATAGTAATAAGTTTAAGCAGTTGAAAGAGGAGCTGCCTACCCCAAATAAGTTTAGAACAGCATCAGGTGCTCCAGGTGAAGATTATTATCAACAAAAGGTTGACTATGTAATCAATGTAGAATTGGATGATAAAAATAAAAGATTATATGGACAGGAAGAGATTACTTACACTAATAATTCTCCTGATGTGCTTGAATATTTGTGGCTGCAGTTAGATCAAAATATTAGGAAAAAAGATTCTCCAGCATTGCAAAAAAACTCTGAGGGAGATACCGCTCATAACATAATCTATAATCTTATTGATGAGTCACAGGTAGACCGTTTTGCAGCAAGACACATAGAGGATCCATTTGATGGAGGGTTTAATATTCAATGGGTTAAGGATGAATTCAATCAATCCTTAAGTCACACAATAAATATGACTATGATGCGGGTTGACCTTCCACAACCGTTAAAAAAGGGTGAAGAATTCAAATTTTCTATTAAGTGGTGGTACAACATAAACGATCACGTTAAAAAACGGGCAAGGTCAGGTTATGAACCTTTCCCTAAAGATGGGAATAGATTGTACGTTATTGCTCAGTTTTTTCCTCGCTTAGCGGTTTATAATGATGTTGAAGGATGGCAAAACCATCAATTTTGGGGTAATGGTGAGTTTGCTTTGAACTTTGGAAATTATGAGGTCAACGTTACTGTTCCTGCTGACCATATATTGGAAGCTACAGGAATATTACAAAATCCTAAGGAAGTACTAACTCGTGATCAGTACCGGAGGTATAAAAGAGCTGAAAAATCATTTGATGAACCAGTCATCATTGTTAGTCAAGAAGAGGCAGAGATTAATGAAAAAGGCTTTTCTGAAGATAAAAAAACCTGGAAATTCATCGCTGAAAATGTTCGTGATTTTGCCTTTGCAAGCTCTAGAAAATTTATCTGGGAAATGATGGCTGTTCAAATTGGAGATAAAAATGTTATGGCTGTATCTCTTTATCCAAAGGAGGGTAATCCGCTTTGGGAGCAGTTCTCTACAAAAGCTGTTGTTCAGACCTTAAAAACCTACTCTAAATTCACTTTTGATTATCCTTACCCTAAAGCAGTTTCTGTTCATTCAAAGAACCAAGGAATGGAATATCCAATGATTTGTTGGAATTACGGAAGACCTGATGAGGATGGAACTTACTCAATGAGAGAGAAATATGGAATGATCAGCGTGATCATTCACGAAATAGGTCATAATTTCTTTCCCATGATAGTAAATTCTGACGAGAGACAATGGGGCTGGATGGATGAAGGGCTGAACACTTTTGTGCAATATTTAACCGAACAAGAGTTTGCTAGGCGAAATCCTTTATCTATGGATAACCTCTCGAGTTACCCTTCAAGAAGGGGAGATCCTAAACGTATTGTGGGTTATATGGCAGGAGATCAAAGTTTCTTATCCCCAATAATGTCAAATCCTGAAAATATTTATCAATTGGGTCCAAACGCCTATGGAAAACCTGCTACCGCACTAAATATTTTGAGAGAAACGGTGATGGGTCGAGAGTTGTTTGACTTTGCCTTTAAAACTTATTCCAATCGTTGGAAGTTCAAACATCCCACCCCAGCAGATTTTTTTAGGACAATGGAGGATGCTTCAGCTGTAGATCTAGATTGGTTTTGGAGGGGTTGGTTTTATACAACGGATTATGTGGATATTGGTATTAAAAGTTTGAAAAAACTTCAGTTTACAAATAATACACCTCTTAAAGCCCAAGCAATAATCGATAAATTTGGAATTACTAATGATGATTACCCATTTGTTTTTCTAGAAGAAGAAGACGTGAAAACAGAATTTAGAAGTGGATCCAATAATCTTAAAGCTTATTTAGATAAAAATATTAATAATATGCTTCAATTGCCCAAAAACTTTTATGAGATTACTTTTGAAAAACCAGGGGGATTAGTAATGCCTATTTTGGTGGAGTACAATTATATGGACGGAAGCTCAGATCGAGTTAAGTACCCTCCTGAGATTTGGAGAAAAAATGATGAAATGGTAAAGAAAATTATTGCTACTAATAAACAAATTAAATCTGTAATTTTAGATCCAGATTTTGCGACTTCAGATGTTGATGTCGAAAATAATGTTTGGCCTAAGAAAGAAGGCCTTTCTGAGTTTGAAAAATTTAAGTCCAAGACTAATCGCTGATTTGAAATGTTTACCCCCTATTTGGTTGACAAAATAAACTCACCTTTTATATATTTGTGAAAATTTAGGCTATGCTTCTTTTTATCAGCGGGACAGAATTGATTTTCATTTTTTTTATTGTACTACTAGTTTTTGGTGCAGATAAAATCCCGTCAATTGCCAAGACACTTGCTAAAGGGGTTATTCAGGTTAGAAATGCCACCAATGAAATAAAATCCGAGATTCAAAAGTCAGTAGATTCAAAAGATCCCGAAAGGTCAGTGGGAAAAGAAATCAATAAGCAAGTTGATAAGGTTAAGGACGAATTTGATGAACTAACAGACTCCATTAAAAGGGATCTTTAAACTTTCTTGCATATCATTAGCCCATCTCGAATAGGTAAAAGGACTGTTTCTAAACGCTCGTCTTTTTTTACAAGTTTGTTAAAAAGCTTAATACTTTTAGTTTCTGAATCAAGACTTTTTTTTTGTTTATTAAGAACTTTTCCGCTCCATAATACATTGTCAGCGATTAAAACTCCTCCTTTTTTCAATTTTGCCACAACCATTTCTAAGTAAATAGGGTAATTGATTTTATCAGCATCAATAAATACTAAGTCAAGCTTTAGGTCTAATTTTGGAATTATATTTTTAGCCTCACCTAGATAAGGAAATATTTGATTTTTGAATACACTTTGGTCAAAGTATTTTTTTTGGAAATCGACCAGTTCTTCATTTATATCAATAGTGTGAATTTCACCATCTTTAGTCAGCCCCTCAGCAAGACAAAGTGTTGCATAGCCCGTAAAAGTACCTATTTCAAGAATTATCTGCGGTTTGATTATTTTTGCAACAAAACTTAAAAATCTCCCTTGAAAATGCCCACTAATCATTCTAGGTTGAAGGATTTTCTGATGTGTTTCTTTATTTAATGACTTTAGTAGTTCAGATTCATCCTGGGTATATTGAACTGCATAAGTCATAATATCATTATTTATAAACTCCATATTAAATTAAATCAAATAATATAATTATGTTTCTTAAATAGTTTTAGGTCTAGCATAATCAAGTCTTTTGTGTAGTTTAGGCAGGGCATACCCATCTAATCCATTTATTGTCATTACATCCCCATCCTCTAGCTTTACCCAACCGTCATCCTTGAGCAATTGATTTTCTATAAAAATATGCTCAATTGCAGCGACAATCAACACGCATCCATTTTCTATGATATCGTATTCGTTAAGGTATCGACAGCCTAATTGAACTGGCGAGCCTTTTACAAACGGGGCGTAAAAGTCATTCTTGTATTCAGGGCTCAAACCTGTTTGATTAAATTCGGAGATTTCTTCATCGTATTTTGCACTGGTATGATGAGCGTCCTCGATTTGATATAACGTGACATGGTTAACTGTAAAAACTTTATTTTCTCTAAAATTCTTATAAGTATGCCTTGGAACGGTGTTGGGTCTTAAGGTAAAACTTAAAAGCGGAGGGTTACTGCCAAGGTGAGTTACTGAGCTAAAAATAGCCAAATTTTCATTTCCAGAATTAGAACGACTGCCAATCATGTTCGCAGATTTATATCCTGTAATACTATTTATCATGTTTAATCTATAAACTTTATTAAAATTTTTTATTGCATTACTATCAAAATACTTCATGAAGATTTTTTTAAGGGTTTGATTTTTTGTCAAAATAAAGTACAATTACTATTAAACCAATAACGAGAAAGACCAAGCCTCCAATAAACACAAAATGATTTGATTTTTCATTGGACAATAAAAACCCACCTCTAGTAATTTCAAGATCTACATATCTAATAATAATTCCTAGAGGAATCAATAATAATAGAAATCTTAATTTTTTTATAATGTTTAACATTTATTTAATTAGATTTTTCAAGATGTAAAATTAAAGATTACCTATTTAGATCATATAGATCTTAGTGAATCGATTTTTATTTCATGTTGATCTAAAGGAATTGATTTCATACACTCAAAGTGAGCATTTTCAAAATTTTTAAAAGAGCTCAAACATTTTTTAACTGATGGCATTTTTTCTTTTTTATTAATGAAGTTTTCATTGACTAATATTTCGGTACATAAGCAAGCATCATCTGATCCTATTTTACTCTTATTTTTAATAATTAATAATCCTATTGATAAAACAACAATTAATGAAATGATTATCTTAATCATAATTAGTGATTTAAATTAAATATTGAAGTTATACAAAAAAAATTGGGCGGGATGAAGATTCCCGCCCAATTCACGAAATAATAAAAAAACCAAACAATTAAATTAACTAAACTAAGTGTGTACTTCTATAAGTATTTAACTTAATAACAATGTAAAATTAAGTTCTACCTACGAATTATCTATATAAATATTTATTCAATTTTATCTTTTTACGACTTAAGCAAATTTCTATTTAAGTTTTTTAATTTTTAAAAATTTAAACCATTTAAAAATGAAGATATCCTAAAGAAACTATCAAATTACAAAAAATAATTATGCAATATTTTATTAAAAAGAGTATTAAATGTTTTTTTTATAATGAAATTTATTTATTGTTTAACTTTTTACATGAATAATTTAAAAAGTTTTAAACACTTGTTGTTCAAAATTCTAAATAAAAAGAAAATATACTAGATTAATTTCGGTATATAGTTTTAAAAAAATAATAAAATAAAATATTTTTGGCACTTTATATTTTTCGTAAATAATTTAATTTGTAATTATTAATTGAAAGGGGTGAATAACATTTTCTCTTTCACAACCAGCTTCATTATATTAACCTCACCCCCTCAATTGAAATCATAATTAAATCAACTTATACTCTTAGAATGAGATCCATCACAATACCCAAAGGAATTTTGTGTAAGGCCACATCCACAAAAAGGTTTATTACTTTTCATTTTCAAATGTACAAACAATATTTGTATATACATAATTATTTAATACATTTTTTATACCTAAATTTTTTAATAGTTAATCTTTTATCAATTATACTTTAGAAAAGCTTCAAATAAAAATTTTATATTTAGCCACATTATATTATTTATTTAGGGTGTTTAGCTCAGTTGGTTTAGAGCGCTACCTTGACAGGGTAGAGGTCACTGGTTCGAATCCAGTAACACCCACCAGATTTTTTAAATGATTTTTATCAATTTTTTAAACCGCATTAGATTTATAATGAACAATTTGTTTCCAAACTCATTGGAGTTAGCCTTCTAATTGAAGAACTATTAAGTAAAAAACTTGAAAATACATCACCACAGAAATCGGTACCTATTGCCTTTAAGGGTTCTTCCATTCTTGGTGATTAATTTATTTTTATATATTAAAAAGAAAATTTTAATTTATGCTTATGAAGGTTATTAAAGAATTTAAAGAATTTGCTATTAAGGGTAATATGATTGAAATGGCAGTTGGAATTGTCATTGGAGCCTCATTTAATTCAGTCGTTGATGTATTGGTTAAAAATGTTTTACTACCTCCTTTATCGTTATTATCAGATGGAGTCAATTTTCAAGACAAAAAAATTATTTTAAGAAAAAGAACATCTGATTTAAGCGAGGTTTCTATAGATTATGGCTTATTAATTAATACTCTTGTAGATTTTTTTATAGTTGGATTTACAATTTTTATAATTGTAAAATTTTTCAATACATTAAAAAGAAAATCAGAGGACATAACTGAAAGTTCAATTGAAACCCCAACAAATATAGTTTTGTTAACACAGATCAGAGATTCATTAGATAAAATTTCAAAAAAATAAAAATTAAGATTTACAATTTGAGAATTTGCTAGATTTTTAGAGTAATAATTACTCTCCTACATTAAGAAATAGATAGATTAAGTGATTTGGTAAAGCTATTTTATCTATATATTTTGATGATGAATTTTTAGTGTGAGTAGATTAATTTCATTAATTATTATTTCTTTCAATTTTAACTCCTTTAAACATATAAGGATTCTCACTAACTAAAAGTTCTTTCCCACTCGATGTGGTTAAGTTATTTATAATGACTTTCTTAGTTACAATGTAAGGGTAGATTTCCTTATAATTATCTGATTTCATTTCTGGATTAAAATTTGAAAAAATAACCAACGACTTTTTTTCTTCATTAAAATCAGAGTCATCAAAAAATAAATTATCAATAATAATATTTTTAGGCATCTTGCAGGTGTAACCAAAATCATGTTTTCCTGAATTTCTTCCGTTAAAAATTGCAAGACACTCAGAATTACTTCTTCTTGGGGCAAATACACAATTTTTAATCATAAGTTCTCCGTCCCATGTACTTCCATAATCTTGTCTAAAATTTACAAGACTTCTTCCGTAAACTTTAGTGTTCTCAATTAAGAGGGTCCCCGAACCAATTGCATTTATTCCCATGTAACCTAAAGTTGAGTTACGAATTGTAGCATTATGAACACCCATATGTGCATCAAATCTTGAAAAAATACAGTTATCGAAAGTTATATTTTTAGAATAATTAGATGCAAATAAACCCCAATAAGTATCATCATTTATGTCATTTGTTTGCTTACAATTTATAATACTTACATTAATTGATCTTCTAACAGATAGATCATATGATCCCATAGAGACTGGTTTTCCTGCATTACCTATTGTTTTGTAGGTTTTGTGTCCAGTCAAAATACAACCTTTGACTGTAATATTGGAGCAATCAGATATACTAATAAACCCTCTGTATGGAGCACCATTATCTCCCTCTCCAATAATTGTATGTTCCAGATTTTTAACGATTACATTTGAGCGAGTTATTGAAATATTTCTGCTGTAGTAAGTATATTTTGATGGAGCTTTATTAGCAATCGTAATAAATTTGCCTCCGTTAATTATTAGTTGTTTTGCATCAATAGGTATAGCACTTATTTCTGTTATATCATTAAAATCCCAAATTATTGGAGAACTTCTATCAATTTTTCCATTTTGATCTACTATAAAAATATCTGTTTGAGGTTTACCATTATTTTGATTCAAACCATATCTAATGTAATTTCTGATATTTGAGTCTGAAACAGTAATTAAACAAGAAGTTTTTAAATTGATATTAATCTTATCCTGATTTTTTTTAATTCTATTAACACCGTAGATCGAAATTGGATTTAAATTGGATTCAACAGAAAAAATTGATGCTTCTCTATTTTCAACTTTGGTGTCATCAATTATAAAAGTAGAGTTTAGAAAGTTAGTATTTGTTTTGATAATGGCTGACTTACCTTTTCCCCCAATAAAGTATTTAGCCCCAATGTTAGCGCGAACTGCTAAACCATATTTATTTGCTATATGATGAGTAGCAATGATAAAGTTTATATCATCTGATTTTCCGTCACCAGCTGCTCCCACGTCACCATAGCTTATAAACCCTTTAGATTTAAAATTTTTTAAGTCCTTTTCATTCAAATTGATTTTAAAAGTTTCATTATTTAAAATGGTTGTTTCTGTCTTGGCCTCTGCGGAAACTATAATATCAACTTTTTGACTATTTAAGTAATAATCAAAAAAAATAAAAATTAAAACTAATAGGATATATTTATTTCGTTTAGCCAAATTATTCTCTTCTGTAAGATATATATGAAAGAAGAGCTTCAGTAAAACTGTTGTAAATTTTTCTTTCTTCAATTGTCATATCTTTTTGTTTGAGGGGGGTTTTTTCCTTTGGATCTTTTACTATGTTATAAAATCGGTTTCCAACATACAACTTGTAATTCTCGTTTCTAACCCACTCTTGTGACTGCTCTTTTGGATTAGAACCACCATCTCTATTGTACCAGGTGTGAATCCATTCTTTCTTTCTGCCTTCTTTACCAATTAGGTCAGGATAAAAACTCACCCCATCTAAATCTATATCTGAATCAATACTTACTCCAGCTACTTCACAAAATGTTGGGAAAAAGTCACTAAAATCAACTAATGACTTAGAATATTGATTTGGTTTTATTACGCCTTTCCAATTTACAATTAATGGTACATGAGTGCCATTATCGGTTGTTCTTCCTTTTCCGCCCTCTATGGCTATATTATCCATCATTGAAACAACGGGCTCATCAGTACCGTTGTCCCCAGTAAATAGTATTAAAGTATTTTCTCTTAATTTTAATTTATTTAACTGATTTACGATTCGGCCTATAGAATAATCCATGTATGAAACCATATCCCCAAAATACTTAGCATTTCCTTTATATGTTTTAGAACCAAGGTCGGTAGGATCCCAATCTTCAGAGTGAGGTGTAGGATCAAAAGGACAATGGGTTAGAATCATAGGATAGTAGACTAAAAATGGTTTATTCTTTTTTCTTTTTATAAAATCATTAATGTAATCAACCACTAGATCAGTAGAATAATTTCCTTTATTTTTGTTATAAATCACACCATTAATCTCCAATTCTGGATTGACATACCTTTTGTCTAGTCCTGTAGAGTCTCTTCCTGAGGTTGTTAATTGCCATAGAATATGTTCGTCAAAACCAAAATGATTTGGTAGAGACGCGTCTTTTCCTAATTGCCATTTTCCTGCAATAAGTGTTGCATAACCTTCTTTTTTAAGAACTTGACTAAAAGTTTTTTCTTTAGTATCTAAAAATCCAAACTTGATATGATTTTTTTTGTTAGATCTACCAGTCATTAATCTCACTCTTGAAGGTGTACAAATAGGTTGGGAGTGACAATTTTCAAATTGCATTCCAGTAGAGGCTAATTTATTTAGAAAAGGGGTTTTATATGATGTCCCTCCGTAAGAATTTAAACACTCATAGCCGAGATCATCTGCCATAATTAAAATTATATTTGGTTGTTTTTTATTTTGCGCATTAATAAAAAATGAAAAAAACATTAAGCAAGTAAAAAAAGAATATTTTGATTTAATAATGATCATAAATCTGGATTTTTAATTAGGTTTAGTCAAGCTCTATAAAGTCTTTAATAATTTGGTTTGCATTATCATTCATGTCACGAAAACCATGACCAGCTCCTTGCAGCCTATAATGAACAACTTGATCATCAAGATAACTGTATTTGAAAAAGTTTTCAGGTCCTTCTTCAGACAAATCATCAGTTATTTCCAAACCACTATATCCCATAGCTTTTGCTAAAATATAAGCACTATTTTGGGCATTTAAAAAAACATACCCCAAAACACCTTGGCCACCATAATAATTTGCAATTCTATCATTAGATCCAGCGAGACAAAGAATTTTCCTTCCTTGCTTAGGGATTGATGGTGTATTAAATAAATTGTTTTCAGATTGGGCCCAAAATTTACTGTCATGATATTGAAATGAATTTAATTGCGAAACTCTACAGATTGCTTTTTTAAATGACTTATCTTTAAATTCAATCAGTAATTGATTTACGAGTGCTGATCCATTTGAACTTCCAAAAATTGATATATTTTCATGATCTATATTTTTCATTTTTTTCAAATAGGAAATAATTTCAGCTATAAAATTAATATCCGGTGCTTTGGATTTTTCTTTTCTAATATTCCAACTTTTTTGATAACCTTGAGGAGCGATAATTACGTGATTATTTAAATAATTAAATTTATTTACAAATGTGCTAGCATTACCTCCATTTCCGTGTAAAACGATTACAGCAGGATATTTCTCAAGTTCATTATCAGGAAATTTTACATATATTTTTCTAGCATAACCATTGGGCTGTTGAGACCATTTTTGAACTATTTCAAAAAAACCTGATTTTAATGTAGATTCATTGGTATCTACTGAAAGATTTTTATTGGTACAGGAAATATTAAAAGCAAGGAAAAGTATTAAGAGTTGCTTCATTCAAATTTCATTCAAGATTTACAAATAAAAACCTTTTAGTAGGCTTTTAATTTTAACCAGAATAAACAGGTGTTTTTATGATTATCCTATGACATTAGCAAATGTAAAACCAATTGCTATGCCAAGAACCAGCATGATGATGCCTTTTCCTGAGAAAAACCAACTGTATTTTTCTTCCCAAGCATCGGGGATAAAATTTTGATTTTCATCCTTAGCAAACCCAGAACGAGTTGAATAACCAGCGTACCAGTAAACCCCTCCAAAAAGCAAGGCTAAAAAAATCAAAACAACTAAAATTTCCATAAAGTAAAAATATTCTTAATTTATTAAAGTTCGGTTAATGTAAATGTAGTAAAATTTTTTTCAAAAAATAAAACTTAATCCACTTTAAATCAATATTATAAAACATTAACAAGTATTATTTATTTTGAATAAATGTAATGAAAGCTTATGTTTACGGAAATATTTCACCAAATGGATCACCAAATAAAAAACCTACTTGAGTATACTAATGATTATAATAAGAGTATAATTCAGCCTGATCAATTTTGGGAGAATATCGCCAATAGTTTCTATTGGAGAAAGAGGTGGGAAAAAACCTTAGATTGGAATTTTGATACCCCGAAACTCGAGTGGTTTAAAAATGCAAAACTAAATTTAACTGAAAACATATTTGAAAGGTTACTTTCTACCCATAGAAATAAAACTGCAATTATTTGGGAGCCAAATGACCCCGAAATATCTTCGATTCGTATAAGTTATGGCGAGCTTTACAAATATACTTGTAAGTTCGCCAATGCTATGAAAGCTCAGGGAATTCAAAAAGGAGACCGTGTAATTATTTATATGCCTATGGTTCCAGAAGCTGCAGTAGCTATGCTTGCTTGTGCCAGAATTGGTGCAATTCACTCTGTTGTATTTGCTGGATTTTCTGCTTCAGCATTGGCAGATCGTATTAATGATTGTCAAGCAAAAATGGTATTAACTTCAGATGGAAATTTTAGAGGAAATAAAAAAATTCCAGTAAAATCAGTAGTTGATGAGGCTATTACTAAAACTGATACAGTAGAAAAGGTAATTGTACTTAAACGAACTGGACAAAATGTGAAAATGCATTCCGGGAGAGATCTTTGGTGGAAAGAAGCTCTTGAAGGGCAATCTGAGGATAATATAGCGGAGGAGATGGACTCTGAAGATTTATTGTTCATTTTATACACGTCAGGTTCAACTGGAAAGCCCAAAGGGGTTGTTCACTCCAATGCTGGATACATGATCTACACCTATTATTCTTTTGTAAATGTTTTCCAATATCAGGAAGATGACATTTACTGGTGTACTGCAGATATTGGATGGATTACCGGTCATTCTTACATCGTTTATGGACCATTGTTAGCAGGAGCGACTACATTAATGTTTGAAGGGACTCCAACTTATCCGCACCCAGGGCGGTTTTGGGAAATTATAGAAAAATTTAAAGTTAATCAATTTTATACTGCACCTACCGCAATAAGAGCACTTCAAGTTCATGGGAGCGATCACGTAGATAAATTTGATTTAAGTTCTTTGAAAGTAATTGGTTCTGTTGGGGAGCCGATAAATGAGGAGGCTTGGCATTGGTATCATGAACACATTGGAAAGGGGAGATGCCCTTTGGTAGATACTTGGTGGCAAACTGAAACAGGTGGAATCATGATTTCACCCTTGGCTGGAATCACTCCAAATAAACCCGCCCATGCTTCCCTTCCTCTTCCTGGAGTTCAGCCAGTAATACTTGATACTGATGGAAAAGAACTGATTGGGAATAATGTAGAAGGAAACCTTTGCATTAAATTTCCCTGGCCATCTATGATAAGAACGACTTATGGAGACCATAAACGTTGTAAAGAAACCTATTTCTCTACTTATAAAGGTATGTATTTTACTGGTGATGGAGTCAAAAGGGATCATGATGGTTATCTTAGGATATTAGGAAGAGTTGACGATGTAATTAATGTATCAGGTCATCGAATGGGAACAGCTGAGGTTGAAAATGCAATCGATGAACATTCTGATGTTATTGAATCGGCTGTTGTAGGTTTTCCGCATGAAATAAAAGGTCAAGGTATATATGCTTTTGCTATTTGTGATAACTCAAAGAAATCAAATGAGATTTTACAAGATGAAATTAAACAACTAGTAAGAAAAATAATTGGGCCTATTGCAAAACCGGAACATGTTCAAATTGTTTCGGGTTTGCCCAAAACCAGATCTGGAAAAATCATGCGAAGAATCCTAAGGAAGGTTGCAAGTAAAGATTTATCTAATATTGGAGATATATCAACTTTACTTAATCCTGAGGTAGTAGAAGAAATTATTGAAGGGGCTGGCCTTAAGTAAGTTAAAGGAATTCTATTAGACGCTCAAGCGCAATCCCTCTTGAACCCTTTATTAAAAAATCTCTATCGATGTAGCTCTTTTCTGAAATGTATTTTTCAGCTTCAGTAATTGTCTTGAATTTTTTTAGTCTTCGATCCTTAGATTTAGTTTCCAAAAAACGTTCCCCGATTGTTAAAATCTCATCTATGTCAGAATCGGTTATTTGTTGAATTACAGATTGGTGGGCAATTACTGCATACTTCCCTAACTCTAACATATCCCCCAAAATAACAACTGATTTCTTTTGTTTTTGCGAACAAAAATAAGAAATAGAAGCTTTCATACTTGAAGGATTAGCATTGTATGCATCCAGAGTGATACGATTACTACCTTTTATAATAATTTGAGATCTGTTATTAGAGGGTAAAAAAGAGGTAATTCCTTTTTTTATCTCATCAAAGCTCAATTTAAAATATCTTCCAACAGCAATTGCAGTGGAAATATTACTAAAATTATAATCACCATAAATTTGACTTTTTATGGTCTTGTTTTCAAAACTAATACTTAAGGGCTCAAACTTTTCCCTAATATAATTTATCCGACAGTTTGCATCCTTATCCTGGCCAAATGTATAAGAGTTCAATTTATTTCTCCATATTCTCTGAAGGGGATCATCTATATTTAAAAAACATGTTCCAGACTTGTCAAGTAAGTATTCGAATAATTCAGATTTTCCTTTAATGATTCCTCTAAAACCTCCAAAACCTTCCAAGTGGGCTTGTCCGAAATTTGTTATCAATCCAAAGTTAGGATCAATCATTTTAGTTAAAAAATCAATTTCTCCAACGTGATTTGCACCCATTTCAACAACTCCAATTTCAGTGTTTTCATCGAATTGCAATAAAGTAAGAGGAACGCCAATTTGGTTATTAAGGTTTCCAAAGGTCCCTTTTGTATCATATTTTTGGGAAAGAACACTAAGTATTAATTCTTTTGTTGTTGTTTTTCCATTACTTCCTGTGAGGGCAATAATTTTAGTACCTAATTTTTTTCTGTGGTGTTTTGCAAGTTCCTGAAGCGCTTGTAAACTATCCTCAACTAGAATTAATTTATTGCTTTTTTTGGCGATACTTGATCTATCTACTACAGCAAATTTTGCACCTTTTTTAAGAGCTTCAATTGCAAATTCATTTCCATCGAAGTTGTGTCCTTTTAGAGCAAAGAATAAACAGTCATGTTTAATGAGCCTACTATCTGTTTTTACTCCCGAAGTAATTTTAAAATATTCATGGAGCTCTGCTGGATTCATAATAAAAAAAAGGCATCGTTAAGATGCCTTCATTAGATTATCTGCCGCGTTTGTGTCTTGCGGTTTTCTTAATTTTACTTTTTTGACCTAAACGGGACATGGCGCAGCGAAAGCCGATGTAATCAGTTGCAATATACTGAGGAAGATATCTTCTTTGTGCGGGATCTAACCAATAAGCACGATCTTTCCATGAACCACCTTTGTAAACCCTGACCTCATCTGTAATTAGTGATGTTCTACTGTTAGCATCATCAATATTCCTATTTATTTTACCATCTTGATCTTTAGTCATTTTGGGGTGGTTTGGGGCATCATACATCAAGGTTGATTCTGGTCTGCTATCAGTATCATCTACAATAGAATTTTTGTCAATTTCATATAATCGTGTTGATTCTATGTCTCCGTCACGAAAATTTCGATTATCACTTTCAGAAAAATTTTGTCTTAAAAAAGTATCCTCCTCATCTATAGGAACTTGTTCTAATTGACCGGGTAGTCTCTTAAGGAGAACCCTACCATTAGGCAATGTATCATAAACTAATTCATCTGGAGATATAATAGTTGCGGTACCATCTTCACCAATTGCATTTTTCAAATAAATATTACCTCTGAAATAATTAAAATCGTTTGCTTCATCGTCAATAATAGGTCTATAAACGTCAGAAACCCACTCAGCTACATTGCCAGCCATGTCATAAACTCCGAAATCATTGGGGGGATAACTTTTTACCTGAACAGTAATATCTCCTCCGTCATCTGACCATCCAGCTATACCTCCATAGTCTCCTCTACCAAACTTAAAATTTGCAAGTTGATCTCCTTCACTTCTTCTTTCATCAGACCTGGTGTATTCACCTGACCAAGGATATTTTTTCTTTCCGCGATATGTATTGTATTCTCTGTCACCAACAAGTGCAATAGCTGCATATTCCCACTCAGTTTCAGTAGGGAGTCGGTATGAGGGTTGCAATAGTCCTTTTTCAACACCTGCATATACGTTAATGGTTGCGGTATCTTTTTTCATTGTTCCTCTTTTACCCATTAAGCTATCTGAGGCCATCAACCCACCATAAGCAGTTTTTGGTCTTTTAAGGTATGCATCCGTACTAAAAGTGCTATTAGAATTGACAATACCCCCATCTGCTTCACTATATCTTACATCTTTTTGAATGTAGGCTTCTCTTTCCAAAAGGAATTCATTGACTCGGTTAGTCCTCCATTCAGCAAACTGGACTGCCTGAAGCCAATTAACTCCAACTACTGGATATTCAGCATATGCAGGGTGTCTCAAATAGTTGGAAGTTAATTCTTCCATGTAGCCCAAAGTATTTCTCCAAACTAATGTGTCTGGAAGAGCTCCTTTATATATTTGCCGATAATCTTCGTTACTTAGAGGAAAAACAGTTTCTAGCCAATCTAAATATTCCATGTACATCAAATTAGTGACCTCCGTTTCGTCAATATAAAAAGACATGACATGTTGTTGGGTAGGAGAATTGTTCCAATCGTGTAATACATCGTCTTGAACTTGGCCTTTAGTGTATGTGCCACCTTCAACAAAAACTAATCCAGGTCCCGTCTCTTGGTCGTCAAAATCTACGTTGTATTGAAAGCCACCTTGTTTAGAGTTAATTCCCCAACCAGTTGCGCGTGATACATTATTTCTTCCGCCACAGGATAAAATAAGCGATGAAAATGCAAGAAGTAGAACGTTTTTTTGTAAAAAATTAATTTTCATAAGGACAATATGTCTTTAATTTTATTGCAATATACTAATAATCTGTGTTTTTAATTTTATACTTACAATCATTTTGTTTCACAAACACCAACCTTATAACGTTGTAAAAAATGATTTATTATGATAATTCTAGCAAAAAAGATCAAATAGTCTGTTAATAACTTGTTTACTCTGACACAACATTAAAAGAATATCTTCGTTGTCTATTTGTAACTATTGTTTTATGAGGATTTCGATTATCTATTTTTTTTTAATATCAGTTAATTTCCTTACTGTTAATGCACAAGAACGAGTAATTACTACTGGCGTTCCTTTTTTATTAATTACACCTGATGCAAGAGCTGGGGGAATGGGTGAACTTGGCGTCGCAACCTCTCCAGATGCTTATGCACAGCAGTGGAATCCTGCTAAATATGCTTTTATTGAAAGTGAAAATGGGTTGGGTTTAAGCTACACTCCTTATTTAAGGCAATTGGTAGATGACATTTTTTTAGGAAGCCTTACTTATTTTAAAAAAACAAATGAGAGGAGTGCATGGGCTACTAGTCTAAAGTACTTTAGTTTAGGAAATATTCAGTTTAATGAAAGTATTGCTGGCACTATTATTGATCAGGGTTCTAAGAGACCAAATGAGATTACTCTTGATATTTCCTATTCTCTTAAATTGAGTGAAAAGTTTTCTATGTCTGTAGCTGGAAGATACATAAGGTCTGATTTAAAGATAAATGTAGATATGGATGCCACTTCAGCTAATACTCTTGGCGTTGATATTGCGGGATTTTATCAAAGTAATTCATTTGGAATGGGTAATAAAGACGCGGTTTTTAGAACTGGCTTTAATATATCTAATATAGGACCTAGGCTTAAATATGATGAAGGGGGCCAAAAGGATTTCATTCCTACTAACCTTAGGGTGGGAAGTGGAATTGATATCATTCTCGACGAATCTAATGTTTTAGGATTAAATATTGAATTTTCTAAACTTTTGGTGCCTTCTCCAATAGCTTTTTACGATGAAAATAATAACCTTTATTACCGTCAGCCAGATGTTAGTTTTTTTAAGGGAATTTTGGAATCTTTTCGCGACGCTCCTAATGGGACCGAGGAAGAATTAAAAGAAATTACATGGGCAGTGGGAACTGAGTATAAATTTGGTGAAAATTTTGCGCTGCGAACCGGCTATTTCAACGAAAGTGAAGAAAAGGGGTCTAGAAGATATTTGACTTTTGGTGCAGGATTTAAATATAATAATACAAATATTGATATTTCTTATCTATCTTCTACTTCAAAAATTAGAAATCCATTGGAAAATACACTAAGATTTTCACTTACCTTTAGTTTTGATGGTTCAGATGGGGGAGCATAGAATAGAAAATTTCCTTTGAAGACTTTTATTTAAATTAACTTAATGATTATTTAGCAGATAAATTTTTATCAAAAGGATTGAATTCAGTAATTTTGATAAAAATTTTAACTTATTTGTGAGGTTCGTTTAATGAAGAAAGTAAATAAATCTGTCTATCTAAAATGGTATGAAGACATGCTATTTTGGAGGAAATTCGAAGACAAATTGGCTGCCGTTTATATCCAACAAAAAGTAAGGGGTTTTTTACATCTTTATAATGGACAAGAGGCTGTTCTTGCTGGTGCATTACACGCAATGAATCCCGATAAAGATAGGATGATTACTGCATACAGAAATCACGTTCAGCCCATTGGTATGGGTGTTGATCCCAAACGGGTAATGGCAGAGCTTTTTGGTAAATCAACTGGAACTTCAATGGGGTTGGGTGGATCAATGCACATTTTTTCCAAGGAGAAAAGATTCCACGGTGGGCATGGAATCGTCGGAGGACAAATACCATTAGGTGCGGGGATGGCTTTTGGTGACAAGTATTTTAACCGAGATAATGTAACGCTCTGTTTTATGGGAGATGGCGCAGTTAGACAGGGGTCGCTTCATGAAACCCTTAATCTGGCAACACTGTGGCAATTACCTGTTGTGTTTGTTGTTGAAAACAATGGTTATGCAATGGGAACCTCAGTTGCCCGAACTGCAAGCCATCAGGAAATTTGGAAATTAGGTTTAGGTTATGAGATGCCCTGTGGTCCAGTAGATGGGATGGATCCTGTCGCGGTAGCTGAGGCTCTTGACAAAGCAATAAAACTAGCACGAACTGGAAAAGGACCATCTTTTCTTGAAATGAAAACATACCGCTACAGAGGACACTCAATGTCTGACGCACAAAAATACAGAACTAAGGAAGAAGTTGAGGAATACAGAAAAATTGACCCCATTACCCAAGTCAAAGAAGTAATTCTTAAAAACAAATATTCTACACAAAAACAGTTGGATGAAATTGATGCCAATGTCAAAGCAGCTGTTTTGGAATGTCAAAAATTTGCGGAGGAATCTCCATTCCCCGAAAAATTGGTAATGTATGATGCTGTATACGAACAGGAAGATTACCCTTTTATTAAACACAAATTAGAATAGTATGGCTGAATTAGTAAATATGCCACGCTTGAGTGATACAATGGAAGAGGGTACTGTAGCTAAATGGTTTATTAAAGTGGGAGATTTTGTCAAAGAAGGAGATATCCTTGCTGAAATAGAGACTGATAAGGCCACCATGGAATTTGAGTCCTTTCAGGAAGGAGTACTATTGCACATTGGTATTCAAGAAGGTGGAACGGCTCCGGTAGATTCGCTACTAGCTGTAATTGGAGAAAAAGGAGAGGATATTTCTGGCATCCTTGGTGGTACATCCACTGACGCACCTAAGGAAGAAGAAAAGCTGAAACCAGATGAATCCGAAGTTAATACTAATGAAAAAGCACAAATGCCAGATGGTGTGGAGGTGGTTACAATGCCACGATTGAGTGACACTATGGAGGAAGGAACCGTTGCCAAATGGAATAAAAAAGTAGGAGATAAGGTTTCTGAGGGTGACATCTTGGCCGAAATTGAGACTGATAAGGCAACTATGGAGTTTGAATCCTTTTATTCGGGTGTACTACTTCACATAGGTTTGGATGAGGGAGCTTCTGCCCCTGTAGATTCAGTTTTGGCGGCAATAGGTAACGAGGGTACCGATCCTGAGCTTGTCAAAGCTGCATTGAGTGCAAATTTAGCCATAGAGGTTAAAACTGCTACTCCAGTTGTTGATAATCCTCCTCTAGTTGAAGATGATAAAAAGAACGTAACTGTAAAACCAATGACTGCCCGGCCCCAAAAACCGGTTATTCCTCAGAGTTTAAACGGAAGATTAATTGCCTCTCCTTTAGCTAAAAAATTGGCTGAGGAAAAAGGTGTTGACCTAGGAATGGTTAAAGGAACTGGAGAAGGCGGTAGGATTATTAAGCGAGATATTGAGAATTTTAAAGGTGGATTTGGCTCTGTTTCAGTGCCTATATCAAGTGGTTTAGAAAGTGTCACTGAAACTACTAACAATAACATGAGAAAGGCAATTGCAAAACGCCTTTCCGAATCCAAATTTTCTGCTCCACATTACTATTTGGGTGTGGAATTAGATATGGACAATGCAATCGCTTTCAGAACGCAATTTAATACCCTCCCTGAGACCAAGATTTCATTTAATGACATTATTTTAAAAGCTGTTGCTCTCTCACTAAAAGAACACCCAGAAGTAAATTCTCAATGGTTTGATGAAAAAATAGTTCAAAATCATCATGTTCACTTGGGAGTAGCTGTTGCCGTTCAGGATGGATTGATCGTCCCGGTTGTAAAGTTTACTGATGAGTTGGATTTAAGACAAATTGGGACTCTAGTCAAAGATTTTGCGCAAAGGGCTAAGGATAAAAAATTAACCCCCTCAGAAATTGAAGGAAGTACTTTTACCGTTTCTAATTTAGGGATGTTTGGGATTCAGGAATTTACTTCCATAATTAATCAACCAAACTCAGCAATTCTTTCTGTTGGGGCAATTGAGAAAAAGCCTGTTGTAAAAGAAAATAATGTCGTTGTTGGAAATACTATGAAACTGACTTTGGCCTGTGATCACAGGACAGTTGACGGTGCAACAGGAGCACAATTTTTACAAACCCTTAAGTTGTATATCGAAAATCCAATTAGATTATTGGTTAAAAAAAACCAATAAATCATTCCATTGATTTAAAAAAAGACAAAATGAAAACCCTTATTGTTACCGGTGCCAGTAGGGGAATAGGGTTTGAAATCTGTACACAAGCTGCCAGCAAGGGCTATCAAGTAATTGCCTTGTCTAGAAATATCAAGCCCTTATTGGGTATTGAAAATATTTATCCTTTTGCAGTTGACCTCAGTTATGAAAATGCCATTCAGGATTTTATTAAAACAATTAGTAAATCATTTTCTAAAATTGATGCATTAATTAACAGTGCAGGTAGCTTAATTAATAAACCATTTCTTGAGACTTCGTGTGAGGAATTTATAAAAGTTTTTCAGGTAAATATTTTTGCAGTAGCGTCATTAATTCGTCTAATTTTTCCTATGATGACTCCAAAAGGGCATGTGGTAAATATTAGTAGTATGGGAGGGGTACAAGGAACTACTAAGTTTCCGGGTTTGTCTGCCTATTCAAGTAGTAAAGCAGGACTAATAATTCTAACTGAATTGTTGGCGGAGGAATTTAAAGAAAGTGGTCCCGCTTTTAATGCTTTGGCATTGGGAGCTGTCCAAACCGAAATGTTAGAGGAAGCTTTTCCAGGTTACAAAGCTCCTATTTCTGCAAAAGAAATTGCGTCTTACATTCTTGAATTTGCTCTTAATGGTCAACAGCTCTACAATGGAAAAGTACTACCTATTTCCTCTAGCACGCCATGAATAAAGTGGGAGATCAGATCAATGTTGTCCGAAATTATGTACCAGCTGCTGCAATACCAATTCTTTCGAAATACTTTAATTATTGGAAAGTTAACGTGGTTACAGTACCAAGACGTAATACTAAACACGGAGATTTTAAAATACTTTCACAGGGAGTTCATCGTATTTCAGTAAACAACTCTTCAAATCCCTATCGCTTTCTTATTACACTAATTCACGAAATTGCACATCTAGTGGCCTTCAAAGATTTCGGGTATTCTATAAAGCCTCATGGCAAGGAGTGGAAAAGTTGCTATCAGAAATTAATGATCCCTTTTTTAAACTCTGAAATTTTCCCAAAGGATCTACTTAATTTACTGGCTTTTCATTTTAAGAATCCAAGAGCTTCCACCGATGTTGATTTTAACCTTGTCATTGAGCTTAATAAATTTGACCCTGAAAACGAAAAAAACTATATTTTTGAATTGGATTCTGGAACAATTTTTGAAACTGATAATGGAAGAAAATTTGTCTTGGGTTCAAAAAGAAAAAAAAGGTATGAATGTTATGAATTATCGACGAGAAAAAAATACTTTTTTAGCCCCCATGCTCAGGTAAAAAGGATTCAAAGAAATGGAGAATAATCACTTTGCAATTGTAATGGCTGGTGGAATTGGAGCTCGCTTTTGGCCCTCAAGTACCCCAGATTATCCGAAGCAGTTTATTGATATGATAGGCAATGGCAGTTCATTGCTTCAAACTACATTCAGCCGTTTAGAAAAAATTGTTCCCAAAGAAAATATTTATATAGTAACTCAGCTCCGATATCAAAAAATAATTTTGAATCAATTGGGAGGTAAACTGAATGAGGATCAAATAATTTCTGAACCTGATCGAAGAAATACGGCCCCATGCATTCTTCTTGCTAGTCTCAAAATTAAAAAACATAATCCAGACGCCATAGTAATTGTTTCCCCTAGTGATCACAGTATTCAAAATGAAGTGATTTTTAAAAGTGATATGGAGTTTGCGTTAGCATCGGCAGGAAACGAAAATTTAATCACCTTTGGGATTGTTCCCACTTTTCCTGCTACTGGCTTCGGATATATTTCTGTAAAAGCAGATGAGAATAGATTGAAAACTGTTTTAGAGTTCACAGAAAAGCCTGACGAGAATAAGGCAAAGTCTCTTATTGATTCAGGTAATTATTACTGGAATTCTGGAATATTTGTGTGGTCGGTCAATGCAGTGATAAATGGATTTAAAGAATATGTACCCAAGCTTTTTGACTTATTTAACGCAGGATTAAGCAAATTAAACACCCCTGATGAAAAGAAGTTTATTTCCGAAAACTATCCCTTAGCAGAAAATATTTCTATTGATTATGCCTTATTGGAAAAGTCTAATCTAATTAACTTGATTCCTGCCAGTTTTGACTGGGATGATTTAGGAAGTTGGAAATCGATATATGATTTAAATACAAAAGACTCAGCCAACAATGTTGTTATTAACTCAAATGTTTATTTAACCCAATCATTTAATAATCTTATCAAATCAAACCCTAGCAAGAAAATCGTTATCTCAGGTTTAAGTGATTTTATAATCGTTGATAGTGAGGATGTATTAATGATCTGTCCAATTAATAAAGATCAAGAAGTGAAAAGTCTTTCAGAGAAAGTTCTAAATAAACTAGAAGATTAATTATTTTTTTCGTTTCGGTAAACTTTTCGGACCTTTTTGAACAGATTAGATGAATATATAAAGTTACTAACTATTTTGTTATCTGTATTAAAAACCTCTTTATTAGAACCTTCCCAACCCTTATTTCCATTTTCTAAGAATAAAACCTTTTCACCAATTTCCATAACGGAATTCATGTCATGAGTATTAATTATTGTTGTGATTTTATATTCCTCAGTAATTTCCTTAATTAGATTGTCAATAATAGTTGAGGTCTTTGGGTCTAAACCAGAATTTGGTTCATCACAAAAAAGGTATTTAGGATTCATTACTATTGCACGGGCTATAGCCACCCTTTTTTGCATACCACCTGAAATTTCAGAGGGTAGTTTTTTATTTGCATTAACAAGATTAACACGTTCAATTACTTGATTGGCCCTAACTTGCATTTCCTCAAAGCTCTTTTTGGTAAGCATTTGCATGGGAAATATTATATTTTCTTCTACTGTCATAGAGTCAAAAAGTGCACTTCCCTGAAAAACCATTCCAATTTCCTGTCTAATAATACTTCTTTGTTTAATATTCATCTCTTGGAATGACCTATTGTCAAAAAAAATTTCGCCGCTGTCAATACCAAATAGTCCCAATATGCATTTTAATAATACTGTTTTACCAGACCCACTTTGACCAATTATCAAATTGGTTTTACCATTTTCAAATTCAGTGGAAATATCATTTAGAACTACCACCCCAGCAAAGGTTTTGTTTAAATTTTTTATAGTAATCATGATGTGAGTAACAATTGAGTTATAACGTAATTGGTTACAATAATCAATACACTGGTCCACACAAAAGATGTTGTACTTGCTTTACCAACCTCAAGAGCACCGCCCTTGAGGAAATACCCATGATAGGAAGGAATAGTAGCTAAAATAAAAGCAAAAAAAGCAGTTTTAACGAAAGCATAGCTTACGTGAAAAGGTATGAAATCTAATTGTATACCTTCAATAAAATCAGCACTAGAGCAAAAGCCCCCATAAATCGAAGCAACGTAGCCTCCAAAAATTCCCAAGAACATTGAAATGGTAATGATAAAGGGATAAAGAAGTAAAGCAACTATCTTTGGGAAAATTAGATAATTATAAGTATTAATCCCCATTACTTTTAAAGCATCAATTTGCTCTGTAACACGCATTGTACCCAGGCTAGATGTAATAAATGAGCCTACTTTACCCGCAATAATCACTGAGATAAATGTGGGAGCAAATTCTAAAATAACAGATTGTCTAGTAGCAAATCCAATGAGGTTTTTAGGCAAAAGCGGGTTGTTTAAGTTTAACGCTGTTTGTATAGCGACTACCCCGCCAACAAAAAATGATATAAATGACACGATTCCGATTGATCCTATAATCAATGAGTCGATTTCCTTAATGATAAGACCTTTCATTACACTCCATCTAGTGAATCTCCCAAACACCTTCCCTATCATAATAGAGTAGGTTCCGATATTGCGAAGTACTCTCATACATTACAAATTTAAGTAATTAACAGTTATTAGAGGTGAGTTTCTTTATCAAGCGGCATTTAAACTTGATAAGTGATCGCATTAATATTCATGCCTGCTCCAACACTGGCAAATAAAATGATATCTCCTCTGGAAATTGAGTGTCCCATATAATTTTTTCTGAGGACTAAATTAAATAGTGTAGGCACCGTAGCTACTGAGCTATTTCCAAATTCCTCAATATTCATTGGGAGAATATCATTAGGCATTGGAATCTTATAAAGTTTAAAGAATCTTTTGACAATTGCTTCATCCATTTTTTTATTGGCTTGGTGTATGAAGATTTTCTTAAGATTTTCAATTGGAATTCCAGAATGATCAAGGCATTTTTTCATGGCAGCAGGCACATTTATCAAAGCAAATTCGTATACTTTTCGCCCCTGCATTTTAATGAATTTATCACCATTACCCTTGGTCTTATTGTACGATTCACCATAAAAAATAAAGTCTGCTTCATCCTCAGCGGTAAAAGTCAAGGTACTATGAGATAAAATTCCACCCTTTAGATTAGACTTTTCTAGGATTGTCGCTCCAGCTCCATCTGCATAGATCATTGAGTCTCGGTCATGAGGATCAATCACTCGAGAAAGAGCATCTGCTCCAATAACCAAGCATTTTTTAGCCATTTTAGCCTTCAAAAATGCTTGTGCTTGAATCATCCCTTCAACCCAGCCTGGGCAGCCAAATAAAATATCATATGCAACACATTCAGGATTTTTAATTTTCAATTTTGCCTTGACTCGAGAGGCTAGACTGGGTAAGGTATCAACTTGCTTACTGTTGCAAGTTATGTCTCCAAAATTGTGAGCTACAATAATATAGTCTAATGTTTCTGGATCAATGTCAGCATCTTTTATCGCGTTTTTGGCCGCTTGGAAAGCAATATCCGAAGTAGTTAAGTCTGAGGAAATATATTTTCTCTCAACAATTCCTGTAATTGAATTAAATTTATTAATAATAGTTTGGTTGTCAATATCAAATCCAATTCCTGACTCGTCACAAAAAAAATTATTTAAAAACTTGTCATTATTTTCAACAACTGATGGAATATAACTACCGCTACCTGTTATTTTAAAACTCATAATAGTTAACAATAGTAATGCTTAAATGAGAATTATTTAAAGAGTTTTAAAAAAACTTGACGATATTCAATTTAGCCAGAGGGGAGTAAAATAGACTTAAATAATAGCATAAAATACTGTTAATTAAATGTTTACATAACTATCGATTGAAGCACAGCTGCAAATTAAATTACGATCGCCAAATGCTTCATCGACTCTTCTTACGGAAGGCCAGAATTTATTCTCTGAAACATATGCCAGCGGATAAGCTGCCTTTTGTCTTGTGTATGGAAATTCCCATACATCTCCACTAACCATCTTAAGTGTATGAGGGGCATTTTTTAGTATCATTTCACTTGATGCGTCCTTACAATCTATCTCCATTCTTATTGAGATCATTGCATCACAAAAACGGTTAATTTCTTCTAAGTTTTCACTTTCAGTGGGCTCAATCATCATAGTTCCAGAGACTGGAAAAGAAACTGTTGGAGCATGAAACCCATAATCTATTAATCTTTTGGCGATATCTACCACTTCGATGTTTTGATTTTTGAATGGTCGACAATCGATAATCAATTCATGGGCAGCTCTCCCACTAGCTCCTGTATAAAGAATATCAAAGGCTCCTTCCAGCCTTTTCTTTATATAATTAGCATTTAAAATGGCGATTTCGCTTGCACGTTTTAACCCTTTAGCTCCAAGCATTTTGACATATCCATAAGAAATTAAACAAGCCAAAGCAGATCCCCATGGAGCTGCAGATAGTGCATCAATACTTTCTTCCCCACCTGTTTTAACTATTGGATGGGAGGGAAGGAACCTGGCTAAATGTTCAGCTACACAAATTGGACCTACGCCTGGACCACCACCTCCATGAGGGATGGCAAAAGTTTTATGTAAGTTCAGGTGGCATACATCGGAACCAATTATTTTGGGGTTTGTCAGTCCAACCTGAGCATTCATGTTTGCACCATCCAAATAAACCTGACCACCACATGCATGAATTTTATCAGTTATCTGTCTGATATTGGTTTCAAAAACCCCATGGGTAGAAGGATAAGTGATCATCAGTGCAGCTAAATTTTCACTATTTTCATCAGCTTTTTGAGAGAGATCATTCCAGTCAATATTTCCCGACTCATCAGTTTTGACTACGACAACTTTCATGCCTGCCATGACAGCTGAGGCTGGATTTGTTCCATGGGCAGAAGAGGGTATTAAACAGATGTTTCTAAAGTCTTCTCCATTTGCTTTATGATATGCTCGAATCACCATCAGGCCAGAATATTCTCCTTGAGCACCTGAATTAGGTTGAAGTGATGTGGCGTGAAACCCAGTAATCTCACTAAGTTGAGATTCCAAACTAAAAAGCATTTTCTGATAGCCTTGTGCTTGATTATTTGGGACAAATGGATGAAGTGCAGACCATCTGGGCCAACTCAAGGGAAGCATTTCCGCTGCTGCATTTAATTTCATAGTGCAGGATCCCAAGGAAATCATGGAGTGATTTAGTGCCAAATCTTTTCTCTCCAGTGATTTTATATATCGCATCAAAGAGGTCTCTGAATGATGAGAATTAAAAATCTTGTGCTCCAAAAAAGAACTAACCCTTTTCTGACTAATCGGGTAGCGGTGATGTTCAATTTTGACTTTTCCAGTTATATTTTTTTGGAGCGTTACTTCTTCAAATACAGTTAGAATTTTGAGTAGGGCAACTTCATCACATATTTCATTTATACTTATTCCCACGGTCTGGTCATCTATATATAGAAAATTAATTTCTTTTTTTTCAGCTACTTCTCTAATTTTTTTAGCTTGAACTTTAATTCTGAGAGTATCAAAATAATAAGTGTTGAGCTGAGTAAGTCCTAAATCTGTAAGTTTCTTTTCAAGCTTAGCTGTGTTTAAATGAATTTTTTTTGCGATTTTTTTTAATCCTTTTGGACCATGATAAACGCCATACATTCCTGCCATTACCGCCAATAAAACTTGAGCGGTACAAATATTTGAAGTAGCGCGATCCCGTTTGATATGTTGTTCCCTTGTTTGTAAAGCCATTCGTAGGGCAGGGTTCCCATCTTGGTCAATGGTCTGTCCTATAATCCTTCCTGGAATATGTCTTTTGTAATCTATTTTAGTTGCAAAATAAGCGGCATGGGGCCCACCATAACCCAATGGAATTCCAAAACGCTGGGTGGTCCCCACTACCACATCAACGCCATATTCACCAGGTGCCTCTAAAAGAGTTAAACTCAATAGATCTGCAGCTACAATAGTTTTAATACTGAGTGTTTTAGCTTTATTAATCGCAGAAGGCAAATCGATTATTTCTCCAAATTTTCCCGGATATTGAAATAGAGCTCCAAAAAAGGTTTCATCATAATTAAAATCCCTCTCGTTACCAACAACTAATTCAATTTTAAGAGGAGCTGCTCTGGTTTTTAAAACAGCAAGTGTTTGCGGCAGAATTTGATCAGACAAAAATATTTTTGAGGCATTATTTTTTTTCTGATCTTTCGATCTAAGTTCATAAATCATAGACATAGCCTCTGCTGCTGCAGTACTTTCATCAAGAAGAGATGCATTAGATAACTCCATTCCAGTCAAATCACAAACCATGGTTTGAAAGTTGAAAAGTGCCTCTAATCTCCCTTGAGCAATTTCAGCTTGGTAGGGTGTGTAAGCTGTATACCATCCGGGGTTTTCTAAAATATTTCTTTGGATTACTGCCGGTGTAACTGTGGGGTGGTATCCTAAACCAATGTAGGTTTCAAATAGTTTATTCTCATCGGATAGGGCACTTAGTTCATTTAGAAATTTATTTTCACTAACCCCCTTCGGTAGTGAAAGAGGAGAATTTAATCTAATTTCTTGAGGGATTGTTTGAGTCAAAAGCTCCTCTATGGACTCAACATCTAAACTAGATAACATTTTTTTTATATCACTCTCACTTGGACCTATATGGCGTAAAGAAAATTCATCCTGTTGCATATCATTTGTTTAATCAAATTTACCGCTTAGATTGAAACAATTTTATTGGTCTTAAAAACAGATATCATTTTTTTTTTAACAAAAATTTCTCTTAATTAACAGTTTACAGATATTTTTGTTTAGTGGGAGGATTTAGTTGTGTTTTTGAAAGCTACATTAAGTATAATTTTCATGTTGGTTTGACCGTTTGGGCCTTGGCTCATATTACTGCCTTAGATTTTGGCTTAAATCTGCACTTTATTCATCAGTTGATTTTTTTTATGGCCCCTTTTTTGGGTTATAATTTCATAAAGTACCATCTATTATATTGGAATATTAAAATTAATAAGTCATTTAAAATCAATCTGTTATTAGGATTTTTTTTATTATGTATTCTTACCTCAGGTGGAGTTATTTTTTTTCTTCCGCTTTCTTCCCAGTTGCTATTTTTTTTCACCCTATTATTGGGATTGCTTTACTGCCTACCCTTACCTGGTTTTAAGATTAACTTTAGAGGTTTTAAAGGGGTAAAAATTCATTTAGTTGCATTAAGCTGGGTATTGATGACAGTTTTTTTACCACTTACTTTAGAAGGAGTGTCTTTAACAGAATTTTCTTTGATGTATGGCTTTCAACGATATCTTTTTGTAATAGCTGCTTCTTTACCTTTCGAAATTAGAGATTTGAAATTAGACCATCCCAACTTGTCTACTTGGCCCCAAAAATGGGGAGTTAAAAACACCAAAATATTTGGTTTCGTCCTATTGATTTTTTTTCTTTTTTTAGAGGTATTATTTAATTTTTCCTCTTGTTTTGAAATAACAACAATTATTGCTATCATTTTAATGGTTTTTATTTTAATATCTAAAAAGGAACAACCCAAATATTTTAGCAGCTTTTGGGTAGAGGGAATTCCAATTTTATGGCTATTTTTAAAAAAAATATTGCTTTAAAATGAAATTTTATTTATTTATTATTTCCTTTATTCTTCAGCCTCCGACAGTCGAGGTAATCGAAAAATCTAAATACCACTCCCTTGTTGAACAGGGATATACAATCATTGACGTAAGAACTCATGAGGAGTATATGCAAGGGCATATTCCAGGAGCACAAAATATTGATTTTAGAGCTGAAACTTTTATAACAGAAATACAAAAACTTTCAAAATCAGATACTCTTTTGGTTTATTGTCGATCGGGTAGAAGGAGCCTCTATGCGGCACAAGTGATGGTTTCCTTTGGTTTTAAAAAAATCTATGATCTTGATGGTGGGTTTTTAAATTGGTAGTTTGATTACATTAAATTTCGTCAAGAGAAAAAAATTATTATAAAAAATCAATTTTTACTCATCAAGCCTTATTAAATAATTCGTGAAGAATCTTAATTTTTTTCACTGATACCAAAACGTCTGCTATTTTTTAATAAAGTCTGATTTCTTCCTTTTCCTTTTTTTAAATGTAGAAATATTTTAGAAAACCAAGCCTGATCTTTTAAGTAATGCTTTTGGATTAGGAGCTTTACCTCTAAACCTTTTATAAAGTATCATGGGATGTTCGGTACCGCCTTTAGATAGAATATTTTCTTTAAAAGATTTTGATGTTTCTAAATCAAAAACTCCTTTTTCTAAAAATAACTCAAAGGCATCTGCATCCAGTACCTCAGCCCACTTGTAACTGTAATAGCCAGCTGAATAACCTCCTTGAAATATATGAGAAAAAGCTGTGCTAATACAATTTTCTGGGTAGTCACCTAAAAATTGCATACGATCTAAAATCTCTTTTTCGTGATTTTTAATATCCTTGATTTCATTCGCTTTTTTATTATGATATGAAAGATCTAAAAATGCAAAACCAAGCTGTCTTAAAGTTTGTAACCCTTGCTGAAAATGGGCTACTTTTTGGATTTTTTTTATGTATTCCATCGGTATGATTTCATTTGTCTTGTAATGCTTTGCAAAGAGTTTTAATGCATTTTTTTCATAACACCAGTTTTCCATGATCTGGCTTGGCAGTTCTACAAAATCCCAATAAACATTAGTTCCACTTAATGCTCTGTATGTTGTTTCAGATAAAATTCCATGTAATGCATGGCCAAACTCATGAAATAGAGTAGTTACCTCCTGGAAAGTTAATAATGAGGGCAGGCTTGCGGTTGGTTTAGAGAAATTACAAACGATTGATACATGAGGCCTTTGTCCTTTTTTTTGAGAGCGATATGAGGTCATCCAAGCTCCATTACGTTTTCCTTTACGAGGAAAGAAATCAGTATATAAAAGCGCATGAAAATACCCATGGGAATTGAATACCTCGTAGACTTCAACTTCATTGTGATAGACTTGAATATCCTTGTTTTTTTTAAAACTTAGTCCGTATAGTTTACCAACTATTTCGAATAACCCTAGTTTAACTTTTTCTAATTGGAAATATGGTTTTAACAATTGCTCGTCCAAATCCAATTGCGCTTGTTTAAGCTTTTCAGAAACGTAAGCAGTGTCCCATTTTTCAATTTGATCAATATTAAGATATTTTTTGGCATAGCTCACTAATTCTTCCCATTCTTTTTTTGCCGCCGGCAATGCTTTTTGATAAAGATCTTCAAGGAAATTATTTACATTTTTTTCTGAACTAGCCATTCGTTCCGATAGTATAAAATTTGCATGAGATTCATATCCCAACAATTCAGCACGTTTTTTTCTCAGTTCAATTATTTTTAAGATGATTTTACTATTATTGTGATCATTTTCTCTAAATCCTCTTTGTCCAAAGGCAAGGCTCATTTTACGTCTTAACTCTCTGTCATCTAAATAGGTCATAAACGGGACATAACTGGGGTAATCTAAAGTAAAGATCCACCCAGTTTTATTTTTTGATTTGGCGATTTCAGCACCCATTTCTTTCACCTGATCTGGTAAACCTTTTAGTTGACTTTCCTCAGTTATGTGAATTAAGTAGTCATTGGTGTCTGCTAAGACATTCTCTCCAAAGCTTAAGCTTAGTTTTGCTTTTTCGGTGTCGATTTCTCTTAAAATAAGCTTTTCATCATCAGAGAGCAGTGCACCATTTCTAGCAAAACTTTTAAACTCTTTTATAAGAAGGGTTAGTTGCTCGGATGTAAGAATTTCAGTTTCTCGATTTTCAAAAACCTTTTTCACGCGATCAAAAAGTACTTTATTAAGTCTTACATCATTTTGAAATTTGGTGAGTAATGGGGAAGCCTGCTGGGTTATTTGCTGAATTTCTTCTGTAGTTTCTGCACTGTTAAGGTTGAATAATATCGTACTATTTCGCTCCAATAATTCACTTATATTTTGCAAAGCATTTATAGTGTTATCAAAGCTAGGTTGGGCTTTCTGATCAGTAATTTTATTGATTGCTTTTAAACTTTCTTGAATGTCTTTTTTGATTGCTGGTATATAGTGTTCTGGTTTAATTTCACCAAATGGCGTGGATTGGTGTGGCGTCCTAAATGGAGCTAACAGAGGGTTTTTCAAATTCTTTAAAGATTTAAATTTTTACTGGAGTTGATTACTTTGGTCTTCAATCCTTCTTTGTATAATTCTATTTTGTTTAAAATATATGGATCGGAGGTACCAACAATTTGAACAGCAAGTATTCCCGCATTTTTAGCACTGTTTAGCGCCACAGTGGCTACGGGTACACCGCCAGGCATTTGCAAAATAGACAACACAGAGTCCCAACCATCAATTGAATTTCTGGATTTAATTGGAACACCAATCACAGGGAGCGGGGTTAACGAGGCAATCATTCCAGGTAAATGAGCAGCGCCTCCAGCCCCAGCTATAATTACTTTTAGACCTTTTTGGTGAGCTTTTTTACCGTATTCCATCATTTTTTCTGGAGTACGATGGGCAGATACAATATCGACCTCAATTTCGACATCAAAGCTATTTAAAATATCTATTGCCTCTTGCATGACCGTTAGATCCGATTTGCTTCCCATTATAATTCCAACTCTTACCATTTTATTTTGCTATTACTAATAATATATCTTTGACTTTTTCCGCAATCTTTCTTGCTACTGACAATTCAGGATTAATGACAGTTACATGACCCATTTTTCGAAAGGGACGTGTTTCTTTTTTTCCGTAAATATGAGGAATAACCCCGTCAATTGCTAAAATCTGGTCGATGTTTTTATAATTTACAGGACCAGCGTAACCATCTGCACCTACCAGGTTAACCATCACTCCCGCCGTTTTGCTATCGGTTTTACCCAAGGGTAAGTCCAAAATTGCCCTAAGGTGCTGCTCAAATTGACAGGTATAGGATGCTTCTATGCTAAAATGACCACTATTGTGCGGTCTAGGGGCTACTTCGTTAACAAGTATTTCTTCATCGGATATAAGAAATAATTCCACAGCGAGAAGTCCAATTTGTCCATAAGCTTCTGCGGTTTGAAGTGCTATTTCAACTGCATTTTTTGCTGCCTTTGTTGATATCCTAGCCGGGCATAAAACATATTCTACTTGATTTGCAGTGGGGTGAAATTCAGATTCTACTACTGGGTAATTGACCATTTCACCTTGAGGTCTGCGACAAACAATGACAGACAATTCTTTTTTGAACTTAACGATCTCCTCGATTAGACAATGGCCCGGATTTAATTCCTCTAATTCTTTGTTTGAACGCACTATTGACACCCCATAGCCATCATAGCCCATTTCAGCAGATTTCCATACAAAAGGATAGGATAAGTCTCCTTTAAGGACTTTTTCTTTCAAAGCATTTATAGAATCGAATTCCTCGAATAAAGCAGAGGGTATATTATTATCTTGATAAAATTTTTTTTGTAAACATTTATTTTGAATGGTCTTCAGAATTTGTGGCTGTGGATAAACAGTTACTCCTTCTTGCTCCAATTTCTCTAATGCATTAACATTGACTTTTTCGATCTCAATTGTCAAAACATCAACATCTTTACCAAAATCATAGACGGTTTGAAAATCAGTCAAATCTCCTTGAACAAATATGTCAGAGGCAAGTCTACATGGCGCACTTTCACATGGATCAAGTACTTTAGTTTTAATATCCCATTTTCGTGTGGAATATAGTAACATTTTACCTAATTGACCACCACCTAGAATACCTAGAGTTTTTGTTGTAGAAAAAAAATTCACATTTAATTTTTTACAAAAATAAGGATATCTTTTGGGCTTATAAAAAAACAACTCATTTTGGATATCTTTACCACAAATAAAAATAAATGATCAATATAGTACTATTCGGAAAACCTGGAGCTGGAAAAGGAACTCAAGCAGCATTTTTAAAATCTCAATACCAATTATTTCATCTTTCTACAGGCGATTTGTTTCGATACCATATTAATAGTTTAACTGATTTAGGAATGCTAGCAAAATCTTATATGGATCAGGGTAATTTGGTACCAGATCAAATAACTATTGATATGTTAATAGAGGCGGTAAATGAAAACTCAGATGCTAAAGGCTTTATATTTGACGGTTTTCCAAGGACAACAGCCCAAGCTGACGCACTAGACACCTTTTTATTGAATAAATCGATGAGTATAACTGCAACAATTGCTTTAGAGGCAGGTGATGATGTTTTAATAGAAAGATTAGTTAATAGAGGTAAGACAAGCGGAAGGGTAGACGATCAAGATGAAATCAAAATAAGAAATCGCTTTAATGAATACAATAACAAGACGGCATCATTGAAAAGCTTTTACACTGCTCAAGGTAAGTTTTACAGTGTTGATGGTATTGGAAGTGTGCAAGAAATCTCCAAACGCTTGACAGGGCTAATTGATGGCTTACTATAAATCAATTATGACAGAAGAAAATTTTGTTGACTACGTAAAACTGATTGTTAAATCAGGAAACGGAGGTAGGGGCTCTATGCATTTGCATAGGGAAAAATTTATAACTAAAGGTGGCCCAGATGGTGGCGATGGTGGCAGGGGAGGTCATATTATTATCCGAGCTAACCCCAACCTTTGGACTCTCTATCATTTTAAGTTTAAACGTCATTTTGTTGCTGGACACGGAGGAGATGGAAGCAAAAGTAGAAGTTCTGGAGCTCAGGGTGAGGATCTATATATAGATGTTCCAATAGGAACAGTTGTTAAAAATAGTAAGAGTGATATTGTGATTTTTGAGGTAGTTGAACCAAATCAGGAATTCATTTTATTAGAAGGAGGAAAAGGAGGTTTAGGTAACTGGAACTTTAGGTCTTCAACAAATCAAACCCCAAGATTTGCACAACAGGGTATTCCTGGTGAGGAATTAAAAATCACCATGGAACTGAAGGTATTAGCTGATGTAGGCTTGGTTGGTTTTCCTAATGCAGGTAAGTCAACATTATTGGCATCACTAACAGCAGCTAAACCTAAAATTGCCGATTACGAATTTACTACCCTCAAGCCCAATCTGGGAATTGTTCCCTATCGTGAATTTCAGTCTTTTGTAATGGCAGATATACCAGGAATTATCCAGGGAGCTTCTAATGGAAAGGGTCTGGGCCATTATTTTTTAAGACATATTGAAAGAAATTCTGTTCTTCTTTTTCTTATACCCGTTGATGTCTCAGATGTAAAGAATACTTTTGAAGTTCTAATGAATGAATTGAAATCCTTCAATCCGGAATTGATGGATAAGGATTATATTGTTGCACTAACTAAATGTGATTTATTAGACAACGAACTCAAAAAGGAATATTCCAAAGAATTGAACGAAAACTTTAAGAATATTAATTATTGCATGATTTCAGCTGTTGAACAATCTGGTTTAGTTGAGTTGAAAGATTTGATTTGGAAATCTCTAAACAAATCACATGAGTAGCTCCAATTCGTTTCTTTTCTTTTTCATTATCATACCTCTTTTTATTTTTTCACAGGACATAACTCCTTTTGCTACATATGATTTTCACAAAGATCCTATTTACAAAATTAAAATGGTTGATTTAAAAAAGTTAGAAAAGAATGCTCCCTCTATCAAAACTTTTATTTCCATTGCAGATTTGTCATATTACTACAAGGATTGGGAAGTAGCAATTAGTTATTTCGAAAAGATTATAGTTGAAAATCCGTCTGCAGAAAATTACTTTAAACTAGCAGTGGCAGCAGCGAGAAAATCTTTAGAAGTTTCGAGGTTTTTTTCTATTTCTTATGTATTGAAAGCCAAAAAATCAATATTAAACGCACATCGATTATCCCCCAAAAACCCTAGGTATTTAAAATTGTTAATTAAGCTATTTGCAGAAATACCTGAAATCTTAGGTGGGAATAAAGAATTTGCTAAGAAAAAAGCAGAGGAATTATTTATTATTGATCCCATTCAAGGGTTGATATTTAAAGGTTATTTGAATGATATTGATAAATATTCATCTGCTGCCAAGTCAAAATATGAACTAGCATTTTACCTTATAGAAAAAAACTATGAGTCGTTTGATACATTTTTCGAGAAAAATGATCGTGATTTAATTTTTGAGATTGGCAATATAGTGGCCAATCACGAAATATCTATTGATTTGGGAATTTCAGCATTGAAATTTTATGCAAATTCTTATGACTTTATGGATAACTATCCTCTGGCAACTGTTTATTATCTTTTATCAAGGATTTATTTTTTTAAACAAGATTTAAATATCTGTAGTGATTATTTAGCTAAAGCATTGAAGATTAATCCAAAATTTCAGACTGCTTTGGTTTTTCAAAAAAAATATAAATTATGAAAAGGTACCATTTTATTGCCATCGGGGGGAGTGCAATGAATAGTTTAGCAATTGCCCTTAAAGAACAAGGGAATCAGATTACTGGAAGTGATGATGCTATTTTTGATCCATCTAGGACTAAGCTCATAAAGGCGGGAATTTATCCAGAAAAAATGGGTTGGTATCCAGAAAAAATAAGTACCGATTTAGATGCGGTAATTTTGGGAATGCATGCCAAACCTGATAATTTAGAATTACTGGCTGCTCAAAGTTTAGAACTTAAGATTTATTCTTATCCAGAATTTATTGCTCATTTCGCGAATCAAAAAACTAGGGTAGTGATTGCAGGTAGTCATGGAAAAACAACAATTTCTGCTATGGTTTTACATGTATTAAACTATCACAGCCGCTCTATAGATTTTATGTTGGGGGGGGAACTTGCCGGTTATAATAATTCTGTTTCTTTGACCGAGAATAATGATTTTATCTTACTTGAGGGCGACGAATACTTGTCTTCAGCGATCGACTCAAGTCCAAAGTTTCATCACTATAAACCCCAAATTGCCCTGATTAGTGGTATTTCCTGGGATCACGTTAATGTTTTTAAAACATTAGCTGATTACAATAAACAATTTGAGATTTTCATCGATTCTATTACTCCAGGAGGAGTTCTGGTTTATAATAAAGAAGATAGGACTTTGAAGGCCATTGTGGATGCATCAGAAAACACGATAAGAAAGGAAACATATCAAACTGCGTTACATTTTATTGATTCAGGTTGTACCTATCTTGAAACGGATGAGGGAGCCTTACCCCTTGAGATTTTTGGAGAACACAACCTGTCTAATCTCTCTGGTGCTAAATGGATTTGTCAATTAATAGGAGTTGAACAGGATGAATTTTATCAAGCGATTGCCAGTTTTAAGGGAGCAACTAAGAGGCTAGAAAAAATAACTTCATCCAGAAACAAATTTTTGTTCAAGGATTTTGCTCATTCACCTAGTAAAGTAAATGCTACTATTACTGCAGTGAGAAAACAATATGAGGGATTTAAATTAATTGCTTGTTTCGAGTTGCACACTTACAGTAGCTTAGATAATAAATTTATTTATAATTATCGAGATTCACTTAGCTTGTCAGATTTTCCAATTATTTTTTATGATCCCGAGGCTTTAAGAATAAAAAATCGTCATCCTATTACTGAAAAAGAGATTAAGGAAGCTTTTAATGATCAAAGAATAATGATTTTTACTAAGCCAAAAGCCTTAGAAGATTTTCTACTGATTCAGGATTATGATGAAAGTATTCTCTTAATGATGAGCTCTGGAAATTATGGAGGTATTAGTTGGGATAATTTAATGGAACAGTTTTCTTAAATTAATCAAATTAAAAGGTACAATCATTTTTAATCAACAATTTTATTTTCATATAATTTAATAAATTAATTATGTAGTAAATACATGTTCTTTAGATCAAAAACATAAAGTAAAACTAATTTTAGAAAGTAAGCATATTTCTGTTAAATTTTTGAACGCTGCTAATACTTTTGAAATTATAATTATAGATCATCTTATTATTTTAGAATTAGGTAATTTTAGCCTCAAAGGTGAAAGTTTATTAAAAATGATACTTGTCTATTCTCACAAAATTACGCCTCGTTTAACCTATATTTTCAGACAAATATTTGTAAGAATTCTTGAACTTCCAGTTTCATTTACTTCTAAGATTGAGAAATTTATTTCCCATTCTGGACCTAAATTAAGTTATACTAAACAACCGCTTGGAAATGAGTTTTTTATAAAGTCACATGAACTATTATTTCAGCAGGGTATTCAGGAAATTGAATTTGAAATTGAAAAATGGAAAGGACTTCCAGCTTTTTTTAAAACTGGATCTGAATCACGATTACCTTACGATGTTTTTGCAGCTTCTTTTTATTTAATTAGTAGGTATGAGGAATATTTGCCGCATATCAAGGATGAGTTAGGTTCTTATACCCCCTACCAAAGCTTGGCTTACAAAAATAGTTTTTTAGAAAAACCTATTGTTGATTTGTGGGCAGTAAGATTAAAAGATCAGCTAAATAGTTTTTTTCCAGATCTTTCACATATTTCATGGAAAAAACCAAAATTCTTACCCATAATTTCAGTTGTCAATCCATTCCAGTATAAAAAGAAATCTCTATTATTTCACTTATCTGATTTTTTATCGTTTGTATGGAGGTTAGAATTTTTTTCAATAGCGGAGCAATTTTTGGTCCTTTTTGGATTAAAAAAAGACCCTTATGATAACTTTGGTGAATTAGAAAAGTTGTTTAAGGACTTAAATATACATCCCCAATATTTTTTTCTCTTTACTAAGAATCCCAATTTTGAACGGGGTCTATCGATTTATAAGACAGCTTACAGAAACCTTGTAAAGGATGTTGCTGATTATAATAAGGTCTCTCTTTTGGTTTCATATTATGCACAAAACGACCCCTCAATCCTTTCAAAAGAAAGGAAATTCCTGAAAAAACTTATTCATCAAAAAATCTTATCAGTTAGATTTAATTATGGACTATTTTCATCTGCAAAAGCCTATTATGGTTTAATTAGTGAAGAATTGGAGGAAGACTATAGTATGGGATATAACGATGTAATAGGATATCGTGCTTCAACTGCAGTGCCCTTTTATTTTTATGATTTAAATAACGATTTACAAACTTCTTTAAAAATTAATCCTGTCGTAGCAACGGAGGAGGCGATGAGAAAATTTTCAGACCATAGAGCATTCAAAAAATTGGAAGAAATGTATGAGGGTCTTAGTACAAGATCTTCATTTCATATTATTTCGGTTTCCAATTCTATTTTGACTAAAGATAACATGAAAAATAGTTGGCGAGACCAATTCCTAAATTACCTACTCTATCATGCAAAATAAAGGAATCTTATGCAATATATTTTTTGACTTAGATCACACCCTATGGGATTTTGAAAAAAACTCCTCTCTGACTTTTGAACGTATTTTTCAAGAAATGAATATTCAGACTGCTCTTGATCCTTTTTTATCTGCTTACGAAGGAATCAATCACAATTTTTGGAAGCTTTATCGCGAAAATAAAATCACTCAAATTGAGTTAAGAAACCAACGTCTAATTGAAACTTTTAAGGCAATTGATTATGATTTTGACTTAAAAAAAATTAGCACACTTTCCGACTTATATATTCGTTATCTTTCAACTTTTACCAATCTTTTTGATGGAGCTTTTAAGCTTTTGGATGAGCTTAAAAAAAAATATAAACTTCACATTATAACTAATGGTTTTGATAAAGTTCAGCATTATAAGATTAAAAATTCTGGACTATCTCCCTATTTTGATAAAATAATAACGGCTGAAAAAGTAGGTTATAAAAAACCGAATCCCATAATTTTTAAGTATGCTTTAGATCTAACTGCTTCAAAATTTTCAGAAAGTATAATGATTGGGGACAGTTTAGAGGCAGATATACTCGGAGCTATAAACTCAGGGATGGGAGCCATACATTTTAATTCTCATAATGAACCTTTACATGATTATTGTCCAATTGTCAAAACCCTAAATGAGATTCAAAATTTTATTTGAAAATGAAAAAATGATAACGATTTTATTGATTTAGTTATAGATAGCGTTTGGAATGTTTTAAATTCGTAGGAAATGGAATTACAAAAAGTACAAAGGAAAGTAGATAACTGGATAAAGGAGCATGGTATCCGCTACTTTGATGAATTGACCAACATGGCTCAGTTAAGTGAGGAGGTAGGTGAGGTTGCAAGAATTATCTCTAGAAGATATGGTGAGCAAAGTGAAAAGGAAAGCGATAAATCCAAAGATTTGGGAGAGGAGCTAGCTGATGTGATTTTTGTAACCCTATGTTTGGCTAATCAAACTGGAGTTAATTTACAAAAGGCATTTGATAAAAAAATGCAACTTAAATCTAAAAGAGACCACGAACGGCATAAAAATAACCCTAAGTTACAATAAAGCGTTGAAATTTATGAGGGTCAGATTGGGGCATAAATCTAGCTATATACGAGGAGATCTTAAAATAACTGGTTCGAAAAGTGAGTCAAATCGTCTATTGATATTACAAGCTTTATTCCCAAAAATTCAAATTGAAAACCTATCCAATTCTGATGATACAAAGGTTACCATGGATGCTTTGAACTCTTCTGATTCAATTATAGATATTCATCATGCTGGAACTGCAATGAGATTTTTAACAGCGTATTTCTCAATCCAAACGGATCGAGAAATTATTCTCACTGGCTCAAAACGAATGCAAGAGCGTCCCATAAGGCTTTTAGTAAATGCATTGAAAGATTTAGGTGCTGAAATAACTTATGACAAAAAAGATGGTTACCCACCATTAATAATAAGAGGAAAAAAAATTAGTAAAAGTAAAGTTACTTTACCAGCAAATATAAGTAGCCAGTATGTCTCTGCATTAATGTTAATAGCAACTTCCCTGGAAAAAGGACTGACAATCGACTTGGTTGGGGAGATGACCTCAGTTCCCTATATCATAATGACAAAAACGATATTAGATAAATTAGGCTTTGATACTTTTTATAAAAATAATCAAATTAAAATAGCATCAGCTACTTGTATTGAGCCAAAAATTTGGGCTGTAGAATCCGATTGGAGTTCTGCCTCTTATTTTTATTCAATTTTAGCCTTGTGTAAAGGAGGCAATTTAAACTTAAGAAGATTTAAAAAAGAAAGTAATCAAGGGGATTCAGCGTTATCTGAAATATATAATAGTTTGGGTGTAGTTACTACCTTTCATAATGGAACGATTAAACTATCTAAAGTAGAGGACTTTAATGTTGCTAAATTGATTAATCTTGATTTAAGAAACACTCCAGATTTGGCCCAAACTATAGCAGTTAGTTGTCTTGGACTAGGCATTGCATGTAAGCTCAGCGGTCTACATACGTTAAAAATAAAAGAAACTGATCGCTTGAACGCACTAAAAGTTGAAATGGAAAAATTAGGAGCGAAAGTCGATATTACCAGAAATAGTTTAAAGCTTTATCCAAACCCTAAGTTAAAGAATAATATCGCTATTAACACCTATAATGATCACCGAATGGCAATGGCTTTTGCTCCATTGGCTTTGAAGGTACCTATAATTATCAATGATTCTCAAGTAGTATCTAAATCGTATCCTACTTTTTGGAATGATCTCAAAAGTATTGATTTCATTAAGGAAATAATTTAGATTACCTTTTCTTTATAATTTACTTGACATCCCCCTGATACAGAACTTATATTTGCAGAGCAAAAAAATATAATATGAAATTATCAGATTTTAGTTTTGAACTTCCTAAAAATTTATTAGCACAACATCCCTCAGCTGGAAGAGATGAATCTAGACTAATGGTTCTCAACCGTTCAGATAAAACAATTGCTCACCATACCTTTAAAGATATAATAGATTTCTTTGATGAGGGGGATGTAATGGTTTTAAATAACACCAAAGTTTTCCCGGCTAGACTTTTTGGAAATAAAGAGAAGACTGGAGCTAAAATTGAGGTTTTTCTACTTCGTGAATTAAACGAAGAACAGCGATTGTGGGATGTTTTGGTAGATCCCGCCCGAAAAATTAGAATTGGTAATAAGCTCTATTTTGGAAACGATGACAGCTTAGTCGCTGAGGTAATTGATAACACAACTTCTAGAGGAAGGACATTACGTTTTCTCTTTGATGGCTCCTACAGTGAGTTTCGCTCCAAGCTTAAAGCATTGGGTCAAACTCCGCTTCCTAAATATATTAATAGACCTATTGAAGTTGAGGACGAGGAACGATATCAAACGATTTATGCTAAGTATGAGGGTGCAGTTGCAGCTCCAACGGCAGGATTACACTTTTCTAAGCATTTAATTAAAAAGCTTCAAATTAAAGGTATAGATTTAGCTGAATTAACGCTTCATGTAGGATTGGGTACTTTTAGTCCTGTTGAGGTTGAGGATTTATCTAAGCACAAAATGGATTCTGAAGAATTAATAATTAGTCAGGAAACAGCTTCCATAGTAAATAATGCTTTAAAAAATAAAAGAAAAATCTGTGCAGTTGGAACAACAGTAATGAGAGGTTTAGAAACTTCAGTTTCGTCAATGGGCTCTTTGAATTCATATGAGGGTTGGACGCATAAGTTTATCTTCCCCCCTTATGATTTTTCCATTGCAAATGCAATGATTACAAATTTTCATACACCAAAATCCACTTTATTAATGATGGTTTCTGCTTTTGCTGATGTCGATTTTATTAAAGAAGCCTACAGCCAAGCTATAAAGAATAAATATAATTTTTATTCTTATGGTGATGCTATGTTGGTGCTTTAAATCCTCAAAGTATTTTGTAAGTTGAACAAAATGAAATGATGGATAAGGAAAATAAAATAGACATCCGTTCACTTTCCGTCGAGGAATTACGCGACTTTTTTATAAAAAATAGTTATCAAGCTTTTCGTGGTAATCAGGTTTATAAATGGCTCTGGCAAAAAGGTATTCACAAGTTTGAGGGGATGACTAATTTATCTAAATCCACAAGAGAATTACTAAAAAAACACTTTGTAATCAATCACCTAGCCATTGATTTTCAGCAGAAAAGTAAGGATGGCACAATCAAAAATAAACTCAAATTATTTGATGAGTTAATTGTTGAGTCTGTATTGATTCCGACAGCAACTAGAACTACAGCTTGTGTTTCGTCTCAGGTAGGTTGCAGTCTTGATTGTAAATTTTGCGCTACCGCAAAGATTAAACGTATGCGGAATTTAAATATGGACGAAATATATGATCAAGTGAAATCAATGGATCAGCAAAGTCGATACTATTATGGACGCCCATTATCTAACATTGTTTTTATGGGTATGGGAGAACCACTAATGAATTACAAAAATATGATCGCTTCTATCGAGAAAATCACTCAGCCTGATGGCTTGGCGATTTCACCTAGCAGGATTACAGTTTCTACTTCGGGTATTCCAAAAATGATAATAAAAATGGCAGATGACGGTGTGAAATTTAGTTTGGCTGTATCATTGCACAGTGCAAGACAGTCTGTAAGAGAACAATTAATGCCTTTTGCAAAGAAATTTCCTTTAAATGAATTGGTAACTTCAATTAAATATTGGTATGAAAAGACTTCGAAGCCAGTAACCTATGAATATATTGTTTGGAAAAAGATTAATGATAAAAAAGAGGATATTGATGCATTAGTCAATCTTTGTAAATCCACTCCCTGCAAGGTTAACTTAATTGAATACAATCCCATTGGTGAAAACGAATTTTTACAAGCTGATAATGAGACAATCAGTGATTATCGATCTGCACTTGAGGCTAATAGAATTACTGTTACGTTAAGAAGATCTAGGGGTAAAGACATTGATGCTGCCTGTGGTCAGCTCGCAAACAAATCCATAAAAACATAAATTTATAATACCTTTTAGGAATAGTGGTATCTTTACTTAGGTATGAAAATTGTGGAAAAAATTAAGGAACCCATTTATGAAGAAATGGAACTTTTCGAAAAAAAGTTTTCCAAATCTATGTCCTCCCATGTTTCACTTCTAAATAGAATTACTCATTTTATAGTAAATAGAAAAGGAAAGCAAATGCGACCGATGTTTGTTTTTCTTGTCGCTAAGATGATGGGAAATGGCAGGGTTAATGAAAGATCCTTTAGGGGGGCTGCTGTAATTGAATTGATTCACACTGCAACACTTGTTCATGATGATGTGGTAGATGATAGTAATGAGCGTAGAGGTTTTTTCTCTATAAACGCTTTGTGGAAAAATAAAATTGCAGTTTTAGTAGGTGATTATCTTTTATCAAAAGGCTTGCTGCTTTCAATAGAAAATGAAGATTTCGATTTACTTAAAATTATTTCAATTGCTGTCAGGGAGATGAGTCAAGGAGAGTTAATGCAAATTGAAAAAGCAAGGGATCTCGATATAACTGAAGATATTTATTATGATATAATTCGCCAGAAAACAGCTACTCTTTTGGCTGCCTGCTGTGCTATGGGAGCAAAATCTGTTTTAGCTACTGATGAAGAGGTTAAAAAAATGTACAGTTTTGGTGAATTATTAGGTATGGCTTTTCAAATCAAAGACGATCTCTTCGATTATTCAGGGGGAAAAATAGGAAAACCTACAGGAATTGATATCAAGGATCAAAAGATGACACTTCCTATGATTCATGCTTTGAATGTAATGGAGCCAAGTGAAAGAAAATGGTTAATTAATACTGTTAAGAACCACAATAAAGATAAAAAAAGAGTAAAAGAGGCAATAAAAAAAATAAAGATTGTAGGAGGATTGAATTTTGCTGAAAAAAAAATGGAGAGTTATCGTGTTAAAGCTCTCGAAATTTTGAAAGATCTACCTGAAAGTCCCTACAGGAAATCACTAGAGCTAATGGTCAATTATGTTATTGAAAGGGCTATATAAGGCTGTTCATAATTTTGATTTTAATTTCTCTAGCCTTTTTTGCTCAGTGATTATATAATTATATTTTTATGTAAATTTTAATTTTTTATTTGATATCAAGAACTACAATAGATCAAGTTTATGAAACTACCCGACTGGAGGAAGTAATCGGAGAGTTTGTTACCCTTAAAAAATCTGGAGCTAATTTTAAGGGACTAAGCCCTTTTTCTCAGGAAAAAACACCCAGTTTTATGGTTTCTCCAGCTAAGCAAATTTGGAAAGACTTCAGTAGTGGAAAAGGAGGTAATGTCATTGCTTTTTTAATGGAACATGAACACTTCACCTACCCTGAAGCTATTCGTTTTCTTGCCAAAAAGTATAATATCGAAATTGAGGAATCCATTCAGTCCTCAGAGAATAGAAAAATTAAAGACTTAAAAGAAAGTATGTTTTTGGTTACTGAATATGCAACTCAATTTTTTGAGAATTATTTAACAGAGACTGAGCAGGGAAAGTCTATTGGCTTGACTTACCTTAAAGAAAGAGGTTTTACAGAAGAAACAAAAAAAAAGTTTTCCCTAGGTTATGCCCCTGAACAATTCGATGCATTTGCCAAACAGGCTCAAAAGGATGGCTATCAACTAAAGTTCCTAGAAAGCACAGGTTTGGTTATTGTCAATGAGGGAAGTCAAGTTGATAGATTTAGAGGGAGGGTGATCTTTCCCATAAGAAGTATGTCGGGCCGCGTACTTGGTTTTGGCGGAAGAATACTTACGACTAAATCTAAAACAGCTAAATATTTAAATTCCCCTGAAAGTGATATTTATCAAAAAAGTAAAGTACTCTACGGTATTTATGAGTCCAAACAGGCAATTGCTAAAAAAGATATTTGCTATTTGGTAGAGGGATACACTGATGTGATTCAAATGCATCAATCTGGAATTACTAATGTTGTTTCGTCCTCTGGAACCGCTTTAACAGTGGATCAAATTAGAATGATCAATCGATTAACTAGTAACATTGTTGTCCTTTTTGATGGAGATGCAGCGGGATTAAGAGCTTCGCTAAGGGGAATTGATCTGATTTTAGAGCAAGGCATGAATGTTAGGGTTTGTAGTTTTCCCGAAGGGGAGGATCCAGACAGTTTTGCAAAAAAAAATAATACAAGAGATATTATTTCTTTCTTGGAAAAAGCACCAAAAGATTTCATTCAGTTTAAAGCTTCAATGCTTTCTGAAGAAGCTAAGAATGATCCAATCAAAAAGTCCGATACCGTTTTAGAAATTATTGATAGTATTTCAAAAATACCTAATGTAATCAAACAAGAAATTTACATTCGAAACTGTGCTAGTATCATGGAGATTTCTGAGGAAGCTTTATTTAGTGCCTTAGCTCAATTAAATCAAAAAAATAAGCAAATAGGTTCGAAAAAAATAATTTCGAAACCTGTGAATACCCTTTTAAAAAAAACAAATACTCCTAGTCTTAAAGTTGATCAAATTTTCGAGTTAGAAAAACAAATAATTTTTATTCTTTTAACTTATGGTAATTTAGAATTAGATTTTGAAGATTCTATTATGCAGACTGATGATAAAGGTGAATTAATCGAGGAGTCTAGAACTACTAATGTTAAGGTTTATGAAAAAATTTTTTTGGATTTACAGGAAGATGAAGTTGAACTATCAAATGATAACTTTAGAAATCTTTTCTATCAATTAGTTGAAAGTCATCAAAAAAATGGCGGTAACATTAATCTTGAAAAATTAATGCAATCGAATGATTTAGATCAAAATGAAATAATTACCGACTTGGTTATGAGAGATGAACAACATCAGCTTCATGAATGGGAAAAGCGGAATATTTTTGTTAAAAATAAAGGGACTGAAGTTGTTCAGCTGGTAAGTGAGACGATTTTATCTTTGAGACGTTTTTTAATCGATCAAAAAATTATTGAACTTCAAGAACAAACCAAACTAAATAATAAAAATGATGATATTCTTCAAGACATATTAAGCTATCAACAGCTAAAAAAAGTTATCTCAAAGAGACTAAATAGAGTTCTTTAACCCAAGTCTTACAATTACACTTATGGCTGTGAAGCGATTTTATGTTAAAATTATGATTTATTGTCAGTTGCGAAGATTTCAGAAATCTTAATAGAACCTTTTAACCTCAAAATAATATTTACTAATATTTTTATTTTTTTAATCTAAACTTTATGTAATTAATTAGAAAATTATTGAAAACCATATCCCAAAAATCTTTTAATACAAATATTGAGTGGATTTTAATACGAAACATACCTTTGCGAACAAGTAATAATATTATAAATGAGAAAACTATTTACCCTTACATTACTAACATTGATCTCAATAAAATGTACAGAAAAAGACACTGTAAATGTTGGTAATGAAATAATCTCTGGCAGAAATGTTTATGTAGCTGGATATATTGCAGACAAATCTGGTAATAGTACTGCATGTTATTGGCTAAATGGAAAAAGAGTAGATCTTGGTCCTGGTCAACTTGAAGATATTGTGGTAAGTGATGGTAAAGTCTATGCTGTCGGATGGAATTATGGAGGGTCAGCTTCTTACTGGATTGATAATGAATCATTTGATTTAGAGGGTAATGGTGCAGAAGCCTATTCTATAGCTGTTCATGACGGTGATGTATATACAGCAGGAAGAGATGACGGGGCATGTTACTGGAAAAATACAACACAAAATAAATTATCTGGTGGAGATTCATCAGGATATGGTATAGCAATAAAACAAAATGGTGATGTATTTGTAGGCGGATACTATATGAATAATCATCATTATGTTATTCCAGCTAGATGGAAAAATGGCAATAGATCTAATCTAAGTGTACCCTCGGGAGGAGATGGTGAAGTTAAGGATGTTAAAATTTATAATGGAACCCCCTATTTCTTTGGATATAGCATGGCACCTAATAATATGACTGGTTATGTACCTAAAGCATCATATTGGAAGTTAAATTCAAGAAACGATATGCCAAATGGTGGAGGGTGGCAAAAAGGTATTTATGGAGGTGAAAGTTATAGGGGTTTTGTAGATGAAACTGGAGTATATGTGGCTGGTAAGATAGATTGGATTATCGAAACTGACAATGGGAAAGATATACCAGGAACTGGAGGTACTTATGCACATTATTGGCACGATGGAACAAAATTTGATCTTCCAGGTGGAGTCTTTAATAATATGTGGGTTAGTACAGCCCATGATGTAGCTGCTGCAGATGGGTTTGTTTTAGTTGCCGGTAATGTAGCTACCGAAACCCAAACTAAAGTCCCTGCAATTTGGGTAGATGATTTTTTAACAAAGTTAGAAGGAAATAATACTCACGGTGTTGCAAAGGCAGTATTTGTAGATTAATGATCAGCTTCTTTAAGTTACAGCAATCCCGTCCTCTATTATTTTTAATTTTCTAAAAAAAATAGTATAAATCTAACTTAGAAAAAATGGATTTAGGCTTCTTGTAATTGGAAGGTTTGATTTTCGAAATAGGGGGCTTTTTGAAGTTTATTCTCAAGTCAAGGATTTTTTATTTATAAATTTTTCTTGGGTAATTTAAATTGAAAATAATTAGTTAAAAGTTTGAACTTATTCATTTTATCTAACCTCCCCCTCTCATGATCAGCAATTAATTAGAATTAATTGTAATACGAAAAGACAATTTTAAATATAACTTTACTAAGATTATTTAAACAATCACTCTCTCATTTTGTTAAATTAAATGAAGGATAAATCAACTGAAATACAAAACATAAAGAAGAATCCATATTCTTAAAATGGTGAATTATTGATTATATGCTCTGGTCTATCCACACACAAAGAAAGTTCATTTACAATTGTTTTAAATACACTTTTTAAACTTATAAAATAAATTTTATGAAATTTTAGTTATAAACTGCAGAATTGCATTAAACCAAAAATTCAACTGGGATTTCACATACAGGAATTGGATTCATTTTATGTTGGTTCTGGCGGTTAAAGTTTAAATAAATTTGAACAGTTTTAGTTTGTTCTGGAGTAAGCCCCTTCATTGAGGGATTTTTTTCTAACTCATTCATAGCCCATTCTAGTTCATCATAATCCACTCCTATTTGTTGCTGATCAGTTCTATTATCTGTCCAAAGACCGTCAGTAGGCGGAGCAACTTGGATGCTTTCAATTATATTAAGGTGTTTAGCGACTCCATATACCTGTGACTTTAGTAAGTCGGCAATTGGGCTTAAATCTACACCTCCATCACCATATTTGGTATAAAAACCAACACCAAAATCTTCAACTTTATTACCTGTTCCAGCAACTAAATAATTGTGAAGAGCTGCAAAATAATAGAGTGTTGACATCCGTAACCTAGCCCGAGTATTAGCCAAACTCAGTAATTGTTCTTCATTTTTTTCGGTAGGTGGTAAACCTTTAACAAAGCTTTCAAAAAGTGGGGTGAGCGTAATGCTGTGATGACTAACATTTTTATAGTTTTTTTCAAGCCATTGTATGTGGTCTAAAGCTCTAGAGACTTGATTTTCTTCTTGGTGAATTGCCATTTCTAAGCAAAGAACAGGAGCACCAGTTCTGGCACATAAAGTCGAAGTTACAGCTGAGTCAATTCCCCCAGAAACGCCAACTACGAATCCTTTAATTTTTGATGTTTCCAGATAATTTTTCAGCCAATTGACAATGTGATTTACTACTTTCTCGGGTGATTTCATAATTATTAATCTGCTGTCACTTAAATTTGTATTTCGAAATTACGTTGTTACCAAAAAAAATCCAACAAAATGGAGATTATTATTGCTAGAATTAGTAAAATCACAAGTATCCTGCTTATTGTTTTATCTTTTGTTAGATGCAAGCCAGACAATTCTAAGGAATCTGAAATAATGGCAATTCCAGTTTCAATTACTATTGAAAGATTTGATCAAAAATTTCACCGTTCAAATCCAGAAATGATTTTTGAATTAAAAAAAAAATACCCCTTTTTATTTCCAGAAAAATTCAGTGATAGTGTATGGTTTAAAAGACAAAAAGATAGTCTTCAATTAATGTTGCTGGATACTGTCGAATCATCTTTTCCCGAAATGACTCAAATAGAAAATGAATTGGAGTACCTTTTCAAACATCTAAAATTTTACTTTCCAATGACTAAAATACCGCGAGTTATTGGATTGATTAATAATGTTGATTATCAAACTAAAACCGTTTATGTTGACTCATTATTACTGATTTCCTTAGATACTTACTTTGGGTCAGATCATCCTTTATATGCAGGAATTCCAAGTTACGTTAGACAGGACATGGATATAAAGTATTTAAGCTCTCATGTTATAGATAAATTTGTTGAATACCGTCTTGAAACTCCAACAGAACGAACGCTTCTGTCACAAATGATATACCAGGGAAAGAAAATTTATATTAAGGATATTATGCTTCCAATGAAAAGTGATGCACTCAAAATGTGTTATACTGATGACCAAATTCAGTGGGTAAATGATAATGAAGTCTACATTTGGCAATACTTTATTGAAAAGCAAATCTTGTTTAATTCTATACCATCTCTGGTCAAAAGATTTATTGAGCCCGCCCCTTTCTCTAAATTTTATCTAGAAATTGACAATGAATCACCTGGAAGGGTTGGTGTTTGGCTGGGTTGGCAAATTATTAAGTCTTATATGAATAGATATCCCGAAACAGATATTAATACATTACTTAACTTACCTCCGCAAACGATTTTTAGTAAATCTAATTATAAACCACGTAAATAATGTCCAAAAAAATTAGTCCAATTCATATTGATGTTAGTCTCGATGAAAACAATATACCCGAAAAGATTCAATGGTCAGCACCTGATGGAGGGGTAGATAATGAGTTGGCCCAGGCCATGTTTTTAGCTCTTTGGGACGGCCATAATCAAGAAACCTTGAAAATGGATCTCTGGATAAAAGAAATGCCTTTAGATCAAATGAGATTGTTTTTTCATCAGACATTAGTAACCATGAGCGATACTTATCTGAGAGCAACCCAAGATGATAAGATGTCGGCTACAATGAAAGATTTTTGTGATTATTTTGCAGAAAAACTGGAATTAAAAAAAGATCTCTAATAAGAGGATATTGTGTGGTTGATATGGTTTATGTAACTCAATAATTCATCCCTTCCCAAACTTTTTTCTGAAGAGGTGATGAAATGTTTTGGCATTTCTTCCCAGTCTTCTTCAAGTGTTTTGAAGTATTCCGAGGTATTCCTTTCGATTTCTTTTTCTTTAAGCTTATCTGCCTTGGTGAAAACGATTGAGAAAGGAATATAATTTTCACTTAACCAACGCATAAATTCAAGATCAAGAGTTTGTGACTTGTGTCTAAGATCAATAAGTAAAAATGCAGCAATCAATTCTTTACGTTTGATAAAGTAATCGGTTATGAATTTATTAAAAATTTTTTTTTGAGTTTTCGAAACCCTTGCGTATCCATAGCCTGGAAGGTCTACTAAATACCATTGTTTATTAATTAGAAAGTGATTGATAAGTTGAGTTTTTCCAGGTCGAGAGGAGGTTTTAGCAAGTTTTTTTCTATTACAAAGCATGTTTATTAGTGAGGATTTTCCCACGTTAGACCTTCCAATAAAAGCATATTCAGGTAATTTGCTTTTTGGGCAAAGCTCCACCTTGGTGTTGCTTAATACAAATTCTGCATGGGCAACTTTCATTAATTAAAATTTAAAATTGAATTTTTTCTATCCAGGAGTGCATGATTCTATTAAACTCCTGAGGATGCTCCATCATCGGTGCGTGTCCACACTTATCAATCCAATAAAGATTGGAGTTTGGAAGAAGTAAATGAAACTCTTCAGCTACATTAGGAGGAGTTACAGTGTCTTGCACCCCCCATATGATTGCAGTTGGAGTTTTCATTTTCGGCAAGTCTTTGGCCATGTTGTGACGAATTGCACTTTTCGCAATTGCGAGTGTTTTGACTAATTTATTTCTATCATTTACAGTTTCAAAAACTTCATCTACGATTTCCTTAGTTGCAACCTTGGGATCATAAAAAACTTCTTCGCTTTTTGTTTTGATATAATCATAGTCACCTCTTTTTGGGTATCCATCACCCATGGCATTTTCATATAAGCCAGAGCTCCCTGTTATAATAAGCCCTTTTACTTTTTTGGGATGAAATTTGGAAAACAATAAAGCGATATGACCACCAAGTGAATTTCCTAAAAGTATAACCTCATTTAATTCCTTAAAATTCAAAAAATCATTAAGAAAATTAGCAAGTGATTTTACAGTAGTGTCAGAAAGTGGAAGATCATAAACCGGCAATTCAGGGACCACTATTTTATAACCCTTTTCAGGGAAATAATCAAGGACTCCAGCAAAATTACTCAACCCACCCATCAAACCATGAAGAATAACTACAGGTTGTCCTTCACCAGACTCTATATAGCGGAAATTAGACTCAGTAATTATTTCCTTTTCCAAAATAAAATAATAAATAAACAAAGATATGCATTTAGGTTTTACCATTTCAATTTAATTTTTTTCATATAAAATTGAAAAATAAACCAACTATCAAAACTTATTAACAAAGTGGTATAATGTGGTAAAAAGTGGTAAAATAGTTTTATATTTGATATAATTAAGATATAAAACACCAATGCAGCACTTTATTGGTACATATGAGTGTAAGGCTGACGTTAAGGGACGTATTATGTTGCCAGCTGCCTTAAAAAAACAGCTATCTAAGAGTCTCCACAAGGGTTTTGTGATCAAGAGAGCAGTTTTTAATAAATGTTTAGAGCTTTATCCACTTGATCAATGGGGAAACCTCATGGAGAAGGTAAATAAGCTCAACCGTTTTAAAAAAAAGAATAATGACTTTATCCGCAGATTTACCGCAGGGGTGAAATTGGTGGAAATAGATACGACAGGAAGGCTTTTGATTCCGAAAGATTTAACAAACCACGCAAAAATATCCAAAGAAGTTGTTGTTTCATCCGTTGTTAATATTCTCGAAATATGGGATAAGACCTTTTACGAGAAATCGATTGATGAAGCGACTACCGATTTTGCCTCACTGGCAGAGGAGGTTATGGGCGAACAAAATGAGAACGATTTATCATAAACCCGTAATGCTTTATGAAGCAGTTCAAGGATTAAAAATTACTCCTGATGGAATTTATGTCGATGTTACTTTTGGGGGAGGAGGCCATTCAAAGGAAATTATCAATCACCTTTCAGCCTACGGGCGATTATTTGCATTTGATCAAGACCAGGAGGCATTTGAAAATAAGTTTGAGGATCATAGATTTCATTTGATTGAAGGAAATTTTTCGGATATCAAAAGACATTTGAAGTTTCATGGAATTACAGCTGTTGATGGTATTCTAGCAGATTTTGGTGTTTCCTCAAGCCAATTTGATTCAGGAGAAAGAGGTTTTTCAACACGATTTGATGGTCCACTCGATATGCGAATGAGTCATTCGGGTCAGTTAGACGCCAGTCAAGTTATAAATGAATATCCATTTGAGGATCTAAGATCGATTTTAAGTCAATATGGCGAATTAAGAAATGCTCATAAGCTGGCAACTGCAATAGTAATGAAACGGGAAGAAGCTCCCATAGAATCTACTCAAGCATTGGTTGCACTATTTAAACCGATTATTTCTAATCACATTTTTAATAAAATAATAGCCCAGGTATTTCAAGCTATTAGGATCGAGGTTAACGATGAATTAGGAGCAATAAAGTCATTTTTAAAACAAACTATTGATCTGCTTAAACAAAATGGTAGGCTTGTATGTATTTCTTATCATTCATTAGAAGATCGTTTGGTTAAGTACTTTATTCGCGAAGGTAAATTTGAGGGAAATGCAGAGTCTGACCTTTATGGCAACAAGAACTTACCTTTCAAAAAAGTAGGAGGATTGATAATACCTTCAGAAAAGGAAGTAAAGTTAAATAATAGATCAAGAAGTGGAAAACTAAGAATAGCTGAAAGAATATGAAGCAATTTTTATCCTTATTGAAAATGGATTTTTTGGTCAATGATGTTGCGTTTAGAAATTGGAGAATGATAATTTATTTGTCAATTCTTGCTCTAATAATGATTGCAAGTGGACACAGTACTGACCGTAAAATTTTTAAGATAGCCCAGTTGAATGAAGAGATTAAAATGCTTAAGAGTGAATTTATTGAGCAACGTACCGTCTTAATGAATCTTAAAATGGAAACAAAAATAATGAAGGAATTACAGCCCTTGGGAATAGGTCCTGCTAAGATTCCTCCAATTAAAATAATTATAGCCCAAGATTGAAATGGATAAAAACCTAAGGCAGATAATGTATCGTTCCTATTTAGTGATTTTTTCACTTTTTGTTTTTTCAATGGTGTTAGTTGGAAAGTTGATTCATTTGCAATTTTTTCAAGGCGAAAAATATCGAGAGTTGGCTTCAAAACGAACCCTAAAAAATGATATCCTTCAACCCAGTAGGGGTAATATTTACGCGGATGACGGCAGTATTATGGCAACATCGGTTGCACGTTATGAGGTACGATGGGACGCTGCTGTTCCATCAAAAATAATTTATCAGTCTAAAAAAAATGAATTGGCTAAGGGGTTATCAAAGATTATTAATATTGATAAAAATGAAATTCTAAAAAAATTAGATAAGGCAGTAAATAAAAAAAATAGATACCTATTAATAGCAAAAGGATTGTCCTACTCACAGCAAAAAAGAGTCAAAAAGCTCCCCTTATTCAAACTTTCACGAAATAAGGGCGGGTTAATTATAGAGCAACAGATTTTTAGAGAACATCCACTTGGTAGAATAGCTGAGCGCACCATTGGATATGAGGTACAAGATAATAAGGGAAAATTTCTACGGGTTGGACTTGAAGGAGCATTTGGTCAATATCTTAAAGGAGATGAAGGAAGAAGGCTAAAACAAAAAATTGCTGGTGGTCAATGGAAACCTATTAATGATAACAATGAAAAAGAGCCAACTGAGGGTTTTGATATTCATACCACCATCAACGTCAATATTCAGGACATCGTACATGCTGCTCTATTAGAACAGTTAGATAAATTTGAAGCCGACCACGGATGTGTAGTGGTAATCGAAACTTCAACAGGGAAAGTAAAAGCAATTGCAAATCTGGGTAGAACAGAAGTTGGCACTTATTACGAGAAACTTAATTATGCAGTGGGGGAAGCCCACGAGCCTGGTTCTACCTTTAAGTTAATTTCAATGATTGCTGCATTGGAAGATAAAGTTATTGATGAAAATACATTGATCAAAACAGGTGACGGAGAACTTACCTTTTATGGAAAATATAAAGTCAGGGATTCAAAAAAAGGTGGGTATGGTACCATTTCTGCTGGGAAAGTTCTTGAAGTTTCCTCTAATACAGGGATTGTCAAAATTATTAATGACAATTATAAAAATAATCCTAAAAGATTTGTAGACCGAATCTACAATATGGGAATTAACAAACCCATCGGATTGCCAATTAAGGGTGAAGGTAATCCTAAAATTCCTTATCCAAATGATGCAGATTGGGATGGTTTAGATTTACCATGGATGGCCTATGGCTACGGAGTTGCTATGACTCCATTACAGACATTGACTTTTTATAATGCAATTGCTAATAATGGAGAAATGGTTAAACCCAGATTTATAGAAAAAATTGGAGTTATTGGAGAGCTGCCTCAACAAATATTTGGGAAGGAGATTCTTAATCCTTCGATTTGTTCTCAGTCAACAATTGAAAAAGTTAAAACCATGATGTTCAATGTAATAGACAAAAAATGGGGTACTGCGCACAATATAAAGGATAGAGATTTCACAATTGCAGGAAAGACAGGCACTTGTCAAGTAGATTACAATAGAATAGGTAAAGAAGTTCAGTATATCTCAAGTTTCGTAGGTTACTTTCCTGCTAAAAAACCTCAATATTCCTGTATAGTCGTAATTCACCGTCCAAACAAACGATTAGGTTATTACGGTTCGACTGTAGCTGCACCAGTATTTAAAAAAATTGCAAAAAAAATCTATACAGCCACCCCCAAAAAAGTTCATATTGATTTGGACCAAATAAAATCATTGTCACCTGAAATAGTAGAAAATAAGTTGGAAAATAAACATTAAACCCTTTAAAAGAAACTTGAAAAAAATAAAAGAAATACTGTATAAAGTTCCTATAGAGGGGGTCTTGGGCTCTACTAGTAATTTGGTTACAGATATTGCTTTGGATTCAAGAGATGTGACTAAAAACGGCATGTTCGTTGCGATCAAAGGTTTTGAAAGAGATGGACACGATTATATTGATAAAGCATTGGCCTCAGGGGCAAGTTCTGTCGTATGTGAGCAACTACCCAAAGAACTTAATCAAGAGGTTGTTTATGTTCAAGTAAATGATTCAAGAGTCGCATTGGGATATATGGCATCTAATTTTTATGAAACACCCTCCTCACACCTAAAACTTGTTGGGGTTACTGGAACCAATGGTAAGACAACGGTTGCCACCCTACTTTTTGATCTTTTTAATAATATAAAAAAGAAAGCAGGATTAATTTCTACTGTTGCCATCAAATACGACGACAAAGATTTTGTATCTACTCATACCACCCCAAATCCCATAATCATTAATCAACACTTACGTGCAATGGTTGATTCTGGTGTATCTCATTGTTTCATGGAAGTCTCTTCTCATGGAATTGATCAAAAAAGAATTACTGGACTGGCTTTTACCGGCGCTATTTTTTCTAATCTGACACATGATCACTTGGATTACCACGCTTCTTTTAAACATTATAGAGACACTAAAAAAGAGCTTTTCGATAGTATTGATAAAAATGGATTTGCATTAACCAACATCGATGATAAAAACGGCAGATTTATGCTACAAAATTGTAAGGGTAAAAAGCAAACCTATGCAATGCATCAATATGCAGATTTTAAAGTCAAAGTTTTAGAGAATCAATTCAATGGTATGCTTTTAAAGATAAATCAAAATGAGATATGGACTCAAATATTAGGAGAGTTTAATGCCTATAATCTTTTAGCAGTTTATGCCACAGCTCAGCTTCTTGGTGAGGATGAATTGTTAAGTCTTAAGGCTATAAGTCAATTGAAAAATGTTCCCGGGAGGTTCCAAACATATCAAACAAAAAACGGTATTATGTTGGTAATTGATTATGCACATACTCCTGATGCATTAAAAAATGTATTGAAAACTATAAATAAGATTAGAACTCAAAACGAGAGTTTATATACTATTATTGGTTGTGGAGGGAATAGAGATCAAGAAAAAAGACCATTAATGGGTTGCACTGCTGCAAGTTTAAGCTCCAAAGTAATCTTCACATCTGATAATCCAAGATATGAAGACCCTGACCAAATAATAGAAGAAATTAATGCAGGTGTTAAACCAATTGATTTTAAAAAAACAATTAGAATCACACAAAGAAGGGAGGCAATTAAGTTGGCCTGTCAGATGTCTAAACCTGGAGATATTATTTTGATCGCAGGAAAAGGACATGAAAATTATCAAGAAATAAGGGGAGAAAGGCACCCTTTTGATGATTATAAAATTGCTAAAGAAATATTTTCTAAAATCCTTTAAATTATGTTGTACTATCTGTTTGAGTTTATTGAGCAAAAATTTCAGTTCCCAGGAGCAACTCTTTTTCAATTCATATCATTTAGGGCGTCATTAGCAATTATCATATCGTTGCTTTTTTCTTTGATTTATGGAAAAATCATCATTCAATTTTTGAAAGCTAAACAAATACGAGAATCAGTTAGAGATCTCGGTTTAATAGGGGAAAAAGAAAAAGCAGGTACCCCCACAATGGGTGGGGTGATTATTATTTTGGGTACCCTTATTCCAGTATTTCTGTTGGCTAAATTGGAAAATATTTATATCATTTTATTAATTATTTCCACCCTTAGTATGGGAGCAATTGGATTGGTAGACGATTATATTAAAATATTCAAAAGACATAAAGATGGTTTAAAGGGAAAGTTTAAATTATTTGGACAAATTTTTTTAGGTGCAATTATAGGATCAGTTTTATATTTTCATCCTGAAGTAACTGTCAAAGAGGAAGTCAGAATCTTTGAAAGTGATAGAAATACTAAAATTAAGGAAGTTTTTAATAATGAAAAAAAATCTACTTTAACAACTATTCCTTTAATTAAAGATAATGCTTTTGATTATTCAGATTTAGTTACTTGGATCTCACCTGCAATGAAACGCTACACCTGGGCAGTATTTATTCCAATTGTCATTTTTATCTTAACAGCAGTTTCAAATGGGGCAAACTTAACAGATGGCATTGATGGTTTGGCCGCTGGCTCATCTGCCATTATAGTACTGGCATTGGGTCTTTTTGCATGGGTCTCGGGAAACTCGATTTTTTCTGATTATTTAAATATCATGTATATTCCTAACGTAGGTGAGGTGGTAATTTTTGTAGCGGCCTTTTCTGGAGCGCTGATTGGTTTTTTATGGTTCAATGCCTATCCAGCTACAGTTTTTATGGGAGATACTGGTAGTCTAACAATTGGGGCGATAATTGCAGTTATCGCCTTGATTGTTAGAAAAGAATTATTGATTCCATTGCTTTGTGGAGTCTTCTTAGTGGAAAATCTATCAGTAATTCTTCAAGTAGGTTATTTTAAATACTCCAAAAAAAAGACGGGAGTTGGAAGAAGAATATTCAGGATGTCTCCTCTCCATCATCATTTTCAAAAAATGGGTTATCACGAAAGCAAAATAGTTACTCGTTTTTGGATAATGGGAATTATACTAGCGGTTCTTTCTATTGTAACCTTAAAAATTAGATAATGGCTGATAAAATTGTCATTTTGGGAGCTGGAGTGAGTGGAAATGGCACAGCAGTTTTAGCCAAAAAGCATGGGTATGATGTTTTTGTTTCAGATAAGTCACCTATTGCGGAGGGAACGAAAGAACATTTTAATGAATTGGGAATTGATTGGGAAGAAAACACTCATACACTTTCTAAAATGCAGGGAGCAAAATATGTGATGAAAAGCCCAGGAATATCATCTAAAATTCCCTTAATAGAAGAACTCAAATCTTTACAAATCCCTTTAGTATCAGAAATTGAATTTGCATCAAAATTCACCGATGCTGTATTAATCGGAATTACTGGCAGTAATGGCAAAACCACCACTGCTATGCTTACACATCATATACTCAAAACCGCTGGTTTTGATGTTGGGCTAGTTGGAAACATAGGTAATAGTTTTGCTAAAGATGTTGCTGAAAATAATCATGAGTACTATGTTATAGAGATTAGCAGTTTTCAATTGGATGATATAATTAATTTTGCCCCAAAAATTGGGGTGATTACCAATATAACTCCAGATCATCTTGACCGTTATGATCATGATTTTAGTAAATATTTAAAATCAAAATTACGGATCAATCAAAACCAAACTCAAAGGGACTTCTTGTTATTCAATGCTGATGATCCAGAATTGAATAAAGCAATTAAGCAAATTGATACCCAAGCTACGATTCACGGTTTTGGAAACAGCCCTTTTGATACAAATACAACATACTTAGAGGATGACCAAATCGTCATAAAAACAAAAAAAGAAAAAATAATGATTAACACATTAGATTTTACCTTAAAAGGACGACACAACCTTTTAAATGCTATGGCTGCTAGTACGGTAGCAAATTTACTTGAAGTCAGCAAAAAGACCATCCGGGAAAGTCTTTTGAATTTTAAGGGTGCTCCACATAGATTAGAACAGGTTCTAAAAATTGAAAAAATTAACTTTATAAATGACTCAAAAGCAACAAATATCAATTCGGTTTATTTTGCTCTTGAAAGTATGAAATCACCCACGGTTTGGATTGTCGGAGGGGTCGATAAGGGAAATGATTATGAGGCGCTTTATCCTTTGGTTCGAGAAAAAGTAAAAGCTATTGTTTGTTTAGGAATTGATAATCAAAAAATAATTGATTCTTTTAATCCTTTTATAGACATCATATTAGAGACGCAATCAATGAAAGAGGCTGTTATGATCGCTCACAAGATAGCAGATAAAAATGAAAACGTGTTACTCTCACCTGCCTGCGCAAGTTTTGATCTATTTGAAAACTATGAGGACCGAGGAATGCAGTTCAAACAAGCTGTCAGAGAATTATAAAATGGAGGCAAGTGTGAAAAATATAATTTCAGGAGATCGGGTATTGTGGGTAGCCCTCGCCTTACTTTCAATATTCTCTTTTCTTCCAATATTTAGTACAAGTTCTAATTTGGCATATGTAGTGGGTCAAGGTACACCCTGGGGTCATCTTTTGAAGCATTTTATAGTTATTATATTTGGTTTTGCTTTAATGATTATAATTCACAAAGTTCCTTATCACTATTTTAAAGGTATTTCAATTCTCGCTCTTCCGTTGACTATTTTTTTACTAATATATACTGCTAGTCAAGGAAATTTGATAGATGGTGCTAATGCAAATCGATGGATTGAAATTCCATTTGTTGGTTTGAGTTTCCAAACTTCAAATCTTGCCTCAGTTGTTTTACTAACTTACGTAGCTCATCTAATTTCAAAAGGAAGTCCTAGAATATTTAAATTTAAAAGTTCAATTATACCGCTTTGGCTTCCAGTTTTTATAGTAATATTCCTTATTCTTCCTGCTAACCTTTCCACAGCAGCTTTGCTGTTTTTGATGATATTGATTTTGGTTTTTTTAGGAGGTTATCCCATTAAAAATCTTTTGGGAATATTTGGGGTTGGCCTGTTACTTTCAATAATTTTTGTTCTAACAATAAAAGCCTATCCCGACATGTTACCAAACAGATTAGATACTTGGATAAATCGAATAGTAAACTTTAGTATCTCTGAAGAAAGTGATGCTAATTATCAAATAGAAAGGGCTAAAATTGCAATATCAACTGGGGGTTTGTTAGGAGTGGGGGCAGGAAAAAGTGTAATGAAGAACTTTTTGCCACAGAGTTCTTCTGATTTTATCTATGCAATTATAGTAGAAGAATTTGGGCTTATCGGCGGAACGTGTTTAATTTTATTGTACTTGATAGTAATGTTCAGAATAGTGGTGATTGCAAATAGGGCCAATACAGTGTTTGGGAAATTACTGGTTTTAGGCTTGGGACTTCCCATAATTTTTCAGGCATTTGTAAACATGGGGGTCGCTTTACAGGTTCTGCCAGTTACGGGGCAAACTTTACCTTTAATTAGTAGCGGGGGTACTGCGGCTTGGATGACCTGTGTTACTTTTGGAATTATTTTAAGTGTTAGCGCAACACTAAATAAAGAAAAATCCGAATTCGAAAATGATGATAACCATAACCCAATTGCAATATTGAGTGAAAACATCTAAAATAATTATATCGGGAGGAGGGACAGGAGGTCATTTATTTCCGGCTTTAGCAATAGCTGAGGAGCTTAAAGATCGTTTTAAAGATGTGGAAATTTTATTTGTAGGATCACTAGGAAGAGTTGAGATGATAAAAGTACCAGCTGCTGGGTATAATATTATTGGTCTTTGGGTTGATGGATTTCAAAGAAATTTCTCCCTGAAAAACCTTATGTTTCCAATAAAATTATTTTCTAGTCTAATTAAATCATTATTTATATTAAAAAAAAATAAACCGATTATTGTCGTCGGTACTGGAGGGTATGCTAGCGGTCCACTGATTTTCGTTGCCAATTTATTAAAGATACCCTCTTTGATTCAAGAACAAAATTCTTATCCTGGAATAACAAATAAAATACTATCAAGAAATGTAGACAAAATAGCTGTTGCATATGAAGGCCTAGATCGGTACTTTCCAAAGGAAAAAATAGTATTGACGGGTAACCCTATCAGGAAATCAATAGGAATATGTTGCGTTGATGCCTTAAAGGCTAAAAAACATTTTGAACTAAACCCTCATAGACAAACTTTAGTTGTTTTAGGTGGAAGTCTTGGTGCTAAAAGAATCAATAACCTCATTGCTGAAAAATTAGATTGGTTTCGTTCTCTTGATATACAAATTATTTGGCAATGTGGCTCCTTATACTATGAAAAGTATAAAGGATTGTCACGTGATGAGATTAAAATTTTAGCTTTTATAAATGAAATGGATCAACTTTATGCTTGCGCAGATTTTATTATTTCAAGAGCTGGGGCAGCCACCCTATCTGAGCTAAGCTGTGTTGGTAAACCAGTGATTTTAATTCCCTCACCAAATGTAGCTGAAAATCACCAATTCCATAATGCAATGGCATTTGCAAATCGAAATGCAGCCATAGTTGTAACTGAGAAAAATTTAAATACTCAATTTGAAGGATCTTTCAAGACATTATTAGATGAAGAGAAACAAAAGGAATTAATTGAAAATTTAAAGCAATTTGCAAAACCTGATGCTGCAAAGGAAATTGTAAATCATATTGAAGAATTGTTGTAAATGGATCAAAAGGGTACAAAATATTATTTTTTGGGTATAGGTGGAATCGGTATGTCATCTCTAGCAAAATATTTGTTTGATAAAGGTTTTAATGTAATGGGTTATGACAAAACACCTAGTAATAATACTTCAAAATTAATTCAATCTGGAATTTCAATTCTATTTGATGATGAAGTCGAGCTAATTCCTTCAGATTTAAATAAAGAAAACACTCAGGTGATCTACACCCCCGCTATTCCAAAAGATCATGCTCAGTACAACTATTTTATTGAAAAAGGTTTTTCGATTAAAAAAAGAGCAGCTTTACTTGGAGAAATAACAAAAGATTCAATAGTCTTTGCTATTGCAGGGACTCATGGTAAGACTACCACGGCCTCTTTTTTATCTCATTTATTTAAACATGCTAATTTGGACTATACTGCTTTCCTTGGTGGAGTTTCAAATTCAGACAATAGCAATCTAATAAATAGAGGAAATAAATATGCTATTGTAGAGGCGGATGAATATGATCGATCATTTTTACAATTATTCCCCGATTATGGTTGTATTACATCAATTGATCCAGACCATCTAGATATTTATGGAGATCATTCAGAAATGAAGAAAGCATTCAATGATTTTTCAAAAAAAATCTCTCAAAAACTTATTTTAGCAAGTGAGCTAGATATTAATGGATTAACTTATGCAGTTGAGAAAAAAGCAACTTATTATGGATCGAATATTAGAGTTAACCAGGGGGGCTATTATTTTGATTTTAATACTCCAAACAAGAAATTTAAGGATGTTTATCTAAATCTTATAGGAAAGCACAATCTTTCTAATGCAATTGGTGCAGCATCCCTAATGCACGTTGCAGGCTTAGATGTTGAAAAGGCTCTCCCAAGCCTAGCACACTTTGAGGGCGTAACCAGGAGAATGGACATCTTCAAATATAATGGAAAGACAATAATTGACGATTATGCTCACCACCCAAAGGAGATAAAGGCAGTATTAAATACTACTCAGTCTTTCTTTAAGGAAAAAATAAACAAGGTTATTTTTCAGCCCCACCTTTATTCAAGAACTAGAGATTTTATGGAAGAATTTGCTAAAATCTTAAGCCGATTTGATCAGATTGCATTAATGGATATATATCCAGCTAGAGAGGATCCAATTCCTGGAGTAACATCTAATGCGTTATTGGATTTAATTAAGAATCCTAATAAGCAAATTATAACTAGAAATAATTTCACTTCAACAGTTGAAGACCCTAAAGCGGACCTTATTGTAATTTTAGGAGCGGGTGACATAGGGAATTGTGTAGAAAACCTAAAAAAGAATATTCATAATGAAATTTAAAAACAATATCTTTTTTGGATTGATTTTAATAGGATTAATATTGTTATCAGTATTTGCTCATCAACAAAATAAACTACGAGAAATTGGAAAAACAAGTATTAATTTTAAGAGTGAAGGACCCAAGTTCTTATCCATATCAACCGTTAATAAATTGTTAATACAAAATATTGGTGAGCTTTCATGTGAGACTAAAGATAGTTTAGATTTGATTAAGCTTGAAGCTTTACTTGAGAATACACCTTATATTTTAAATGCTGAGGTTTTTTGTTTTCCAGAAGGAACTTTGGGAATAAATATTTTAGAGAAAAAGCCACTTGTCATGATTAAAGGAGATAATACTTATTATTTGGATAATTTTGGAAGTGAATTCCCAATATCTGAGTCCTATTCCCCATTGGTTCCTGTTTTCATTGGTGAACTTAATAGTTTTTACAAAAATAACCTTTTGGCACTGGTAAATTCTTTTAATGAAGACCCTTTTTTGAAAAGTGAATTAAAAACAATTTATCATAAATCTAATTCCTTTTTTGTGGGACTTAGATCCTATGATTTTGAAGTTGAAATTGGAAGCATGTCTAGGGTTTTAGATAAGCTTTTAAAGCTTAAAGTTTTCTGCGCCTATCAAGATAATAATGAATTAGAAAAAAAATACAAACTAATTAGTTTAAAATATAAAAATCAAATAGTTGGATCTTAAAATAAACATATGAAGAATTCAAATATTTCTGTTGGTTTAGATATTGGAACGACAAAGATCGTTGCAATGGTTGGAGCTAAAAATGAATTTAATAAAGTTGAAATACTCGGTGTAGGTAAGTCAAAAAGTTTAGGAGTACATAGGGGCGTAGTAAACAACATCACACAAACAATTCAATCTATTAATCAAGCTATTGAGGAAGCCAAAACGCTTTCAGGCGAAGTTATAGATGAGGTGGTTGTTGGGATTGCAGGACAGCATATCAGAAGTCTGCAGCATAGCGATTACATTACCAGAACTAATCCTCAGGAAGTCATTTCAATTGACGATGTAGAACGTCTGGTTCAACAGGTTTATAAGTTGGTGATGCTTCCTGGAGAGGAAATTATCCACGTTTTACCTCAAGAATATAAAGTAGATGGTCAAGCTGAGATCAAAGAGCCGATAGGAATGTATGGAGGAAGGTTAGAGGCCAATTTTCATGTTGTAGTCGGTCAGGTTTCATCTATTAAAAATATTGGAAGGTGTGTAAAAAGTGCAGGTCTTAAGATGGGTAATATTACTTTAGAACCTCTGGCTTCATCTGAGGCTGTATTAAGTCAAGAAGAAAAAGAGGCTGGAGTAGCATTGATTGATATTGGTGGTGGAACTACAGACTTGGCTATTTTTAAAGACGGTATAATTAGGCACACAGCGGTAATTCCTTTCGGAGGAAATGTAATTACTGACGACATTAAAGAGGGCTGTTCAATTATTGAGAAGCAGGCTGAATTATTAAAAATTAAATTTGGGTCCTCATGGCCTGGTGAAAATAGAGATTCTGAGATTGTTTCTATTCCTGGATTAAGAGGAAGAGAACCTAAAGAAATTTCTCTGAAGACACTATCCAAAATCATTAATGCAAGAGTTGTCGAAATAATTGAACAGGTTTTTCTAGAAATTAAAAATTATGGCCACGATGATCAAAAAAAGAAACTTATTGGTGGTGTGGTTATTACTGGTGGTGGAAGTCAATTAAAGCATTTGAAGCAACTAGTTGAGTATATTACAGGTATGGATACTCGGATTGGATACCCTAGTGAACACTTGGCGGGGGACACCGGAAACGCTGAGACTAGCCCGATTTTTGCCACTGCAGTTGGATTACTAATGAACGCACTTGATCATCATAAAGAAATTTTCAGTCAAGATGAAGATCAGTTGGAAGATATTAAAGGAGAAACTGATAGTGGACAAAATAATACGTCAGAGGATATTAATCCAATGGTTGATAGAAGAAAAACCATTTTAGATAGATGGGTCGAAAAGTTTAAAGAATTCTTAGATAACGCATAAAAATTTTTCTCAATGGATTCAGAAATGAATAATGATTTTAGTTTTGATTTACCAAAAAATAAAAGCAATGTCATCAAGGTTATCGGTGTTGGTGGAGGCGGAAGTAATGCAATTAATCACATGTTCAAAAAGGGAATTAATGGGGTAGACTTTGTAATTTCAAATACTGATGCACAAGCATTGAATGATAGCCCTGTTCCAATTAAAATCCAGTTGGGTGCAACTTTAACTGAGGGTCTTGGGGCAGGTGCTAACCCAGAGGTAGGGGCAATGGCTGCTAAAGAAAGCTTTGAGGAAATTAAAAACCTTCTGTCGACCCAGACTAAAATGGTCTTTATAACTGCAGGGATGGGTGGGGGAACTGGAACTGGAGCTGCACCAATTATTGCAAAAATGGCAAAAGAGATGGATATTCTAACCGTAGGAATAGTGACCATGCCATTTCAATTTGAAGGAAAATTAAGAATTGACCAAGCAGAAATTGGGTTACAAAATATCAAGAAAAATGTCGATGCACTAATAGTAATAAATAATAATAAACTAAGAGAGGTATATGGTAATTTAGGTTTCAAAGCTGGTTTTTCAAAAGCTGATGAGGTATTATCGACAGCGGCAAGAGGAATTGCAGAGGTCATAACACATCATTACCGACAAAATATTGATCTAAAAGATGCTAGAACGGTGCTTAAAGATAGTGGAACTGCCATAATGGGTTCTGGATCTGCAAGTGGAGAAAACCGCGCCCAAGAGGCAATCATAAATTCACTAGATTCCCCATTACTTAATGACAATAAAATCAGTGGATGTAAAAATGTACTTTTATTAATTGTTTCGGGTTCAGAAGAGATTACAATTGATGAAATAGGTAGTATTAATGATTATATCCAAGAGGAAGCAGGAAATAACGCTAATATAATTATGGGAGTTGGAGAAGATGAAAATATAGGAAGCTCTATTGCAGTTACTATTATAGCTACTGGGTTTGGTTCGGATCAGCAAAATCAGATTGTAAATACTGAAGCAAAGAAAATAATTCATACCCTTGAAGATGACCAACCAATTGAACAGTTCTTGATGGGAGAAACAAGTGAAATCAAAGGATTTGATTCCCCTATTGATATGGATCATGATAAATCGATTAAAACTAAAGTTGATCTAGAGGAAGATAATTCTGTAATATTTCATGAAGGGAAGAAAAATGACTTTGATTCTGATGGTATTTCAATGAAGCCTATACCTCAAGAAGTTTTTGATATTCCTGTGATTTCAGAACGAATTAATATTGATGAAATTGATATTGAAAAAGAGAGTGAATCTCTTTCATCAGATGAAATCAATAACTTGGAAGTAGTTTATGAAATTTTGGAATTCAATTCCACTGAAGACCAACTATTAGAAATTGAGGAAGTTTCGGAAGTTACGCATCATGATTTTATTATAAATAATCTTAGTAATGATATACTTGATATGGAAATAGTGGATGAGGTTGTTATTTCTGCTGATGAAGATTCTGAAAAGCAATTCACTTTCGATTTTGCATTAACCAAAAATCTGAATGAAATTGATGTCGGAAAGGTTATTAACAAATTAGATAATATAGAAAATCCAGTTGAGGATAAAGCCATTAATGAGGCAATGGATTTTAAGTTTGAAATTGATGAAAAATCTGAAAAATCCGAATTATTGGATTTATCCATCGAGAATGAAAATCTAAAATCTGAATCTCCATTTGATAAGAGTATTCAAGAGAGTGTGACCTCTGAAAATGAGAACAGAAAAGAGCATCTAAAAAAATTCAATCATTCCTTTAAGCATAGTTTGAGTAAGATTGATGAATTTGAAAAACAGCCTGCATACAAGCGTATGGGCTTGGATTTAGAGCAACATTCCTCATCAGATTCAGATGAATCTAGAATTTCATTGGATAAAGATAAAAATGATGATATTCAGTTAAGGACGAATAATTCATTTTTACACGATAATGTAGATTAATTTAAGCATAATATGTCTTTATTAAAAAACCTTAATGATGAATTAAAAGCTGCGATGAAAGCTAAGGATACGATTAAACTAGAGGCATTAAGGGCTATTAAATCAGCAGTCCTATTAGCTCAAACCTCATCAGGTGCTGGAGATGCATTAACTGAAGATGACGAGATTAAATTGCTTCAAAGACTCATAAAACAGCGAAAAGATAGTGCTGCGATTTATAAGGATCAAAACCGAGATGACCTTGCTGCACCCGAGGAGGAACAAGCTAAGGTAATAGCTAAATTTTTACCAGAACAATTATCACTTCATGAAATAGAAGAAATAGTGTCTAGCATTATATTAAAAATAAGTGCAGAAGGTATGAAAGATATTGGAAAAGTAATGGGAATGGCAACTAAGGAAATGGCTGGTAAAGCGGATGGAAAAACTATTTCTGATGTTGTAAAGAGCAAACTTTCTATTTAAAATAAATCCTTTGCGTAATCATTCAAGAATTACCCATTGCTTTAATTTAACATCCGTTTCAGAAGAAAGTTCCAAGGTTAGAGAACGGGCCATATAGATACCAGCAGCACGACTAGTTTCACCTACAGCAAGGCAAAGTGTAAGACTTTCTTCTGGCACAAATTCTCCACTATCTTCGTTATAGATAAATTTCTGATCGGATGAACTCGTATTGCTTTCTCCAAGTCTTAAACTCATGCCTTTTGAAGCTCCTCCAGGCATTTCTATACAGTAACCGATAAACTCAACCGAACAAATCTGAAGGGTTTCTTTGTTATAAGAAAACTGAACATCACCACCCCTTGCCTTACAAGAATGTGCATGCAATTCTTCGTTGAAACCTCTACCACGTGTATCAATACAATATCCTAGTTGATCTTGTTCATCTAAATTGTCTGCAAGATGAATCACTGGTGAAGGAGTTTGGATAACGGGGGGATTTGCAGGTTTGACATCTACCGTTGTATCCTCAATTTCATTTTCCATAACTTGAGCTGCTCCTTCTTTTTTACAACAACTTAGGGAAAAAACAATCAAACACAGTAAGCTTCTGTATTTCAAATTATAATTCTTCATTTTTTGATTTGTTCTCTTATAATTTTATCCTTCAAAGGAACATTAATTTTAATAATTTTCGATATTATTTTATGATTATTAGAATTAATAATCACTCTTTTTTCTAATTTTGATTTCAAACGGGGGAGTAGTTCAACTGGATAGAATAACAGATTTCGGCTCTGTTGGTTGGGGGTTCGAATCCTCTCTCCCTCACAGACGTAAAACCCACAAAGAATTGTGGGTTTTATTTTATAACCCAACGTGTCTTAATTTAATTTTGTATAATATTGAAAAAAAATGTCATAAAGGTCTATTTCAAATCTCCCCTGGTCAATATGCTGCTGAATTGATTTCTTCTTGATGGTTAAATATTTATTATTATATTGTTTATACCAACAATAATTAAAATTAACATATCATGCTAAGAAGCCTTTTTAAACAACTCTTTATGATTTTTTTTAGTTTAAACTTAACCATATGTTTATCTCAAGAAAGCGATATTAAGCTTATTAAAGACAGAATCTACCAAGTTTTAATTTCAAATGACTCTAATCTTTCTTTCCCTTATACTTTCACTACCGACGAAGAATTAGATAAAGTATTAAATGAATTTGATGGAGAAAAGTGGCCTTCTATTGAGTATGATGATGTATCACGCGAAAATTTTGACAACAGATTTCATACTCGTAATTTGGTAATTCTTGCTAGTAGTTATAAAAATGTGAATTCAAAATATTTTAAGGATAAAGAGTTAAAAAGAACTATTATTAGTGCATTAAAATTCTGGTGTGATAATGATTTTATTGGAGAGAATTGGTGGAATAATCAAATTGGCACACCTAATGATCTTGTTCACCTAATGCTGATAATAGGGGATGAATTACCAAATTATCTAATATCAAAATCCCAAAAAATAATTAGCAGAGCTAATATCTCTAGTGGCGGTTCAAGACCTGGTGGAGATAGAATAAAAGTTTGTTCTATTGCCGCCAAAAATCAACTTTTTTTAAACGATATTGATCAGTTCAATTATATAATGAAAATTATAGAATCAGAGATAAAATTTGTCAACTGGATTGGAAAGGATTTTGGGTATACATTTACAAATTCAAATGCAGGTGGTTTGGGAAGTTTTAAAAATGCAAATGGTAGGGGACTCCAATATGGAAATAGTTTTCATCACAGAACAGATGGAGTAAATAATACCCTATCATATGGGTATGGTTATGCAAAAGCATTTATTGAGTGGGCTCATCTTAATCGCGGAACCAAATTTTCCTTTTCTAATGATAAAATTAAAATGTTGATAGATTATTTTCTGGATGGAATAGCAAAAACCTCTGTTTTTGGAAAATATCCTGATTTTGGAGCCAAAAATAGAAGTATTTCAAGGAAAGGATCACTAAATCCCTTTAATGGAAGTGATTCAAAAAAATTGATTGAGATATCTGATTACAGAAAAAAAGAATTAAGTGAAATATTTAATCTTCGAACCGAGAAAAGGGATAAAACTTCTATTTCACATGCAACATTTTATTGGAGTACAGAGCATTTTGCTTTTCAAAGGCCAGATTTTTATACTTCTGTAAGAATGTATTCAACCAGAAACATGAATATGGAATCGCCATATAATAGTGAGGGCTTTTTAAATCATCACAGAGGTGATGGGACAAACTACGTTTATACTAGGGGGAATGAGTATTACGATATTTCACCTGTGTATGATTATATGAGAATACCTGGTGCTACAATTGTTCAAAAAGATTCCTTACACCTAGCCACAAAAAAAAATGATCTAAAAAAAATTGGTCTAAAGGATTATGTTGGAGCAGTTACGGATGGATCTTATGGTGCTGTAGGATATGATTTTCAGAGTTCCCACGACCCATTGGTTGCAAGAAAATCATGGTTTTTCTTCGATAACGAATATGTTTGTCTAGGCGCTGGAATTTCTACCAAGATGAATAATGAGGTTAATACTACTATAAACCAGACCTTATTAAACGGCGAAGTGCTAATTTCATCAAATGGAAAAAATAAAATTATAGAAAGAGGAGAGCAGGAGTATAAAAACTTAGATTGGATTTATCACGATAATGTGGCTTACTTATTTCCTAAACCTCAAACTATTTCAGTGAAAAATGATTTTGCTTCTGGCTCTTGGTGGAGAATAAACAATCAAGGTGATTCCTCAAAAGATAAAGTTGAATTGGGGGTTTTTAACTCTTGGATAAATCATGGAGTGTCTCCAAGTAATGCATCCTACCAGTATATAGTTAAACCAAACGTAAGTCCAGAAAAAATAAATATAACTGCAACACTTAAAAATATTGAAATACTTTCCAATACTCCATATCTTCAGGCAGTGAAAAACAATCATTTAGATATTGTTCAGATTGTTTTTTACAAAGGAGGTGAGCTGAAAATAACTGATGAATTGATTTTAAAATCTAGTACACCTGGCATATTCATGTTAAAGCTTAAAGGAAATAAAATAAGTGAAATCTCTGTTTCTGATCCTAACCGTGAACTTTTGCAGATGAATTTTACCGTAAACCAAAAAATTGAGGCTTTATCGAATGGTTTTCGTTCAAACTGGCTTGAGGATTATCAGTTTAGTCAGTTGATTATTGACCTACCTTCAGGGAATTTTTTAGGTAGTAGTAAAACAATTAAACTATAAATGAAAAAAATCCACTTACTTGCATTACTGTTTCTTGTTTTTTTAATTGGATGCAAAAAAGGTAAGACTCCACCTAATGTAATTCTTATTATCACTGATGATCAAGGTTATGGTGATTTAAGTTTTAACGGAAACCCAAACATAATAACACCAGCTTTGGATAATTTTGCTGCTGAGAGTGTTAGATTTAATAATTTTTATGTTTCTCCTGTTTGTGCTCCCACAAGATCTAGTTTGATGACCGGTAGGTATTCATTAAGAACTGGGGTTAGAGACACATACAATGGCGGAGCAATAATGGCATCTTCTGAGGTTACTTTAGCCGAAATGCTAAAACAAGCAAATTTCACTACTGGAATCTTTGGTAAATGGCATTTGGGAGACAATTATCCTTCCAGACCCTCGGACCAGGGATTTGACGAGTCATTAATTCATCTAGCAGGTGGTATGGGACAGGTTGGTGATTTTACAAATTATTTCAAAAAAGATAAAAGTTATTTCGATCCAATTTTATGGCATAATAATGAGCAAAAACCCTACAAGGGTTATTGTTCAGATATCTTTACAGAAAATGCAATTGAATTTATTGAGAAAAATAAAAACAATCCCTTTTTCTGTTACCTTTCTTTCAATGCACCTCACAACCCGCTTCAGGTTCCTGATGAATACTATCAGGCTTATAAGACCTTAGATCCAACTGATGGTATTGACCCTGAATTAATTCCTAATGAAAAAATTAGCGAAAAAACAAAAGATAACACACGTAAGGTATATGCAATGGTTACTAACATTGATGATAATCTAAAAAAGCTCTTTAATAAGGTTGATGAATTGGGCATAAAGGACAACACTATAGTAATTTTTATGACTGACAATGGACCCCAGCATGCAAGGTATGTAGCTGGAATGAAAGGTAGAAAGAGTAGTGTTTACAATGGTGGAATAAGGGTGCCATTTTTTTTGAGATTTCCCGCCATGTTTAGTGGTAACCAAGAAGTCAATCAAATTACTGCTCATATTGACCTATTACCTACTCTTTCTAAGTTATGTAATGTTGAAATGCCTAGAGATAGAAAAATAGATGGAAGAAGTTTTATACCTTCCATCAATAGTGAGAAACTGCCAGAGAGAAGTTTTTTTTCATATTGGACTAGAAAATATCCTGAATTATATAACAATATTGCTTTGCAGCGAGGTCAATTTAAGTTGATTGGGAAGACTGATTACAATTCTCCAATTGAAAATTTTGAGTTATATGACACCTATCATGACCCATTTGAAAAAAATAATCTTATAACTCAAAAAAAATCCATTGCTCTTTCTCTCAAAAAGGAAATGCACCAAACCTTTTTGGAACTAGTTAATTCAGAAAACCTAAAAAATCCACCAAGAATTATGTTAGGAAGTGATTTTGAAAATCCAGTTTATCTTAATAGAAATGATGCTGGAGGTCAAAGAGCTGTATGGAACCAGGAACAGGCTTATTCCTTCTGGAAAGTAGATATTAATAAAGAAGGCTTATATGATTTAAAATTTAAGTTTTTAAAACCACTGCCAGCTAATGGTAATATGTATTTAGAAATAGGCCAAAGCATACAGCAAAAATTTAATTCTAAAGATAATCTTGATCTGATAGAAATGAAATCTGTTTATCTTCCAAAGGGTTTCAATGATTTTACACCTTTTTATATGTTTCAAAAGGTAAATTATTTCCCTCTATATGTTGAAGTTACTGCCAAATAGAGTTTAAGGAGCTTACTTTGAATAAGTCAAATATTACCTTTTCATTACCGATTAATTTGATGGTTTTGTTGGAGTCTTCTGAGACAGCATAATTTGTTGAAACACTATAGCCCTCGTCAATAAAAATTTCAATAGAAGTACGATCAAGTAAAACTCTAAAGCTCTTCAAACTTCTATTAAGAGAGGGTAACTCAGTATTTTCAAAATAAAATTTTCCTTTTTGATATGATAAAATTTGGCCCCTAATATTAATTTCAAAATTATTTACTTTTTTTGGATTAAAAGATCCATAAAGGTCAATGAGCTCATATCTATTCTTAGCTAATTTTTTATTAATTGTTGAGAGCTTATTTTTCCTGTATAAATTAGTGCTATAGTATAAACTTTCAATTTCCTTAATCGGCCATCTAAATAACCGAATTCCATCAGATGTTGTTTTTAATTCCATTGTACATGGGAATGACATTTGTTGATTAAATGGCATATTATTATCGACAAACACACTTTTTTTACCTGTTCGCATCCATCCAATAATTACAGTTCTTCCATCAGGGCTATTATTAAAAGTTTGAGCTGCATAGTAATTTTTTCCTAGGTCACCTAGGTAGTTTAAATTATTAGTAATCATTGATTTACCATCAAAAACTCCTACTTCATAATCAAAGCTAGCATCGTATATAAGCCATTTCCTATTTTGAGAGTTTCCATCCACAGAGAGTTCAACCAAATCCATGCATTCATAAACCCAACTTCTGTCAAAATCACTTAAAAATTCCCAATTTTTAAGATCATTTGAGTAGAAGAAACGAACTTTACCTAAATCTTTTTTGTTTTTTCTATCTGCTTTCCTTAACCATAAAACCATAACCCACTTTTTAGAAGGTTCGTGCCAAAAAACTTTTGGATCTCTCTCCGTTCTTCTACCTTTTCTGTCTGAAAATCCCTGGTTTGGAACTAGCGGTTTACCTTGATCAATTAAATTAAAACTCCGACCACGATCAATACTATAGGCTCCTGATTGATAAAAAGGATCTTTATTTTTTTGAGCGTGCGTAAAATAGGCTACAATAGCCTTTTCTTTTTCGGTATTTTCCCCCAAGCTGTTTATATTATCTACAACAGCAGTCCCTGAAAAAATAGTACCATTTCCATAGGGCAAAATTGCATGAGGTAATTGTGTCCAATTAATCATGTCCCTACTTATTGCATGACCCCAGGTCATATTTCCCCAATTAATACTTTTTGGATTGTGTTGAAAAAACAAATGATATTCTCCTTTATAATAAACAAGGCCGTTGGGGTCGTTTATCCAATTTTTTTTCGAACTAAAGTGAAATTGAGGTCTTAAGACTTGATCATATTTTGTTGACGTATAACTTTTGAAAGTTTGAAAGCTGTCAATCATCAAATTAGATTGCTCTTGGGCTTGAGTAAACAAAAAAATAAATATTAGACAGTATTTCACGGAATTTGGTTCATTTTAAAAATCATTAGCTTAGCAGATCTTTTCTTTAGAGGTAGATCAAAACTTATTTTTCCTTCATCATCAGTCTTAAAATTAATAATTTTATTGTAGGATAGATTTCCAGCTTTTTTTATTTGAGATAAATTAGTTGATTTAGAATTTTTCGGACTTCCCAACTCTATCCATTTTTGGAAAGTATTATTGTTTTCCTTATCCAATATTATTGTTTTAATTTGATAAGAGGTGCTTTTTTTTAATCCATTTAGTTCTATCTTAATTTCATTATTTCCTGTTATTTTCTCTGATTCTGATTCCTCATAATTATAAGTTAGTAGTACAATTTCTTTTTCAGATTTCGTAGCGATTAGCCCAAATCTGCTATCTTTTTTTGCTTTTATGACCTTAATACGATTTTCTTTTAAAAGAGCCATCATTTCGAAACCAGTTTGAATAGGTTTTGGAACATTTCCTGCAGTAAGCAGCTCTCTTTTCCCTACAAAAAATTCATCCTCATCTGCTTCCCAAGAGAACCCCCAATAAAGTAGTAATGAAGTTGGGAATTTGTAATTATCTTCAATTTCATATAGCGAGTTAACTAACTTGAAAAGAAATAGTGGTGAACTAATTGAGTTCCTGTAGATTAGATCGGGATAATCCTTAACTGTTCGAAAATAATTCGAAGAAAGTCCCCATTCGTTTATATGAAATGCTGTCCCTTTGAGAGAAGGAAATAATTTTAATAATCTTTGTAACCATAAGACAGAAAGTGTAAACCGCTGTACCTGCGGTTGAATATGAGGGGATTTATTTAACCATTTCCCTGAAAGACCATATATGTGATAAGAAATAAAATCAATTTGAGTTCCTTTTTTACCCGTTACATAATTAATTCCATTAGTTACATGATTTAAAAATGACTTTAAAAAATATTCATGGTAACATGCAGGTCCACCAACGCGAAGCTCCGAGTCGACAGATTTAACTGCATCTACAAATACATCATACATTTTGTAAAAAATATCTAATTGGTCATTAGGCCACCCATCTGGTTCATTCCAAACCTCAAAAAACCAACTCCGGACTTCTTCGGCTCCAAATTGATCAATAAAATTTTGAGTTACAGCTTTCATTAGATCTGACCATTTATCCCAGTCATTTGGTCCAGTATTTATTATTGTCATGCCTTCGTCATTTCCCCTTGAAGATTCCACTACATTATTGATTAATAATTCTGGTAAGTAATCATATTCTACAATAGGTTTTATTCCGTTTTCTACATAGGATTGAAAAACTTTATTAATATTTGAAAAATCATAAATGGGGTTCCCGTCTTGGTCTTCACTATAGACATTTTGTCCCCTAATCACCCCATGTTTTAAATCTTTATTAAAGGTGTGATGTGATCTTAGATAACGGTGAGATCCTTTTTCTCCCATTCTCTTGAGTAAAAACTGGCCAGCAGGCTTTAAACTATGATAGAATAAATGATCTGACCCAGCGGCTTTCCAAAACTCTGTATTTTTTCCGATTACTTGATCTACTTTGATAATAAAACTATTGTCCTGAGCAAAAATCCATGAGGAAATTATAAGTGTTATTAAAGTAATTTGCTTAAACATTTTATTGATTTAATTTAAAAATATAAACCTGTCTAGTTCCGTTGTGTGTGGAATTAAAACCAATAATTTTTCCAGAGGGGCTCCAACGACAATGAAGATCACAGCGCCAGTCTTTTTTATAGGCTGGATCGTTTTGAAAGCGCCCCAATGAGATTACTGCCTCTGTCTTCATATCCATAAGATATATTTTTTGCTCCTTCATCTCATTTTTGGGATAAGTATCTGTTACCATCCATTTTTCGTCAGGTGAAAAAGTTCCATGTCCATCATAGTCTAGCAGTCCTTTTCCTAAGCGTTTGTAGTTTTTTTTATCAACATCAAATACAATGTGACCGTACATTTTTTTATTATACTTTGCACTGACCATTAGCTCCTTATCGTTTAGCCAATCAAAATGAGAACCACCCCATCCATTAGGAAAACATGCTTTTAAATTAGTCCCAATTCGATCAACTGTAAAAGCAGTTGTATTTAAACCAATAGGTTTTGCTCTAGATAGCCAAAATATTTTTGAACCTTTTCTGCTAAATAAAGTGTGGTTAAAGTATGCAATACTGTTTTCTTTAATTTCTGGTACATATTTTTTTATATCAAAAAGAGAAACGATCAATTTAGCTATTCCATTTTCTAGGTTAATCAAAAATAAACCATCATCTTTTGGGTAAACTTTATTTATTTTAGATTCTTGGCCATTGCCTCCATATCCGTAGGAATCCCTTGTGGCTCTTAAGCGTGAAAAATTAATACTTATTGCTTCTTTTCCATTCGGAGATACCGCGCTAATTGGATAAGGAATTACTTTTTTTTCTTTTTTAGTATGTACATTTAGAATAACCGAGACAAATTTACCTTTTCTTAAATCATTATAAATTATTAAAGAATCTGGATTAGTTGATAACCAATGTGCCATACATCCTTGCTGAAAATTCCATGCGTGAGTTTTTGTAATTGGAATGAATAATTTTTTTCTAATATCAACTATACCTAGGGTAGCAGGCTCATTTTCATTTGGTAAATGATCCTTTATAGTTGTTCTTAAAACAGTGGCGTATTGCTCATTAGCACTAAACGAGTTTATTCCATAATAGCTTGCAAAAAAATGTTCATATGGTTTGTCTGTTAATTGAATTGGTCCAAAAAAATTAGGGAAATCAACCGAATTCATTACTGGTTTTTTGTCTGTTTTTTGCCCATTAGCCGAAATTGAAAATATTAGCAAAATTAGGACTACGAATAATTTAATTATTGACATGAATAACAACTATAAATTTTGAAGTATTGATTTGACAACTACCTTAGCCAATTCTTCACTGCCATATTTTGAAAAGTGAACATTATAAGGACGTTGTAATTCATTCATTCTAGGAAGTACAAAACTGTGAAGGTCATTTATTTTGACATTGTATTTTTTCATTACACTTAAGGCAACTTTATTGTAAATTTCATGCATACCTGGTTTTCTAGCTGGTTTTAGCTTACTATTTGGATATGGTGTTGTAGTTGCAAAAATCAATTTTGCCTTTGTTTTTTTTAATGTTTTAACGATTTTTTCGAGGTTATTTTTATATTGTTTTGGGGAAGCTTGATGTGGGTCATCAAAACTATTACTGTTTTTTCCGTTTATTGGATTTACATGTTTAATATCGTGAAGCCCAAAGTTGAAATGAATCAAATCCCATGTATTATCACCCAACCACTTAGATATATTTTTAAGACCTTTTGAAGTTCCAGCACAGTTTTCAAATCCGCCATTAGGTAATAAGGGTCGGTGAATGTCCACTTTTTTCAAAAGGGCCTTTTTGACAAACGGATAATACCCGATGGAAATGGAATCTCCTAGAATTAAGACTTTTGGCAAATTGTTTATATCATTTAAAAATTGATAAGATGATACTATTGCTCCAATTGGGCCCAAAGTTGTTATTTTAATGAAAGTACTTCTACTAATCATTTGATTTTTTAAAGGATTAAAATATCAATTATGAGTCAATAAAAAAAATACTATGTAATTTGATTAAGTTAGTAGGCTAGCTAAAAAGTCTTTGACCACAATTGGGTTTTCGATAAAATACTTAGCTTGAGTTTTCTTTCTTCCAACTTTAATTGTGATTGCATGTTGGGGAAGGTCATTAAACATGAACTCATCGGTAACGTCATCGCCAAAGCAAATAATGAAATCTAGATCTTTATCGCTTATTATTTCTGAAACAGCAGTACCCTTATTAAATCTTCCAAAGGCAACTTCAATTGCCTTGTCTCCATCAAGAATATTAAGGTCATCGGAAATAAGACTACTCAATACTGTTTTTAACTCAACAACTCTTTCCGCTGCCAGCTCAGGATCGGTTTTTCTGTAATGCCACACCAAACTATTTCTTTTCTCTTCGATAAAAGTACCTGGAGTTCGGTCGGTAAAAGTCTCCAATAAGGGCATTATATCATCTTGCCATTTTTTTTGGTTGACTCCTTTACTTGTCCACCCCCCTTTTTTAAATTTCATAAAATAACCATGTTCTGCTACCATAGCTATAGAGAGGTGTCCAAACCATTGATCTAAAAAATATTGATCCCTTCCACTCACGATCGCCAAATCTGTGTTGGGTATTTCAGAGAGTTCTTTTATAAGTGATATTATACTTTCTTCAGGTTGAGCTAATTCTGGGTCATCATGAAAGTCCACTAAAGTTCCATCATAGTCTAATAATATCATTCTTCTTTTCGAAGATTTAAATTTTTTAATCAGAGTCTGTTTAATTTCTTTATTAAGTACTTTAGCAGAATATTCGTCATCTAAAGCAGGTTTTGATTTCAATGACTTCATAAACTCATTGGCCCAAAGTTCTACTGAATAACGACTTAGACGCTTTTGCATGCTGAAATTCCTTTTTTTCTGTTCTTCAATAGGCATATTTATAGCGGTCAAAATAGACTCGGCCATTTGGTTCAAGTCAAATGGATTTACCATCAATGCCTCGTACAACTCTTTTGAAGCTCCTGCCATTTCACTTAAAATCAGAACACCATCACCACTAACTCTAGTTGCAACAAATTCTTTGGCTACCAAATTCATTCCATCCCGAACGGGAGTAATCATTCCAATATCTGAGGTCATATAAAGATCAATAAGATCATCAAAAGCCATAGCTCGATAATAATACCATATGGGCGTCCAATTGACTGTAGCGAATTTTCCATTTACCCTTCCAACAATCTCGTCGGTTTCCTTTTTTAGCCGTTGATATTCTGATACGCTGGAACGAGAAGGAACGGTTAGCATTACCAATCTTACTTTTTCAAGGTATTCGGGATACTTAGTTAAGAAAAGTTCAAAAGCTTTAATCCTATTGATTACTCCTTTAGTATAATCTAGGCGGTCGATGGAAAGAATTAGTTTACCTTTTTCAGCACCCTTTTTATGTAGTTCAAGTTGTTTTTTTAAATCAGATTTTTCCGCTTGTTTCATGTCTTTATGAGTCAAAGCAGCATTTTTAAACTTATTATAATCAATCCCCATTGGAAAGGTATTGACCACGACTTCACGATTCCCTAAACTTACACGATTAAATGAAACATCTTTTTTTAAAATTCTTTTGACGGAGCTTAAAAAATGACGCTCATAATCATAGGTGTGGAACCCTATAAGATCTGCACCAAGCATGCCCTTTAAAAGTGGTTCTCTCCATGGAAAAATTCTAAAAATTTCAAAGGAAGGGAAGGGAATATGCAGAAAAAAACCTATTGTAATATCAGGTCTTGCATCTTTGATCATTTTTGGGCAAAGAAGGAGTTGGTAATCATGAATCCATACCGTGTCTCCTTTTTCAATATTTTTAAGAACACTATCAGCAAATTTCTTATTCACTTCATAATACGAGATCCACTGATCTTCGCTGAAAACTGAAAACTCAATAAAGTAGTGAAAAAGTGGCCAAAGTGATTTATTTGATAGCCCAAAATAAAAATTTTCAATTTCTGTATTATTTAGTGATACAGGAAAAAAGCCCTCTTTTTTTAGTGATTTCTTTAACGGACCCCACGACTTATTATCAATCTGCTCATCATTGATTCCTGGCCAGCCTATCCATAGGGATTCTTGATCCTTGTGAACTGAGTTCATACCTGTCGCTAATCCCCCACTAGTTGGCGTAAATTCAAAAGAATTATCTAACTTCGTTATTTGAAGAGGTAGTCGATTAGAAACTATAACATTTTTAGCCATAAACCGTTTAAAAAAATTAGTAATTACAATTTATGGATTTAAACAAGCTACAACCTAAATTGGATAACCTAAATTATGGAATTATAGGAAATTGTAAGTCATCTGCCCTTATAAATGAGGATTCTTCAATAGATTGGTGTTGTTTACCACAATTTGATTCTCCTTCAGTTTTTGGTAAAATTCTAGATGAAAAAATAGGTGGATCATTTAAGATCTCATGTGATAAGAGTTATAAAATTACCCAGAAATACTTAGATAAAACTTGTATTTTAAAAACTAAATTTGATAATGGTTTAGATTCATTTGAATTGCTGGATTACATGCCTAGATTTCAAAAGGAAAATGGGGTTTATTATGCTCCCCCAGAGATTTGTAGAATTTTAAAACTTATCAAAGGGAATCCAAAATTAAAAATTTTATACGATCCGAAACTTGAGTATTCCATTGGGAAAACTAATAATTACGAAAAAAACGATTTTATTGTAAGTGTCGTAAATGAGGAAAGATATGATACGCTATATTTATATACTGATCTGAATAAAAAAAGTATTTTAGAATCATCAGAAATTTCTCTTGATAGAGATTATTTCCTTTCAATTTCCTATAATGAAAAAATCAACCCCCCAAGTTTAGGACATGTTAATTTCGAACTTGAGAGGACAAAGGTTTACTGGCTCAACTGGTGTTTTAAAACTCCCAGTTATGAGAATTATAATTCTCAAATATTAAGGAGCGCTATGACATTAAAATTATTAACATTTGAAAAAACTGGAGCCGTGCTTGCTGCAGCAACCACTTCACTGCCAGAGACAATTGGAGAAGTTAGAAACTGGGATTACAGATTTTGCTGGATTCGTGATGCTTCAATGGTTATAAAAGTAATTACAAAATTAGGACACGTTAAAATTGTAAAAAAGTTTATTGATTTTATTTTAAATATTATTCCAGATAAAAATGAAAAACTCCAAATTATGTATGGTATTAATGGAGAAAAAATGTTAACCGAAGAAACTTTGAATCATCTTTCTGGATATAAAAATTCAAGTCCTGTTAGAGTTGGTAATGCTGCATTTATACAGAAGCAAAATGATATATATGGCATTTTGGTTGACGCTATTCACTATCAAATAGAAAAGTACATAGATAAGAATGACAAACATGAGGAACTTTGGTCTATTGTTAAGAATATAGTTTGGGTAGTTGATAATAATTGGAAAATGCCAGATAAAGGAATTTGGGAATTTAGGCAGGAGGACCAGCATTTCACTTTTTCAAAGCTTTTATGCTGGGTTGCCGTCGACCGTGCAATTAAAATCTCTGAGTTAATTCAAGGTGGTAAATCAGCTAAGAAATGGGAATCTTTAAGGACTGAAATTTATAATGATATTATTGATAATGCATGGAGTGATGATAAACAAGCATTTACCCAATCCTATGGTACATCTCATTTGGATGCATCTGTATTATTGATGGAACCCTACGGATTTATTGATGCAAAGGACATTAGGTATGTTAAAACTGTAAAAGCTATAGAAAAAGAACTCTCACACGAAGGGCTGTTATTTAGATATAAAAATGTTGATGATTTTGGTGCTCCAAGCTCATCATTCACCGTTTGTACATTCTGGTTTATCAATAGCCTTTACAAAATTGGTGAGAAAGAAAAATCAAAATTATTGTTTGACCAGTTATTATCTTACAGTAATCATTTAGGACTCTTTAGTGAAGACATTGACTTTAAATCGAAACGTCTTCTAGGAAATTTCCCTCAAGCATATTCACATTTAGCACTCATTGATACTGCAATGAATTTCAACGAATAAGTTGTTTAAATAGGACTTACTTTAAAATTTTTTAAAAATTTAAATGTTAAATTTAAATGTTAAATTTATAATTGTTTTTAAATAATATCTAAACTAAAAATCACTTAAAATGAAATTCAAATCATTAATTTCCTACACTTTATTAATTTTCACTATTACTTTTTCATACACCCAAACTCCAAACAATCCCTGGTCTTTAGGATTTGGAGTTAATACTGTTGGTTTAATGAATGAAAGTAATATTGAATCTGAGATGGGATTTGGATTTCCATACATTGGTGTCTCAAGACATATTAAGGGTGGATTTTCAATTGGTACGCAATACAACATTGGAAAAGCTAAAATTAATAATCTAACAAAAGATTATGTATCAATTGACGGTTTTTTAAAATATAACCTATCCAACAAAAAGTTTATTCCCTTTATAATTGGTGGCTATGGGTTATCTAATTTTGAAAATGATCCAGATGCAGATGGGTATTTTCCTTCCAGAAGTGCTGGGAGGACAATTTTTGCTGGAATTGGTTTTGATATCTTTTTTACTCAAAAATTTTCCTTAAAACTTTTATCTACTTATAGGTCTTCAAGTGAAAATGGGAGTTTCAATCACCTTCAAAACGTAGCCGCTTTAAGTTTTAATTTTGGAGGACGTGACTCAGATAAGGATGGAATAAAAGATAAAAAAGATAAATGCCCTGAAATCCCAGGTTTAAAGGAATTTGAAGGTTGTCCAGACACTGATGGTGATTCAATTCCCGACAATAAAGATGGTTGCCCAGAAGATTTTGGCTTAATTGAACTTAATGGATGCCCTGATAATGATAATGACGGGGTAATTGATAAAAATGATTCTTGTCCAAATGAGGCGGGTCTAAAAGAACTTAATGGGTGCCCTGACTCAGATCAAGACGGTGTTATTGATGGTGAGGATAAATGCCCTGATGAATTGGGGGATCCTCAAAATGAAGGTTGTCCGTGGCCTGATACTGACGGAGATACTATTACAGATAATATTGATTCATGTCCTGATCAACCAGGTACATCAGAAAATAGTGGATGTCCTGAGCTTTCCTCTGAAATAGTGACTACTATCAATGAATTATCCACACAAATTAATTTCGCAGCGTCATCACATAGAATTCAAGGAAAATCTGTAAAAGAAGCACTTATAGAAATTAAAATTCTTTTAGATGATAACCCTGATGGAAACCTAATTATTGAAGGACATACATCGAGTGACGGTGAAGAAGATGACAATCTTGAACTTTCTAAAAGAAGAGCAGATGCTGTTAGAGATTATCTAATAAGTGTAGGGGTAAACCCTGACAGATTAAAAACAGAAGGTTATGGGGAAGAAAGACCTCTTTCAGATAATGACACAATGGAGGGAAGACTTTCTAACCGTAGAGTTCAGTTTAGAGCGGAATTTTAAATTCATAAAAAAGAAGGTAATTGTTTTTTTAAATTTTTTTAAGAGAAGAAATTGTGTCTATTGGATCCTTTGAGGAGAATACATAGCTTCCGGCAACTAAAACATCAGCACCACAATCAATAAGAGCCTTTGCATTTTTATTTGTTACACCACCATCGATTTCGATAATTGTTGAAGCTCCTGCTTTAATAATTATTGTTTTTAATTCCTTAACCTTGTCGTATGTGTTTTTTATAAAACTTTGCCCTCCAAAACCTGGATTTACACTCATTAAGCAAACTAAATCAATTTCATTAATGATTGCTTCCAAAAGTTTTACAGGTGTATGCGGATTTAATGCTACACCAGCTTTCATTCCGTTAGATTTGATTGACTGTAATGTCCTGTGAAGATGTTTTGAAGCCTCGTAGTGGACAGTTAAAATTTTACTGCCTAACCCAGCAAAGATCTCAATATAACGCTCTGGCTCAATTATCATTAGATGCACATCCAATGGCTTTTTAGCGTGAATGGCAATTGACTTTAAAACTGGCATTCCAAAGGAAATATTTGGAACAAAAACACCATCCATAACATCAATATGAAACCAATCAGCTTGACTTTCGTTGATCATTTTACAGTCCCTTTCAAGATTACCAAAGTCTGCTGCTAAAATTGATGGTGCTATTAATAAAGCCATTTAATCTATTTTAAAAAAAAGAAAAACTAAGCCTACCAAAAAAATTATCCCAAGTAAGTTTTTAAAATTTTACTTCTTGAGGTGTGTTTTAACCTTCTAATGGCTTTTTCTTTGATTTGTCTTACTCTTTCTCTAGTCAAATCAAATGTCTCACCTATTTCTTCTAATGTCATTGCATGTTGGTTACCTAAACCGAAATACAGTCTAACCACATCAGCCTCCCTAGGAGTTAGCGTTTCTAAGGCTCTTTCGATCTCAGTTCTAAGGGATTCATGTAAAAGAGTTTTATCTGGGTTAGGAGACTCTCCACTATTTAATACGTCGTACAGATTTGAGTCTTCTCCTTCAACAAGTGGTGCATCCATAGAAACATGCCTGCCAGAGTTTTTCAAAGACTCTTTAACATCATTAATTGTCATGTCAAGTTCTTTGGCGATTTCCTCAGCAGAGGGAGCTCTTTCGTGGGCTTGCTCTAAAAAAGCATATGTTTTATTAATTTTATTGATTGATCCAATTTTATTAAGTGGTAAGCGAACAATTCTTGACTGCTCGGCAAGGGCTTGTAAAATTGATTGACGAATCCACCATACTGCGTAAGAAATAAATTTAAATCCACGTGTTTCATCAAATCTTTGAGCAGCTTTTATTAAACCTAAATTACCTTCATTAATAAGGTCTGGAAGAGTTAAACCTTGATTTTGGTATTGCTTTGCTACTGATACAACAAAACGAAGATTAGCTTTAGTTAGCTTTTCCAAGGCAATCTGGTCACCAGCTTTAATTCTCTGAGCCAGTTCAACTTCCTCTTCGGCAGTTATTAAATCAACTTTACCAATCTCTTGCAGATATTTATCTAGAGAGGCGGTTTCCCTGTTAGTAACTTGCTTGGTTATTTTAAGCTGTCTCATTGTTATTATTTTATTTATTATACGTTAAAAAATAAATAATGTTTCAAATAAGTTGATTTTTTTATTATACCTTTCGATCAGATCTATTTTTATGATCTTTTCTATCAGACCGCTCAGGCCTTGAAAGTAATGCTTTGCGAGAAACCCTTGGTTTTCTTGTTTTAGGGTCAATTCCAAAATATTTTACGTCAAAAGTATCACCGAGATTTATTTCATCAGTAACCTTATCAATTCGGTCCCAAGAAACCTCAGAAATATGAAGTAATATTTCATTGCCAGGTACAAATTCTACAACTGCTCCAAAGTCTAATATTTTGATGACTTTAACAGTATAAATTTTACCAACTTCTGGTTTAAAAGTTATGTTGTTTATTCTTTCAATTGCAGCATCAATTTTCTCCTGATTAACACCTAAAATTTCAATAACACCTAATTCTCCGTCTTCTTCAATCACTATGGTAGTATCCGTTTCTTTCTGCATTTCTTGAATGACTTTACCACCAGGACCAATTACTGCACCAATAAATTCGTTAGGTATGGTTAAACTTATCATTTTTGGAGCATGAGCTTTGACACTTTCATTTGGCTTTTCAATAGTCTCTGAAATTTTATCTAAAATGTGTAGACGACCATCACGAGCTTGTTTAAGTGCTTTGACTAAAATCTCATAGGATAATCCTTTGATTTTTATGTCCATTTGGCAGGCAGTAATACCATCCACCGTTCCAGTTACCTTAAAATCCATATCGCCAAGGTGATCCTCATCTCCTAGAATATCACTTAAAACAGCATATCTATCGCCATCACTTATCAATCCCATAGCAATTCCAGAGACAGGCTTTTTGATTTGAATTCCAGCATCCATTAATGCCATAGTTCCAGAGCAAACTGTTGCCATTGAAGAGGATCCATTTGATTCTAACACTTCGCTTACAACACGAACAGTATATGGACAATCATCTGGAAACATTGACTTAAGACCCCTTTGAGCAAGATTGCCGTGACCCACTTCACGTCTTGAGGTTCCTCTAATGGGTCTTGCTTCTCCAGTACAGAATGGAGGGAAATTATAGTGTAAGTAAAATCTTTCTTCTCCTTCATAAGATGGCATGTCAATCTGATTCGCTTCTCTTGATGATCCTAATGTAACCGTAGCTAACGCTTGAGTTTCTCCACGAGTAAAAATAGAAGAGCCATGAGTAGAAGGTAGATAATCAACTTCACACCATATTGGTCTTATTTCATCTGTTTTTCTTCCATCTAAACGAATACCTTCGCTTAATATAACTTCTCTAACAGCTTCTTTTTGAGTTTTACTGAAATACTTTCCGATCAAGGGGGCAACTTCCTCGAGCTCTTCCTCAGAAAAACTTGCTTTTATATTTTCTTTAACCTCACTAAAAGCAAGACTTCGTTCGGCTTTTCCAGTTCCTCTTTTCGCAATTTCATAACATTTATCATAAGAAGCTTTGTGTATCTTTTTCTCAAGTTCTAAATCCTCCTCTTCCTCATCGTAATCTCTAGTTTCTTTAATACCTACATCCGCTGCAAGTTTCATTTGAGCTTCAATCTGAATTTTTATGGCTTCGTGAGCAAATTTGATAGCTTCTACCATTTCTTCCTCGCTGCACTCATCCATTTCTCCTTCAACCATCATAACAGAGTCTGCAGAGGCGCCAACCATAATATCGATATCCGAAGTTTCCAATTGAGTACGGCTTGGGTTTATAATTAACTCACCTTCCACTCTGGCAACGCGGGCTTCCGAGATAGCACATTCAAATGGAAAATCACTTAGTTGAATTGCCGCTGAAGCTGCTAAACCAGCCAAAGCGTCAGGCATAACGTTTTCATCATGAGACATTAGCTGAATCATGACTTGAACTTCATTGTGATAATCTTTTGGAAAAAGTGGGCGCAATACACGGTCAACTAAACGCATGGTTAGTACTTCACCATCACTTGGACGTGCTTCCCTTTTAAAAAATCCACCAGGATATCTACCTGCGGCAGCAAATTTTTCTCGATAGTCTACTGTTAAGGGTAAAAAATCCACCTGAGCAGATTTATAATTGGAGACTACAGTGCAAAGTAACATGCAGTCTCCCATTCTAACCACAACTGAGCCGTGGGCTTGTTTTGCAAGTTTTCCAGTTTCAATAGTAATTTTTCTTCCGTCGTTTAAACGAATTTCTTGTGTAAATATTTTTGGAATCATTTTTCTTTAGTTGGTTGAAAATTTTTGTTGTTGTGTGCTGAAGCAACCAACGAAAAACTATTTAAAAATTGAAATATTTTTAAAGATTATTTTCTTAAACTTAGTTCACTGATAATTGAACGATAACGCTCAATATCTTTAGTTTTAAGATAATCTAAAAGTTTACGGCGCTTACCAACCAGTTTTACAAGTGATCGTTCCGTATTGAAATCCTTTTGATTATTCTTAAGATGATTAGATAAGTGGTCAATTCGGTGAGAAAATAAAGCTATTTGTCCCTCGGTAGAACCAGTGTCAACTTCAGATTTTCCATATTTTTTGAAAATCTTTTTTTTTATTTCTTTGTTTAGATACATGCCAATATTTTTTAATAATTTTTATGTATTGTAAATGAAGCTGCAAATATATATGTAATTCTTTGATCTACAACTCAATTTGTTAATTAATCCCTCAAGGGTTGATTTAGAATCAAATCAAGATATAGGTTAATTTTGTCTTTGAGTTGCTTTCTATGACAAATAAAATCTAAAAACCCCTTTTCCAATAAAAATTCGCTTCTTTGGAACCCTTCTGGTAAATCTTTTCCAGTGGTATCTTTAACTACCCTTGGACCAGCAAAAGCAATTAGTGCTCCTGGTTCCGCAATATTTATATCCCCCAACATTGCAAATGAGGCAGTCGTTCCGCCTGTAGTTGGATCAGTGCATAAGGATATGTATGGTAATTTTGTTTCTGATAATTCAGCTAATTTAGCAGAGGTTTTTGCCATCTGCATCAGAGAGTTCGCAGATTCCATCATCCTTGCTCCCCCTGATCTTGAAATAATTACAAGAGGCAGATGATTTTTTATGGCATAATCAACGGCCCGACTAATTTTTTCACCAACAACTGAACCCATTGACCCACCAATAAAATTAAAATCCATACATGCAACTACTAGGTCCTTTCCCTTAGACTTTCCTACTGCGGTTCTTATTGCATCATATAGTCCAGATTTTTTTTGAGCTTCCTTTAAACGATCAGAATATTTTTTAGAATCCTTAAATTTTAAAAAATCTTTTGATTTAAGCCTAATATCCAATTCCTTAAAATGATTATCATCAAAAAGGATTTCAAAATACTCTTTACTTCCTATATGTACATGGTAATCATCCTCCGGTGAAACATAAGAATTAGAGGCTAGTTCCTGTGTTTCAATTATCTTGCCGGTGGGCGTTTTATACCAAAGTCCTTTGGGTATGTCTTTCTTTTCCTCAGTTCGGGTTTGAATACCTTTCTCACTTCGTTTAAACCAACTCATTTTATCAGCAGCTATTTAATTCAAAGATATTAAAAACGCCTAATCGAGCGTGTTGACATTATTCAAATCCTGGAAAGCTTTTTTCAATCGCCTATTGAAGCTTAATTCACCCTCTCTAAGCCATTTTCTAGGATCGTAAAACTTCTTATTTGGCACATCTGATCCCTCAGGGTTTCCAATTTGTTTTTTGAGATAATCAATATTATCAACCATATAATCTCTTATACCTTCTGTAAAGGCAAATTGAAGATCTGTATCTATATTCATTTTAATTACTCCGTATCCAATTGATTCGCGAATTTCTTCAATGGAAGAACCTGAACCTCCATGAAAAACAAAATCAACTGTATTGTATGGTAGATTAAGTTTTTCTGAAATGTATTCTTGAGAATTTTTTAGAATTTTAGGGGTAAGTTTTACGTTTCCAGGTTTATAAACCCCGTGAACGTTTCCAAAAGCAGCGGCTACCGTAAATCTAGAACTAACTTTACTCAGTTGTTCATAAGCATAAGCTACTTCTTCAGGCTGCGTATATAGTTTTGAAGCATCAATGTCTGTATTGTCAACCCCATCCTCTTCTCCCCCTGTTACTCCTAATTCAATTTCAAGAGTCATCCCCATCTTATCCATTCTCGAGAGGTAATTCTTACATATCTCAATATTTTCTTCGAGAGGTTCTTCAGACAGATCAATCATATGTGAACTGTAAAGAGGTTTTCCGTTTTGCTTAAAAAAGATTTCTCCAGCATCTAATAGGCCATCAATCCAAGGTAATAGCTTCTTGGAACAGTGGTCCGTGTGGAGTATGACTGTGGCTCCATAATGTATTGCTAACTCATGAACATGTTTTGCCCCAGAAATTCCTCCTGCAATAGCCGCTCTTTGATTTTCGTTAGACATACCTTTTCCAGCAATAAACTGAGAACCACCGTTAGAAAATTGAATAATGACTGGGCTATTTAAATCAGTTGCAGTCTCCATAACACTATTAACCGAATTACTACCTACGACATTTACAGCTGGAAGTGCAAATGATTTTTTTTTAGCAAATTTAAATAGTTGTTGTACTTGATCTCCCGTAAGTACACCTCTTGGAAAGTTTTCACTCATTTATATTAGGTTTACTAAACAAAAATATCAAACTTTTTCAGTTTAAAATGGATAATTTATTCCAATATTAAAAACTGCCTCATTTAATCTAAATTTTGTTTGCCATCTGGAGGTCATTGGTAAGGCTGGATTATAAGTTTTAAATCCAGTGTCTAATCTAAATACAAAAAAATCAAAATCATATCTAAGACCTAAACCAGATGCGATAGCAATTTCGTTCAGGTCCTTAAAACCATCGAATCTATATGCAGGATCATTTATATTATCAAGAATATTCCAAATATTGCCTGCATCTAAAAAAAAGGCGCCATTTATCTTGCTTGAAAAAGGAAAACGATATTCAAGATTTAATGTTAATTTAAAATTTGCTTCATTAAATTCGTTCAAATTATTACTACTTCCAGGCCCGAGTTTATATGCTTTCCAACCCCTAATATCATTTGAGCCTCCTGAAAAATATGATCTGGTAAATGGAATACTATTTGCATTTCCAAATGGTATGGCAATGCCACTGAATGCTCTGAAAGCGAGTACTGTTCTTTGGGAGACTTGCCAGTGTTTAATCAAATTAATTTCAGTCTTTACGTACTGAGAGGGTGTAACGCCTGCTATTTCATATTGACCATTTTCATTCTTCTTAGTTTTAGAGGACTTTAGAATTTCATTTAATAAAGAGCCAATGAGAGTTAATTTCCATTGAATTTGGAAAAATGTTTCATCCAATAAGTTTTTCTGACTGTTGTAATAGACTCCGAAAGAGGATCCAAAGATTAAGTTATTAGTAGTCAGTCTATTTTGCCTTTCTTTAACTAAATTAACATTTTGGTAGGCATTATTTTCTGTGATTATTGAGGTTTTGTTTTCCAAAACATCAGAAATAAAATTATTTGCACCCTCTGGAACAATTAAATTTCCCATAGAGTTGAAGTGATCAGGATTTGAATTGAATAGTTTTGCAATCTCATTCAATCTATCATAAGAATTTCGATAAACATTAAAATAATTATTGATATTTTGATTGTTAATAAACTCAAGATCAACTATTTTCCAGTTCAGTTTTGAAAAATTATTTGGTTCCCAGTTAAGTTGGTAGCTTGCCCCAAAATACTGTTTATCAAGTCCGATATTTTGCTGAAGTGTTGCATTAAAATTAATTGATGTAGAGGGATTCATGGTTTTTGGTATTAACCTATCTAAATTAAAAGGGAACATGATTCTTGGAAATCTCAAACTGGTATCGGCCCCTAACTCGTAAAGATTAAATAATTGATTATCATAAGATGTAATATCACTAGAAGATCCTAGTGTATTTTTTAAACCGACTTCTAAAATCTCAGCACCTCGAAAAATATTTCTAATTTCAAAAGAACTTCCTAAAGAAAACCCAAAATCTTGAATATTTGAATGTGAAAAATCCAAATCAAATCCCATTGAAAACCTTTCTTTAGGACTTAAAAAAATATTTGCTTCTAAGTCTGAAGTATTACCCACGGGTTTAAAAGTAATACTTGGGTACTTGAAATTTCTAAGATTCGAAATATAGCGATAAGTTAGCACTCTGGAAAAATCACTATAAGGTTTGTCTTTTTCAATGAAAATAACTTCTTCAAGAGCTTTTGGCTTGTATTTTAATTTCCCTTTATATAGTATATTAAGGTTTTCATAAGTTAAGCTATCTGTGAAGGGCGAAAGTTGCCCTAATTGACCTGCATTATCTATATATAGATTTATTTTTTTTACATTATGAATTTTATATTGAATGTTTTTCAATGAATCATTTTCCCTCTTTTGAAGGTTAGAGATTTCCACTACAACAGGAATCTTTGTATCTACTCCACCACTGTCAATTGCAGCAATAAATTGAATATTATTTTGCTGGAAATTATAAACTCCATTATTTCTAAAATAGCTGATTAACCGATTTCGCTCTGCTTCAAATCTATCGATTTCGAAAGGATCACCTTTGTTAATTAGTCGATTACTTAAAGATAAATTGTAAAGAGAATCAATTACAGGAGAATTAATTTCTTTCCGAATACTATCAATTGTAAATTGATCACGAGTTTGAATATAATATTTTACCATTCCCTTTTGTGAAGGTGAAAACACTTTTTTCACTTCCACTTTCGTATTAAAGTAACCTTTGTTTTTATAATATTGCTCAAATCGTTGGATATTTTTTACTATGGTAGAGCTATCAACAAATACTGGTGCCTCCCCATTTCTTTTAAGCCAATTATTAAAATTTAATTTATACCTTTTAATCTCATTGACTTGTTTTGTCGAGAGTAAATCATTTAAAAGTTTTTTACGTTTAGACTTTCTACCCAGCCATTCTTCAAAAAGAGAATCTGGCTTTTCAACAGCCATTTCATGCAGGTATAGCTTGAATGGAATTCCCAAAGTTTTTTTGTTAGGTTTATCTATGGCAATAAATTTTACAGGATCGTTGATTAATTCTTCATTATTTTTTAAAATGATATTACTTTCGAGTAAATATTTATCCCCTGCTATCTCCTTAATACTCTTACATGACTTTACTGATATTATGAAAATAAATAGAATAGTTAACTTTGAAAGGTTAGGTTGGGCCATAAAGGAATATAAAACAAAATTACATTTTTTGGATGTTAAGCAAAAATGAACAAAAAAAAATTCGCCTACTGAGTGAAAAAAAATACCGATCTAAATTCGGTCTATTCATTGCTGAGGGTTTAAAAATTGTTAAGGAATTAATTCAGGAGGGGCATGCATTTGAAATTATTTATTCATCAAAACCAATAGACTTTGCTCCCTTTAAATTAATCGATAAATCTACCTTGAACAAAGTTTCGCAACTCACAAATGCTAGTAGTATTATTGGTGTTTTCAAAATACCTAAATCTTCAAATCGTTTTAATACAGAATCATTTTCATTAGCTTTGGATTCAGTTTCTGATCCAGGAAATCTAGGTACAATTATTCGTTTGTGTGATTGGTTTGGAATCAATGATATCTTCTGCAGTCCAGATACTGTGGACTGTTATAATTCAAAAGTAGTTCAGTCTTCTATGGGATCGATAGCGAGAGTTAAGTGCCACTATATTGACCTGAGTACTTTTTTGTCCAAAAGCACATTGACTGTTTATGGCGCCACACTTAATGGTATAAGCCACTATGATAATTTATATAATAAAAAAGGAATTTTAGTTTTAGGTAGTGAATCTCATGGAATTAGTCCTCAGGTTCTTAAAGAAATAGATCAATACGTCACCATTAATTCCAAAGGGGGGGGTACTAAAGCAGATAGTTTAAATGTTGCTACAGCTACTGCTATTCTATTAGGAGAAGTTTTTAGACCTTAATACTCATTCAAATGTAAAGTTAATAGCAAATCCTCTACTAAACATTTTTGAGATATGGCCCGTCCATGGACTGCCTTCAGTATTATCAGGAATTATTTCGTTTTGAAGTGAAAAAATTCCTCTTACAGATGGAGAAAACTTAAAATAGAATAAGTAAAAGTCAAATCCCAGACCTAACTCATAATTAATATTTTGTTTTTGTGTTCTAAACACATTACTAAAGTTATCGTCAGTATTTTTATGATTACTCGATAAATTAAAATCAGTTGATAAGCCTGCTAGAATAAAAGGTCTAAAATTATTTATCCTTTCAGCGCTTATTTTTATCAAAAGAGGTAAATGAATATAAGTAGATTTGACTTCCCTATATCGGTCATCCTTGTTATTGAATTGAGAAAATTCTGGATAAATCAAATCTCTTTTAGAGTAATATAAACCAGGTTCTAATCTTAAATTAATAAACTTGTTGATTCTCAAATCACCAACAAGTCCAACATTAAAACCAGTATTTGAAATTACTTCAACATCTTTATTCTTATTCCAGTAATAATTCTTTTCATATTCAAATTTAAAATCATAGGAGTTAATTCCTATAAAGTAACCATAGTGAAGAAAACGGTCGTCAAAATTAGGAAGATTCATAACCCTCTCTCTTACGGTTGGATATTGGGCGAAAGTAGAATTTAATCCATTCAGTAGAATAAGGAGAAATATAGAAGCTTTTATGTTAGTCAGGTTTTTTTGCACAATAAATTGATGCTACCCCTAAGGTTTGAGGTAGATTCTTCACCTTTATAAACCCATTTTTTATTAAAATATTGTTAAAAGCTGTCCCAAATGGAAACGCAGCTGCTGAATTAGAAAGATAACGATAGGCAGAAATATCCTTAGCGAATATTAATCCTAATAAAGGCATGATCTTACTGGTATAAAAATTATATAATTGTCGAACGAGAAATCTTTGGGGAACAGCAGTTTCCAATATAACTAAATTACCCCCCGTTCTTAGCACTCTTCGGATTTCTGACAGACCTTTGTCAAGGTTTTCAAAATTCCTTACCCCAAAGGCAACTGTAGCTGCATCAAAATAGTTGTCTGGATAACATAATTTCTCGCTATCAGCAATTTCCATACTTATCGTATTATTAAGCTTTCGATTTTTTACTTTATTAATACCTATTTTAAGCATTCCTTCAGAAATATCTACTCCAATAATTTCATTAGCATTTGTCTTAATCAATTCTATCGCTAAATCTCCAGTGCCTGTAGCTACATCAAGAATTTTTTTTGGCTTTTCTGGTATCAATAGTGAAACAACTTTTTTTCGCCATAATATATCTATCCCCCCAGAAATAATTCTGTTTAAAACGTCGTAATTCGATGATATTTTGTCAAACATCTTGCGAATTTGAGTTTTTTTACTATTTATTTTTTCTTGATAGGGAACCACTTGTTTTTCAGCCATATTCAAAGATAAAACAAATGTTGACCAAGTGATTTAAATAAAATAAAAAACCTCGATCGAAGGATTTTGTATATTCGTAATAAGTTTTCGAACTTGACTTATGAAAATAATTATTGCAGGAGCTGGGGAAGTAGGTTTTCATTTGGCAAAGCTTCTTTCTTATGAATCTCTTGACATTACTTTAATTGATATCGACAGAGATCGATTGAACTATGCAGAAGGTCACCTTGATATTAAAACCCTTAGAGGCAATGCCTCTTCTTTGGCATTACTTAAAGAATCTGATGTAGCTGAATCCGACTTATTTATTGCAGTAACCGCCTCTGAGTCCGTAAATATAACCGTTTGTATACTAGCGAAGCAGTTAGGCTCTCAAAAAACCATTGCTAGAATTTCTAATGCTGAATTTATAAATGCTGATGAAAACATTAGTTTTGTTGACATCGGTGTTGACGAATTAATTTCTCCTGAAGACCTTGCTGCGTCCGAAATTCTTCAGCTTCTTGATCAGTCTGCCTTTAGTAATAGTTATGAGTTTGAAGACGGCGCGCTTACAATGATTGGTACCAAATTAGGAGCCAACGTACCTTTTATAGGAAAGACAATTAAAGAGGCTGCTTCTGTTTTTTCCGATGTTCATTTTATGCCTATTGCAATTCAAAGAAAAGGAACTCAATTTACTATGATCCCCAGAGGTGATACCATTTTTGAGGAGGGGGATACTGTTTTTTTTATTACACTCGAGGAGGGGGTTGAAGAAATCCAAAAACTATCAGGAAAAAGTAATAAGCCAATAAAGAATGTCATGATTTTAGGTGGTAGTAAAATAGGAATCAATACTGCCAAAGAACTTTGCGAAAAAAAATTTCGAGTTATTTTATTAGAACAAAATAAACTTAAGGCCATGGAAATTGATGAGCTTATGCCTGATGTAATGGTTATACATGGAGACGGCAGAAGTTCTGAGTTATTAGATGAAGAGGCGATAGAGTCTATGGATGCTTTTATATCAGTCACTGAAAATTCTGAAACCAACATAATGTCATGTCTGATGGCAAGCTCAAAAGGTGTTCAAAAAACAATTGCTTTAGTAGAAAATATGGACTATTTTCATTTGTCTCAAGCAATTGGAATTGATACATTAATTAATAAGAAATTATTGACCGCAAATACTATTTTTCGTTACATAAGAAGAGGAGAAGTTGTTGATATGACTACATTGAATAACCTAAATGCAGAGATTTTAGAATTTGTCGTCAAGTCAGATTCTAAAGTTGCTAATTGTAAAATAAAGGATTTAGATTTCCCTAGGCGAGCTACTATCGGTGGTGTAATAAAAGACAATAAAGGAATAATTGCATTAGGGGATTACCGTATTCTTCCTGGAGATCGAGTAGTAGTTTGTGCTTTACCTAGAGCAATTAAGCGTGTAGAGGGTTTGTTTTTATAACACTAAAATGTTCAAATTTAACCTAAAGATAATTTTATATGTGATCGGAATTCTTCTAGCCTTTAATGGCGGATTGATGCTTCTTGCTGCCTTAATAAGCTTATTAATGAAGGATGGAGTTTCTTCTGAAATTACATTATGTGCTTTTATTGTAATGGGAATGGGTGCCTCCATGGTGCTTGTTTTTAGAAATCACCATACAAATATCCAAAAAAGAGAAGGTTATCTTATTGTTACAATTGGTTGGCTATTAATGGCGGTAACAGGAATGTTACCTTTCTTGACTACGGGTTCGATTGACTCAGTTTATGATGCTTTTTTTGAAACCATGTCTGGATATACAGCGACCGGCTCAACTATATTAACAGATATCGAATCGCTTCCTGCAGGAGTTTTATTTTGGAGAAGTATGATGCATTGGATTGGAGGTATGGGTATAATTGTTTTGGCGATTGCAATTCTTCCTCTTTTGGGTATTGGAGGTATGCAGTTATTTTCAGCGGAGGCTCCAGGTCCTAACAGTGACAAACTCCACCCGAGAATAACTGATACTGCAAAAAGACTTTGGTTTATTTATGTCGCTTACACTATAGTTGAGACATTGCTTTTGTATCTGGCTGGAATGTCACTTTTTGACGCTGTGAATCATTCAATGAGTACAATGGCCTCGGGAGGTTTTTCTACTAAGAATAATAGTTTAGCCCATTGGAACCATCTACCATGGGTTCATTACATAATAATTATTTTTATGTTCCTAGCTGGAACAAACTTCGTTTTGAGCTATTTTGCTTTCACCGGTAAAATTCAGAAGATTTTTGAAGACAATGAGTTTTTGACTTTCGCAAAATTTATTTTTGTATTCTCAATTATTGTTTTTAGCGTTTTGATAACTCAGGTAGATTTAGACTCTGATTCTTTCCATCACCCTCAGGTATTTGGTAAAATAGAGAGCAGTCTTAGACACTCAGTTTTCCAGGTATTGGCGATTGTTACCACTACAGGGTTTGTAACAGCCGATTATACTTCATGGAATTCTTTTTTAACAGTTTTCTTTTTTGGTCTTATGTTTTTGGGTGGATCAGCAGGAAGTACCTCAGGGGGTATTAAGGTTGTAAGACATTTACTAATGATTAAGAGTGGAGTCCTTGAATTTAAAAGAGCTCTTCATCCAAACGCAATAATTCAACCTCGGTTCAATGGAAAAGTTATCAGTCAGGAAATTATCGGAAATATTCTTGGATTCTTTATACTATATATGCTATCATTTATTATAGGTAGCTTGGTTTTTGGATTTATGGGCTTAGATTTCGAGTCTGCAATAGGTGTAGCTGCATCATCACTTGGAAATGTAGGCCCAGCAATTGGAGATTTTGGTCCTGCTAGTAATTTTAGTCAATTGCCACAAGTGGGTAAACTTTGGTCTTCATTTCTAATGTTAATGGGACGTTTAGAGTTGTTCACCGTGCTGATCTTACTTACACCATATTTTTGGAAAAAAAACTAATATCCATATTTTTCTTTCCAATTGGCTTTCAGGAATTTTCTCATTTGTAATTCTTTTGAATTATCTCCAGGTTCAAATATTCTATGCCCCTTAATCTCATTGGGTAAAAATTCCATTTTAGTAAAATTATTTTCATGACTGTGTGCATATTGGTAATTCTTTCCATGACCCAACTCTTTCAATAATTCAGTTGGAGCATTGCGAAGATCTAATGGCACAGCTAAGTTGCCAGTTTCTTTAACCAATTCTAGAGCACTATCAATTGCTTTATAAGAAGCGTTGCTCTTTTCGGAACAAGCCAAATAAATGGCACATTGGCTCAATGGAATTCTAGCCTCTGGGAACCCTAAAACATTCACTGCTTGAAAAGTGCTATTTGCTAGCACCAGTGCATTTGGATTAGCATTTCCAATATCCTCAGCAGCTAGTATAAGCATCCTTCTGGCTATAAACTTTACTTCTTCACCACCCTCAATCATCCTTGCTAGCCAATATACTGAGGCATTAGGGTCGCTTCCTCTAATGGATTTTGTAAAAGCAGAAATGATATCATAGTGTAAATCCCCATCCTTATCAAAAAGAGCCATCTGAGTTTGTACTTTATCAAAAACAATATTATTGTTAATTCTAATAGGCTCAGCAGAACTATTTATAACAAGCTCCAGAGCAGATAAAAGCTTTCGGGCATCACCACCAGAAATTTTAATTAAAGCATCATCCTCTAGGAGGTCAATTTTTTTTGAAGAAACTTCAGGGTCATTATTTAATGTATTGTCCAATAACTCTCGCAACTGATTTTTATCAAGAGGATTTAAGGTGTAAACCTGACATCTTGAAAGCAGTGCGTTTATAACTTCAAAGCTTGGATTTTCTGTTGTTGCCCCAATAAGTGTAATACTCCCTTTTTCAACTGCTCCTAAAAGTGAGTCTTGTTGAGACTTACTAAATCGATGTATTTCATCTATAAACAATAGTGGGCTTTTATTGGTGAATAATCCTCCACTGTGTTCAGCTTTTTGTAGAATTTCTCTTATATCTTTTACACCTGAATTAATTGCAGAAAGTTGATAAAATGGTCTTTCTTTTTGAGCTGCTAAGAGTCTAGCTAGTGTAGTTTTTCCAGTTCCAGGTGGTCCCCACAAAATCATTGAAGGTAGGTTACCGCTTTTTAACATTGGGGTTAAGGCTCCTTTAGATCCTATTAAATGTTGTTGACCTAGATATTCTTCTAGGCTTTTTGGTCGCATTCTTTCGGCAAGAGGTATATTCATTTTAAGTTAATTTGAACGAATTGCTCCTGTCGAAGCATTTCAAACAATATTATTCCACACGCTACACTTACATTTAACGATGCCATTTTATCTCCCATTGGCAACTTTACTTTATCATTTATAACCTTCATTATACCGGGCTGAATTCCTTTATCTTCGGAACCCATAATTAAGGCATTAGATCCCTTAAATTTATATTCGAACGCGCTATATGTAGCTTTTTCGCTAACCGCCACAATTGAAATGCCACTTGCTTGTAAAAGATAAATAGCGTCTTTTAGATGATTTACTTTTACTATTGGAACAGAAAAAACTCCACCAGCAGAAGTTTTTACAGTATCCGAATTAACAGGTGCAGAGCCAGTTTGAGGTAATATAATTCCAGCTACATTCGTTGCGGCTGCTGTTCGAAGAATTGCTCCTAAGTTTCGGGTGTCTGTAATACCATCTAAAAGAAGGTAGGTTGCCTTTTTTCCTTCGTTAAAGGTTATTAGATTTTCCAACGATTCAAATTGAATTGGAGCAATTCTGGCAATAGCTCCCTGATGATTTTGTTTTGAAAAACGATCTAACCTCTCTTTTGGAACATAACTATGAGAGATACCGAGTTCATAGATTTTCTTTTCTAAGCTTTTAAATAGACTTCCCTGCAGGCCTTTAAGTAGCCAAATTTTATCAATAGTCTTTTTATGAGATATCGCCTCTAATATTGCTCTTATCCCATAGATATCCTTTTCCGTTCTCATTTTTATAATTTAGAAATAACTAAGCGGAATTTTGTTTAAAATATTAATTCATCGATCGATGTTGACACTATTGTCAATGAGATAGTTTGCATCAATTTCTTTTTGTGGTATTTTCAGGAAGAATTTTTTGTCATCGGGTTCTAAATTGGCAGCACTTTTAATTCTATGATTTCCTGTCCTTGAAATTCCAAGGCGGAGTCTTTTTGCATCATACCACTCAACACCCATCTCTCCATAAAGTTCTTTTCTTCTTTCAATTAAAATTTCGTCAATAAGCAATTCACCAATATTTCCTGAGGGTATTGCATTTACATCTCGATTCTTTTGCAACTCAAATAGTAAATTCGCTGCCTCTGTTTCATCTCCTAACCTGGCCTTAGCCTCTGCCTCAATTAGATGCATTTCTACAGAACGAATTATAGGAATGTCTGAAGTGAAGGCAAATTTGAATTTTGTTGAAGCCCAGGTATTATAGCGAGTTTCTTCCTCTCCTTCAAATTGGTTAGTAAAAGTGTTTCTCACATCAGTATCACTGAATAAAGCAACGAAGTCACGATTCCAATAGGCTAAGCCATATCCATCGCTATTAATATCAGTGAATGAGTGTGGAGCAATGTCAAAATAATTCGATTGATCCAATTGTTGGGGCATTGCCCATATCCATTCACTGTTACTCATATCATCAAATCCCTCCTTAAATTCACTTGCATTAAATTCAAAACCCTGTTTTGCATTGTTGGCCATTGAAGCTGCCTCTTGCCAGTTTCCCATTACCTGGTGGACCCTAGCAGATATAGCGAAAGCAACACTACGATTTACATATGATTTATTGATTCTAGTCTCTGGAGTGAATTGAACTGCATAATTAAGATCCTCTAAAATAAAATTATACAATTCAGTTAAAGATGACATAGCCTTTCCCTCATTTGCAGGCTCTTTATAAATCGGCGGAGCAGGCAGACTAGGATCAAAGCTAAAGGTATGTTGGAATTCCATCGCTAATTGAAAATAGTAAAAAGCTCTTAAAGCAAATGCTTGGCCAAGTAAGGGTTGTTTTTCGGAATCCAAAAGGTATTCACTATTATTGACACCGTCAATAAATATATTAATTTGATTAATTATTGTGAAAGGAAATTCCCAGGTAAAGGTCGTTCTTCTGTAGGTTGGTTCACGATTATCATTTTCATAATCGAATAGATACCATCCATTTCCTAAAATTAAATCATTTCCCTTCACAACTCTAGCAAAAAAAATGGAATATAAACCCGCTGAGTCAGTTTTTTCGTAGGATATTCTGCTAAGACGTAATATGCCTGATATCAAAGCCTCAGCACTTTCTTTTGATTTAAAAACAGCATCAGAATTAATAGTTCCGGTGGGTTTTGGCTCTTCCAAATAATCCTTATCGCATGACAATAAAATGATCACAATAAATAAATAAAATTTTATTAGAGATTTTTTCATTTTAAAAATTTATAATTGAAGATTAATCCCAAGGGAGTAAGTTTTCATTTGGTGTGATCGGTTATCAGTTAGACCAGATAAAGCTTGTTCTGGATCAATTCCTCTATGAGATTGATAGGTGAAGATATTATCACCTTGAAAAAAAATTCTAAATTTTTCTAAGTTTAATTTATCAATCAAATTTTCACTTAAGTTATATCCAATATTTAAACCTCTTAACCTAATGTAATCGTTTTTAAAAAGAAATCTTGTCGATTCCGAGTTAAAATCATTTTGACCATTCAAAAATAGCGGAACATCGGTTAAGTCTCCAGGGTTTTGCCATCTTTTTTCAAGATCAGGATGACCCTGCCTACCAGCTCTTTCAAATCCGTTCATCAGACTAGCGTAAACACTATCATATATATAGGATCCAAAACTAAAATTGAAAAGCGCACTCAAATCAAAATTTTTGAATGATGAATTAATTGAAAATCCACCTACAAATGAAGGTATAGATGACTTACCGGTATAATACCTTGTGGCTTCCGAATATTCTTTTGTTTTTATTTGTTCACCTGTACGAACACCTTGGTCCGTTACAATATCTTTAAACCACATTTGATAGCCGTCTCTAAAATCAACACCTGCAGACTTTGGCATGAAAAATTCGAAAAGAGATTTTCCAACTTGCCACTTTTTATTCCCATCAATAAACTCATCTTGAGTGAGCTCTGTTATTTCATTTTTATCAAACGAAAAGTTTAATCCAAGATTCAATTCAAAAGAGTCTTGCTTTAGAACATTAGTATCAAAAGAAAATTCTAAACCAGAATTTTTTACGGCACCGACATTTGTTTTTACAACTTCATTCCCTGTAGATAAGGCAAGGGGTTGATCATAGATTAAATCAATAGACTCCTTGTTATAATATTCTACGCTACCGTTTATTCTGTTTTCAAAAAAAGAAAATTCAACTCCAATATTTGTAAGTGCTGTTTTTTCCCAACTAAGATTTGGATCTACAAATTCTAGGGATAATATTCCTGGTTTGTTAAGTTGACTAAATCCAGTTTCAAAAACTTGCAGGTAAGGAAAAAACCCTACACCTCTATTGTTACCCAGCTCACCATAGGAAGCTTTAAGCTTCAAATTATTTATCCAGTCAACATTTTTAATAAAACTTTCATTAGACAAAACCCATGATCCTCCAACCGAAAAAAACGATCCCCAACGAGTTTCTCTTGAGAATTTTGATGATCCATCTCTTCTAAAAGATCCCTCTAAAATAAATTTTCGATTAAAACTATAATTTATTCGGCCAATTATACTGAGTAATCGTTCTTTGTTTATCGATCCTCCAACACTTTCTGGAGAAGTACTTCCACTTAGAACATTAATATTTGGTAAAAAACCAGTACCTTGAGCACTCATTAAGTTCTCTTCAAATTCATAAGTTTCGAAAATAGCGTCTGTTTTAATAGAATGAGCTCCAAGGTTTTTTTCGAAGCTAATTGTCTGTATTGCGTTTTTGGTTGTGAAAAAGTTTCTACTTTGTGAAACCCTACCATCAACCGTTGCGGCAGCTCCGAACTCGTTGTTATCAAAACGGAAATTATCTACTGTCGCATTTTCATAAGCAAATTGTGAATTAAAATTTAAGTTTTCAAGTAATTTAAATTTTAAGTAACCATTTAAAGAGATATAGTTGTTTCGGTTTAGTATTTGATTATTTATGATTGCACCATAAGCGTTTTCACCAGAGAATGCAGGTCGAACTCCATTTACAGTCTGTAAATTATTACCGCCATAATCTAAAATAAAATCTTTTCCATTCTGAGTTATAAGCTCACCATTATTGTTGCGTCTATATATTGGGTAGTAGCTTGGTAAGGAATAAATCCATTGAATTGAGTTTGAGAATGCTGAGCCAGATTGGTTAGGTGAATTCTGTTTTGAGGAGGTATATGATATATTAAGTCCAGTTTCAATTAATTCCCTCACTTGAGTATCAACTTTAAGCCTTGTAGCAACCCGCTCAAAATAAGTAGTTTTTACTTGACCCTCCTCCCTTAAATAATTAGATCCAAAATAAAAGGAAGTTTTCTCAGCACCACCTGAAACTGAAATACCATGTTGAACTTTGTAGGCATTTTCGTTAATTATGGTTTTTTTCCAATCAGTATTCCACATTGGTGAAGCAACTAACTTTCCTTCTTTATTTACTGGTTGGTCAACCCCATACGGATTGTAACCCAATGAACTAACTAAATTATCACTTGCAAGGGTGGCAGCTAATTCAGGGGAATTATTATTTTCATATAACTCTCGATTCCTGTACCCCTCCCAAAAGTATTCAGTATATCTATTTATATCAAGAAGCCTATGCATGGGAGTTGCGATTGAAGAACTACCATAAGAAGAACTTAATGAGATCGATGTTTCTGTTGATTTTGTGCCAGATTTAGTTGAAATAATAATTACTCCGTTTGCCCCCCTAGATCCATACAATGATGTAGAGGAGGCATCTTTTAAAACAGAAATTGAAGCTACCTGTTCTTGAGCAATACTATTAAGATTTCCATTAAATGGTGCTCCATCAACAATTATTAGTGGAGATGCTTCGGCGTTGATAGAACCAATTCCACGAATTCTTATAGTGGGGTTTGTACCTGGAATTCCGCCAGGGTTGATTATATTTATTCCAGGAATACTACCTTGGATTGCTTGAGTAATTGTTGTTGCTGACTGTTTGTTGATTGATTCAGATGAGATAACAGCAACTGAACCAACAATTGTTTCCTTAGTTTGCTTTCCAAAAGCAACTACCACAACTTCTTCCAATTCATTATCGGGATAAAGGGTTACATTAAAAGTAGTGCTCTCTCCTACTAAAAAAGTTTGTTTACCGTAACCAATAAAACTAAACTCTAATGTTGATCCCTTCGGGACTTCTATCATATAATTCCCGTCAAAATCTGAACTAACACCGTTAACTGTACCTTTTTCAACAATTGACGCTCCTGGTAATGGGATACCTGTCTCATCAGAAATAACTCCTTTCACCAAAACCTGAGCGTTTATGCTCTGAATTAAAAATAAGGAGATTACAATACAGTAAAATGCTACTTTCATATATTTAAACAAATATAGGTCTATTTAAATGTCAGAATTTAATAGTATAATTTATTCAAAAGTAATTCATTTATAATAAATCAATTAATCACTTTGAGTAAACAACTTTTATAATTTTTTTCGTCTGTTAAATAAAAAAAAATAGATTGTCGATTCAAAATTTGATACATACAAATTTTGGATAAAAAATTTTTTTTTAAATCTTATTTTTTTTTGACCTTTTGAGGTTTGAATAGAGAAAAATAATTTTTACATTTGCACGCCCTTAAAATTGGGTTTTTATAAAATTTTATGCCAACTATAGCACAATTAGTAAGAAAAGGAAGAGTCACCATTACCAAGAAGAGTAAATCGGCTGCATTGGATTCTTGCCCTCAAAGACGCGGAGTTTGTACCAGAGTGTACACTACCACACCCAAAAAGCCTAATTCAGCAATGCGAAAAGTTGCCAGGGTTAGATTGACTAATGGTAAAGAGGTCAACGCTTATATTCCAGGTGAGGGACATAACCTTCAAGAGCATTCGATAGTATTGGTTCGTGGAGGAAGAGTTAAGGACTTACCCGGGGTTCGTTACCATATTGTAAGAGGAGCCCTTGATACCGCAGGGGTTGAGGGCCGATTGCAACGTCGCTCAAAATACGGTGCTAAACGACCAAAAAAATAGCCTTCTATCATGAGAAAAAGACAAGCAAAAAAGCGTCCTCTATTACCAGATCCCAAATTTAACGACGAACTTGTAACTCGCTTTGTCAATATGTTGATGTGGGATGGAAAAAAATCGATTGCATTCAATATTTTTTACGATGCTATGGATATAGTTGGTGAGCGCAAACAAGATGATGAAAAAACTCCTCTTGAAATATGGAAAGAAGCTCTTTCCAACGTAATGCCTCACGTAGAGGTAAGGAGCAGAAGAGTGGGGGGTGCTACTTTTCAAATTCCTATGCAAATAAGACCTGATAGAAAGGTATCATTGGCAATGAAATGGTTGATTTCGTTTTCAAGAAAGCGAAACGAAAAATCAATGGCTTTGCGTCTTGCTCAAGAAGTTCTCGCTGCTGCAAAAGAAGAAGGGGCGGCTGTAAAGAAAAGAGTAGATACCCACAAAATGGCCGAGGCTAATAAAGCATTTTCTCACTTTAGATTTTAAACTGTAATGGCTAGAGATTTAAAATACACCCGAAATATTGGTATTGCAGCTCATATTGATGCTGGAAAAACCACCACCACTGAAAGAATATTATTCTACACCGGTGTGAGTCATAAAATAGGGGAAGTACACGACGGTGCCGCAACCATGGACTGGATGGAGCAAGAACAGGAAAGGGGCATTACCATCACCTCTGCGGCAACAACATGTATATGGCAGTTCCCAACGGAACAAGGAAAACCCTCATCTAACGCTAAAGAATACCATTTTAATATTATAGACACTCCTGGTCACGTTGATTTTACTGTCGAAGTAAATCGTTCCTTAAGAGTTCTAGATGGACTAGTATTTTTATTCTCTGCTGTTGATGGTGTAGAACCTCAGTCTGAAACTAATTGGCGTTTAGCCGACAATTATAAAGTTCCTAGAATTGGATTTGTTAACAAGATGGATCGTCAAGGAGCTAATTTCCTAAATGTATGTCAACAAGTCAAGGATATGCTTAAGTCTAACGCAGTTCCTATTGTACTCAATATTGGAGACGAGGAAGACTTTAGAGGGATCGTTGATTTAGTTAAAAATAGAGCTATTGTGTGGCATGATGATAATTTTGGTTCTACGTTTGATGTTATCGATATTCCAGATGATCTTAGGGATGAGGCCAATAATTTAAGAGGTCAACTAATTGAAGCAGTTGCTGAATACGATGAGAACTTACTAGAAAAATACTTTGAGGATCCAGAGTCTATAACTGAAGACGAAGTTCACAATGCCCTAAGGGCAGCTACACAAGATATGAGCATAATTCCTATGATCTGTGGCTCTTCATTTAAAAACAAAGGAGTTCAATTTTTATTAGATGCCGTTTGCCGCTATCTCCCATCACCCGAGGATAAGGAAGCTATTATTGGAACGGATCCTGATAGTGGTAATGAGATTGCAAGAAAGCCCGAGGTGACCGAACCTTTTTCTGCTTTAGCATTCAAAATTGCAACGGATCCCTATGTTGGTCGTCTTGCATTTTTCAGAGCTTATTCTGGGAGATTGGAAGCAGGGTCATATGTTCTTAATAACAGAACGGGTAAAAAAGAGCGAATTTCACGAATCTATCAGATGCACTCTAATAAACAAAATGCAATCGATTTTATTGAAGCAGGAGACATTGGAGCTGCCGTTGGCTTCAAGGACATTAAAACAGGTGATACCCTTTCAAATGAAAAATCTCCAATAGTTCTTGAGAGTATGGATTTTCCAGATCCAGTTATTGGTATAGCAGTCGAACCAAAGACTAAAGTTGATGTAGATAAATTAGGTATTTCACTAGCTAAGTTGGCAGAGGAAGATCCCACTTTTCAGGTTAAAACAGATGAGGCTTCTGGCCAAACTGTTATATCTGGAATGGGAGAATTGCATCTTGATATTATAATTGACCGTTTAAGAAGAGAGTTTAAGGTTGAGGTTAATCAAGGTCAACCGCAAGTTGAATACAAGGAAGCACTTACTGATGTTGCCGATCACCGAGAAGTATACAAAAAACAAACGGGTGGTCGTGGTAAATTTGCTGATATAGTTTTTACCTTAGAGCCAGCTGTTGATGGTAAAGTTGGTCTTGAATTCGTAAATGAAATAAAAGGGGGAAATGTTCCAAAAGAATATATACCCTCTGTAGAGAAAGGATTTAGAGATTCAATGAAAAATGGACCTCTAGCAGGATTTGAGGTTGATGCAATGAAGGTAACATTAAAAGATGGGTCCTTCCACCCAGTAGATTCAGATTCATTATCATTTGAATTGGCAGCTAAATTAGGGTTTAAAGAATCTGCAAAAGCAGCTAAGGCCGTCATTATGGAGCCCATAATGAAATTAGAGGTTTTGACCCCCGAAGAAAATATGGGAGACATTGTAGGAGATCTTAATCGTCGCAGAGGTCAGGTTAACTCTATGGATGATAGAGCTGGTTCTAAAGTTGTTAAAGCCGAGGTGCCTCTCTCAGAAATGTTTGGATATGTAACTTCTTTAAGGACTCTTTCTTCTGGTCGTGCTACCTCAACAATGGAATTTGACCATTACGCCGAAACACCCTCAAATATTTCAGAGTCTGTAATTGCTGCAATAAAAGGAACCACCGATTAAAAATTAGTTAAAATGAGTCAAAAAATTAGAATTAAATTAAAATCTTATGATCACAACTTGGTAGATAAGTCTGCTGATAAGATTGTTAAAACTGTGAAAACTACTGGAGCAGTAGTTACAGGCCCCATCCCATTACCGACTCACAAGAAAATTTTTACGGTCTTAAGATCACCACACGTGAATAAGAAATCTAGAGAACAATTTAAGTTGAATTCATACAAGCGTCTTTTAGATATATATAGTTCATCCTCAAAGACAATTGATGCTTTGATGAAACTTGAATTACCAAGTGGAGTAGAAGTAGAAATAAAAGTATAATAATTTAAAAGAAAATTAAATGTCTGGCTTAATTGGAAAAAAAATCGGCATGACCAGTATCTTTGATAAAAATGGGAAAAACACCCCTTGTACTGTATTGGAGGTCGGACCGTGCGTGGTTACCCAAATTAAAACCATTGCGATAGATGGTTATAATGCAATTCAACTGGGTTTTAATGATAAGTCAGAAAAGAGAGCTTCTAATGCCGTGATTGGTCATTTCAAAAAGGCTAATACTACTCCAAAAAAAAAGCTAGTTGAATTCCAAAATTTTGAAGAAGAATATAAATTAGGGGATATTATCACAGTAGCACATTTTAAAGAGGGAGAATTTGTTGACGTTTCAGCCACTTCTAAAGGAAAAGGTTTTCAGGGTGTTGTGAAACGTCATGGTTTCGCCGGGGTTGGTCAGGCTTCACACGGTCAGCACAATCGTCTCAGAGCACCTGGATCTATTGGTGCCGCATCCTATCCTGCTCGAGTTTTTAAGGGAATGAGAATGGCTGGTCAAATGGGCAATGAAAAAGTGAAAGTGCAGAATCTTTCGGTTTTAAAAGTTGATACTCAAAAAAATCTACTTGTATTAAAAGGTTGTGTACCTGGCCACAAGAATTCATATGTAATTATTCAGAAATAATGGAATTATCAGTACTTGACGAGAAAGGAAAAGAAACTGGTCGGAAGATTAAGCTTGACCAAGCTGTTTTTGGAATTGATCCAAACAATCACGCTATTTACCTCGATGTTAAACAACACTTGGCCAATAGACGCCAAGGAACACATAAGTCTAAAGAAAGAGCTGAGATTGTAGGAAGTACAAGAAAAATAAAAAAGCAAAAGGGAACAGGTACTGCTAGAGCTGGAAGTATTAAAAATCCAATTTTTAGAGGTGGAGGAAGAATTTTTGGCCCTAAACCTAGAGATTATAATCAAAAACTAAACAAAAAAGTAAAGCGATTAGCTAGAAAGTCTGCTTTAAGTATCAAAGCAAAAGATAAATCGATTTTAATTGTTGAAGATTTTAAATTTGAATCCCCTAAAACCTCTGCTTATATAAAGGTTTTAAAATCATTAGGGATATCAGATAAAAAATCTTTGGTGGTCTTGGGTGAACAAAATAATAATGTATATTTGTCCTCTCGAAATTTAAGGAATTCTAAGGTTGTAAATATCTATGAATTAAGTACTTATCAAATAACAAATGCTTCAAGCTTGGTTTTATTTGAAAGTGCTTTAACTAATTTGAAATCAATTTTGAATTAAACGTAGAGTAATGAATATTATAATAAAGCCGTTAATTACTGAAAAAGCTACATCAAAAAGTGAGCTTCACAACTGTTATAGCTTTTTGGTAAACAATAAGGCAAATAAGGTTGAAATAAAAAAGGCAGTTGAGTCTGTTTATGGAGTTTCTGTAAACAAGGTTAGAACACTTAATTATGGACCGACAAGAAAAACTAAGTATACAAAAACGGGTATTCAAAATGGTAAGACAAATGCTAATAAAAAAGCGCTTGTTGATGTTGCAGAGGGGGATACTATTGACTTTTTCAGCAAACTTTAAATCCTTTTAGATGTCAGTTAGAAAATTAAAACCAGTAACACCCGCTCAACGTTTTAGAGTAGTAAATGGCTTCGATTTAATTACTACTGATAGGCCACAGAAGAGTTTACTTTCCTCAAAGAATAGAACTGGTGGAAGAAATAATAGTGGCAAAATGACAGTTCGTCACCGCGGAGGAGGTCACAAGAAAAGATATCGCATCATTGATTTTAAAAGAAATAAATTCGATGAAGTGGCAGAGGTCAAGACAATTGAATATGACCCTAATCGCTCGGCTTTTATTGCACTTATTGAATATTTAGATGGTGAGAAACGGTATATAGTTGCTCAAAGTGGTATAAAAGTTGGACAAAAAATTAGTTCAGGTGACAACGCCTCTCCAGAAGTTGGTAATGCTTTGCCACTATCTAAAATCCCATTAGGGACAGTCATTTCATGTATTGAACTAAATCCGGGTGCTGGTGCAATTATTGCTCGTAGTGCAGGTGCATTTGCTCAACTTATGGCAAGAGACGGTAATATTGCAACAATTAAATTACCTTCTGGAGAAACCAGGACTGTTGCTACAAAATGTATGGCTTGCATCGGGGCTGTATCAAACTCTGATCACCAATTATTAGTATCTGGTAAGGCTGGTCGCTCCAGATGGTTGGGAAGAAGACCAAGAACTAGACCTGTAGCGATGAATCCAGTAGATCACCCAATGGGAGGTGGAGAAGGGCGAGCCTCAGGAGGTCATCCTAGATCCAAAAACGGTATTCCAGCCAAAGGGTTTAGAACTCGATCAAAAACAAAATCTAGTAATAAATTTATTATTGAACGAAGAAATAAATAAAAGACAATGGCAAGATCATTAAAAAAAGGACCGTTCGTTTCAATTAGTCTTGAAAAAAAAGTCTTAAAAAACATAGAAGACAATAAAAAGACAGTCATTAAGACTTGGTCCCGCTCTTCATTAATAACACCTGAGTTTGTTGGCCAGACTATTGGAGTTCATAATGGAAGACAATTTATACCTGTATATATTACGGAAAACATGGTAGGACATAAATTGGGTGAATTTTCTCCAACTCGTTCTTTTAGAGGTCATGCTGGAGCAAAAAATAAAGGAAAAAAATAATTTACGGTAATGGGAAAACGTAAAAGAGAAAGCGCGATACTAATAAAGGAAGCCAATAAAAAATTGACTTATGCTAAGCTTAATAATTGCCCTACCTCCCCAAGAAAAATGAGGCTAGTTGCAGACCAGGTTAGAGGCGTAAGCATCAATCAAGCTTTAGCTATTCTGAAATTTAGTCCTAAGGAAGCTTCTAGTAAATTAGAAAAGTTATTGTTATCTGCCATTTCCAACTGGCAAGCCAAAAACGAAGAAAAAGATTTAGAAAAAGCAGATTTATTTATTAAAGAAATTAAAGTGGACAGTGGAAAGATGCTTAAGCGACTTCGTCCTGCTCCGCAAGGAAGGGCACACAGAATCCGAAAACGCTCCAACCATGTTACTCTTGTACTTGGGGTAAATAATTTATATAATTAATATGGGACAAAAAACTAATCCGATCGGAAATCGTTTAGGTATCATAAGAGGCTGGGACTCCAATTGGTATGGGGGCCGAAATTACGGTGATAAACTTGCTGAGGATGATAGTATCAGAAAATATATTCATGCACGCCTTGCAAAGGCAAGTGTTTCTAATGTTATTATAGAACGCACCCTTAAACTTATCACTGTTACCATAACTACTGCTCGGCCTGGAATTATAATAGGAAAAGCAGGCCAGGAGGTAGATAAGTTAAAAGAAGAGCTAAAAAAAATCACTAATAAAGATATTCAGATAAACATTTTTGAAATTAAGCGTCCTGAATTGGATGCCCAACTTGTTGCTGCGAGTGTTGCTCGACAAATTGAAAGTAGAATTTCATACAGACGTGCTATAAAGATGGCCATTGCTGCATCAATTAGAATGAATGCAGAGGGAATTAAAATTCAGATTTCAGGTAGATTAAATGGAGCTGAAATGGCAAGATCTGAATCTTATAAAGAAGGACGTATTCCGTTATCTACTTTTAGAGCAGATATTGATTACGCTTTGGTTGAAGCTCATACTACTTATGGTCGTTTAGGTATAAAAGTTTGGATAATGAAAGGAGAGGTTTTTGGAAAAAGAGAGCTATCTCCGTTAGTAGGTATGTCAAAAAAATCTGGTAGTATTGGAACTAAACCAGGTGGTCAAGGACGTCAACAAAGAAGAAGAAATAATAACAGATAGGCAAGATGTTACAACCTAAAAGAACAAAATTCCGTAAAGCACAGAAAGGCCGAATGAAGGGTATTTCTCAAAGAGGAAACCAGTTGTCTAATGGTATGTTTGGCATTAAGTCTTTAGATTCAAAATTTATAACCTCCAGACAAATAGAAGCAGCCAGAATTGCTGCTACTCGATACATGAAAAGAGAAGGTCAATTGTGGATTAAAATTTTCCCTGATAAGCCAATAACAAAAAAACCTCTTGAAGTAAGAATGGGAAAAGGTAAAGGAGCTCCAGAATATTTTGTAGCTGTGGTTAAACCTGGACGAATCATTTTTGAAATAGCTGGAGTGTCTTTAAACGTCGCAAAGGAAGCACTAAGATTAGCTGCTCAGAAATTACCTGTTAGGACAAAATTTATTATTGCCAAAGATTTTCAAGTCTAATTAACATACTAAGATGAAAGCATCAGAAATAAAAAATTTATCAATAGAAGACTTGCAAGATAAACTTGCTGATTATCAAAAGCAGCTTCTGGATTTAAAGATGAACCATGCAGTGAGTCCACTTGAGAATCCACTGCAAATTAAAATGGCTAGAAGAACAGTTTCAAGATTGTTAACTGCATTAACATCGAGGCAAAAAGAAATTATTGAATAGGAAAATGGAAAAAAGGAATTTAAGAAAAGAACGAGTTGGAATTGTCACTAGCAATATGATGGAAAAGTCTATTGTAGTTGCAGAGGTTAAAAGAGTAAAGCATTCCATGTATGGTAAGTTCGTTCTTAAAACCAAAAAATATGTCGCTCACGATGATAAAAATGACTGTAATGTTGGGGATAAAGTTAAGATAATGGAAACACGCCCAATGAGTAAATCAAAGTGTTGGCGTCTTGTCGAAATAATGGAAAGAGCTAAGTAATTATGTTACAACAAGAATCAAGAATAAATGTCGCTGACAATACTGGAGCTAAAGAAGTCCTTACTATTAGAGTTCTTGGAGGCACAAAAAGGCGATATGCATCCTTAGGAGATAAGATTGTGGTTTCTGTTAAAGAAGCCTCCCCCTCTGGCACGATAAAAAAAGGACAAGTTTCTCAGGCTGTTGTTGTTAGAACAACGAAAGAAGTAAGAAGATCTGATGGTTCTTACATTAGGTTTGATGACAATGCATGTGTGCTATTGAATCCAACCGGTGAAATGAGAGGAACTCGTGTATTTGGACCAGTAGCTCGAGAACTACGTGACAAACAATTTATGAAAATAGTATCATTAGCACCTGAGGTATTATAATTTGAAATTATGGGTAAGATTAAAATTAAAAAAGACGATAAAGTTGTGGTAATAGCGGGAGAGCATAAGGGTTCTCAAGGTAAAGTATTCAAGATTTTACGTGATCAAAATAAGGTTTTGGTTGAAGGTGTTAATTTGATTAAAAAACACACCAAACCTAGTACCCAGAATCCTCAAGGAGGTATTATAGAGAAGGAGGCTCCTATTCATATTTCTAATGTATCTTTAACCACTGCTGAGGGGGATTTCACTAGAGTAGGATATAGAGTGGATGAAGGAAATAAGGTTCGTTTTTCAAAAAAAAATAATGAGATAGTGTAATGAGTTATCAAGCTAGACTAAAAAAAGAATATAATGAACGTATTATTTCTGGACTCAAAGAAGAGTTCGGTTATAAGAACTTCATGGAAGTTCCCAAACTCCAAAAAATTGTTCTTAGTAGAGGTATCGGATCTGCAGTAGCGGACAAGAAACTCATTGATTATGCTGTTGAAGAATTGACCAACATATCTGGTCAAAAAGCTATTCCTACAATTTCCAAAAAGGATGTTGCTGCATTCAAGCTAAGAAAGGGCATGCCTATCGGTGTTAAAGTAACATTGAGAGGCCAAAGAATGTATGAGTTCTTAGACCGACTTGTTACTACAGCCCTGCCAAGAGTGAGGGACTTTCAAGGTGTTAAAGCGAATGGTTTTGATGGAAGAGGAAATTACAATCTTGGAGTTTCAGAACAGATTATTTTCCCTGAAATTGATATTGATAAAGTAAATAAAATTTCTGGGATGGATATTTCTTTTGTTACATCAGCCAAAACAGACAAAGAAGCAAAATCATTATTGAGTGAATTGGGATTACCATTTAAAAATAATTAATTATGGCAAAAGAATCAATGAAAGCTCGGGAAGTAAAAAGAGCTAAAACAGTAGCTAAATATGCTGCTAAAAGACAGGCACTTAAAGATGCAGGAGATTACGAAGCTTTGCAAAAACTTCCAAGAAATGCATCTCCAGTAAGAATGCATAATCGTTGTAAGTTGACGGGTCGTCCTAAAGGATATATCCGACAATTTGGAATTTCAAGAGTAACCTTTCGTGAAATGGCAAATAAAGGTTTAATCCCAGGTGTAACAAAAGCCAGTTGGTAATTAAATAAAGATAATTATGTTTACAGATCCTATTGCTGATTATTTAACTAGAATTAGAAATGCTAATACCGCCGGACATAAGGTTGTTGATATACCCGCATCTAATTTAAAGAAAGAGATGACTAAAATACTTTATGATCAAGGATACATACTAAGCTATAAGTTTGAAGAAACATCTAATCATCAGGGAAATATCAAGATTGCATTGAAGTATGATAACTTAACCAAAGAACCTGTAATAAAGAAATTACAAAGAATTAGCACACCTGGTTTACGTAAATATGCTTCCTCAGGGAATTATCCCCGAATTCTAAATGGATTGGGTGTATCAATCGTCTCAACTTCAAAAGGGGTAATGACTGGGAAGCAAGCTGAATCAAAAAATGTTGGTGGAGAATTACTTTGCTACGTATATTAATATAGAAGAAAAAAAATAAAATGTCAAGAATCGGTAACAATCCAATTATTATCCCAGAAGGTGTCAGCGTTGATATTAAAACCAATAGCATAAATATTAAGGGTAAATTGGGAGAATTAACTCAGAAATATGACGTTGTAACTTTTAGTATTGAAGATAGTTTTTTGAAAGTAAAACGTCCCTCTGATCACAAAGACGACCGAGCAAAACATGGTTTGTATAGAGCATTGGTTAGCAATATGATTGAAGGTGTTTCGGTTGGCTTTACTAAAGAATTAGAATTAGTTGGAGTCGGTTTTCGCGCAAGTAATCAAGGCCAAAAATTAGACCTTGCTCTTGGTTTTTCCCATAATATTCTTTTTGATATTGCCCCGGAAGTCAAGGTTGAAACTATATCTGAGAAAGGTAAAAATCCAATTGTGAAACTCACTTCACATGATAAACAGCTACTAGGATATGTAGCTGCTAAAATTAGATCTTTCAGAAAACCTGAGCCATATAAAGGAAAAGGGGTTAGATTCATTGGAGAACAAATAAGAAGAAAAGCAGGAAAATCAGCATAATAATTATGGCACTAACAAAATCCGCTAGAAGAAATAGGATTCATTTAAGAATTAGAAAAACAGTTGCTGGAACAGAAAAGCAGCCTAGATTGTCTATTTTCCGTAGTAATAGAGAAATTTATGCCCAAGTAATTGACGACGTTAATGGAAAAACATTAGCTTCTGCCTCTTCACGGGATAAAGAGATTATAGATGCAAAATCAGAAAATAAAATTGCAGAAGCCCAATTAGTTGGTAAACTAGTTGGAGATCGAGCTGCTAAGGCAGGAATTAATACCATCAGTTTTGATCGCAGTGGATATTTATATCATGGAAGAGTAAAATCACTTGCTGAGGGTGCTCGAGAGGCGGGTTTAAAATTTTAAAAAAAATATATGTATCAAAATTATAAAAACATTGAATTGGTAAAACCAGCAGGATTAGATTTAAAAGATCGGTTGGTGGGGGTTCAAAGAGTGACTAAAGTAACTAAGGGAGGAAGAGCTTTTGGATTTTCCGCAATTGTAGTAGTTGGCGATGAAAATGGAGTCGTTGGTCAGGGATTAGGAAAATCTAAAGAAGTTTCTGAGGCTATTGCCAAGGCAGTTGAAGATGCTAAGAAAAACTTAGTTCGTATTCCAATTAATAATGGTACTTTACCTCATGAACAAAAAGGAAAATTTGGAGGTGCTAAAGTGTTTTTAAAACCAGCATCTGAGGGTACTGGAGTTATTGCTGGCGGTGCGGTTCGTGCAGTATTGGAAGCTGTAGGAGTTCATAATGTGCTATCAAAATCACAAGGATCTTCTAACCCTCACAATGTGGTTAAAGCCACATTCGATGCACTATTACAACTTAGAAGTCCTCAAGCTATTGCCAAACAAAGAGGCGTAAGTTTAGAAAAAGTTTTTAATGGATAATATTTAAGATTATGGTCAAGATTAAAGTGACTCAAGTTAAAAGTAACATAAAAAAAATGCGTTCCCAAAAAAGAACTCTCGAGGCATTAGGACTTCGTGGTATTGGAAATGAAGTTGTCCATGAGAATACACCCAATATTATTGGTATGATAAAAAAGGTGCAACACTTAGTCAAAACAAAACAACTTTAATAATGAGTTTACACAATTTAAAACCAGCCGAAAAATCTAATTTAAACGCCGGTAAGCGACTCGGAAGAGGTCAAGGAACTGGAAAAGGTGGAACTTCTTCAAGAGGTCATAAAGGTGCGAAGTCTCGTTCAGGATACTCCAAAAAAATAGGATTCGAAGGAGGACAGATGCCTCTTCAGCGCCGAGTGCCCAAGTTTGGTTTTACTAATATTAATAGAGTTTTCCATAGTGTGGTTAATCTAGACACACTTCAAGATCTCGTTAACCAAAAGAAAGTAAAAAAAGAAGTTACTTTCGATAAATTTGTTGAACTGCGTTTAGTTGAAAAAAATGAATTTTTAAAAATATTAGGTAGAGGAAAATTAGAAGCCTCTCTAAAGATTTCTGCTCATAAGTTTTCAGAAACCGCTAGGGTTGCAATCGAAGCTGCTGGAGGTGAAGCTATCAAAATATAATTCTATTTAGATGAAAAAGTTTATCGAGACCATTTTAAATATATACAACATTGAGGAACTTCGTGGACGTATAATTACAACCTTGACTCTTTTGCTAGTATATAGGTTAGGGGCTCAAGTGGTTTTACCTGGAATTGATTCTGTTCAATTAGCTGAACTTTCTAACAGAACAGATGGAGGAGGACTTTTGGGAATACTTAATGCCTTTACAGGCGGTGCATTTGCAAACGCTTCTGTCTTTGCATTAGGAATTATGCCATATATATCTGCATCTATAGTAGTACAATTAATGGGAATAGCAGTTCCATATCTTCAAAAGCTTCAGAAAGAAGGAGAAAGCGGAAATAGAAAAAGAACTCAAATCACTAGGTGGCTAACTATTTTAATTTGTGTAGTTCAGGCACCAGCCTACCTTTATGGACTTTCTGCACTTGGTGTTCCAGATAGTGCTTTTGTGCTAGGTCGCGGTCCACTTTTTATGTTTTCCTCAGTTATCATACTGGTAACTGGAACCATTTTTGCCATGTGGCTTGGAGAAAAAATAACTGATAAAGGAATAGGTAATGGTATCTCACTATTAATTATGGTTGGTATTATTGCCAATCTTCCACTTTCTTTTACACAAGAGTTTGTTTCACGTGTTTCAGAAAACAACGGAGGTCTTATGATGATTTCTATTGAGTTGGTATTATGGGTAATTATTATTTTATTGAGTGTCTTATTAGTAATGGCAGTAAGACAGATTCCTGTCCAGTATGCCAGAAGAACATCAGGAGGTTCAAATGAAAGAAACGTTTTTGGATCGAGACAATATATCCCTCTGAAATTAAATGCATCTGGAGTAATGCCTATTATTTTTGCTCAAGCTTTAATGTTTGCTCCCGCATATGTTGGAGGTGCATTCGGTGATTCATCATTTGGGCAATGGTTACAAACAAATTTTTCTGACATATTTGGTTTGTGGTATAATTTATTATTTGCATTATTGATTATAGTTTTCACCTTTTTTTACACTGCGATCACTGTTCCTACTAATAAAATGTCAGAAGATCTAAAAAGAAGTGGTGGTTTTGTACCTGGAATTCGTCCGGGTAATGAGACCTCTGAATTCTTAGATACCGTAATGTCTCATATTACATTTCCGGGTTCCTTGTATTTAGCTGCTATAGCTGTATTTCCGGCTTTAGTTGTAAAATTAATTGGAATACAACAAGGTTGGGCCTTATTTTATGGTGGAACTTCACTTTTAATTATGGTTGGTGTGGCTATTGATACCATTCAACAGGTGAATTCTTATTTATTGAACCGTCATTATGACGGACTAATGTCAAAGACTAGTAGGAATAGAAGAGCAGGAACAATATAAAAATGGCAAAACAAGCAGCAATAGAACAGGAGGGTACCATAATCGAAGCATTATCTAACGCAATGTTTAGAGTCGAGCTGGAAAACGGTCATGTTGTAACCGCTCATATTTCGGGTAAGATGCGTTTGCATTATATTAAGTTACTACCTGGAGATAAAGTAAAATTAGAAATGAGTCCCTATGATTTATCAAAGGCAAGGATAACATATAGATTTTAAAAAAAGAAAGATGAAAGTTAGAGCTTCATTAAAGAAAAGAAGTGCGGATTGCAAAATAGTCCGAAGAAAAGGGCGTTTATACGTTATAAATAAAAAGAATCCTCGATTCAAACAAAGACAAGGTTAAATTATGGCTAGAATTTCAGGGGTAGACATACCCAAACAAAAAAGGGGAGTAATTGCATTAACCTATATTTACGGTATAGGCAAAAGTCGTGCTCAAAATATTTTGGCTTTAGCTAAGGTAAGCGAGGACACTAAAGTTTCCGACTGGACAGATGATGAGACAGGTAGAATACGTGAAGCCGTTGGCGATTTTAAAATTGAAGGAGAATTACGCTCTGAATTGCAACTGAATATCAAGCGATTGATGGATATAGGAAGTTACCGAGGTATTCGACATAGATCCGGATTACCTCTAAGAGGACAAAGAACAAAAAATAATTCTAGAACTCGCAAAGGAAAAAGAAAAACTGTCGCTAATAAAAAGAAAGTTACTAAATAATATATAACCATGGCAAAAGTTATCAGCAAAAAAAGAAAAGTTATTGTTGAATCTAACGGTGAAGCACACGTTAATGCATCTTTTAATAATATAATTATTTCTTTAACAAACATGAAGGGAGAGGTTATAGCTTGGTCCTCAGCAGGTAAAATGGGTTTTAGAGGCTCGAAAAAAAATACGCCTTACGCAGCTCAAACAGCTGCCGAAGATGTTTCTAAAGTCGCTATCGAAGCTGGTTTAAGAAAGGTCAAAGTTTATGTCAAAGGACCGGGAAATGGGAGGGAGTCTGCTATCAGAACTCTTCATAATAGTGGTATTGAAGTAACTGAAATAGTTGATGTTACTCCATTACCTCACAATGGTTGTCGACCGCCCAAAAGAAGAAGAGTTTAACATTAAAAGTTATCAAAGGATTAGACCCTAATTCATAACATAATAAAAAAAATATGGCAAGATATATTGGTCCAAAATCAAAAATTTCAAGAAAGTTTGGTGAGCCCATTTACGGCCCTGACAAAGCATTTGAAAAAAGGAATTATCCCCCTGGGCAGCACGGCAATAATCGTAGAAGAGGTAAGAAATCTGAGTACGCAGTTCAATTATTAGAAAAGCAAAAAGCTAAATATACCTATGGTATTTTAGAACGCCAGTTCAGAAATATATTCGAAAGAGCAAGTGGGAGTAAAGGTGTCACTGGTGAAGTCTTACTTCAACTTTGCGAATCTCGTTTAGACAATGTTGTGTTTCGTTTAGGGATTGCTCCCTCAAGGAATGCAGCTCGCCAATTAGTTTCCCATAGACATATTACTGTAAATGGGGAAATTGTAAACATACCTTCCTTTAGCTTAAATCCTGGTGACACTATTGGAGTAAGGGAAAAATCTAAATCTTTAAAATCCATCTCTAGTTCATTAGAAGCTAATGATTCTATTTATGAATGGATGACGTGGAATGACTCCACATACGAGGGTAACTTTGTAAGTATCCCTCAGCGTAACCAAATTCCCGAAAATATTAAAGAACAATTAATCGTGGAATTGTATTCTAAATAACAAACTAGCAAGCATAAAACTATGGCCATACTAAATTTCCAAAAACCTGACAAAGTAATTATGATCGATTCCTCTGAGTTCGAGGGTAAATTTGAATTTCGTCCATTAGAGCCTGGATACGGTCTTACGGTAGGTAATGCTCTCAGAAGGGTATTACTCTCTTCCCTTGAGGGGTTCGCAATTACTTCTGTTAAAATCCAGAATATCGAGCATGAGTTTTCTACCATCCCAGGAATAGTTGAGGATGTTACTGAGATCATTCTTAATTTAAAGCAAATAAGATTTAAACGACAAATTGAAGATGTAGAGGAAGAAAAGGTAACGCTCGTTGTTGGAAACCAAGATCAGCTTAAGGCAGCTGATTTCCAAAAATTCATTTCTGGCTTTCAGGTTTTGAATCCAGATATGGTTATCTGTAACCTTGAGAAGAATGTACAATTAAGTATCGAGGTTACAATCGAAAAAGGGAGAGGATATGTTCCTGCTGAGGAAAATAAAAAATCAAACTCAGAATTCGGTGTAATTGCCATAGATTCTATTTTTACTCCTGTTAAAAATGTAAAATATAGTATAGAAAACTACAGAGTTGAGCAAAAAACCGATTATGAAAAACTTATTTTCGAGATAAGTACTGATGGTTCTATTCACCCTAAAAATGCTCTTACTGAGGCAGCTAAAACTTTGATTCATCATTTCTTATTATTTTCGGATGAACGAATTACATTAGAGGCAGACGAAATAGCTCAAGCAGAAACTTATGATGAAGAGTCTCTTCATATGCGACAGCTACTTAAAACTAAATTAATTGATATGGACTTATCTGTAAGAGCTCTGAATTGTTTAAAGGCTGCTGAGGTAGATACTTTAGGAGACTTGGTTTCTTACAATAAAAATGATTTGATGAAATTTAGAAACTTTGGAAAAAAGTCACTCACTGAACTAGAAGAACTTGTAGTCTTGAAGGGTCTGTCTTTTGGAATGGATTTAACCAAATATAAGTTAGATAAGGATTAATAGTCCACAGATTTTGAGCTGATGAAACACGGAAAAAAAGTTAATCACTTAGGCCGAAAAACGGCCCACAGAAAGTCGATGTTAGCTAATATGGCTTCTTCTTTAATTGAGCATAAGCTTATAAACACTACTTTGGCTAAAGCAAAGGCATTAAGACAATTTGTGGAACCGTTGATTACAAAATCAAAAGTTGATAGTACCCAAAATCGACGTCTCGTATTTAGTGCTCTTAGAAACAAATATGCTGTTGCTACCCTATTTAGAGATGTAGCACCTAAGGTAGGTGATAGACCCGGTGGTTACACTAGAGTAATTAAAATGGGAAATCGTCTAGGTGATAATGCTGCTATGGCTTTGATTGAGTTGGTAGATTTTAATGAAGTTTATAATATAAAAAAATCTGAAGCTAAGAAAACGACTCGTAGAAGTCGTTCAAGAAAAAAGAATATTCCTGCTGAAACTGCAGTTTCTGAGACAGATAATTTATCTGATGCTTCAGAACTTGTCGATGATAATATTGCTCCTATGACTCTAGATGAAGAAACTGAAAAAGTGACTCAGGAAGCTGTCGAACAGAATCCTAAGGAAACCAAAGATGACCAAGCAACAGAGTCTGAAAACAAGGAAGATGCCTAAAGCGTTCTTTTAGTTGTTGATAATTTAACCCTATATTAAAGGATATGCTATTTAGTTTATCCTTTTTTTTATGTTATTTTGTTTTCAATTATGGCATATGTTACTCGAAAAAAAGCAATTTTAATTTTAGCCGATGGCACAAAGTTTTTTGGTAAATCTATAGGTCCTGACGGAACTAGTTTTGGGGAAATTTGTTTTAACACCGGTATGACTGGTTACCAAGAAATATTTACTGACCCTTCCTATTATGGGCAGTTGATGGTCACTACCAACGCTCACATCGGAAACTATGGTGTTCACAAAGAAGATGAACAGTCTGATAGTATTAAAATTTCAGGGTTGATTTGTAAAAACTTCAGTTATGAATTTTCTCGTCCATTGGCTGACATTTCGTTAAAGAATTATTTAATTAAAAATAAACTTTTTGGTATATCTGACGTAGATACCAGAGCTTTAGTAAATTATATACGCCAAAATGGGGCCATGAATGCTGTTATAAGTACTGAAATTGAACAAGAAGAAGTTTTAATTAAAAAACTTTCTGAAATACCAAGCATGGAGGGTCTTGAGTTAGCATCTAAGGTTTCTACAAAAGAGCCCTATTTTGTTGGTGATCGAGATGCTGTATATAAAGTTGCTGCTATAGATTTAGGTGTGAAAAAAAATATTTTAAGGCATTTGTCTAAGAGAAATATATACATTAAAGTTTTTCCATTCGATACAACTTTCGAGGAAATGAAAAGGTGGGAGCCTGATGGTTTTTTCATTTCAAATGGACCCGGAGATCCTAATCCCTTGCACCATCCTCAAAAAGTTGCTAAGGAAATTATCAAACAGAATTTACCCCTTTTCGGTATCTGTTTAGGTCATCAAATTATTGCTTTGGCTAATGATATACCGACATATAAGATGTTCAATGGGCATCGAGGAATTAATCACCCTGTAATGAATTTAACAACAGGAAAAGGAGAAATAACTTCACAAAATCATGGATTTGCTGTTGATAAATCCATTGCTGAATCTAATAAAGATATCGAAGTCAGCCATATACATTTAAATGATCAAACAGTAGCTGGACTTAGAATGAAAAATAAGAATTGTTTTTCAGTTCAATATCACCCAGAGGCAGGACCTGGACCAAATGATGCTAACTATCTTTTCGATGAGTTTTACCAAAAAATTAAGAATCATTCAGCAAAAAAAGTTAAATCAATTTAATTTAAATATAGATGAGTGTAATTATTGAAATTCATGCACGTCAAATTTTTGATTCTAGAGGCAATCCCACCGTAGAGGTGGATGTTACCACTGAAAATGGAATTACTGGTCGTGCAGCCGTACCCTCTGGTGCATCAACAGGGGAGCATGAAGCTGTCGAGCTAAGAGATGGTGGTGGTGATTATATGGGAAAAGCAGTGCTTACTGCCGTAAAAAATGTTAATGAAACTTTAGCAAGAGAGCTAATCGGTGAATCGGTTTTTGATCAAAATAAAATTGATAGGATTATGATAGAATTAGATGGCACACCAAATAAGTCTAAGCTGGGAGCTAATGCTATTCTTGGGATTTCTCTTGCAACTGCGAAGGCTGCAGCAAATGAATTAGGAATTCCTTTATACCGATATGTAGGAGGGGTGAGTGCTCATACTCTTCCTGTTCCAATGATGAATATTATTAATGGGGGTTCGCATTCTGACGCACCTATTGCATTTCAGGAATTTATGGTAATGCCTATCGGAGCTAATAGTTTTACTAAAGCTATGCAGATGGGTTCTGAAATTTTTCATCATTTGAAAAAAGTCCTTCATGATAGAGGCTTGAGCACCGCAGTTGGAGACGAGGGGGGGTTTGCTCCAAATTTAGATGGAACAGAGGATGCATTAGATACGATACTTATTGCTGTAAAAAACGCAGGATATAAATCTGGATCTGAGGTTATGATTGCTTTAGATTGTGCTGCGGCTGAGTTTTATGTTGATGGTGTTTATGATTATACAAAGTTTGAGGGTGACAAAGGTGTAATAAGATCCTCTGCTGAACAAGCTCAATACCTGACTGATTTAAGCACAAAATATCCAATAATTTCAATTGAAGATGGAATGGATGAGAACGATTGGGAGGGCTGGAAACTTCTTACTGATAATGCTGGAAATAATGTTCAACTAGTAGGAGATGACCTTTTTGTTACAAATGTGAATCGACTTTCTAGAGGAATTAAAGAAGGTATCGCAAATTCTATTTTAATAAAGGTTAATCAGATAGGTACTTTATCAGAGACCATTGCAGCAGTTGAGATGGCTCACAGATCTGGATATACATCGGTTATGTCTCACCGCTCAGGTGAAACGGAAGATAATACCATTGCTGACCTTGCTGTTGCATTGAATACAGGCCAAATAAAGACTGGTTCTGCCTCTCGAAGTGACCGTATGGCCAAATACAACCAACTTCTTCGAATTGAAGAAGAGTTGAAACATGAAGCAATTTATCCTCAGGATCAAGCTTTTAACCTTTAGTTGTTTTATTAGTTGTCTGCCTGAAACTTTTTTACTCTTGTATTTTGGCACTTATTTTACTACTTTTGTTCTTCTCTTAATTTAATTATGGAAGACCAGGTTAATCTCATTTACAAGGGAAAGAGTTACAAATTTCCGCTGATAAATGGTTCCGAGAATGAACCTGCTATCGATATTAAAACTTTGAGGGCACAAACGGGTTTAATTACTTTAGATCCTGGTTTTAAGAATACTGGATCTTGTGAGAGTGATATTACATTTCTCGATGGCGAGGAGGGAATTCTTCGATATCGCGGCTATTCCATTGACGATTTAGCAAATAAAACTTCCTTTATAGAGGTGGCTTATCTTTTAATTTTTGGCGATTTGCCCAGAGCCGATCAACTCCAAAAGTTTGAAGATGACATCCGTGATTATGCTTTAGTAGATGAAGATTTTAAAATTATTTTAAAAAGCTTTCCAAAGTCAGCTCACCCAATGGGAATTTTATCATCTTTAACCTCAGCTTTGATTGCCTTTAATCCTTCCTCTGTAGATATTAACTCTGAAAAAGATTTTTATGAGGCCATTATTATTTTATTGGCAAAGTTCCCTGTTTTGGCATCTTGGACCCATAGAAAAATGAAAGGACTACCTCTTAATTATCCAAATTATGATCTCTCATATACGGATAACTTAGCTTATATGCTATATAAAATGCCTAATAAGGATTTTAAGGCTAGCACTACTTTGGTAAGTGCCTTAAATAAGCTTCTTATTCTGCACGCAGATCATGAACAAAACTGTTCTACATCTACAGTTAGAATGGTTGGTTCATCCCATGCGGGTTTATTTCCCTCGATAGCGTCTGGGATTTCTGCTTTATGGGGTCCACTTCATGGTGGGGCTAACCAGGCTGTCATTGAAATGTTGGAAGAGATAAAAAATGATGGAGGTGATACAAAAAAGTTTATGGCTAAGGCCAAAGACAAAAATGATCCTTTTCGATTGATGGGATTCGGCCATCGTGTTTATAAAAATTTCGACCCTCGAGCTAAGATTATTAAAATAGCTGCGGATGAAGTTTTGGATGAGTTAGGGATAAATGATCCAGTACTAGAAATTGCGAAAAAACTAGAGCAAGAAGCACTTGAAGACTCCTATTTTATTGATCGAAAACTTTATCCAAACGTTGATTTTTATTCTGGAATTATTTACCGTGCTTTGGATATACCCACTGAGATGTTTACGGTAATGTTCGCTATTGGACGATTACCTGGTTGGATTGCACAGTGGAAAGAAATGCGCCTTAATAAAGAGCCCATCGGACGCCCTCGACAAATTTATACAGGTCAAAACCATCGTAAAGTATAGTTTTACTAAAGATCTTCTATACCTGGGGCTTGCTTTTTGGCTTTTTCAGCTTTTAATTTTGAAAAAAACTTTTGGATATCTTTAGTATTAACTAAAACCTTAACAAATTGTTGGTCTTTATAAATTGAGTATTCTTCTGCTTTACCTTTGTATAAGTTTAGCTTATAATAAGGAATAATTAAAGCATAAGTTTCTAAAAGACTTCTGAACCTTAAAATGATTCCATTTGGTCTTAGCTCTATATTACATGTGTTTCGATTGTTATCTAAAATCAATAGGTTGTGAATATCAGTAGAGGTTGAAGAAATAAATAATTTTGGAGAACCAACTCCATTCATTAACCATCTATCATTAAGTGAGAAAGGTTTTCCAACTGATGCCTCTATCTTTTCCTTAACCTCGGATTCATTATATGAAACGTTTAAAAGCATTTTTGCCTCAAAGATAAGTCATAAATACTTCAGGTTGTATTATAGAGTTTATAATTATCTTTGAGATTGAATTATGGAGATTTTAGAAAAACTGCTATCACTTAAAGTCAAAGCTAAGCTAGAAGAAGCCTTTAACCTGAATTTAGAAAAATTCGAATTTCAATTGACGCGTAAAGATTTTGAGGGAGATATTACTTTAATGCTTTTCCCGTTGTTAAAACCAACTCAACAAGATCCCTCAGCTTTGGGAGATAGTATAGGTAGCTATCTGGTTAAAAATACTCCCTTTGTTTCTAATTTTAATGTGGTTAGTGGTTTTTTAAATCTTATCATCTCTGATCGTTTTTATCTAACTTTTCTAAGTGAATTTTTAAAAGTAAGAGAGTATGGTCATATTAATCCTGATAGTTCTTCCCCTACAATTATGGTAGAGTATTCCTCTCCAAATACTAATAAGCCATTACATTTAGGACATGTACGAAATAATCTTTTAGGCTATTCAGTATCAAAAATTTTAGAGGCCAATGGCAATAATGTAATTAGAACTCAGATCATTAATGATCGTGGTATTCATATCTGTAAATCCATGTTGGCATGGAAAAATTTTGGAGCAGGGGAGACTCCAGAAAGTTCTGGTCTAAAAGGAGACCAATTGGTCGGAAAATATTATGTGCTTTTTGAAAATAAATACCGCGAACAAGTTGCCGAATTAAAAGCGAAAGGACTCTCGCAAAAAGACGCTGAAAAGGAAGCACCAATTCTCAACGAGGCTAAAAGAATGCTCTTTGCTTGGGAAAATAATGATAAAAAGGTACGAGCATTATGGGAAAAAATGAATGCCTGGGTGTATGATGGGTTTGAACTCACTTACCAAAAGTTGGGGGTAAATTTCGAATCTTACTATTATGAAAGTGAAACGTATTTGTTGGGAAAATCAATTATCAGTGAGGGCCTTGATAAAGGTGTTTTTTTTCGTAAAGACGATGGCTCAGTTTGGATAGATTTGTCTTCAGATGGACTTGATGAGAAATTATTGTTACGTTCTGATGGAACTTCGGTATATATTACCCAAGATATTGGCACAGCTAAGAAGCGCTTAGAAGATAATCCAAATGTAAAAGGGGTATTGTACACTGTAGGTAACGAACAAGATTACCATTTCAAAGTCTTATTCTTGATTCTCAGTAAACTAGGTTATTCTTGGGCTGATTCATTTTATCATTTAAGTTATGGAATGGTCGATCTTCCTACTGGTAAAATGAAGAGTCGAGAAGGGACTATTGTAGATGCTGATGATCTGATCGAACAGATGCATATCAATGCAAGTAAAATTACTAAGGAACATGGTAAAATTGATGGGATGAATATTTCAGAAAGGGATCAGCTTTTTAGTATTATTGGATTAGGAGCTCTTAAATATTTTATATTAAAGGTAGATCCCAAAAAAAGAATTTTATTTGATCCTGAGGCTTCAGTTGATTTCAATGGTAATACGGGACCTTTTATTCAATATGCATTTGCCCGAATACAATCATTAATCAATAGAGAACCGGATATGAACCTTAAGTTAGAAATAGATTTAACATTGGTTGATAAGGAAAAAGAAATTTTAAAGCATCTATATCAATATCCTACTCTAATTAAAATAGCGGGAGAACAATTTAGCCCTGCATTGATAGCAAATTATCTTTATGATTTGGTTAAATTGTTCAATTCATTTTATCAAAATGTAACTGTTTTTGGTGAGCAAGACCTAGCGAAACGATCTATGCGTTTGTTACTTTGTAAGGCAGTTGCCAATAATATTGAAGCTGGAAGTAAGCTTCTAGGAATTTTAATGCCTAATAAAATGTAAAAAAAAATCGCTCCTAAGAGCGATTTTTATTATCCATGGCTGTAAATGAAGCGATTAACTAAATTATTTTGAACTAACAGCTAAGTTGTAGACAACTAAACCAAATCCAATTTTGTTGATAGCGTCACCAACGTTATAGATTACATCCATAGCAATTGGCATCCCAAAAAACTCTCCTGCTGCTCCATACCAACCTTGAGTACCAGCCATGTATCCGATAGGGTAAATTGCCCAACCAATTACAACAAATTTTACAAGTGTTTTGTGAGCAGAAAGAACAGCTCCACCAGCTGACGCTGCAAGTTTAGAAGCTTCACCTTTCCAAATTTCATAAACAATTGCAAAGTAAGCTAGACCAGAGATTAGACCCCAAAGTGCAGGACCGTTTCCACCAGTGTAAACACCTTCGCCAAAGTAACCAGTAACAAGCATTACAGTGGATAAAAGAATTAATTTCCACATAAGTTGTTTAGTTGCACCAGCTGCTTTTAAGATTAAATAAAACTCAACGCACATTAAAGGAACGGTTAAGATCCAGTCAACGTAACGGAAAAAAGTTGGAGAGCCGTTTCCACTTGCCCAGTAGTCTCTCATGTACCAATAATGAACAGCTGCGATAAAGGTAATCAAACCTGATACCAAAATAGATGTTCTCCATTTATTGTCAAAAGAATTCATTGACAGGAAAAAGAAAGCTGATGCTGCCATCATGGCCATACAACCTACAAAAAATGTGAACCCTACATAATCGTCTGTAGCCATCGCAGGAACTACAGTTGATAAATTAAAAAGATTTTCCATAATTAAATTAATTATTTATTTTGTTTAGGTAAATTTAAAAAAAATTAAACTCCAGCAAGATAAAAGTCACTTTTTTTTAAAAAAAATTACCAATTTGATATTTACAACAAATAAAAATTACCAAATTGGCATTATGACTACTTTTTCTTTCATATTGCTATCCCACTTATTATCAGACAGTTTGTTAAACTTTTTGGCTGGCTTTGCTGTACTTACTGTTGGGATCCTTCATGGTGCTAATGACCTTGAAATTTTATCAAAAAAATTAAAAGGAAGCTTAAATCACTTATACTTTAGGTTTTTAATACTTTATTTGATGGTAGTTCTTTTGGGAGCAGCTTTTTTCTTTATAATCCCTTCTTTTGCTCTTATTTTGTTTGTTATTTTTAGTAGTTATCATTTTGGTGAGCAGCATTGGGGTGAGAGATTACCTATGAATTACGCTAATTTGACATATTATACCCTTTATGGAGCTTTAGTGTTCTTTATGATATTCACTCTTCAGTATGATGATGTTGTTTTTATCATTAATAAAATTTCAGGTTACACCCTTAATTATGAATTTTTTTTAAACACCTCTATTGTATTAGGAATTACTTTTATCGTTTGTACACTATTTATTGAGCAGCTCAGGATTCATTTTATAAAAGAAAGTATAATACTTTTACTTCTTGGATT
>CACIXU010000002.1 GCA_902590705.1 uncultured Bacteroidota bacterium | reverse complement strand
GCCGTATACGACTATGGTCAAAATGGGGTTGCCCTCAAAAATAACATCCGTGAATATTGGTGGAAATCTATGGTCCAGCTACACGAAAATATCGTGGGGTTAGACGCCGCAATTTTTATGCACCCTACCACATGGAAAGCCTCGGGGCATGTGGACGCCTTTAATGATCCATTAATTGATAATAAAGACTCAAAAAAAAGATATCGAGCGGACGTATTAATCGAGGATTATGTTGCTAAGATTGAGGCCAAAATCAGTAAAGAAGTTTTTAAAGCATCAAAACGATTTGGAGAAAGCTTTAATAAAGAACAATTCCTTTCAACCAATCAACGGGTAAAAGACTACCTGTCTAAAGCAAATAATATTCTCAAACGAATGGCAAAATCGCTTGAAAACGAGGACTTAGCTGATGTAAAAGCGTTGATTGAAGATTTAGAGATTGCCTGCCCAGAATCGGGTTCGAGAAACTGGACAGATGTAAAACAATTTAATTTAATGTTTGGAACCAAACTTGGTGCCGCTGCTGATACAGCCATGAATTTATTTTTGCGCCCAGAAACTGCTCAAGGAATTTTTGTAAATTTTTTAAATGTTCAAAAATCAGGTCGTATGAGACTTCCTTTTGGTATTGCCCAAACAGGTAAAGCATTTAGAAATGAAATAGTTGCCCGTCAATTTGTTTTTCGCATGAGAGAGTTTGAACAAATGGAAATGCAATTTTTTATTCCACCAGGTACCCAAAAAGAATGGTATGAGTATTGGAAAGAAAAACGCCTAAAGTGGCACTATAATCTTGGTCTTGGAGTGGAGAACTACCGTTTTCATGACCATGAGAAACTGGCCCATTATGCCGATGCGGCAACTGATATAGAATTCCAATTTCCATTTGGATTTAAAGAGTTAGAGGGTATTCATTCCCGAACTGATTTTGATTTGAGTAATCATGAAAAATACGCTAGAAAAAAACTTCAATATTTCGATACTGTAAAAAATGAAAATTATGTCCCATATGTAGTTGAAACCTCGATCGGCCTTGACAGGATGTTCTTAGCTATATTCTCCAAGGCGTTAACTGAAGAAACTATTGAGGACGGCTCTAGAAGAACCTTACTGAAAATCCCACCTGTTCTTGCTCCAACTAAGCTTGCAATTTTTCCTTTGGTAAAAAAGGATGGACTCCCAGAGATCGCCAAAAGAATTGTTGAAGATCTCAAATGGGACTTTACAATTGCTTATGATGAAAAAGATGCTGTAGGTAGACGATATAGAAGACAAGATGCTCTTGGCACCCCATATTGTGTGACTATAGATCATCAAACTTTAGAGGACGAAACTATTACAATTAGAAACCGTGACAGCATGACTCAAGATCGGATTCCAATAAAATCACTAATGAGATTCCTTCAGACAAAATTATCCTTAAGCGAATTGTTGAAAAAGCTTTAAAATCTTATTCACTAAAGGTAAATTTAAAGGTCCTAATCAGTAATCATTTTTTTAATTTTGTTTTAAAAATCTTTTGAAAATAATATCATATAATATTAATGGAATCCGTGCAGCACTAAAAAAAAGCTTTGCAAATTGGCTTAAAGAAGTTGCTCCCGATATTGTTTGCCTACAAGAAACCAAAGCTAATGCCGATCAAGTAGACACCTCTATATTTGAGGATTTAGGTTATCAACATTATTGGCATTCTGCTCAAAAAAAAGGATATAGCGGGGTAGCCATTTTAACAAAAGAAAAAGTAGTTAATATTGCTAAGGGAACAGGAATTGAACATATGGACTTTGAGGGTCGAGTAATCCGAGCTGATTTTGAAAAGGTCTCTGTTATGAGTCTTTACTTGCCCTCGGGAACAAATCTTGATCGATTAGATTATAAATTTAAATTCATGTTTGAATTTCAATCATATATCGACGATCTTAAGAAAGATTATCCCAATTTGGTCATATGTGGTGATTATAACATTTGTCACCGAGCGATTGATATCCATGATCCAATTCGTAACAAAAATATTTCTGGTTTTTTACCTAAAGAGCGTGATTGGATTGACCAATTTATTAATCGAGGATTTATCGATTCTTTTCGCTATCTTAATCCAGAACCTCATCATTATAGCTGGTGGAGTTACCGTGCTAATGCAAGAAATAATAACAAAGGTTGGCGCATTGATTACAATATGGTGAGTGAGAACTTGAAAAAAAACATAAAACGAACCTACCTTGTGCCGGATGCACTTCATTCGGATCATTGCCCGGTAGTACTAGAACTAGATTTTAAATAAAATGAAAAAAATAATTGCCTTCAGTATTATCTCTTTTACGCTAAGTTCCTGTGTTTCTAGCCGTATTTTTAATAATCTAGAATCACGTTATGCTCAACTCAAAGACAACTATAACCGACAATCCAAAACTATAGAATTACAGAATGAAAAGATAAAATATTTGGAAGAAAAATATAATGCGAAAGGGGAAACTTTGTCGATTACTCAAGATAGTTTGAGAGCAAAAAATCAAACTCTATATAAGTTACAAGCTTCTCTTGAGTTATTAAAGGAAAATAGTGAAAGTGAACTAAAAGCTCGAATTGCTGATAACGAAGAATTAATGGAAAAAATTGCTGACCGGGAAAATGAACTGGCGGATAGAATTACTCGAGTTGAAGAACTGGAAAGATTAATTGCTAGCCAAAAACAAGCTATGGTTGATCTTAAAGAAAATCTATCGGATGCCCTATTAAACTATAAGGACAAGGGCCTAACAGTAGAGGTTCGTGATAGTAAAGTATATATTTCTATGGAAAATAAACTACTCTTTAAATCTGGTAGTTGGACCCTAGAACTAGAAGGTCAACGCGCAATATCAAGGCTAGGCGATGTACTTGCAGATAACCCTGACATTTCTATTTTGATTGAAGGGCATACAGACAATATTCCATACAGTGGACGGGGTTCCCTTAAAGGTAACTGGGATCTTTCCACTAAGCGGGCTACTTCTATCGTTAATACATTACTTGAAAATATAGAAATACTTCCTCAAAATCTCACTGCAGCAGGTAGGGGAGAGTACCTTCCCGTAGCCACCAACTCAACCATTGAAGGGCGAGCTGCTAACCGAAGAATCGAGGTGATCCTCAGCCCAAAACTAGATGAAATCAGTCAAATCATCAATACACTAGATTAACTCAATGCACTATAATTTTCTACCTGGGACTGATATTAAGGTAAGCAAAATATGCTTGGGGACCATGACCTTCGGCAAACAAAATACAGAAGCCGATGGTCACGAGCAAATGGATTATGCTTTAAATCAAGGGATTAATTTCTTTGATACTGCAGAACTTTACCCTATTCCTGCTAGTCGATCAACTCAAGGGGAAACAGAACGGATTATTGGTGCTTGGTTTAATAAAAGGGGCAATCGAGATAAAGTCATTTTAGCCACTAAAATTGCTGGGCCTGGCGACTATACCAAACACATTCGGAAAGATTTAAGTTTTAAAAAAGCTCATATCGATGAGGCAATAAATAAAAGTCTAAAGCGCCTTCAAACTGACTATATAGATCTCTATCAATTGCATTGGCCAGAAAGAACTACTAATACCTTTGGAAAAAGAAATTTTAAATTTAGTCCAAATGATCCGTGGGTTGAAAATTTTGAAGCTGTATTGGATGCATTAGAGGAAAATATTAAAGTAGGCAAAATTCGGCATATAGGATTATCTAATGAAAATCCCTGGGGTATCATGCGGTTTCTACAGGCTTCCAAAAGCTCCGCTACTAAAATAATTACCGTTCAAAACCCATATTCCCTTCTCAACCGGCTTTTCGAAATTGGTAGTGCTGAGATTTGTCATCGAGAGAATATTGGATTATTGGCCTATTCCCCTCTTGCCTTTGGTGTGCTATCTGGTAAATATAGAAATGGGAAAATTCCACCCAACAGTCGTTTAGCCCTTTTTGAAAGACTCGCACGTTACAGTGGTGAAAAATCTTTCGAAGCCACAGAACTATATGCCGGTCTTGCTCATAAAGTTGGGCTGACACTAACTGAATTGTCACTCGCTTTTGCCAATGATCGCTCATTTGTTACTTCAAACATTATTGGGGCTACTACTTTATCCCAACTTGAGGAAAATATAGCGACCTATCAGATAAAATTATCCAGTGAAGTATTAAAAGCTATTGATTCAATCAATGAGGAAATTCCTAACCCTGCACCTTAATACAAAAATTAACTTTTTTTTAATATTAAGAACAACTATTATTTTAGCGAAATGAGTTCTATAAACTACAATGGTTCTACTTTTTATTAATTTAATTAATCAATCAAATTCTAGGTAGAGCAGCAATTAGTTTTTTGGTATAGCTATTTTTAGGCCGGTAATACAATTCGTCTGCTTCACCTTCTTCGACTAAAATACCTTTTTCCATTACCATTATTCGGTCTGACATGTACTTAACTACGTTCAAGTCATGGGAAATAAAAAGATAAGAAAGCTGAAGTTGTTTTTTGAGGTCATTTAATAAGTTCAATACTTGTGCTTGAATAGAAATATCTAGGGCAGCAACTGCTTCATCCAAAATCAATAATCGGGGTTTGGTTGCAAGTGCTCGAGCGATTACAACTCTTTGACGTTGGCCTCCAGAAAGTTCATGTGGATAACGATTAAGAAATCCTACTTTCATTCCTACTTGTTCCAATAACTCTACTACCCTTTCTATTCGTTGTTTTTTATAATTTACCAATTGATGAATCTCAAGCGGCTCAGCAATAACATCTCCAATGGTTTTAAGTGGATGCAAAGCAGCTAATGGATCTTGAAAAACGAGTTGGATTTCCCTTCTTTTGGAACGATCCAATCCACTGATTTCTCTACCTTGATAAAGTATTCTACCTGAGGTTGGAGAATCCAGATTAACCAAAGCTCGACTGATAGTAGACTTCCCACAACCCGACTCCCCAACTAAACCCAGAGTCTCCCCTGGATACAAATTAAAACTGAAGTTTTCAACTGCCCTTAAGTTTTTATTATCCTTAAACCAATTTCTAGTAAGGGGATATTCTTTGTATAGATTTTCAACTTCCAAAATAGGGGACTTTGAATAAAGTATTTTGTGACTTTTTTTTCGATTAGCATTACTGACGACCTTAAAACTTTTTTTAGCCAAAGTAAAATCTGAGACGGAAGGTAGACGCTCTAAACGCTTATCAGGTTGAGGACGGGCAAATAAAAGTCCACGGGTGTAGGCAAATCTGGGATTTTTAAATAAAATCGTTGTTTTTTCATTTTCGATCAACTCACCACGATGCATCACCATGACCCTGTCTGCAAATTGAGCCACCAAACTAAGGTCGTGAGAAATAAATAAAATACTCATTTTATTAGATTTCTGTTTGTTCTTAAGTAAACTGAGGATTTCTTTTTGGACTGTTACATCTAAAGCCGTAGTGGGTTCATCTGCGATCAATAATTGTGGGTTACAGATTAAAGCCATGGCAATCATAACCCTTTGTTTTTGTCCCCCACTAAGCTCATTGGGGTAAGCCTTAAAAATTCTCTTGGGGTCAGGTAATTGAACCTGATTAAAGGAATTGATAACTTTGTCAATGTTTGTTTTTTTATCCCCTTTTTCAAATTTTTGTAATCGTTCCATAACTTGGGGCCCACATCGCATGCTTGGATTTAAACTCGATTGAGGTTCCTGAAAGACCATCCCTAGATTTTTTCCTCTTATTCTTTCCCAATCTTTTTGGGATAGTGCTGACAAATCATGTTTTCCAAATTGCATTTTTTTACTTTCTACATTGAGTTTAGAATCTGATAAAAGCCCGGCAATAGATAGAGCAGTTAGTGATTTCCCACTTCCAGATTCCCCAACAATTGCTACAATTTCATTTGTGAAAATAGAAAAACTTAACCCCGATAAAAGAGGACTATCTTCGGAATCAATAGTTAATCCTTCAATAGATAACAAAGGTAAATTTGCATTCATATAAATTTTGATTTCATTAACTATTTATTGTACGTCAATTTTAAAAGTCTATTCTTTGAGGTTTTATAAAATCATCATTCATTATGTAAGGTAAACGAAAAACATCGCCATTCAAATCACCGAAGTATAATTGCGATTTACTAAATTCATGGGGATTCCCATCCGCCCAGAAATAAATAAACGGTGATTTACCATCCATAACTTTTCTTATATACGAATGATTAAAATCACTGGAATTAGTAACTGCTTTTTCTTTGGTCCAATTTTTACCTTTATCTGTAGAGGTCCAAATTTCAATTTCCCCTCCAACTCCCCATTTTTGAGGAGCAAGGCCAGAGGGGACAACTAATTTCCAAAGATTATCATTTACCCAGAGACTCCCCATATCATAGTTGTGATCAGAGGTCATGATTTCGTGAGTAGACCATTTAGTTCCTGTCCATAGAGTCACTTCCCATTGATAAGGAGCACTATTTGGACCAGGTCGGTGTCCATTACTTTTTAGGTACAAACAAATGGGATTTCCTATTTTATCATATACCATATCCTTCAAATAAATATTTTTTTTTGCAACTGCATAATTAATTACCCTTGCAGGCGAATTTAAGTCAGTCAAGGGAAGATCGAGAATTAATTGATCCACTGTCTGCCATGTATTTCCAAAGTCATTGCTTTCCATATAGTACAAGTCAGTTCGCTTATCGACCTGACCATTAGGGTGTCTATTAAAAAAAGTTCCTACTTTTTGACCATTATATTGAGCACTTACCTGGTAGTGACCCGACTTTTCTCCTGATCTAACTGGTATGGCAGCCAATAATTTGTCATCAGTCCATGTTTGACCATTATCAGACTTTTCAAAATATAGTTGCCTTATACCGGTGTATTTTGTGAAAAAATTAAATATTCCCATTTGGGTATTTAAAGGTTGAGGATAGGTCATATCTTCCGTAGATAATTTGATAAATCCATTAATATCATAGGGGACTAAACTTTTATATTTAAACCCAGGTCTTTTTCTTCCCCTACCACTAACAAACACCCAAATAAAGCCATCTTCATCAATTAATATTGATGGATTATCATGAGGATCATCCACCCCCATTTTATCTGAAACTACGAAAGGCTTCGCTACCTCTCCAGTCGAATTATCGTATACTCCAATCATACATAAAAGATGTTTTTGGTCATAGTCTTTTGTCCCTCCGTATACAAAAAAAGTTTTATTAACCTCTGGTGAATAAATAGCTAGTGGTCTGTGTTTAGCAGTATAGGTTCCCAAGGCTCCAGAATATTTGTCTCCATATTCATATTTTTGGTTTAGTTCAAACCAAATAGGTCTAAAACCTGGAAATTTTTGATTTTCTAGTGATTGAGCTAATAAACTATGGCAAACAATTAAATTAAAAATCGGTATAAAAACTTTAAGTATATGGGTGAACATTTTTTATGTGATCTTATTTCTTTCCATTCTAATAATTTAGCCAGTCAAATTTTAAAGGTTTTTAATCATTTCTAATCCCCCATCAAGATAATGATATATGTCCTTTGTGAAAGGATCGCCTCCTGAGCTTTTACCTGCATATCTTGACTCGGTATCTTTAAGATGGCCCAATCGAACTACCATGGCATTTATTTCAGGAATAACGATAACATACTGCCCTAAATGTCCGCGCATCATAAAAACTTTCTTTCCTTTATAAGTATCTAACCACCAACCGTAGCCATATTCTGGACTTTCTTGGAATCTTGGCTTAAGTGAAAGGGCAACAAAAGATGAGTCCAAAATTTGTTTCCCATTCCATTTACCATGATTTTTATAAAGCTTACCAAATCTAGCAAAATCTCTAGCATTCGATGCTAAACAGCAAAATGCTTTTTCCATACCATTTGAATGACTATCCAATTGCCATAGAGCTGCTTTTAAACCCATAGGTTTCCAAAGTTTTTCGGACAAGTATTCACTTATAGTCACTCCAGTTGCTTTTTTAATTACCATCGCTAAAAGTTGAGTAGTTCCACTTTGATATTTAAAAGCTTTACCTGGTTCTGAAGTAATCGGCTGATCTATTATTAATTTATTTAAATTTTCGACAAAATAGGAAGCAGAAGTAACTGAAAAGGGGTTATAATACTCTTCACTCCACTTTTGTCCTGAAGCCATACTTGACAAATCTCCAATGGAAACCTGATGAGCAAAAGGGCCTTTTAGATCCGGAATAAAATCAATCACTTTTTGATCTAAGCTTTTTATATATCTCTCTTGAATGGCAATACCCATCAAAGCAGATACGATACTTTTGACCATTGAAAATGAATTGCTTTTAGAGGATTTATTGAAGCCATCATAATATTTCTCGAATAAAATGCTGTCATTTTTAAAGACCAAATATGCTACTGTTTTTCTTTCTAGATGATACTTTTTCAAATCATCATTTAGAGAAATAGAGTTGTATAAGTGATGATTTGGCCATGTATTTTGGGTATCTGCCGCTTTAATTGGGTTATTAGAAAAACTTTTATAGTCCTCAAGAAATGCAGTGGTATGACCCTGCATATAAATCGTACTTATACCCTTAATTAGATAGTTATATTTGGAATTATAAAGCAGAGAAAAAATTATTGCAAAAGTAAAACCTCCTTTTATTAAAGTACGATTCATGGTTTTTATTTACTAAAATACACTAATTTATTTTTGGGAACTTTCGTACTGAAAAATAGCTCCTCAATGACTATTCTTCTCTAATACATAAACATAAGTCTTTGACAACCAATTAATAGGTTATATGATATTAAAATTTATGTAACTCATTTTAAAAGGTTAAGAAAGTAATTTGGCAACTTCCTTAGCGTGATAGGTAGTAATTAAACTAGCTCCTGCTCTTTTAAAAGCCAATAACTGTTCTATCATAACAGTATCATGGTCCACCCAACCCTTTTCGGCAGCTGCCTTTAACATTGCGTATTCTCCACTCACCTGATAAACAGCAATTGGAACCTTTACATTATCTCTTATCTCACGTAGAATATCTAGATATACTATTCCTGGTTTTACCATTATAATATCAGCTCCCTCATCAATATCTCTTGTTGTTTCAGTAATTGCCTCCAATCGATTTGCAAAGTCCATTTGATAGGTTTGTTTATCCCCAAAACCTGGCGAAGAATCTAAAGCCTCACGAAAAGGACCATATAATGATGAGGCATATTTCACGCCATAGCTCATTATACCGATATTGTGAAGACCCGCCTCTTCCAAAGTTGTTCTTATACTTAATACTCTTCCATCCATCATATCGCTCGGTGCCACAAAGTCAGCTCCTGCATGTGCATGACTCAATGCCATTTTAGCTAAAATTTCAATAGTTGAATCATTAAGAATATTATTATTCTCTACAATTCCATCATGCCCGAAGGAGGAATAAGGATCTAGTGCAACATCTGTCATTACAACCATTTCGGGAACAGTTGATTTGATTTCCATTACTGCCCTCTGCATCAAACCCTCAGGATTTATTGCTTCGGTTCCTCGATTATCTTTTAAATTGTCTAAAACCTTAACAAAAATCAGTACAGCTTTAATACCCAAACTCCAAATGTTTTTCACCTCTTCTTTCAATAAGTCCAAACTCATTCTGAAGCATCCCGGCATAGCGTCAATAGATTCCTTCACCTGAGTACCTTCGCAAACGAATAAAGGCAACATAAGATCATTAATTGACAATTGATTTTCACTTACTAAAGCTCTAATTGAAGGGCTTTGTCTCAATCTTCTATTTCGTTTTAGCATACATATTTATTTAGTCAATTTATATTTATTTAAACCCACTTCCGTGGATTTTTTAGAACTGTAATTAATTCCTCCTCTGGGCTATTAGTTCTAGTTCGATGGTTGTAATGCCATTGAACTCTTGGGGGTAAGCTCATTAAAATACTTTCAATTCTGCCATTAGTTTTTAATCCAAACATAGTTCCTTTATCGTGAATTAAGTTAAACTCTACATAACGGCCACGACGGATCTCCTGCCAAGCTCTTTGTGAAGCTGAAAAATCTGTATTTTTTCTTTTATTAACTATAGGTATATAAGCTTCTAAAAAATGATCACCAACTTCGGTTACAAAATCATACCAGTTTTCAATATTAAATTTTTCGTTAGGTCGTAGATAATCAAAAAACAAACCCCCTACTCCACGAGCTTCATTACGATGGGTATTCCAAAAATATTCATCACATTTTTTTTTGTATTGAACATAAAAGTCTTTGTCGAAAAGGTCGCAAGCTTTTTTACAGACTTGGTGAAAATGGCGGGCGTCCTCCTCAATTAAGTAATATGGTGTCAAATCCTGACCTCCTCCAAACCATTGGTCTTGGATTTCTCCCTTAGAATTGTAAAGTTCAAAATACCTCCAATTTGCATGAACTGTTGGTACAAAAGGATTTTTTGGATGGATCACAAGACTTAAACCACAAGCAAAAAACTGTCCTGTTTTCGCCTTAAAAAAATTTTTCATGCTTTCAGGCAACTTACCGTGAACCGCTGAAATATTTACGCCTGCTTTTTCAAAAACTGCTCCATTCTCAATTACTCGAGTTCGCCCACCACCTCCGCCTTTTCGTTCCCAAACATCTTCTTTAAACATTGCAACACTATCTAAATCAGTCAATTTACTTGTGATTTTGTCCTGAAGCTTTTCGATATAGCGATTAAATCTATCTCTCATGGTAGTTAAGTCTTTAGGATTGATATTCTTTCACTGCATCAACAAAAGCCCTCGCGTGGTCAACAGGAATATTTGGGAGAATACCATGACCAAGATTTACGATGTAACGATCCTTTCCAAATTCATTAATCATTTGTTTAACTTGGACTTTGATCTCTGGTATGGGCGAAAGTAATTTTGATGGATCAAAATTGCCTTGTAAAGTAATTTCGCCTCCAGAAAGGTATCGAGCATTTCTAGCTGAACACGTCCAGTCAATCCCCAAAGCTGCAGCCCCAGATTTTCCCATTTCTTGAAGGGCAAACCAACAGCCTTTTCCAAAGATAATTACTGGAACCGAATCACTCAATGCATCAATGATTTGTTGTAAATAAGGCCATGAAAAAACTTGATAGTCAACAGGAGTCAATAAACCTCCCCACGAATCAAATAATTGAATTACATCTGCCCCAGCTTTTACTTTCTCTCTCAAGTAAGCAATAGTAGTTGTTGTAATTTTTTGGAGTAATTCCTTCGCAAGTTCAGGATGCAAATAACAAAAAGCTTTGGCACGATCAAAATTTTTAGACCCTTGACCTTGTACAGCATAGCATAGCAAAGTCCATGGTGCTCCAGCAAATCCTATTAAAGGAATTCTGCTACTAAGTTCTTTCTTAATCATCTTTACCGATTCAAATACATAACCCAAGTGTTCATGAACATCGGGAATTATTGACTGATCAAGGCTAGCTCTATCTTTTATGGGATTTGGAAGGTAGGGACCAGTTCCATCACGCATTTCAACCTCAATATTCATAGCTTGTAATACCACCAATATATCGCTGAAAATTATAGCTGCATCAACCCCTATTTGTTCTATGGGCATGAGGGTAATTTCAGTAGCCAGCTCAGGAGTCTGACAGCGCGTAAAGAAATCGTACTTTTTTTTAAGCTTCATAAAATCGGGGAGGTATCTTCCAGCTTGTCGCATCATCCAAACAGGCGGCCGTTCGACGGGAGATCCTTTAAGGGCCTCTAAAATTAAATTATTATCCATGCTTATTGATTAAAGTGTTTTGTAATTGAATAAAACAATTGCAGCTCATCAGGGGTTTTTGCAATCGTAAGTTTAGTAGTGAATTTACGAACAGCTTTTGCGGTGGTTGAACCCAGACAAAAACAATGGGTGTCTTCAAAGCTATTATGAATTGCATAACCTTTTACCCCACTCGGACTAAAAAATATTGTCCCCTCAAAATGGCCTTTTACAATATGAGGGTGGGGAAGGGTTTCATAAATTTCAACTGGCTGAATTGGAATCTCATTTACCGATAAAACATGCTCTAAATCGTTAACTCTTGATTTTCCACAAAAGAAAGAAAATGATTCATTTTTATGGTTTTTTTGTATAAAAAGAGCTAAATCTGATGAATTTTGAGCAATTTTGACCACTTTTTGCCCATTTTTATTTAAAAGTAATGCCGTCTTTTTTCCAATACAATAAATTGGCTTTTGATCAACTAATGATTTAATTTCTGAGTTATCCAAAGCGATTTTAACCGCATTTTGACTTGAAAAAATAATTGCTTGATTAGAATCGGACAACTTTAAGTTTTGTATTGGACTAATTTTAATGAATGACTTTTCGACAAGACTAAAGGAATGCTTTAATAGCCGGTCTTTGAATCCTTGAGATAGTATTTTAGTTGAAAGTAATCGTGTCATAATTCTTGTCTTATGGTTTCCATTAATCGATCTCCTCCTTTTGACAAAATTTCTTTCACTGCTTTTCTAGCGATAAGGTTAGCTTTAGAAACTCTTCCTTGATGTTTAATAGTAATAGCCTTCTTTCCATCAAGGGAGAAAACACCTCCTTCAAATAAGATTTTATCTCCATCAATTTGAGCGAAAGCACCAATTGGCGCAGTGCAGCCTCCTTCCAATAGTCTTAAGAATTCCCTTTCAATTTTTACACAAACTCCCGAGGCTTGATCATTAATGGATTTAACTGTATTAAGAATTCTAACTTGATCAGTGCGACATATTATCCCAATAGCACCCTGAGCAGGGGCGGGAATCATCCAGTTTAATTCTTGAAATTGTGAACCCAAAAGTGCAACACGTTTGAGACCAGCCTTGGCAAAAATAGCCCCTTGCCAATCAGAATTTTTTAATTTATCCATTCGGGTATTGACATTGCCCCTTAGATTTACTATTTTATGGTTGGGATAATGATTTAACCATTGGGCTTTTCTTCTCAAACTACCTGTAGCAATAGTTGCAGGAGCATTCATGGTTAGCTTTTCTTTATAAACCAATACATCTCTAGCACTATTCCTTTTTAACACAGCCCCTAAAATTAAACCCTGCGGTAATTGGGTAGGCACGTCTTTAAGACTGTGTACCGCAATGTCTATTTGATTTTCCAAAAGGGCTATATCTAATGTCTTGGTAAAAACTCCCTGGATTCCAAGGCTATATATGGGTTTAGTTAAATCCATATCTCCATCGCTTTTTATTGGAACCAGTTCCGTTAAAAAATTTTTAGTTTCTAAAATATCTTTTACCTCATGCGCTTGCTGACGTGCAAGTTCACTTTCGCGGGTACCAATGCGAAGGGTGTTAGTTGGCATCTTACTCGGCATCCAATTGATAAACCTGCTGAATCAGCTCTAAGGTTTGATCGGCTTTGGATGGGTTTTCTTTGAGATAATTAGCGACTTTACCAGTAAGCTTGTAAACGATTTGCGAAAACTCTTGAGCCTCATCTTTCTTACTTAATTGACCATTTAATAATGTTTGTTTTAAGGCTTTTAAAGTAGGGGCAAATTTCCTATGAGCTATCCACTTTAAGAAATCATTTTGAATTTCGTTTAAAATCGTATTTGCCTCAGGAATGTATTGTTTTCGCTTATTTAGCGCAGCATTAGTAAGTTGAGAAAGTTCATCCAAATTAACTAATGTCACATTGTCTAGATTTTTAAGATGGGAATCAACGTTTGAAGGAATGGATAAATCCAAAATAAGTAGTGGCTTATCATTTGCAATAATGGATTGATCTACGGTAATATCATCTGCTCCTGTTGCGACGATGACAATATCAGATTTAATAATTTCTTGATTGAGATCTTTGAAGCTTTTGACCACTAAATTAAATTTTCCTGCAACTTTTTTTGCACTTTCCTCCGATCGGTTGATAAGAGTAATGTGATCATTTTGGGTATGCTTGATTAGATTTTCGCAGGTGTTTCTACCAATTTTTCCTGTTCCAAAAAGCAAAATACTTTTGTTTTTGACATCTTTTACGTTTTCAAGAATATAATGAACTGAGGCAAAAGATACAGATGTAGCTCCAGAGGACAACTTGGTCTCAGTCTTAATTCTTTTACTGGCTTGTATTACAGAATTGACTAATCGCTCTGAAAAGCCATTTACGATATCGTACTTTTTTGAATTGTAAAAACTTTTTTTGAGCTGTCCAATAATTTCAAAATCTCCAATAATTTGGCTATCTAAGCCACAGCCTACTTTGAATACGTGATTGATTGCTTGCTGCTCACTAAGCACATATCCCTTTTGTTTAAATTGAGCTAGCATTCCCTTGGAAAATTTACACAAATAATCAATTAGTATTTGAGGATCCTCCACAATTCCGTAAAGTTCTGTACGATTACAAGTAGAAATAACCATCAATTCGTTCAACCCATCTGACTTAGCCTGCTGCAATAAAAGTGATATTTGAGATTTACTAAGACTAAACTTCCCACGGGTTAATAAATCTGCATTTTTATAACTTAACCCAACAACATAGTATCTAATAATATTCCTCAAAAGTTATTTATGAATTTTTGAACAAATTTAAATAGAAGAATGATTAAAAAACAACGTTAAAAGAACTATAAACAACTAATGAAGTTTTTTGAATTATTTTTTTAATAATCCCTTTGAATATAATAATTTTGAATATAAGTATAATTACTTAATTTAGACTCTTTCTAAATAATAATTTTATAAAACAACGATAAAAGTACTATGGATAAAACAATAATTGAAAACGGCTTTTATATAATTAGATTCGTTAATGAAAATGAAAATACGCTGAAGTTCCAGGAAGCAGTTAGTCAAGAATTCATTCAATTTCATTTTTGCCAAAAAGGCTCTGGTTACTTAGAGTTCAATGAAGGCACATATCAACTTCCGTTAATGCCAAAAACTGTTAACCTGCTATATAATCCTTCAAAGCCTCTTCCAATTGACTTAAAACTTTCTAACTATTCATCTGTAATTAGCTTGGTGATTTCTATAAAAAAATTCCATGGGCTTTTTTCTGAAGATGCTGACCATATACATTTTTTAAGTCCTGATAATAATACTAAAAAATACTATGACACTAGAAATATTACACCAGCAATGAGTGTAGTTTTGAGTCAAATATTAGAGGCTAAGATTCACGATAGCATAAAGCCACTCTACTTTAAAGGAAAGGTTTATGAATTATTGAGTCTATTTTTTAATAAAAATGAAGATACCGATGTTGAACAATGCCCATTTTTAGTAGATGAGGAAAACGTTAGAAAAATAAGAAAAGCCAAGGAGATCATTTTGAACCAAATGACCGAGCCTCCAACCCTTCAGGGTTTGGCAAGCGAAATAGGTTTAAATGTAAAAAAACTAAAAGAAGGTTTTAAACAGATATATGGCGATACAGTTTTCGGCTATCTACTTGATTTTAAAATGAACGAGGCCAGAAGTATGCTGGATACAAAACAATATAACATAAACGAGATTAGCATTAAGCTTGGTTACAGTACTTCAAGTCATTTTATTTCGGCTTTTAAAAAGAAATTTGGGACGACTCCCAAAAAATATTTAATGTCAGTATCTTCGTAAAAAAATAAAAATGAAAGGAGCATTGTTGATCAATTTAGGGTCTCCTGATAGTCCAGATCCTAGAGATGTAAAACGATATTTGGGTGAGTTTTTGATGGATGAAAGAGTCATTGATATTTCCAAGGTTCTTAGAACTTTTTTGGTTAAAGGCATCATTCTTAATACCCGCCCAAAGAAATCAGCAAAAGCCTATAAAAAAATTTGGTGGGAAGAGGGATCTCCTCTTATTGTTCTTTCCAAAAGACTTCAAAAATCTGTTCAAAAAAAGATTTCAATTCCCGTTGAACTAGCAATGCGATATGGAAATCCTTCAATTGAAGTGGGAATAAAAAATTTGGTGAATCAAGGCGTAAATGAAATCATATTAATTCCTTTATACCCTCAATTTGCAATGGCAACTACAGAAACTATTTTGGTCCTAGCTGAAGAAGTTCGATCACAAAACCACCCAGATGTATCTTTTACTGTTTTACCTCCATTTTACAATCATCCAGACTATATTAGGGTGCTTTCAGAAAGCATTCAAGAAAACCTAAAAGATAAAGAATGGGAACATCTTTTATTCTCTTATCATGGTATACCAGAACGACACATTAGAAAATCTGATGTAACTAAATCTCATTGTAAAATCGATAAAAGTTGTTGCCAAACTTCATCTAAGGCCCACAAATATTGCTATCGCCATCAATGTTATGAAACCACTCGGCAAGTAGCAGAATATCTTGAATTAAAAGAAGGGACCTTCTCTACGAGTTTTCAATCTCGATTAGGTCTTGATCCTTGGTTAAAGCCATATACTGACCAAACAGTTGCAAAATTTGCTAAAAAAGGAGTAAAGAAAATGGCGATTGCCACACCTGCGTTTGTTTCAGATTGCCTTGAAACATTGGAAGAAATAGGGATGGAGGCTGCGGAAGATTTTGAAGAAAAAGGGGGAAAAAAACTTTACGTTATTCCCTGTATAAATGACCGCCCAGATTGGGTAAATGTTTTGAGTAGGTGGATTGACCAGTGGGCTTTGGCTGAAACGGCTAAAACCTTATGAAAGATAGATCTGCATCATTTGGTTCTGAACCTATTCCTCAATTACTTATTAAGCAAGCCGTTCCAGCATCAATTGGAATTCTAGTTATGTCTTTAAATATATTGATCGATACAATTTTTGTTGGACAATGGATTGGTGCAAATGCAATTGCTGCTATAAATGTAGTCTTACCTGTTTCTTTTTTTATCGCTGCACTAGGGATGGCAATCGGTATTGCTGGCGGTTCAATTATCTCAAGAGCACTTGGTCAGAAAGACCTTAATCGTGCAACCAAAACATTCGGTAATCAGATCGTTTTGACATTTTTGCTAACGATAATTTTTGTGATATTGGGGTTAAGTTTTATAGATATCATCATCCCTGTATTTGGTGGAAAAGGTCAACTTTTTGAAACTTCAAAAATTTATTACAAAATAGTACTTTACGGTGTTCCTGTTCTTGGATATTGTATGATGGGAAATAATGTAATTCGAGCGGAAGGCAAACCTAAAAATGCAATGTATGCAATGCTACTTCCATCGATTTCAAATTTATTAATGGACTATCTATTTATTTATGTACTTGATCTTGGTATGTATGGAGCTGCATTGGCAACATCTCTTTCCTATCTTGTTTGCGCTGTCTATATTTTTTCTTTTTTTAGATCTAAACATTCTGAGCTCCACCTAAATTTGGACGATTTAAAATTAGATTTAAGTATAACTAAAGAAATCGGAGCACTTGGTTTTGTTACTCTTGCAAGGCAAAGTGTCGTTAGTTTATCTGTTCTTCTAGTAAATAATATTCTTTTTAATTTAGGAGGTGAGTCTGTTATAGCAGTTTATGCGATAATTAGCAGGTTACTAATGTTCTCCCTTTTCCCGATTTTAGGGATTACCCAAGGTTTTATTCCTATTGCAGCATATAATTATGGAGCAAATTATAAAAAAAGGGTGGAAGAAGTAATACGAACGGCATTAATTTATGCCTCTGGGTTTGCTACATTGGTTTTTTTACTTATTTACTTTTTCTCAAATTCAATTGCAATTATTTTTACAGACAATTTGATAGTTTTAGAAAAAGCACCCACTGCGATTAGATGGGTTTTTGCAGCTACGCCAGTTGTTGGGGTACAATTCATCGGCGCAGCCTATTACCAAGCTATTGGAAAGGCGATCCCTGCTTTACTTTTAACACTAACAAGACAGGGGTTTTTCTTCATTCCACTTTTGTACTTTTTTCCAAAATTTATGGGAATAGATGGTGTTTGGTTGGCTTTTCCAGTTGCAGAATTTTTAGCTACTTTGTTCACAGGCAGTTTTTTAATTTTTGAATTAAAAAAATATTTAAAATAATAACCCCGCTTATTGTACTAGGACATTCATAAGTTAAGTTTTTGTAATTTGTGAATAAATTAGTTGATCAAATGAAGTATATAAAGATCTCTTAAAAATGGAGTATTATAATTATATTAAATCACTTCACTTAATATTTGTGATCACTTGGTTTGCTGGCCTATTTTATGAACCTCGACTATTCATTTATCATATCGAAGCCTCCAAAAAAAAATCTCCTGAAAAAGATATCTTGGAGAAACAGCTTAAAATAATGTCGAGAAGATTATGGTATTTTATTGCTTGGCCTTCAGCAATTTTAGCATCAATTTTTGCAATCTGGCTTTTAATACTAGTCCCTAGTTGGATCGAAGAATCTTGGATGAGAGTTAAGTTTATTTTTGTCTTTTTGCTATTTGCTTATCACTTTAAAACACATCAGATTTTTCTTCAATTGCAAAAAGACGAAATAAATTATTCTTCATATTTTATGCGTATTTGGAATGAAGGAGCAACTCTATTTTTATTCGTAATTGTATTTTTAGCAATCTTGAAAAATGCCATTAATTGGATTTTTGTTTTTTTAGGAGCCCTTTTTTTGGTTATGATTTTGATCTTACTAATAAGGTTATATAGAGTTTTGAGGGAGAAATCGAATCCTACTAATGATTAACTTATTTAGGCACATATCGCTTAGAACACAAATTTTTCTATCCATGATAATATTAGTTCTCATGGCTTGTCTATTAATTTTATTTGCTACTTATTACCAATATCAAAATGAATCTATTGATTATAATATTTTTCGATTGAATCGTAAAGAAATTCAATTGAGAAAACAAATAAATTACTTAGTAGAAAAAAATAATTTATTGAATAAAAAATATGATTTGTGGAATAGTTATAATGATGAATTCAATGCAGTAATTAAGATTCACAACGTAAATTACTCAGTCTTTGATGTTAATGGAAAAGCACTTTTTACTTCTTTCCTGCCCTTGAAAATTATTGCAAATAGTTATTCACTTGACGAAGAGCTTCTTTCGGAAATTATTAGTAATAGTGATAGAAGATATTTGGAGAAAAACGATGACGAAATAGGAAAGTTCCAGTCTTCGTATAGTGTATTAAAAGATAAATTCGGAAATCCATATGGAATCTTGTTTTTTCCATATTTTGAAGACGTTTCGTTCTCAGAAAACGAACTAAATACCTTCTTACAGAGTCTATACAAAATATACTTAATCATGCTCCTTGTAGCAATTGTATTGGCTTATTTTATTTCTAAATATATCTCAAGATCGCTAGAAACAATTAGAATGAAAATTGATCAAACTGGACTTTTAAAACAAAACGAAAAAATTCAATTAAAAAATGCTCCCAGAGATATAGCGAGTTTAATCAACTCCTATAACGACATGATTGATGAACTTGAAAAAAGTGCTGAACTTTTAGCGAGAAACCAAAGAGAGCAGGCTTGGCAAGAAATGGCAAAACAAGTAGCTCACGAAATCAAAAACCCTCTTACACCAATGAGACTTACTGTTCAAAGTTTTCAAAGAAAGTTTTCTGGTAAAGATTCGGAAAATATCAAAAAAATAGCAGAATTCTCAGAAATATTAATGGAGCAAATTGATACTATGAGCGAGGTAGCTAATGCTTTTTCAGATTTTGCAACTCTGCCTACCCCAAAACTTATAAAGTCTGATTTGGTTAAAATTACCCGACGCTCTTTGGAAATTTTTGATGGAATCGACATTCGGTTTAAAAGTTCTCACAGAGAAATTAAATTACCATTGGATCGAACTCAATGGATTAGGGTAATCACTAATTTGATTCAAAATGGTATTCAAGCATCGAGGCAAGGAAAACAGCCGAAGATCATAGTGGATATAATTAAGGAAATTAAATCAGTTAAAATTAAGTTTATTGATAATGGAATTGGCATCCCAGAATCTATTCAGTCAAAAGTTTTTGAGCCAAAATTCACGACAAAAACGAAAGGGATGGGTTTGGGATTAGGAATTGTTAAAAATATAATCGATTCTCACAATGGAACAATCAAATATGAAACAGGGAAAAAGGGAACAACTTTTATTGTCACCTTGGAGATTTAAAGTTAATCCCGTCCCGAATTACTTTCTCTACCTGAGATAAAGCCTTTTCTATACTTATATCACTTAAGATTATTGGCTTGTGGGAAGTAAAGGTGATTTTTATCCCCATTGGAATTGGAAAATAATTATATTTAGCAATTCGCCAAGAATTATTAATGCTAATTGGAAGTATTACGGCATTTGGCATATTTTCAATGAGGGTCATTAAGCCTTTTTTATGAAATTTTTTAGGTTTACCATCCTGACTTCTTGTTCCTTCAGGAAAAATTACAGCACTCCATTTATTTCTTTCTAATTTTTGGGCAAAAATCTTAATTAACCCTATAGACTCTTCGGGTCGACTGCGATCAATTAATACAGAACCTCCATATCTTAGATTATAAGATACACCGGGTATCCCTCTACCCAACTGTTTTTTACTGATAAATTTTGGATGAAATTTTTTTAAATGCCATATGATAGGTGGAATGTCATAGGTACTTTGATGATTTGCTACAATAATTAAGGGTTTGCCAGTAGTTAGATTAAGCGGTCTATCAAAACGAATTTTAATGCCCAAAAAATTAAGACACCTTAATAAAAAAAAATTCATCAAATCTACTGTTTTTTTATGAGCAGAATAACCTAAAAAATTATAGGTAATAATTTGAAGTAGATGAAAAATTCCTAGAGTAGATCCAAAAAGAGCATAATAAATAATCGTGAATGGATATGAAATTATTTTTTTCACGAAAAGGAACAATAAAAATTTAACGAAAAGATTTATTTAGCCACAAAACTCATCATAGGCTCCTTTCAAATTCTCAGCGATTAGAACTGCAGTTCTACCTTCAATGTGGTGCCGTTCAATCATATGAACCAATTCTCCGTCTTTAAATAAAGCTAAGCTTGGCGAGGAAGGTGGAAAAGGAATCATTTTTGCGCGAGCAGCATCCGTTGCCTCACGATCCACTCCTGCGAAAACGGTTACTAAATTATCTGGAGTTTTTTCATTTCCAAGGGAAATTTTAACAGCGGGGCGTGCGTTTGCCGCAGCACAACCACATACTGAGTTTACAACTACCAACGTCGTCCCAGGCCTTGATAAACTATTCTCGACTGCCTCACTAGATAATAATTCATCAAACCCAATACTAGTCAGCTCATCCTTCATGGGTTTTACGATTTCAGCTGGATACATAATATTATTTTTCTACAAAGATAAAAACTTGTTTTTTAAAAGGATAGGTCAATCTATTTTTTATTGACATTCGTATCTTTACATTTTGAAAATTCATTTATGATTAAGTGGTTTGCTGCTATTTTAGGCTATTCATTTTTGAGATTTCCTGGTGCGATTATTGGCTTTTTTATAGGGAGTTTTATTGAGTTTCTTTCAAAAAATTCATTTAGTGTAAGAACTAGTTCATACTCAATTAGACCCGAAAAATTTGAGTTAAATTTATTGGCACTTTCCGCAATGATTATTAAAGCTGATGGAAAAATCGAACAAAAAGAATTAAGTTTTGTAAGGAATTTTTTTATAGCTCAATATGGCAAAGATCGTGCTGATTCTATTTTTAAATCCTTTAATATTGAAATTAAAAAAGAAGTTCAGCACCTGGATCAAATAACTCAAATTTTTGTCCAACAAACACGTTATGAAACTCGCCTTCAAATACTTCACTTCTTATTTGGAATAGCTAACGCCGACGGAAGTGTTTCGAATTCAGAATTACAAAAGCTTTCTCAAATTGCTTCTGGTTTGCGTTTGCATTTACCAGATTTTGAGAGTATTAAAGCTATGTTTGTTAAAAATAAAGATAACGCTTATAAGATTCTAGAAGTTGAATCAACCGCTAGCCAAGATGAAATCAAAACTGCCTATCGAAAAATGGTGAAAAAATATCATCCAGACAAGATTAGAGGTCAAGATCCCGCCATGATTAGAGGTGCAGAAGAAAAGTTTAGAGAAGTTCAAAAGGCATACGAGACATTAATAAATAAATAATAAATGGAAACCTTTTGGTTTTATTTTAAGTTAGGCTTTGACCATGTATTAGATCCAACAGGATTAGATCATTTTTATTTCTTGATTGCATTAACTCTACCATTTATGTTTCGGGAATGGCAAAAACTCCTTATATGGGTCAGTATTTTTACACTTGGTCATACGTTATCCCTCTTTGCAAGTAATTTTGGATGGATTTTGGTGGATGGAAAGTGGGTAGAGTTTTTGATACCAATAACCATAGGCATTACCTGCCTATCTGTTCTATTTAAACAAAGAAATACTGTTTCCAAAGCAAGCTGGATTAACTCAATTACATTATTTTTTGGAATAATACACGGATTCGGTTTTGGAAGATATTTTAGGATGATCTCTATTGACGATGAAAATGCGGCAATATCACTTTTGGAGTTTGCTTTAGGGGTTGAGTTCGCTCAAGTTGTAATCGTTTTGTCAATGCTATTGATTAATTTTTTAGTTATTAGAGTTTTCGGTTTTAAAATCCAAAAATGGGAATTGATTGTTGCGGCATTGATTTTGTCTCAAGCTATTTCAATGACAGTTGAAAATTGGCCATTATAACTAATTAATTCACTAGCTGATTATAAAATAAATTATATTCGCAATTATGTCAATTCATAAGCAAAAAAGATACGATTTGGCCTATCTAAAGATGGCCCGCACATGGGGAGAATTATCGCATTGTCATCGCAAAAAGGTTGGCGCACTGATAGTAAAAGACAGAATGATTATATCGGATGGATATAATGGTACCCCCTCTGGGTTTGAGAATCCTTGTGAGGATGAGGAAAACTATACAAAATGGTATGTGCTTCATGCTGAAGCAAATGCAATTTTGAAAGTTGCAGCTTCTACGCAATCTTGTGTTGGTGCCACACTATATCTAACCCTTTCACCATGTAGGGAATGTAGTAAACTCATTCACCAAGCAGGGATTAAAAGAGTAGTTTATTCTAAAAAATATAAAGATAACTCAGGGCTTATATTTTTGAAAAAAGCTGGAGTAATTTTGAACGAATTGGTCATTAAATAGTTTAAAAATAATTAATATAATTAATGAAAAATAATTTCGTCCTTTTTTTAATCGTAACTCTTTCTATTTTAATCGGTTATTTACTTGGCAATGAAAAAGAGTTGCGAACTATTGTTGATGCAGGGGGATCTCGTATGAATCGATTAGAACGGCTCTTAACATATATTGAAAATGATTATGTTGAAAAAATTAATACAGATAGCCTAGTTGGAGTCGTAATTGAAGATATTGTAGAGAGACTAGATCCTCATTCTGTCTATATTCCATCTTTTGAAAGGCAAATGATTGTTGAAAATATGCAAGGTAATTTTTATGGCATTGGAGTTAGCTTTTTTCTGGTAAGGGATACAGTTACTGTAATAAGGGTTATAAAAGATGGTCCCAGCGAAAAAGCAGGTCTGATGGCTGGTGATAGAATATTAGTTGCTAATCAAGATACACTATTCCAAAAAAAATATTCTGCCAATAAAATAATGAGCATACTCAAAGGAAAACCAGGAACTGATGTCAAACTCAAATTATACAGAAAGTCTGAAGACCTTATTGTTGACATTAGCTTAAAGCGCGGAAAAGTTCCTTTACAAAGTGTTGAATCCCATTATATGATTGATGATTCTATTGGCTACATTAAAATCAACCGCTTTTCACAAACGACTTTTAACGAATTTGAATTGGCAATCCAGAATTTAATGGATGAAGGGATGGATAAAATGATTTTAGACTTAAGAGACAACCCAGGAGGCTATCTTCATTCTGCAAAGCAAATTTCAAATGCATTTTTGAGTAAGAATCAAACAATCGTAATCACAAAAACAAATATGGGGGAGGAAGAAAAATCATTTGCTAAAGGAGATGGGGTTTTCCAAGAGGGAGGACTTATTATTTTAGTAAATGAACAATCTGCCTCAGCCAGTGAAATTGTTGCAGGCGCAGTTCAGGACAACGATAGAGGTTGGATTATCGGTAGAAGAACATTTGGAAAAGGTTTGGTCCAAAAGCAAATGCCCCTTGGTGGAGGAGATGCTGTTAGACTAACAATTGCAAAGTATTATACTCCTAGTGGTAGATCTATTCAAAAGCCATATTCTAATAATGGCCGAAAAGATTATTATGAAGATTTAAATAATCGTTTCGAAAACGGAGAGATGGCCGATGAAAAAAAAATACCCATAATAGATAGTCTTGCTTTTAAAACTGCAAGTGGAAGAACTGTTTATGGTGGTGGTGGCATCACTCCAGACTGTTATGTTTCAAATAAAAACACACAAGAAGAAGAGTGGAATGATTTGATCTTAAATTCTCCGTTGATCAGTAATTTTGTTTTTAATGAGTTAGATCAAAACAGAAAGGCTTTTTCAAAATTAAAAGAAGTACAATTATTAAACAATAAAAGTTCATCTATTATTCCATCATACGAAAAATTCTCCGATTACTGCAAAACAAATGGAATAGAATTTAAAAATGGGAAAAAAGAAACATTAAAAGCAATAAGAGCAAATTTTGCCCTGCAATTATTTGGTGAAAACATCTATAATCGTATTAGAAATCAAGAAGATATCTTTATAGATAAAGCGATTAAAACATTGGACACTCTATAAATTTATTTTCGCTTTAACTTATTGGATATTTTCATAGAAATCATCAAAATTATAAGAAGTAAAAGGGCGCATAAAGAGGCCATAATTCCAATTACAGCTACAGAGCTCTGGCCCTCCATTGGACTTTCCCAATTTACCTGAAAGGCATTAAATAATATCATTATAATTGCAAGAAATATCAAAATCTTGATAATTATTTTCATGTTTAAAGATCTTAATCATAAAGTTAGTAAACACATACTAAATTTTATAATAGTTTAAATATAATTTGATAATTCTTTAAATAGAAAATATTGAACCCCAGAGGGAGAAATTATTAAATTATTTTTTAATCTAAGTCAACTGCAAATGAAATGTTATCTAATTGAATTTATTATAAGCGATTAAATATTTTAAATTTGTAATTGTCTTTCATTAATATTTTTCTGAAAAATGTTTCAAATTGATAAAACCCTAATTTCCGAAGAGCTGATTTCAAAAAACTTTGTTTGTAATTTGTCAGCTTGTAAAGGTGCTTGTTGTGTTGAGGGTGAGGCAGGTGCTCCACTTGAGGAGGAAGAGATAAAAATACTTGAAAACGATTTTGAGGCTATTAAACCCTTTCTGAGTGATAAGGGATTGAAAGCAATTGAGAATCAGGGTAAATTCATCAAAACAATGGAGGGGGAGCTAGAAACTCCTCTGGTAAAAAATAAAGAATGTGCTTATGTCGTTTTTAATTCTAATGGAACTAACTCTTGCGGAATTGAAAATGCTTATAAGGCGAAAAAAATAAATTGGAAAAAACCTATTTCGTGTCACCTCTATCCTGTTCGAGTTAAGAATTATTCAGAGTTTAGTGCAGTGAATTATCACGAATGGCAGATATGTGGATCTGCATGTAATCTTGGCGATGATTTAAAGATTCCCATTTATAAGTTTGTTAAAGAAGCCCTAATTAGAAAATTTGGTCAAAAGTGGTTTACAGAATTAGAATCAACCGCAAAACAGATCAATTCATGAATTTGTAGTGTTAACAAGGGTTCATAGCTTTTTAGTTTTATAAGTTACTGATATTCATCATTTTAAAAACTTTAGATTTTTCTTTAAAAATTTCTGAAAATAAAATTTTGTTAAAAACTCGACCTGTTTGTGGAAAAGTAAGTCTTTCATTTCTGATAACAATTTAGAATCTTTGTTGTCAGTTATTTCAATCATAAATTAAAAACAAAAAATGTCAGCTGTAGAACCTATTCTCCAAGAAAATAAAAATCGATTTGTAATTTTTCCTATTCAACACCATGACATTTGGGAATGGTACAAAAAGATGGAGGCAAGTTTTTGGACAGCTGAAGAAATCGACTTACATCAAGATTTAAACGATTGGAATACTAAACTAAATGATGATGAAAAATATTTCATCAAACATATATTAGCCTTTTTTGCAGCCTCAGATGGTATAGTGAATGAAAACTTAGCAGAAAATTTTGTCAATGAAGTTCAGTATTCTGAGGCAAAATTCTTTTATGGTTTTCAAATAATGATGGAAAACATCCATTCAGAAACTTATTCTTTATTGATAGATACTTACGTAAAAGATGAAGCTGAAAAGACAAAACTTTTCCAGGCTATTGAGGTATTTCCTGCAATTAAGAAAAAAGCTGATTGGGCTTTAAGATGGATTGAGTCTGATTCTTTTGCGGAGAGACTTATCGCATTTGCAGCCGTAGAAGGAATCTTTTTCTCCGGTGCGTTCTGCTCAATTTTTTGGTTGAAAAAAAGAGGTTTAATGCCTGGGCTTACTTTCTCCAACGAACTAATCTCTAGAGATGAAGGAGTCCACTGTGATTTTGCAGTCCACCTTCACAATAAACATTTGGTAAACAAAGTTCCTAAAGAAAGGATCGAGGAAATCATTCTAGATGCTTTAAGAATAGAACGAGAATTTGTAACTGAATCATTACCTGTAAGTCTAATAGGAATGAATGCAAAGTTAATGACACAATATTTAGAATTTGTAACTGATCGCCTACTGGTCGAGTTAGGTTGTGAAAAGAAACATAATGTTACAAATCCTTTTGATTTTATGGATATGATTTCTCTCCAAGGCAAAACCAACTTCTTTGAAAAGCGCGTCTCTGAATACCAAAAAGCAGGTGTTCTTAATAACGAAAAAGAAGAGTCGGAATTTACCACGGATGCTGATTTTTAACCCTAGATCAGATGCCCCTCTATTTATTAACTATAAAATTACTCCTCCTGTGAAGGACGAGCTAACCTTTAAATCTAATTTGAAAATTCTATGTATGTAGTTAAAAGAGATGGTCGCAAAGAGCCGATAATGTTTGACAAAATCACTGCTCGTATTAGAAAGCTTAACTATGGGCTTAATGGATTAGTTGATCCTGTAAGAGTTGCAATGCGAGTGATTGAAGGATTATATGATGGTGTAACAACCTCAGAATTAGATAATCTTGCTGCAGAAATTGCAGCGACTATGACCACTACTCACCCAGACTATACCCAGTTAGCTGCAAGAATTTCTGTTTCTAATCTACACAAAAACACTAAAAAGTCTTTCTCATCTACCATGAAAGACCTCTACGAATATATTAACCCTAGAACTGGGAAAAAAGCCCCTCTTCTATCCCATGAATTGTACGAAATAATCAAAAAAAATGCTGAAAAAATTGATTCGAGTATTATCTATAATCGTGACTTTGGCTATGATTTTTTTGGATTTAAGACACTTGAAAGATCCTATTTACTAAAACTTAATGGTCATATCGTAGAACGTCCTCAACACATGTTAATGAGAGTATCAATTGGGATTCACATGGAGGATTTAGATGCTGCATTCGAAACTTACGAGTTGATGTCAAAGCGATATTTTACCCATGCTACTCCAACGCTTTTCAATTCTGGAACACCCAAGCCTCAAATGTCATCATGTTTTCTTCTTACCATGCGTGATGACAGTATTGATGGAATATATGATACACTAAAACAAACTGCCAAAATATCTCAGTCCGCGGGAGGAATAGGTTTGTCTATTCATAATATTCGAGCAACAGGTTCATATATTGCCGGTACCAATGGAACTTCAAATGGAATTGTTCCTATGCTTAGAGTATTTAATGACACTGCTCGTTATGTTGATCAAGGAGGAGGTAAAAGAAAAGGTTCATTTGCGATTTATGTTGAACCATGGCATGCTGATATTTTCGACTTTCTGGAACTAAAGAAGAATCATGGTAAGGAAGAAATGAGGGCTAGAGATTTATTCTACGCTATGTGGATCTCAGATCTTTTTATGAAAAGAGTTGAAGGAAACAGTACTTGGACACTAATGTGTCCAAATGAGTGTCCAGGACTTTATGATTGTCACGGTGAAGAATTCGAAAAACTATACTTAAAATATGAGGAAGAAGGTAAGGGAAGAAAAACAATACAAGCAAGAGAACTTTGGGATAAAATACTTGAATCTCAAATCGAGACTGGAACTCCTTATATGTTATATAAAGACTCTGCCAACAGAAAATCAAATCAAAAAAACCTTGGAACAATTAGATCTTCAAATCTTTGCACTGAAATTCTAGAATACACCTCAAAAGACGAAATAGCGGTTTGTAACCTAGCATCTATTGCCCTAAATATGTTTGTAGAAAATGGCAAATTCAATCACGATGAATTATTCGATGTAACAAAAAGGGTAACAAAAAACCTCAATAAGGTGATTGATCGTAATTACTACCCAGTCAAGGAAGCAGAAAATTCCAATATGAGACATCGTCCAATAGGACTTGGTGTTCAGGGTTTGGCAGATACATTTATTAAAATGAGGCTTCCCTTTACTAGTGAAGAATCAAAAACTTTAAATCAGGAAATTTTTGAAACCCTTTACTTCGCAGCAGTAACTGCGTCAGTTGAAGAAGCTGAAAAAGATGGTCCTTATAAATCTTACAAAGGATCACCAATTTCTAAGGGAGAATTCCAACATAATTTATGGGGAATTAAAGATGAGGAACTCAGTGGAAGATGGGACTGGGCAGATTTAAGGAAAAAAGTTAAGAAACATGGGGTAAGAAATTCTTTACTTGTAGCACCCATGCCAACAGCATCAACCTCTCAAATTCTTGGCAACAATGAGTGTTTTGAGCCCTATACCTCTAATATATATACTCGTAGAGTCCTATCTGGAGAGTTTATTGTTGTAAATAAACACTTGTTGGAAGACCTTGTCAACCTTGGGCTTTGGAATGAAGATATGAAACAACAATTGATGCAAGCCAATGGATCAATCCAGAAAATAAATGGAATTCCTGACGATGTTAAAGAACTTTACAAAACTGTTTGGGAAATGAGTATGAAGGATATAATTGACATGTCAAGACACCGTGGATACTTTATTGATCAATCTCAATCGCTAAATCTATTTATGGAGGGTGCAACTATGGCAAAATTAACGTCAATGCATTTTTATGCTTGGAAGTCTGGACTCAAAACTGGGATGTATTATCTAAGAACAAAATCAGCTGTGGATGCCATTAAGTTTACATTGGATAATGCCAAAGCGGAAAAAGAAGTTGAGAAAAGCCTAGCCGAATCTTCAGTTTCCGTTAATGAGAAAACAACTACTGCATCCCTAGCTGCTCCATCTCAAAATGAAACTAAAACAGATGTAGTAGCAGAGCCAATTGATCCTGCAGAACTCAAACAAATGTTGGAGCAGTCGAAAAAAAATGAAGATGATGACTGCCTAATGTGCGGCTCATAAATTCATAGATTTACTTTTTTTTGGCGCTTATTCACTATTGAATAAGTGCTTTTTTTGTTATTAATATGCTGATTTATAATTAATTATAATTCTTATGTAAATTTAATGTTAACTGAATGTAAATTTTTTGTAAATTTGTTACAATCAAAGATTCAGATAATGAGAAATTTAATATTTATTGCCTTAATAGCCTCACTATCGTTAAGCGCTCAGCAAAAAGAAGCTCCAAAATTTACTCTTGAAGGAAGGTTAACTAAAGCAGTATTTTATCATGATAATGGAGAGATCGCACAAATCGGATATTTTAAAAACAAAAAGCGTCACGGGAATTGGATCAGCTATTACCGTACTGGCAAAAAGTCTGCTACGGGCTTATACCGATCAGGGTTGAAAACCGGCCAATGGTTTTTTTGGAAAGATAACAACTTGATTGAAGTAATCTACAAAGACAATAAAATAGTCAATGTGCTTGAGTGGAATAACAGCGAGAAAAAAATGATCGCAGTAAATGAATAACCCCACTTGTTATAAAGGGTAGTATTAATATTTTACTTTTTTACTTACCCTGTAGAATTCTTCTACCAAATCAAACTTGTGAAGGATAAGATCTTTTGTTCGAATTAGAATATTAAAGTAGAGTGCCGTGTTCTTGGGACTTGTTTCTCCCTCAATTCTTAGAATCTGTTTGTCTATCTTCTGATTTAATAACTCAAAGTTTTGCTTTTTTTGAATCAAAACATCGTTAAACTCCTTATCACTAAATTTTAGATTAAAAGCTTCAATACCTTCTTTGAAAACAGAGGAAATAGATTCAAAAATCTCATTCAGGTCTTCTACCTGTTGGGTCTTCAGGGGGCTATGGTTGTTGTTGATGTGTTTGTAGCTTTCGTTGGAAATATAGATTAAATCTTCTATCAAGTCTGACATTATACCCAACAAAGAAATATAAAAACGGCTGGCAGACACACTGGTTTCATTAGTGCGCTTGAGGAAATAATAGATCCCGTTTTTCATATCATTTACCTCATCAAATAATTCATCAGCATTTTTTTTCGTGTTAGAAAGTGTCTTCAGATCGTTATTGGATAAACCTCTTATAGTAGAAGCGTAAATCTCATAGGTATTACCGATCACATTGGCAATATTCATTACACTCTCCTCAATAATTCCTTTGTAGGAATCGCTTTTAGGACTGAGGAGTTTTCCTAGTTTTCTTTCTTTGTTTTCTCTTCTGTGGTTGATAAAGTTTCTGGAAATCAAAAGGAGTATAATACCCAAAATTATAAGAATAGCCGTAAACCCACCCCAGTGAATGAGATATAAAATTCCTCCGCAAACCACAAAAGCACTAAAAGCAGTAAAAAACCATCCCCCTATGACATTGATTACGCCCGCCACACGATAAACGGCGCTATCGGTTCCCCATGCACGATCTGCCAAAGAAGTTCCCATGGTGACCATAAAGGTGACATAGGTAGTAGACAAGGGTAGCTTGAGAGAGGTAGCAATAGATATCAAAATGGCGGCTACAGTCAAGTTAATAGAGGCTCTTAACGTATCAAAAGAGGGAGCATTGTCATCTATGACCGCTGAGCGGTCAGAACTCAACTCAAAGGAACGACTTATTTTTTGGGAAATTGAAGTTGGAAATAAATTGGAGAAATATTGATTCAATCCTACAAAAAATCGAACCAATAATCTAGATAGAAAGTTAGGACGAAAGCGTTCCTTTATATTATTCTGATCTGACAGATCTAGAGAAGTTTTTACAACTTTTTTGGCCTTGGAAGAAAACCAAAGTGTTAATACCATGATAAGGCCAGAAACCAAAAGAAAGAGTGTTGGCGTTGTTACTTTATTGGAAAGCACACCCATGTTAAACTCATTGGCTGCAATACCCGATACCACCCATGCCTCGTAGGATTGGTAGGCAGCTACAGGAACACCAATAAAATTGACCAAGTCGTTACCGGCAAAAGCCAGCGCCAAGGCAAAAGTTCCAACACCAATAATTACTTTGTAAATGTCAACTTTAAATCCTCTCGTCAAAAGAAAGGAAAAAAAATACCAAAACAAAAGGCTAGTCAGATTAACCCATAATGTGTAAGCCTCCAAAAAAGCATTGATCGTCTGACCATCTAAAAAATCGAATTCTATACTGGCATAGGAGGTGCCTTTGATCCCCTTGATTAATATAAAGTTACTTATAGCAGCGAGTGAAATTCCCCCAAACAAGGCGTTAATCAACCTTGACTTATTGAGAAAGTTGTGGGTAAGTAAGGCCCTAGATATCCATTGTACAATGGCTCCAATGGTAAAAGCAATAAAAACAGACAGTAAAATTCCCAAAATAATTTGAGTCGCCTTATCTGTATTTATATAAGTGAACAACTCCATGAGATTGCCCGAATCCGAAAATATTTTAATTAGCGACATGACAACAGCGGCACCCAGCAATTCAAAAACAATTGATACTGTTGTAGAAGTAGGCATTCCCAGTGTATTGAAGAAATCCAAAAGTAAGATATCGGTCATCATAACCGCCATAAAAATGAAAATAATATCCTCAAAATAAAATGACCCTGGATTAAATATTCCTTTTCTAGCAACTTCCATCATTCCACTCGAGAAAAGAGCCCCAAGTGCAATTCCCAAACTAGCAAGAATCATGATATTTCTGAAAGAAATGGCTTTTGAGCCAATTGCAGAATTTAAAAAGTTAACCGCATCATTACTTACCCCAACAATAAGGTCACCTATGGCTAGTATAAATAAGAGAACTAAGGTATATAAATACAGATCTTCCATAACTCACTTATGTAAATCTATTGTTTTTTAGAGGATTTATAAAGTTAAATCCACTAGAATCTAATTGAATACCCCAACGATATTGTTCGACCTGGGTCAAGACTGGAAAACACAAAACCGGTATTGCCGAAATAATCAAAAAGACTTTCTCTTAGATCACCCAATAGGTTGTCTACTTTTAAGTTGATTGAATGATTATTATTTTGCCCAAAAGTCTTAGATGCATTAAGTTTTAAATTGTGAAAAGGCTGGGTATAAACATCAGGAATATTTCCTGCACCGACTATTTCAAGGGTCTCCCCTTGGACATTGAAATAAGTCCCTATTTCGAAATTTTTATCATAATTTGTAAATGAAATACCTGTGTTAATAATGAAAGGGGATTGTCCTTGCATTTTTCTTGTATCCTTGATATCACGGTCTGGTTCAGTTGATGTTCTCCCCCTAAATTCTTCATCATTCATTTTCTGAACAGACTCTATCAAAGAAAAATTAAGGTTTATGCTTAATTTATTTGAGGGGTTTTCAATTAGATTTTTTCTGTATTCTATTTCAAAACCATAAACACTGGCATCATCATTATTTGCAGCTGAGATGGTATTTGGAGAATTAAAATTGGGTATGATGATTTCTATTGGATTTTTGAAACTTTTGTAAAATGTACTGACGGCAAATACTTGATTCGCGTTGCCAAATTTTTCATATCTCAAATCAAAATTATTGACATAGGTAGGCACTAAACTTGGATTTCCAAGAAAAGTTCTTTCAGTTATTGGATCAAAAATTTGAGCCCCAGAGGATTCCCTAAAACTTGGTCTGGCTGTGGTGCGAGCGTATGAAAATCTTAAATTGGTGTTTTCATTAAATGAATTAATAAGATTCACTGAGGGATAAATATCGTTAACATCGATTATCACATCATCATTATAACTTACATTAGTGTCTATAGTTTCTCCGGTATAAATTGTTTTGTACTTTTCAAACCTTAATCCCAAAATTGATTTAAGCTTATTTGAAATTTTCAACTCATTAGATACATAGGCTGCTGTTGTACTACTTTTTGACATATACTGGTTGGTGCGCTGGTAACTACCAATGGTGTAAGCTCCTCTGTATGGGGTTTGGAGTCGCCACAAGTTTGAAGGTAATAGGAGTTGATTTGGATCACCATTTAATGAGGAGGAAAGCCCTAAAAATCCAATCTGATAATTACTGGTAGTGAAATCTCTATCCTTATTGGAATAAGCGGCTCCAAAACGGAATTTATTATCATATCTTTTTATTTTATAATTATAATTAAAGTCTACTTTGGAAGCAAAAGCGTCTTCTTCTAGGTTTCTCCACAATCTAGTTGGCCACTGAGTAGATGAGGCGTCAAGCGTATATCTTCCATTCTCAAGTTCAAAAAAAGTTCTTCTAAAATCTTTGTCATAAACCCGAGCAAATGAAGGGGCCACTTTCCATTCCACCTGGAGATTATTATTACCAAGGTTGTAGGTTCCCGATATAGGAATAGTGGTGATGACTCTCTCGGTGTAATTTAAAAGCTGACCCTCTCCATCGTATAGATTCTCCAAAAATTCAGAAAACTCAACATCTAATGCACTCGATTCTCCGCTTTTAATATTTAAAAAGGTAATCTTATGTTTGGAGTTATTGGTTTTAAAGACTATGCCAAATAGAGCACTGGCGAGTGCCTGAACTTGGCCAACTTCACCTTGTTGAATGGTATTTTGGGCTAAGCCACTTGTTTCTTTTAAAACCGTTCCATTGTAAGCATTTTCATAATAGGTGTTATCATACCTGTAATTCAGGGTTGCAATGTAACCGATTGAATTTTGCCCCAAATCATATTGGTTGCTGGCAGTAGCGCCAATGGAGTAATCGGTCATGTTATTATAACGTGAAACACCCAGTTGTTTACTAAAGGAGTCTACAACATTAGTTACTTGATTGGCAACCAATGGAGAGTGATCTCGCTCTGGTCGATAAATTTCTGTTTTAGGGTCGAAAGGCAGGTCACTATATCCATTATCAAAGTTTAAAAAATTAACAGATTCTTTTGGCAATGAAGGAACATCTTTAAAACTCATCATAGAATTATATCCACTACTAATTGAAATACCATATTCAGGTTTGACAGAAAAGTCTTTTAAAACAATATTAATTACTCCTCCACTAAAGTCAGCACTTAAATTTGAACTAGAGGATTTATTTACAATTATATTATCCAAAAGAGTTGTAGGAAATATATCAAGCTGAAGCGTATTCTTATCTGGATCTAATCCAGGAATATCTAAGCCCCCCAAGATAGTCTTTGAATAACGATCCCCTAGACCCCGAACATAAACAAATTTACCCCCTTGTACAGATACGCCAGGTACCCGTTTTATAGCAGCAGCTAAATCACTGTCTCCTGATTTTCTTATGGATTGAGATGACAATCCATCAATAAGATTAACTGACCGTTTTTGAATAGTTAACACCGATGCCTCAGTATTTGTTCTGGCTGTAGTGGTCACTACTACTTCCTCCAAAGAGTTTGAAGCAGGTAAAAGAACGACAGAAATAGTATTTTCATCATTAGTTCCTACATCAATTTGATTAATGACCTTTGTTCCATATCCAATAAAAGATACTTCTATAAGGTACTTACCTGGGGTGACTTCAAATGAAAAATTACCATCAAAATCAGTGGTAGTTCCTCCTATATTTGTGATATTATCGTTGCTTTTTAAAATAATATTGGCAAAAGGAAGTGGTTCGTTAAAGTCACCATCAATAACTTTCCCAGAAATAAATGATTGAGCAAATATTGATCCCGTAAAAAATAAGAATAAAAAATAAAAAGTATACCTCATGAAATTAAAAAAATGCCTCGATATACGAGGCATTTTAGTTCTTTAATTTAGCTTAAATATAAACAAATAATTAATATATGAATTTAATCTACAAACAACGTCCAACTCAATACTGACTCGTCAGCACCAGTAGATGCTACTTGCGTTGTAACAGTCTCAGCCCAAGTGGCTCCATCAGTAATAGCTGTTGGCATTATAGTACTAAGTGCATCCGCAGTTACAAAATCAAAATTATTAAAGAAATTTTTCGAAGCTGCAGTAGCAGTACCTTGTCCACCATATGTGTCAGCATCAATTCCAGCAATTGTAGTACCTGAATTAAAAGATTTGTACACAATATTCTGGTTAAGACCAGTTGCATCACTCTTCCAGTTTCCATATTGACTTGTATCTTCTTGGGTAGCACTTCCATATACTGTTACGTTTTGAAGAGTATATTGACCATCAATGGTGCCAGAACTGTCTTCAGTACCATCAATTTCAAAGGCACCATCAGTAGATGCAGTTAGAGCTATTACTGCATTGGAGATTGTTCCTTTATATCCTTCATCAAGGTCAATGGCATCATCTCCGTTGAAATGGATCACTAGATTTGATACATTAACAGATCCCCCAAAAATCTCGATTCCATCATCTTGACTTCCTATAATTTCAACATGGTTTACTACAGTTCCAGAACCCACGCCACCTAGGGTCAATCCCTGTAATTCATTATCACCTGTTAAAGTTTGGCCAGAATGACGGATGGAAACATATTCTATTCTACCTGAGCTTTCAGTATCGTTTGATCCACCATACTTAGTCCAATCGAACCCGTCTGCAATACCTTCTATATCATCGTAACCACCGTCTTCACCAACACTTGCATTTCCAAGAACAACAACTGAACCCCAAAGACCCATATCGGAGGGCTGTCTATTTGGAGAAACACCGTTGTCAGCGTATGAGATATTATCACCAATGTCTGTAAATATAATAGGAGCTGTAGCTGTTCCTATAGCATTTATTTGACCTCCTTTGGCAATCACCAATACTGAAGCATCAGCACCAGTACCACTCCCGGCTTTAATAATTGTTCCTGCTTCAATATTAAGAACACCCCCGTTTCTTACAACAACTTTACCATTCATAATCCAAATACGATCATTGGTCCATGTAGCTGAAGTTTCAATAATGGTTACACCACCTTCAATACCAACTGTCTCCGGGGCAGCAGCTTGAGCAGCCAATGCGTCAGCAATAGCTTGATCAATATCGGTACCACTGGCCATGGCGGCATTTACAGCAGTAGTTACTGCTGAGGAAATTTCTGCAGTTGTGGGGATATTTGCAGCAGCTAAAGCAGCATTAACAGCAGTAGTTACATCTGCAGATGTTAATCCATCATCTTTAGAACAGGAGGAAAACATAAATAGAGTAACGATAAATAAGTAATAGATTTTTTTCATTTTATTTTTTTTAAATACAGATCAAAACTATTTTTAAATTCTTTGTATTGATTTAATTAAATGTTAATATCTCAGATCTATATCTTACTAAAACGTTAATAAAAGAAAAAATTTTTTAACGATAAATTAATAGTTTATGACTAAACAATAAATCTGTATTTTTAACAAAAAAAATATGCTCTGGGAACAGCTATTATCCTTAAAGCGGTTTGGAGATAAAGCTAAACGAATACGAAAAAATCAAGATGATACCCGTTTGGGATTTGAAGTAGATTACGATCGGATTATATTCTCCAGTGCTTTTAGAAGTTTACAGGACAAAACACAGATCATTCCCTTTTCACAAACAGACTTTGTTCATACCAGACTTACTCACAGTTTAGAGGTTTCAGTTGTAGGAAGAAGTTTAGGAAGAATGGCCGGTAAAAATATCCTTCAAAAATACCCTGATTTAAGAGATAATTTAGGATACCAAATCAATGACTTTGGAGCAATTGTGGCTGCAGCTTCTTTGGCTCATGATATTGGAAATCCCCCTTTTGGTCACAGTGGAGAAAAAGCCATAGGTCATTATTTTTTCCATGGAAATGGAAGTCGTTATAAAAATCAATTAACAGACAAACAATACCAAGACCTTTGTCAATTTGAAGGAAATGCTAATGGCTTTAAAATTTTATCGCAAAGTAAACCTGGAACTCCTGGAGGACTAAGACTCAGCTATGCTACCCTTGGTGCTTTTATTAAATATCCTAAAGCTAGTCTTCCATATCGACCCACCTCGCATGTAGCTCACAAGAAATTTGGTTATTTCCAGGCCCAAGAACCTTTTTTTAAAGAGCTAATGACTGAGCTTAATTTAAATGACAAAAAAATAGTTAATAGACATCCATTAGCATATTTGGTTGAAGCTGCTGATGATATCTGCTACACAATTATAGATTTTGAGGATGGGATTCACCTAGAATGGATTGAGGAGGAATATGCTTTAGAGTACTTAATCAACTTAGTCAAAAATGATATTGATACCCTAAAATATTCAAAACTCCAAAATAAAAAACAGCGATTAAGTTATTTAAGATCACTAGCAATTAATAGTTTGATTAAAGATGCAGTATCAATTTTTCAAGAAAACGAAACTCAAATACTTGACGGCAGTTTTAGCGATGCTCTAATGGAAAGAAGTCAATATAAGGCACAAATCACTGACATAATTAGTCTGAGTATAGATAAAATATATAAATCAGAAGAGGTTGTTCAAAAAGAAATTTTGGGTTATAAAGTAATCTCTTCTCTACTTGAGGCATTTGTTACTGCTGCTGCAAATGCTTACAATAAAAAGACCAACACTTATGATGAGTTGTTGCTTGAATTAATCCCTGAAGATGAGTTACTCCCTTCGGACAGTTTATATGAAACTCTTTTGAACGCAACATGCTATGTTGCCAGCCTAACAGATGGTAAGGCAATGTTGCTAGCAGAAAAAATAGGGTTTAAATAGTTTTATTGGTATTTATTCATTTCCAGTTTATACCTTTGAAATAGATTATGTTTCTACGCTGGATTCCTTTAATTATTGTGATTCTAATTGTTGAGTGGTATGCCTTTCAAGCTATAAAAACTGCCTTTAATAATAAGTGGTTACTTGGGGTCTATAGCTCAATTGTAGTATTGGTTTTAGGAAACTTTTTTTGGCAATTTTTTGGGTATGACAGGACAGAGGGTTGGACCCATGCTATCGCCTATGCCATTGGTTTTTTTGTTGCCCTTGCCTCACTTCAAATAGTACTCTTTTCCTTCCTTTTTCTCGAGGATGTACTTAGGCTTTTAAAGGCATTTGTTGACTTTTTTTCTGAGAGGAGATCTTTTGATATTCCATATCGTAGAAAATTTATTTCACAAATAGCTATAGGGCTAGGGGCTATTCCCTTTGCTTCCTTACTTTATGGAATGTATCAAGGAAGATATAATTACAAAGTACTGAATTACACTTTGGAATATGATGACCTTCCTGAGGAATTTAATGGTTTTAAAATCACTCAAATTTCCGACTTACACTGTGGTAGTTTTGATAATTTCGAGAAGGTTGCATATGGAGTAGATTTGATTAATCAACAAAAAGGTGATGTAATTCTTTTTACAGGTGATCTGGTCAATTCAGTAGCTAAAGAAGCTGCTCCATGGGTAAAATTATTCTCTAAAACAACTGCCCCATTTGGAAAGTTTTCCGTAATGGGGAACCACGATTATGGAGATTACACTGAATGGGAGAGCATCTCAGCAAAGGAAAAAAACCTGCAAGACCTATTCAAATTTCATAAAGATATGGGCTTTGACCTACTGCTTAATGAGAGTAGAAAAATTGAAAAAAATGGCGATAAAATTGCAATAATTGGAGTTGAAAATTGGGGTGCTGGCCGGTTTAAAAAAGCAGGGGACTTAAGTAAATCATTAACTGAGGTTGATAAAAATGATTTTAAAATATTACTAACCCATGATCCCTCTCATTGGGACGCTGAAATTCTTCCCCACAAATTCCCTTTTCACTTAACCCTAAGTGGTCATACACATGGTTTTCAGTTTGGCATTGAAATCCCAGGTTGGTTTAAGTGGAGCCCCATAAAATGGAGATACAAACAATGGGCTGGGATCTACGAGAGTGAAAATCAGAAATTAAATGTCAATAGAGGCTTTGGTTACCTTGCCTATCCTGGCCGAGTTGGAATCTGGCCAGAAATCACTGTCATTACCCTGAAAAAGAAGAATTCCTTGATTTAATCACAAAAAAAACTACATTTGTTATCGGCAAACACCTGAAATTATTGAGATATGTCCAAGTTTGGTGAACTCATTGATGATAAACTACCTCTTCTACTGGTTTTCTATAATGAAAATGAGGAAGTTTCTAATGATATACATCCAGTTCTCAAAGATGTTGCTGCAGCATTGGGTGATAAAGGAAAAGTTATAAAAATAGACACTGATAAAAATAACAAACTCTCTGAGGCTCTCAGAGTTAGAGTTTTGCCTACATTAATGATTTATAAATTAGGAGAAATGGTTTGGAGACAAAGTGGTGAACAGGATGCTAACACCCTAATTAGTCTAATGAAGGATCACTTGAATTAATCGTTTTTTTCATCTAGTTTAAACTGACTCATTGATTTATCAAATCTAAGTTGAAGGGAGTCAGCTAAGTCTTGATCAAAGTTTTTAACTAAATCTATCATCTGCTGAAAATCTAAAATTTCCTCTTTTATTCGGTCAAAAACTAATTTTTGTTCGTTTTGAGAAAAGTTTGCTATCATAGCAAAACGCCCTTCATATTGTTGGACAATATTCTCAATTAAATTTTTTGCTTTCAGTTGTTCACCTGCCAGATAATATCCCTCTACAAACATTGATAAACTTGTATAAAAATCATATTCTCCGTATAAATTAACGAAAGGGGTTATTGCCTCTATGAATTGATTAAGTGACTTTGAAAGTAAAATTTTGTCTTCATTAACTAAAACTGCTTCCAAAAGTGTACGATATCTTTCTGCTTGAGTAATAATCTCTTCTCCTAAAAGATATTGTTCACTGGGCTTTAATGATGAAAAATACTCCATTTCATCCCTGTATTTTTCTCCTACTTTCACTGCTAATTGCTGAGCAGATTCAACATCACCCAATCTATAGTAGGCATCTATCATAGGTACTAGTAGGCTGTAATAACCAAAATAATCTAGGGGCATTTTCTGAACTGCCAAATCAAGAACTTCTTTAGCTTTCTTATTTTTACCTTCATCAATTAGCTTTTCTGCCAATCGGGCCATATTGCTCCTGAAGGAAATACTGTTTTTTCGAGTTTCGGGATCGTGATAAATTGAAGGGCTCTCAGAATTCCCCCAGCTCCAATTCATAACAATATCATACATTAAATCTGAATCTAAACGGCCCATAATATAGGGGTTATTACTATTTAATGGAGTTTTAATTGGAACTAACTTATAAACCAAGCCCTCCAGTTGCAAATATTCCTTCATCCACATATACTCTGAATCTGCATAACTCCCCCCTGTAAAATATATTGGTCTTTCCCAGTCATTGTTGGCCAATATATCAAGCATCATTATTTGATTTTTTGTCATTCCTCCCTCAGGTAAATCAATATCAATGTGAGGAACGATCAAGTCGTAATCTTTGGGCTTAACCAAGCCACTTTTTATAACATTTTCCTTATTAACAGGAACTCGGATTTTATTGGTAGGATAAAAAATCATCTGCTGTGTTCCCATCGGTAATCGATTAGGATCCTCTCCCGCTTGAAGGAGTAGACTTTTATATTTGGTTCTTGGATGATCACTGGAAACCCAATTAATAAAATCTTTAATATCCCATCGAACAGAATCTATTAGGGACTCATGTTTGATATAGTCCCTAATGCCGTAGGCATATAAGTCATGTGTCATTTGAGAAGGTATCGATCCACTTTCGTATGTTTTTCTTTTCAATTGATCAATATACCAATCCGTTGCCAAAAGGCTTGTGTTAATGGTTTTGACATCAGTTCGGTAACCTTCAATTTCTTGGGCATACCAAAGGGCAAAAGTGTCATTATCTCCAATTGTAAAGATCATGGCTCCTGCATCCTCTTGAATTGACTCTAGATATGACTTTGCCATAGATTGAGCTGTATATCGGCCGGACCTGTCGTGATCATCCCAATTTTGGTAAGCCATTAAAAGTGGTACAAATAGGCACAAAATGACAATGGTCAATGGTGCAACGTTGGATTTGATGATTAATTTTATTTTATGCGCAAGTGCAAAAACACCCATCCCAATCCAAATGGCAAATACGTAAAAAGAACCAACCAAAGCATAATCTCTTTCTCTGGGTTCAAAAGGACGTTCGTTTAAATAAATTTTCAGTGCTAATCCTGTGAAAAGGAAAAAAAGTAAGAGCACCCAAAAACGTTTCGGATCTTGTTGATATAGAAAATATAAGCCTATTAATCCCAATAAAAAAGGTAGAAAGAAATAGGTGTTTCGGGCTTTGTTATTTTTAGCATCTTCGGAAATCTCAGATTGATTCCCCAAGCGTAAACTGTCAAATAAATTAATCCCGCTAATCCAATTTCCATTCAAAATGTCATATGTTCCGGCAATATCGTTCTGCCTTCCAGTAAAATTCCACATAAAATACCGCCAATACATATAGCCAATTTGGTATTGAAATAAAAACTGTAGCGAACTCCAAAAGCTGGGTTTTTGAATTTCCAAATAGGGCGATAATGTTCTAAAAAATTTATGATAATCATCCCCTGACACCATTCCCTCTCGAATTTCATTTCTAAAGTCATTCACTCGACTCACAAGCATTTGATTTGAACGGTACTCTGGGGCAATTGAAAACTCAAGTGGTCCAGTAAAATTCATGTAGTTTCCAGCATGTTCTGAACTCCAAAGTCTTGGCAAAAATCCCCGATGATTACTGTTAGAATTAATCCTAGCATTCTCCCAGTGGTTTACAATTATATATTTCCCTTTTTTATAATCCCTTTCGTATTTGGGCTTATCATCAAAATAAGGCTCTGTCTCATCCTGTCCTGCATAAACGTCCGAGAAAAGTGGCCCATAAAATAGATGAGTTTCAGGATATTGCTCTAGATTGTAATAAGCTAATAGAGCCCTGGCGTCTGTTGGGGCGTTTTCGTTGATTACGGTATTGGCATTTGCTCTAATAGGGATCATTAACCAGGAGGAGAACCCCACTAATACAAATAGTATACATAAGGTAATTGTGTTAAGGTTTACCCATTTTTTTCTTTCTGTGAAGCGTAGAGAGTAAAAAAAGAATAATAAAAAACAAATTCCTGCTATAATTGTTCCAGAATTAAAAGGTAAGCCAATGTTATTCACAAAAAAAACCTCGGATTTTCCAAAAAAGGCAAGTGTGGTAGGAAGTAATAATTTGAAAATAAATAATAATATGGCTACGGATATTATGTTGGCTATCAAAAAGTTTTTAAAATTGATACTTTGAGTATTCTTGAAAAAATAAATCATTCCCAACGCAGGGATAGTAAGTAGTCCCATAAAGTGAACCCCAAAGGATAAACCGATGATAAATGAAATTAGCAATAACCATCGATCTCCACGTGGCTGATGCATATCTTGTTCCCAACGTAAGGCAAGCCAAAATATCAAAGAAAGTATAAACGTAGCCATAGCATATACCTCTGCTTCAACTGCATTAAACCAAAAGCTATCAGAAAAACAAAATGCTAATGCTCCAACCGAGGCACTTCCAAAAAAAGTCATTCGCTGATTTGTCGTTTCTAATATCTTGAAAGCAGGAAGTTTTTTTAGCAGTAACGTTAGTGTCCAAAACAAAAAAAGAATTGTAAATGCACTGGAGAAAACAGACATAAAGTTAACCATTAGAGCAACCTTTTCAGTAGAAGGGGCAAACATAGCAAAGAAAGCTCCCATCATCTGAAAAAGAGGGGCTCCAGGAGGGTGACCAACTTGAAGTTTTGCTGAGGTAGCTATATATTCACCTGCATCCCAAAAACTAGCAGTAGGTTCTACAGTGAAACCATAGGTAAAAAGGGCAATAACAAATATCCCCCAGCCAAAAGAACGATTCCAAAGTTTAAAAGTGTTCACGGACAGTTTGATTTTGAATCACGAATGTATGAATTATAAAAAAAATGACCTTACTTAGTGTTGAATTGTTTACCAGATTTTGAAAGGATTTATTTGGCATCAAAAAAGTTTAATATAAATTTGTAAAATATTATTTATGGCCTATGGTGTAACTGGTAACACGTCTGATTTTGGTTCAGAAGAGTCTAGGTTCGAGCCCTAGTAGGCCAACAAAAAACCTCAGCTAACCTTTGGTTTTTATAAAATCCTTCTAAAGGTATTATCTTTCTTTTTTTCTACTTTTAAACTCTGAATAACCCCCAAAATATTTAGAAAAGTAGGAAATTCATTTCATTGGAAGAGAAAAAAAATTTTTTTTTAATATATATATTCTGGATTCTTTTTCACCAGTTACACTCGCAAAGTAGTAGTGCACCAGAATTGAGTGCTAATGAGTCTCAATTTTATTGTCCCAGAAGTGAACAACCCATTGTTACTAATTTTACTATTCAAAATAACGGAGAAAATTCTGCTAAAGCGATCTATATTCAAATTTCATCAGGGTATGATCGAAATAGAGATCAGCTAATTTTTAAAGGAGATGCAAATAAAATCAATTCAAGCTGGTCAACTAATGAAGCTAAACTAACACTAACAGGAGTTGGTGGAGTTGAGGTCCCCTATTTAGATTTAGTTCAGGCAGTAAAATCCGTTAGTTTTTATAGCAGCTCCCCTAATCCAACTATCAATAAATCTATTTCAATTTCGCTTGGAAATGCAAATTATTTACCTTCTACTGGGCACTATTATCAATTTATTTCAGATTTAAATATTACTTGGACTGAAGCAAAGACTGCAGCAGAAAATAAAAATTATTATGGAATAAAAGGATATTTGGTGACCATTATGTCCTCAGACGAATCACAATTAGCTGGAGAATTAAGCGCTGGAGCTGGGTGGATAGGTGGAACTGATGAGGAAGAAGAAGGGGTGTGGAAATGGGCCTCAGGTCCTGAAAAGGGAACAGTTTTTTGGAATGGAAATATAAACGGATCCACCCCTAATTTTGCCTATTGGAATAATAATGAGCCAAACAACTGCTGTCAGGGAGAGGATTATGCACATATAACTGATAATTCGATTGGTATTTCAGGTTCTTGGAATGATTTACCAAATCAAACACAATCCAGCGGAGCATATCAAGCAAAGGGGTATCTGGTGGAATACGGGGGAATGCCAGGTGACCCAATTTTGAAGATTTCTACAAGCACTAAACTAATAATGCCTAGAATCCAAAAGATTGAAAATATTGTAGCCTGCGAAGGTGACCTAGTTAATATGGAAGTTGATACCAATGTTAATGATGTTAGATGGTTCGATACTAAAACAGATGGTAATTTAATTAACACAGGAATTAGTTATGACACAAAGTTAGTAAGCTCTACTACGTTTTGGTTAGACATATATCCTGAAGATTGCGCTCAATCAGAGAGGATTCCCGTCACAGCTACAATTTATCCTTATCCAATTATTTTAACCCCAATGCTCTCAATTGAACAGTGTGATCAGGATAACTCAAATGATGGAATTACTATATTTAATTTGACTGAATTTGAAAGTAGTTTATCAAAGTATTATGAAAATGAAATTTTTGAATATTATACTGATAAAAATTTCTCATTGAGTTCAAAGATTAACAACCCCACGAATTATCAAAATATCGCCTTCGAGCAAAAGATTTATGTAAAAATTAATACCCCAAGTAATTGTTATGATTACACTTCAATCCTTTTAAAAGTTAGTGCTAGTGAAATTGAAGATGACATATTTGCCAATCATGAAACTTGCGAATCAGTTATAAAAAGTTGGGGAAATGGATTGGAAAAATGGGATAAAACAATTTTTGACAATCTCGATAGATCAATTATTAATTCAGATGTCAAATTTCAAAACCAGCGTATTAAAATTACCTACTACAAGTCTGAAGATGATGCATTTACTGCTCAAAATAAGGTTTCTTTTGATTTGGAAAATAAATACCTGATGAGGACCCCTTATTTAGAGAATATATGGGCTAGAATTGATAATCTGAATCTAAATCAAATCAGCTGTTTGGGTGTAAAAAAAGTGGCTTCACTAAGGGTAAATCCACTACCTGAATTTGAAAGAGCTGATGATACTAAAATAGTTTGCTTAAATCTAGATCCCATTCCTATTGGTGTAAGATCAACCGATGAAAGGAATTATAGCTATACCTGGAAGTTAAATGGCAAACCGTTTCCAAAAAATATTCCCGAGGAAACTTCAACTATCTTAATTAGTGAGGGTGGAGATTATCGAGTTACTGCAACTACCACGGATGGAACACTTTGTTCAAGGTCCGCTGAATTTAAAATTACTCCCTCACAAATTGCTAGTATAACCCAATCAGAATTAATTGTAGTTGATTTAGTAGGAGATACAGGGACTATTGAAGTCTTAACTGAAAATCTTGGGCCAGGAGATTATGAATTTTCAATAAATGATCAATTTGGCCCTTACCAGGACAGCCCTTATTTTGATCAAGTATACCCTGGAATAAGTAAACTATTTATAAGGGATAAAAATAGTTGTGGTATCGCTGAAATTGAAGTTTCATTATTGGGGCATATGAAGTATTTCAGTCCAAACGGAGATGGGCTGAATGACTATTGGCATATTCTTGGAGTTAATGAAAATTTTCAGCCCAAAAGCAGGATTTACATTTATAATAGGTTTGGACAGTTATTACTATATATTGAACCATCTCAAAAGGGGTGGGATGGAACATTTAATGGTGGTCAATTGCCACAAGACGATTATTGGTTCAGGGTATTTTTTGAAGATGGAAGAGAACACAGTGGTCATTTTAGCCTTTTAAGAAATCTTTAAAGTATGCTGAAACAGTATTTATTTTTTTTCTTTTTCAGTTTTTTTATTTTGGTAAGCGGACAAATGAATCCCCTAAATTTTAATGAATATCTATCTGAGAATTATTATAGAATTCACCCTGCTATGGCAGGAGTGAATCTCAATGGTATTAGAATAGATTTTGGTACCAGACAACAGTGGTTTGGCATGGCCAATCGACCCTCTACACAAATGCTTACATTAGAATACAAATCTTCAGGCAATACCACACTTGGATTTTCAGGAGTAAATGATATAAATGGTTATCACTCCCATTATAAGTATAATTTTACCTATTGCTACAGGATTTTTTTCAATGATGAATTCTGGAATACTCGAAGGTCCTTTCCTACAAAGAATGATAATATTCAAGAGTTATCCTTTGGTTTAAATATTGGATTTTCTGGAGCTGGTTTGGACCAAAGTAGTTGGAAAAGACCTAAATCAGATCCTTTGGTAACTCAAAATTTGAATCAAAAACAATTTACCTCATTCGATGCCAGCATTGCCTACGTTTCTACTAGATTTTCCATTCAGTTTTCAATACATAATATCTCAGTTACACCTTCAAATCAGGAAAATATAGATCAAGAAATTAACTATAATATTAAAAGTAATAAGATTTTTATTGGATCTATTCAGTATGAGATATATACAGATTCTGGGTGGAATTTCGAGCCATCCGTTCTCTTGCAGTATGAGGAAAAAACTCAAGATAATAGTTTAGACTTAAATTTTAAATTTTATCGATTAATCAAAGACGGAAGATTGTGGTTAGGTTCCTCATATAGGCAAAATAAGATAAGTTTAGCATATAATAATGGAGCGAAAATGGTACACGACAACTATAAGCACTTTACTCCAATTGCTGGTTTAAACTATAAAAAAATGAAATTTTCATATCAGTATACTAGTGGTATAGCAGATATAGGGTTTGTTAATTCAGGCATTCACTTTCTGGGTATTGGGGTTCAGTTTTAGAATGGATAAAAACTTAAATACAATTTTACCCTTTTAAACTAGCATATAAATACTCACTATTCATTCTAGCAATATTCTCTAAAGATATTCCTTTTGGACATTCAACCTCACATGCTCCGGTATTGGTACAATTTCCAAACCCCTCTTCATCCATTTGCTTCACCATGTTCAAAACTCGATCTGTAGCCTCAACTTTTCCTTGGGGTAAAAGAGCGTATTGTGATACTTTAGCGGATACAAAAAGCATAGCTGAAGCATTTTTACAACTTGCTACACAAGCACCACAACCAATACAAGTCGCAGCGTCAAATGCCTTATCTGCATTATGCTTATCAATTGGAATTGCATTAGCATCTTGAGTATTTCCAGAGGTATTTACGCTCACAAATCCGCCCGCTTGTTGAATTCGATCAAAAGCAGAACGATCTACTGCTAAGTCTTTAATTACGGGAAATGCATTTGCTCTAAATGGCTCAATTACTATAGTATCACCATCCTTGAATTTTCGCATGTGAAGCTGACAAGTAGTTACAAGTCGATCCGGTCCATGGGCTTCACCGTTAATAAACATTGAGCACATTCCGCAAATTCCCTCTCGACAGTCATGATCAAAAGCTACAGGGTCTTCTCCCTTGTTAATTAACTGTTCATTATGCATGTCCATCATCTCCAAGAAAGACATGTCAGGTGAAACGTCAGAAATGGAGTAATCTACCATTTTCCCATCCTCATCAACACTGGCTTGACGCCATATTTTAAGTGTAAGATCCATATTAGTTTTATTTATAAGACCGTGTTTTAACTTCTATTGCTTCAAATTTAAGTTGCTCTTTATGTAGCTTTGCTTTTGAAGGCTCACCATTATATTCCCAAGCTGACGAGAAGCTAAAATTCTTATCATCTCTAAGAGCCTCTCCTTCAGGTGTTTGAGATTCTTCTCTGAAGTGACCTCCACAAGACTCGGTTCTCTCTAAAGCATCTTTGGCGAATAATTCTCCTAATTCTAAAAAATCAGCAACACGGCCAGCTTTGGCAAGTTGCTCATTAAACTCTTTTGAAGATCCAGGAACACTAACGTTCTTATAAAAATCTTCTCTCAATTCTTTAATTTCAATCATTGCCTCTTTTAATCCTTTAGTATTTCTCGACATCCCGCATTTATCCCACATGATTTTACCTAATTTTTTGTGATAAAAATCTACTGAATTTTTTCCTTTATTGTTAATAAAAGAATCTATACGATTTATAACTTCTTTTTCAGCAGATTCAAATTCAGGCGTATCAGTTGAAATAGGTCCAGTTCTAATATCATCGGAAAGATAATCGCCAATTGTATATGGAAGAACAAAATATCCATCAGCCAGTCCTTGCATTAACGCTGATGCACCTAGTCTATTAGCACCGTGGTCGGAAAAGTTTGCCTCTCCAATAGCATAGCATCCAGGAATACTTGTCATTAAATTGTAATCAACCCAAACACCACCCATGGTATAATGAACTGCTGGATATATCATCATAGGAGTTTCATAGGGGTTTTGATCAACAATTTTTTCGTACATCTGAAAAAGATTCCCATACTTAGCGCGAACAACTTCCTGACCAAGTTTTTTCACTAATAAAGGATCATTTTCATCTTGTCCTTTAACAAGAGCTTGTTCTTTTCCGTAACGGGTAATTGCATCAGCAAAATCTAAGTATACAGCCTCCCCAGTCTTATTTACACCAAATCCAGCATCACAGCGTTCTTTTGCAGCTCTTGAAGCAACATCTCGAGGAACTAAATTACCAAAAGCAGGGTATCGGCGCTCTAAATAATAGTCTCGCTCATTCTCATTTAAATCTGTTGGTTTTAATTCTCCAGACCTAATTGCCTTTACATCCTCAAGCCTCTTAGGAACCCAAATTCTACCATCATTTCTTAATGACTCAGACATTAGAGTTAATTTAGACTGATGCTCACCTGAGACAGGGATACAAGTTGGATGGATCTGAGTATAACAAGGGTTGCAAAAGTGAGCACCACGCTTGTGAATTTTCCATGAGGCAGAAACATTACTTCCCATGGCATTGGTTGAAAGAAAGAAAACATTTCCATAACCTCCAGATGCAATAACAACAGCATGAGCACTATGCCTTTCTATTTCACCGTTAACTAGATTTCTTGAGATAATTCCTCTTGCCTTGCCATTAACAACGACTAAGTCCATCATTTCGTGACGGTTATACATTTTAATTTTCCCTCGGGCTATTTGCCGATTCATTGCTGAATAAGCCCCCAATAAAAGTTGCTGACCAGTCTGGCCTTTCGCGTAAAAAGTTCTAGAAACCAAAACCCCTCCAAAAGATCGATTATCAAGTAGGCCTCCATAATCTCTAGCAAAAGGAACACCCTGTGCAACGCATTGATCAATTATATTAGTAGAAACTTCGGCCAGTCTGTAAACATTGGCCTCTCGAGAGCGATAGTCTCCTCCTTTAATAGTGTCATAAAAAAGACGATAAGTTGAATCACCGTCTCCCTGATAGTTTTTGGCAGCATTAATTCCTCCCTGCGCAGCAATCGAGTGTGCACGACGGGGTGAATCCTGAAAACAAAATGTTTTTACATTGTATCCTAATTCAGCTAAAGTCGCTGAAGCAGAAGCTCCTGCAAGTCCTGTTCCAACAACAATTATATCAATTGAACGTTTGTTAGCAGGGCTAACTAAATTGATCTTACTCTTGTGATTAGTCCACTTCTCGGCCAATGGTCCCTCTGGTACTTTAGATTGTAATTTTGACATGAGCTATCCGTTTAAATGATGAAACATTGCTATAAAAATAAAACCAATTGGTATTACAATTGAAAAAGATACAGTTAACCACCTAATACCTTTAGTATACTTATTATTAAATCCTACGGATTGAAATGAAGAAGAAAACCCATGAAATAGATGTAGTCCTAAAAAAATAAATGACAAACAATATATTAATACTCTAATTGGACTATGAAATTTGTGTACCAATTCTGAGAAATATCGGTCGGGGTTTTGAGGCAAAAATTCGACATATTTATAGTTCATCTCTGGCACCCAAAAATCATAAAAGTGCAATCCTAAAAAAGAGAGCACTACTATCCCAGAAAAAATCATATTTCTCGAAACCCAGCTAGCATTAGCACTTCCTTTAAAACTAATATATTTTTCACTCCGGGACTTTCGGTTTTTTATATCTAAGACAAATCCCATAACAAAATGGAAAACCACACCAAAGATTAATATTGGCTGTAAAACAAATTGAACCAAAGGGTTGTTACCCATAAAATGGGAAAGCATATTGAAAATTTTCTCACTAAAAACAGAAGTAATATTGATAGTGAAATGCTGTCCTAAAAAAAGTATTAAAAACAGGCCCGAAAGAGCCATAGCTATTTTTCTGGCTATCGAAGTTTTAATCATTTAGATATTATATTAAAACAAAATTACTCCATAAACATCTAATAGAAAAAACTAAAACACAATATTTTCTGAACTACTCAAATTGATTATTTATTTTAGATTAGATTTTTTAATTAATTTTCTAAATTCATGTATCTATTTTTAACTAAAAATAAATATGCGGTATACACCCCTTAGCTCAAATCTTTACAGAAGTAATAGGGCTAGATTTATGGATGCTATTTCTCAGGGGGGATTGGCTGTTTTTAATTCTAACGATATTTATCCAATAAGTGCTGACAGTACAATTCCTTTCCAACAACACAGAGATATCTTTTATCTCTGTGGTATTGATCAAGAGGAGAGTATTCTTTTGTTATTCCCAGATGCAAAAAACCCAAATCACAGGGAGGTATTATTTGTCAAAAAAACAAATAATCATATTGCTGTCTGGGAGGGTGCAAAACTATCCCAAAAAGAAGCAACTAATATATCTGGGATCAAAACTGTTTTGTGGACAGATGATTTTAAATTATTATTTAATCAGTTAACAAAAGAGGCTAAATCAATCTACTTTAATACTAACGAGCATTATCGCGCTAATGTTGAAACACAAACCAGAGAGGATCGTTTTATCGATTGGGCAAAGAAAAAATATCCAACCCACCAACATAAAAAAAGTAATTTTATTTTACAAAGGCTAAGGTCTATAAAAAATAAAGAAGAAATAGGCCAAATTCAGGTAGCTATTAATATTACTGAAAAAGGATTTAGAAGGGTTTTAAATTTTGTTAAGCCCGGTGTTTGGGAGTACGAAATTGAGGCAGAATTTGCAAATGAATTTATAAAAAACCGCTCTAGAGGTTTCGCTTATTCTCCTATTATCGCATCAGGGCAAAGCAATAATATTTTACACTATATCCAAAACAATTCTAAATGCCAATCTGGGGATTTAATTCTTATTGATGTTGGAGCAGAATATGGAAATTATTCAAGTGATATGACTAGAACTATTCCTGTTTCAGGAAAATTCACTCCGCGTCAAAGAGCGGTTTATGATGCTGTCCAAAAAATAGGTGAGGAATCCATGCAGATGTTAGTTCCAGGAACGCTGATTAAGGAATATCATCATGAAGTGGGCAAAATAATGACCTCGGCATTAATTGATTTAGGATTACTAAATAAGAAAGACTCAAAGATCAAAGACAAAAAAAATCCTGCTTATAAAAAATACTTTATGCATGGTACCTCTCACCATTTAGGATTAGACACGCATGATTATGGATTGATTGAAGAGCCAATAGAGCCTAACATGGTCTTATCAGTAGAACCTGGTATTTATATTCCTGAAGAAGGTTTTGGGATTAGGATTGAAGATGATATTTTGGTAAAAAATGAAGACGGCCCTTTGAATCTCACGAAAAATATACCTAAAGATCCTGATCAAATAGAAGAATTAATGTCCAAAAGGAATTAAGACATTATAAATCAAATTATTTTTTAATTATTTCTCAATAAACATAGAGAAAGAATTTTAGAAATTTTTAGTTACATCCACAATCTTTTCTACATGATTGATTGTTTTTGGAACTATTTTTTGGGAAAATCCTTCTAAACAAATAAAAAAGCGCCCAAAATCCGATACTATAAGCTATAATTATTTGCATTATTTTAACAATTGGAAGGAAATTAATGCCGCAAGATAAGCAATAACTGTCATAGATAAAAGTTGAATAATTGGCCACTTCCAGCTATTAGTCTCTTTTTTTACAATCGCCAAGGTACTCATACACTGCATGGCAAATGCGTAAAAAAGCATTAATGAAATTCCAGTTGCCAAATTAAATAATTTAGTGCCATCTCTTTTTAACTCACCAGCCATTCTATTCTTAATAGTTTCTTGGTCATCACTTCCAACACTATAAATTGTAGCTAGTGTGCCAATAAACACCTCTCTCGCAGCGAAAGAGCTTATTAATGCAATTCCAATTTTCCAATCATATCCCAATGGAGTTATAAGGGGCTCTATCGATTTTCCTAATAACCCAATATATGAGTTTTCAAGCCTATAAGTTGAGATCTCCCTATCTAATTCAATATCGGTCATAGGTTCTTCAGAAAATTTTTCAATAATAATTGAATCTGCATTTAAAAAGTTCTGCCCTGGACCAAAAGATGCCATAAACCAAAGTAAGATGGAAATAGCTAAAATAATTTTTCCAGCTTCAGTGATAAATGTCCTGGTTTTTTCCCATACTGTTATCAAAATATTTTTTAGTAAGGGTAGTTTATAATTAGGCATTTCAACTACAAAATAAGACTTATATGAGGTCTTAAGTAATCGGTTTAAAATCAATGCAGATGCAATCGCCATAAAAAAACCTACTAAGTAAAGTCCCATTAATGATAATCCTTGGTAATTTATTCCTAAGATCTTATTGTCCGGTATAACTAGGGAAATTAAAATCATGTATACTGGTAGTCTTGCAGAACAAGTAGTAAATGGTACTACTAATATTGTGATCAATCTATCCTTCCAGTTTTCAATATTCCTAGTAGCCATGATTGCTGGAATAGCGCATGCAGTTCCAGATATTAAAGGGACAACACTTTTTCCGCTAAGTCCATATTTTCGTAATCCCCTATCCATCAAAAAAACTACGCGACTCATATAGCCAGTTTCCTCTAAAAAGGATATGAAAAGAAATAAGAAGGCAATTTGTGGAATAAATATTATAATTCCTCCCAAGCCAGGAATAATTCCCTCTGTAATTAAATCATTCAAAATCCCCCTTGGCATATTTTCCCTTGCCCACTCACCGATTTTATTAAAACTATTATCAATAAAATCCATTGGCAAACTGCTCCATTCAAAAATGGATTGAAAAACGATCAATAAAATGAAAAAGAAAATTACATACCCCCAAAATTTATGGATCAAAATGTTATCTAGCCTACTTCTTAAATCAGTGGCCTCCTCTAATTTTTTTTTATATGTTTCTTTTAATATTTGATTTATTAATTTATATCTGTGAATTGTTTCACGTTGTTGTAAATTTTTTAATTGAGACTTAGGCAGAGATCTAAATGCTGAAGAATCGGAAACTTTTTGTCTGTCAAGCTTAGTAAAGTTTATATCCTGAGTAATTACTAACCAGAGTTTGTAAAGAGACTGATTTGGAAATGCAAGTTGTAAACTTTCAAAATACTCTTTATCTATTATTTTAGTATCCAAAAAAGGTTTTATGGATAACATACGATAATCTGCCAAAGCTTTTTTTAAATCACTTAATCCAGAATTTTTACGCGTACTAACAAGAATTACTTCTGTATTTAGCTTTTCTTTTAATTTCTTAACATCAATCTTTATACCACTCCGTGATATTTGATCAGACATATTTACAACCAATATGGTTGGGATTTCAAGATCTTTAATCTGAGAAAATAATAATAAATTTCTTTTAAGGTTTTCGACATCAGTAATAACCACAGCAACATCTGGATAGTCTGGGTCATTTTTATTAAGTAGTAATTCAACAACTAAACTTTCGTCCATTGAAGAAGCATTTAAACTATATGTTCCAGGTAAATCCAAAATTCTTGCTTTGGTCAGTTTATTTAGTGGGGAAAAACCGATTTTTTTCTCAACTGTAATACCAGGATAGTTCCCTACCTTTTGATTTAATCCTGTCAAAGCATTGAAAACTGATGTTTTTCCAGTATTAGGGTTTCCTATAAGAGCTACATTGATATTGTTAATCATTCAAAAGGGGTTTAACCATAATGAATTTGGCTACCTCTCTTCTTATTGCTAGATGAGCATCATCAATTTTTAAATAAAGAGGATCGCGCAGTGGAGCAAGATAAAGTAGTGAAATTTCATTACCGGGAAGGCAACCCATTTCAATTAGCTTAAGAGGTAACAGATCCGTTTCAATAGCAGTTATTATTGCTTTTTGTCCAATTACCAATTGATCAAGGGAAAACATTATTTAGAATCAATTTAAAGAGTAAAATTAAAAATTTTAGTACAGTATAAAATTTTAATGGTGTTTTTATTTATGATGGGAAATATTCAGAATTTAAAATTTCAATTTCTAATAATAATCGCTTGATTTCTTTAGAGTCAGTACCATTATAAAAACCCCTAATTCTCTTATCTGGGTCAACTAAAATAAAATTCTCTGTGTGAATCATATCATAAGGGCCTCCGTCTCCCTCGTCCTTTACTGCTAGATAAGATTTTCTAGCAAGATTATATATTTCCTTTTTATCTCCTGTGACCAAATGCCACTTTTTATCATTTACACCTTTTTCAATAGCATATTTTTTTAATTGAGTGACAGAGTCAATTTTTGGAGTAACGGAATGTGAAATCAAAAGGATATTGGGATTATTTTGGATTTCTTTTTGAACTTTCAACAGATTATCTGTCATAGAAATGCAGATAGTAGGACAAGTTGTAAAGAAAAAATCAGCAACATATATTTTCCCATCAAAATTTTCATGGGTTACGGTTTTACCATTTTGATTAATCAATTCAAAATCTGCAATTCGGTGAAATTTTTTAATATGTTGCATTGTACTATCCACCAATTCATAATTTACCATTGCAGGTTGAAATACGGGAAGTTTTTTTTGAGGTAAAAGTGCTTTATAAAAAAGCAAAAGTATAATTGAAGAAACTACTCCAAAAAAAATAATAAACCGCTTATACTTGAAAAACATATTCATTTACATCAAAGATAATCGAATAAAAAATCAAAAAAATATCTACAATAGTTTTTAATTTAATTTACTCAATAAGTCTATTAAAAATTGGTATTTTTGGTCTCCAAAATTAATGACTTCTATGGAACCATTTTTAATTAAAGGCATTCAATTGCTGCTAAGTCTATCTTTTTTAATCATTTTACACGAACTTGGACATTTTATCCCAGCCAAGATATTTAAGACAAGAGTTGAAAAATTCTTTTTATTCTTCGATGTGAAATTTGCATTATTCAAAAAGAAGGTAGGCGATACGGTTTATGGAATTGGTTGGTTGCCATTAGGCGGCTACGTTAAAATCTCTGGGATGATTGATGAGAGTATGGATACTAAACAAATGCAAGAGGCCCCTAAGGAATGGGAATTTAGAAGTAAACCTACATGGCAGAGGTTAATTATAATGCTGGGGGGGGTTACTGTAAATTTAATTTTAGGTTTCTTGATCTACATGATGATTTTATTTGTTTGGGGAAAAAATATGCTTCCAAATAGCTCACTTCCAATGGGAATGGGAGTTTCATCATTGGCAAAAGAAGTTGGTTTTGAAGAAGGAGATAAAATTCTTTTAGTCGATGGGAAACAATTAGATGTTGCTTTAGATATTAATAAAATGTTACTTATTAGGAGTGTAAAAGAAGTCAAAGTTGAAAGAGCTGATGGGAGACAGGTTTCACTATCAATACCCGAAAATATCGGAAATAGAATGTTTGAATCCGGTGAATTGAGTATTTTATATCCTAGATCACCCGCAATTGTAGACAGTGTTTTGGCAGATAAACCTGCCAGTCAAGCTGGTATCAAAATTGGAGATAAAATCATTTCAGCAAATGGAGTGACAATAGATGATTGGATGGATCTTAGTAAATTCAATAATGATAATGCTAATCAAGTAGTCAATTATATTATTTTAAATAACATGTCAATTGACACTGTAAGTATGAGACTTGACGGCAATGGTAAAATGGGAGTAATGCCAAGGAATGTAATAAAATTAGATCAAGTTGAATTGTCATTTAGCCAAAGTATAGTAGAGGGTTTTAGCTACGGATATTGGACATTATATGATTATGTTGCTCAATTTAAGTACGTTTTTACCAAAAAAGGAGCTTCCCAATTAGGCGGCTTCGGTGCTATTGGGAGTCTTTTTCCTGATACTTGGAATTGGAAAGGTTTTTGGGCAAGTACAGCTTTTATCTCCATAATTTTAGCATTTATGAACCTACTACCAATCCCAGCTTTAGATGGAGGACACGTCATGTTTTTGATTTATGAGATGGTATCTGGTAGAAAACCGAATGATAAATTTATGGAATATGCTCAAATTGCTGGATTCTTTCTCCTTATGGCATTAGTAATTTATGCCAATGGTAATGACTTATTTAGATTTTTCTCAACCTAAGAAATGATTTTAAATCGACATATAATTTCCTTTATATGAATTTCTGATTGATTATTCAAGAATCCACTTGGAATTTAATTTTCTTCATCAAAATTTTATTGAATTTGATATTTATTATCTTTAAAGAAAAATTATCTATCATGTTAAGAAAGTTTTTAGCAGTTGCGTCTCTAATGTTTGTATTTAATCAATCACTTTCTGGTCAAGATATAATCAAAATTGAAGATTTTATTATTGAGCATACAGGATTTGAGGAAAATGAAGTTGGAGAAATTACTCCAATTAACATAAAGGAAATTAATAAAAAAATTAGATTTTTTGTAGAGGAAAAGTATCCTGAAATAGTTGAATATACAAGAAATATCATCTGGGATTCTTATACTACTTTTTTAAGCCCCTCTGATAGATATCACTATCACACATTCATTGCCCAAGTAAAAGTTAATGATATTGATCGTTTAAAATATGTTGAAGTTAATTTCGATCCCTATAACGATGAGGTACTTGGCGATTTTGAGTGGATAGAGAATGACGAAGAATTTTATTTATCTGGTGATAAGGAGGAGGATCAAAAGAAAAAACCAGATTTAATTGATTTAGGAATTGGAAACTCAGAACAAAAAGCAACTCTAGATGATTTTATATCTGAACATCAAGGTTTTTTGGATGTTATTGAAAGCAAAAATCTTAAAGAGGGCGAAATTATTCCACTTAATGTAGTTGAAATAAATAAGACTATTAGAAGTTTTGTTAAAAGTAATTACAACAATGTAGAATACACAAGAAATATCATATGGGACTCCTACACAACTTTTTTAAGTCCTTTTGATAAATATCACTATCACGTATTCATTGCTCAAGTGAAAGTAAAAGGCATTAAAAGGCTTAAGTATTTAGAAATTTTTTATAATCCAATTACAAAAAGAGCCACTAGTGATTTTTCTTGGATTGAATCGGATGAAGAATTTTTCAGAGTAAAAAAATCGGTTGAATAAATATAAATACTGTTTTTAGGATTTATTTTTAATCAAAATCCATTATGAAAAAATCTGACTATTGTATTTTACTTGCTGCTTTTATTAGTTTTCTTTTCTCAGTTTACCTTTGGTTTAATGGGCAGCAACAAGAGGGACTATACGTTGGTATTTGGGTTCCTTCTATTTTAGCTGCTGGGGCATACATTAAACAAATTTATAAGTAATGAGTCTATCTGGAATTTTCATATTTGGACTAATTGTCTTTATGATATTCCTTCTCGGGATTTTATTTAATTCAAAAGAAATTAAAGATGATAAACCTAATCGAATTGAAACAGACACTATTGATTATGATGGCTCTGGTAATTTTGGAAGGATTCCAAATAAAAAACCAAAAAATAGAGCTAACTAATATATATTCTTATCATATTAAAAACCTGTTAAATTGGTGACAAACTGAGGAATTAAAAAAACCACCCTAAAATGAAAACAAAAATAACGCTAACTATAATTGGTACTCTTCAAGTATTACAGGCTATACTCTATAGCGCTTTTGCTAAACCTGCTATTGAAATGATGTTTAATATTGGAGAAGAGGCTACACAATTAGCTTTGATGTTTCAATATGCAATTTCGCCTGCCTTTCTAATGATTGGTCTTATGTTACTGTTTAGTAGAAATACCGGAATTGAAAATGCAAAAAAACTTTTATTAGCTATTATTATTGCATACATGCCCCTATTTATGGCCTTTTATTGTATGTCAGTTTCCCCTATGACTAACATGGGTATTGGGGACTTTGCAGTGGACATTGTTATGTTTGGTTTGGCGGTATTCACTTATTTCAAACCAAAAAACTGAGTTAAATTTATTACAAAATAGAAGTTGATAGTTTTCGGGTACTATCCGAGAAACTCTCAGTTTTAATATCAATTTTATTGAGCATGCTCACAAAAAGATTGGATAACCTTTCGTCTTTTTCGTCAAACTTTTTAAATACACCATGTTTCACTCCCAAGTTCGAGCCACCCGCTAAAATAAGTGGACAATTTCTAGCATTGTGATTAGTGCTTTGAGAACTTCCATAAAGTATTAATGTATTATCGAGCAACGAACCGTGAATATCCCTTGTTTTTTTCATTTTATCAATGAAATAGGAAAATTGTTCTGCATACCACCTATCTAAACGCCCCCATTCAGCCCAATGTCCGGTTGTTTTATCGTGTGAAATAGTATGATGCCCTTTTAGTCCCAAAGCAATTTTTGGAAAATTATCCCCAAAGCCCATACCGTCTTCGCGAGCCATCATATATGATATAACCCTAGTGGCATCAGTTTGAAATCCGAGGACAATTATATCTAACATTGATCGAACATAGTCTTTCGGAGCAGTAGTTGGGTCTAGATCAAGATTAATTAAGCTTGAATCGAAATCTCTCATTGGTACATCTAACCACTTTTCATTTCTGTTCAACTGTTTTTCAACCTCATTAAGTGATGATAAATACTCATCTAATTTGACCTTGTCATTTGATCCTAAACGATTTTTTAAGCTTCTACTATCCTCAAGAACAAGATCAACAATTTTTTTACCCTGATCAATACTTTTTCTTCTTTCTTTAGTTGTTGAATTTCCATTTGGAGAAAAATAACGCTCAAAAATTTCCCTCAAGCGATGTTCTGAGGGAATTGGTTTTCCTGAGGAATTGAATGATAGCGTTGATGTTCTAGATTTGTAACCTACACCACCATCCGTAGATAGAGTAAGTGATGGAAAACGGGTATATTTACTTAATTCCATGGCAGCAACCTGATCAACTGAAATACTGTTTTTATACACACCGCGTAAATCGCCACCTGTGAGAAAAGAATCACCTGCCATATGACCTAATACATTACGACTAAACGGATGGCTTAAGCCTCCCAAAATTGACATATCACTTCGATGCGGAGACAATGGTGAGAGAGACTTAGTCAATTTATATTTGTTCCCCTCAACTTTTGGAAACCAACTCCACTCTTTGTGATAGATGCTATCTTCAGGAGGAAGTCCAACACCATTAGGAAAATATAAGAAACAAAGTCGTTTTGGAGTTAAAGGCTCTGTAAACCTTGAAAAACTATTCATTGCCATTCCTTCAAGGTATGGTAACATACAGGTTACTCCAAGCCCCCTGAGAAAGGTCCTTCGGTCAATATGCCACGGTTTTTTACTCATCCACCAACTAATTTATTGAACCAACTTTCTTCTTTTTTATAAAAAGAGGGGCTCAAAACTATTTGTTCGATTATAGTTCTAAATCTATAATCATCATCCTTAACTTCTTCTACAATATTATTAATTTCTTTTTCATCTGCAAAATTTACATCTCGGCCTAATGCATATGCAAATAAATTTTTTACCAATGATTTTGTGAAATTATCCTTTTTTAAATCTAAAATATAGTCCTTAATTCCATCTATTCCTTCTACCAAAGTTCCATCTGGTAATTCTGACTTTGTATCAATCAATTTTTCATTAAATGATAATTGAAATCTCCCTACAGCATCATAATTCTCAAAAACAACTCCGAAAGGATCTATTTTACGATGACATTCCATACAGGAGACCTTATTTCTATGTAAAAAAAGTTGTTCTTTTAAAGATAAATTTTCAAAGCCAGGGGTATCTGGATCAATTTCGGGAACATTTGGTGGAGGTGGTGGAGGATGTTCACCAAGTATTTTTTCTTTTAACCAAACTGCTCTTTTGATAGTATGAGCCTGGACACCATCTGAATGACCACTAAGAAAAGATCCTTGTGAAAGCAATCCACCTCTTTTATGTTTTTTTGATAGTTTTACAGGTCTGAATTCATTGCCTTTAACTCCATCAATACCATAAAATTCAGCAAGGTTTTGATTTAGCATCGCAAAATCTGAATCAATAAAATTCATTATACTCAAATCATTTTTTAAAACGTAGTGAACAAAATTGTATGTTTCATTAAGCATGTCCTCTTGAACAAATCGAGTAAAGTCCTCATACCTCTCAACATCAATATCGATATTTTTATATCTATCCAATCGGAGCCATTCATCTGCAAAAGTCTTTACCAATTGCTCTATCTTGGGACTATTAATCATTCGATCAATTTGATAAGGTAATTTTTTATATAATCTTCCTTGATTTGCAAGGGAAGATAAAGTCATATCGGGTGGAGAGTTCCAAAGAAAATATGAAAGTCGCGATGCCAAGAAATGTTGATTATTGGTTTCTTCTAACTCTTCATTTTCGGTTTCTAATAGATAGATGAAGTTTGGAGAACAAAGCACTGCTACAAGAACTTCTTTAATGCCGTCTTGAAAATTATCAAAATCATCTTTAACACTTTTCCAAAAACTTAAATACCTTTCAAGCTCACCCTGATTTAAGGGCCTTCTAAATGCGCGCTTCATGAATCTAGAGATAACTTCCTCAGCATATTTATCAAGATTTGATTTATTTGGGGAATCAAAAAATATTGATTTATGACTTTTAGGGGGCCAAATTGGAAAATATGGAGCCTCAAATTCAACTGATTTAATTAGTAATGGAGGTCCCTTGAGGCTACTTTCTTTAACGAGATGATTATTCCATAAACCAATTGTAAAAATATTAGCTAATTCTCCACTAACATCATTGCTAGACTGAGGGATCGGAAGGTTTTCAAGCCTTCCTGTAAACTCAAAAGTTTGATTTTCACCATGAGAGGCAGTTACCTCAACAGGTCTATGAAAAGTTTTATAATCCATTCCATCATCTGTTCTTGAACCAGCAAATACTTGAATTGTTGGATTAATAGATGCATATTTTAAATCATCATCTCTAGCTTCTTCTTGAAGAATTTTGGGAAGTGGGTCATCTTCAGACAAGGGTGAGAAAATAAGGTTACTAAATCCGACAAAAAATTTTCCACCAATGTAACCTTTGTGATCTCCCTCTGATAAATAAGCCAGAGTCACAGGAGTTACAATTTCATGATTATCCTTGTATTTCTCATTAATGACTAATCGCTTTGAAACGATACCATGGTCATGTTTACCAAGTATTGATATACGGTAAGAAGGGTTTGCGTCATTTGGTACATAGGGATGAACTAAGTCTATTTGGTATAATCCTGACTTGGGAATGAAATAGTTAAATTCAGTCCAAACATAATTAGCAAAATCTTTTGGCATCAACCAGCGATTATTTTTTAGAATAAAATCCTTTGCTGATCCTTCTTTCTTTAGGTTGAACATTATTTCTTTCGCAGAAATTGTCACAGCCTTGGATCTATTTAGGCTAGGACTGTTCTCTCTCAAATTGATAAGCCTTTCTATTGACGTGGAATTATAGCCCTTAGAAGCATTTACTCGGAATGCAAAATCACCAGTTCTAGGAAAATCTTCTTTTATTAAAAGTTTTAGATTAGGTGAAGGACCTTGCCAAGACTTTGGCGTCACCTCCTTAGCCGGAAGTGCAGAATTCAGAATGATTCCATCATCAACAACACTGTATCTGTTACTATGAGACCCTCTCATTCCAATTCCAATTTTATTTTTTAATAATGTCAAAGGGTCTGATAGGTTATTTTCCAAATTTGTGATTGGGGTACCCTCAGTATTTAATACATCTACAATTAAATTTTCATTATCAATTGGTGCAGTTTGATATCCTCGAAATTCAGCACCTGAATTACCAGTTCCAATGTTTTTCCCAATTTTAACTCTGTAATGTTTACTTTCAGGTTTTTCCCCTGAAACTATGGCTTTATCAAGCGCCTGTCTTGCAATTTTTTGATAATAATCAAGATGAAGGGATGAGGTTTGAAGGGTGTTACCATTATTAGTAAATCCCATCCTAGATTTTCCATCGTCAGGTAAAACATCTCCAAAATTTACTGAAACATCAAGCAATTCGTTTAGGGTATTGGTGTATTGTCTCTTTGTAAGTCTTCGCATTACACCTTTATCGTCTTTTTGTCTTGCTAGAGATGCTTTTTCTAAATTTTCAGTCAACCAATTAACTAAAATACGACGCTCACTTTTATCAAGTTGTTTTTTCTTCTTGGGTGGCATCTCCCCTAAATTAATAACATTTAAAGCCTCATGCCATCTTTCTGCGTGTCGCTGATTTCTCATATCCCAATGTAACGTGTCTAAACGCATATCACCTTTTTGTTTATCTACATTATGGCATTCAAAACAATAAGTTTGAATAATTGGTCTTATTGTGTTTTCATAGTAAACTGCTTCACTGGAGTAATCATCAACTTCTTCATTTATAACCATATATTCGGCATTTTCGTTATCAAGACCAATCATTTTTTTCATAGCAACAGGCATATACTTAGTCAAATAATCCTCACCATGGGTAAGATAGCCTCCATAATGCCCAGCAAGAGATAATAGTATAACATTTACAAATAAGAAGACCCTGTAAAAATTCGAAACCTTATTAGGGTTGGACTTTGATTTTTTCTCGCGAATTACTACAAGCCAAACACAAATCAAAGCAGTAAACCAACCTAACCATTTATGTGAATTTAAAAGTTCATCATCGTAATTTCCACTTGAGCCTAATAAAAATCCAAGTAACAAAGTCGGGATGATACTTACTACAGAAAACCAAAGTAAAATATTGCAAGCGCTTTCTAGATTAAGTTTTGAATTTACACTGTCGATTAATTCCATGAAAAATAAAACTATCAAGGCACCTATTGGAAGATGAAGAATAATTGGGTGAAATCTGCCAAGAAAAAAAATGAATGTATTATCGAATTGTCCATTTAATGGGATTTTCAAGAGTCCCAATAAGAGAATTGATGATAAAACAGCAAAAATTAAACTTCTTTTTTTCATTAACGTTCTACTATATGTATTAAAAATAAAATCTAAGAATTAAAAATACGCTAATTCAGGTCAATTATAAAGAATAAATTAAGTATGAAGTTGGGAGAATTATGGAATCAATCCAATTAGCATTCACAGCTAGAACAGTAACAAGGGTCACAAATGCACTTCACACAACTTTCCACTTTGCAGGGATCACAATTACAGTTACACATTTTAGTATTTTTTTGTTTAAACAAATTTACTAATTCTTACGAAACTTATTACATAAATAGAGTAAAGCAGAAGTTATACCTTCTAGTCTTGTTCAAATTACCGTTAAGCTCCAAATATTTTTAGGTTTAAACAACTCAATTTCATAGGATTTGGTTATTATTTTGAAAAAACCTCTCATAAAATTATGTTATTAAGAGGGTTTATGAATTACGCTCTTTTGTATTATATTTGCTTGCCTAGTTAAAGTTTGATAGAGTGTCATACTTTTTGGTTTAATGTAAATTTGTATGCAAATGAGAGTTATTAATTAGCTATCATAATTTAAAAACCCTCTAGTATCCTTTATATTTAGGGTTAATTCCTCCTTAGCTCAGTTGGTTAGAGCATCTGACTGTTAATCAGAGGGTCCTTGGTTCGAGCCCAAGAGGAGGAGCAAGCAAGTAACCGCTTACAAACCCAGTAAAATTAAACCCTTACGTTAAGTAGGGGTTTTTTCTTACAATTTAGTTTAAGATAAATTTAGTCAATTTTTTGGCACTCATTTGGCACTGATCTTATTTACTATAAAATCCATTATTAATTGGGGACTATAGTTACATCAAAAATTTTCCAGCCATTTTCTGTTTTTCTGAACATATAAAGAGCTCTCCCTTCGTGAACTAAGTTATATTTTTTGCCATATCTGTTGTAAAATGCATCCATAATGCATAAATCTTTATTTATCCATATGGGTTTAATTTTTTTATAAAGTGAATACCAATAGTCATCACCAACTACTTCGGCACTTCTCGCTACCTTATAAAATTTGATTAATTCTTCTTTGTCTTTTAAAATTGTATTTCCAATCGGAGCTTTGAAAGTAGTTGGATAGTCAAAGTAACTTGCGATACTTTCAAAATCCTCATATTCATAAGCTTTTCCATAATTTTCAAGTAAATCAATAATTCTAGCATCAGCTTTTTTCACTCCTTTCATATTCCTTGGCTGTTGAGAAAAAACTAAGAGTGGAAGTAATATTAAGAATATGATATTCTTCATTTTAAATAATTTATGGTTAATAATCTCCAATATAATAAAAATTACTATTTGACGATTTGTATTTGTATGTCATTGGGCAGTGGAACTGAATCAGTAGTCTTACGTGGCATTACGTATCGTAAACAGACTTCTATTAATTTTATTTTTTCAGCATTTGTAAGTGTGTCAACATTAATAGACTCCATAGTTTGATCTATAATTGCGTCTAGTTTATATTTTACTGCAGATGTTAGTTTATTTGGCACTCCTTTTGGTCTCATACTATATGTTACTTTATTATATAACGTATTTAATTATAAAACGTAAATAGTCTGTATTGATACTATATAATGTAGTATGTTATTGCAGAAATATTTGTAATAAATTTTATAGAAATTTTATAGTAAAAAGGTTTTAAAGAAACCTTAAAAAAACAATATAGTATGGCGTATTACTGTAATGTTATACGAAGTTATATACTTTATTTTTAATAATCAACCTATTGTATTAGAGCTTATTAACATTATTGATAATTCATTATATTGTAATATTAACCAGTCCAATGAAAAACACAATTTCATTTTTCATATTAATTACTTTTATTTTCTCCTGTAAAAATTTTGAGGATGATGTAAATGCTTTGAAGCAAGTGAATCAATCTCAACAACAAGAAATAGATTCTCTAATAAAACAAATTGATAGTTTAAGTTCCACTATAAATGACTCAAATCTTAAACAGTCACAAGACTATGATAATTTACTTTCCACGATAAATACATTAATTGACAATACCAATAATCTTACAAACCAAAAGTTCGAAATTTTAAGTGATAGCATAAAAAATATTAGAGGAGAATTAATTGCCGTATCGCTTGAGAGTAATAATTTATCTTCTCAATTATCAAACCTTTCGAGTGAATTAGAAACACTTAAAAATGATTCCTCTCAACAGGAAAAATACAATAGATTATATGAATCCTTTGTAGTACTTCAAAACAAACTTGATTCAATAAATGCTATCCCCAAAAAACTATTCAATGGAAGAAACTATAGAACTGATTATATAATTCAAGGAAGTATTTTCAAAGTATCATATAATGAGATTTATGAGCAGCCTAATTGGTTGGAGTATACAGTTAGAAATGTACCATCGAATGTTAGTCGCTCAGGATATGATTTTTTTTCAGTTGATAGTGTATTTACATCCAATATAGATGACTATGCAAATAATGATTGGGACAAAGGGCATTTAGCACCAGCTGCATCGTTTGATGATACAGTTGCAAATCTAACTGCAACATTCTCATTTTTAAATTGCGTTTTACAGCACTATTATTTAAACAGATATGAGTGGGCGCAATTAGAAGGTCAGGTAAGGGATTGGGCTGCAGCTGACAATGCAGATATTAATGTTAGGGTTGATGTTATTTTTGATTATGATCATCAAATACTCCCTACAGGCGCTCACGTTCCAAGCGCTTTTAGAAAGAAACTCAACTTTGCCAATGGAACAAAGAAGTGTTTTTACTTTCCAAACTCCCACACAAATGGTAAGGATTGGACTGAATTTGAAATAAGCTGTAATTAGGTTTTATTATATTAGGATTAGTAATAGTTAAACATAATATTTAAAAAATGAAAAAATACTTAATTGAGGGGTTGTTAATTTTTTTAAGTGTTTTGGGAGCATTTGGACTTGAATCCTATAGAGAGCGACTTTCGGAGATCAACCTAAAAAATAAGCTTTTAAATCAATTACTAACTAACATTAGGGAGGATATTGATCAACTCAAAAATGTTCAGAAAACTTTAGACCTTACTTTAGAATCATCAAGAATTTTACTCAAAGATCATATAGGCAGTAAAGCGAAATTAGACAAAGCTATAATAGCTGAAAAATTTTCTGATTTAAGAACAATGAATATTTCTTTTTTCCCACAATATGGGATATATAATCAGTTGCTTTCGTCTAACGGATTAGAAAATATTAAAGACGATACGCTTAAAAAAAAACTTATTTATGTTTATGAATCCTTATTGATGAGAACAGCTGCTGCTGACCCAATTTTGGATGAAATGAGGTGGAAGTCTTATATGTCGCTGTCAAATGAAATTATAGTTATTCCATCTGAAAAAACTAAGAGAAACCTATCGCTAGATTTACCCATAACAATTCTTGAAATAGAAAATTATTTTATAGGGAACAATTATTACAAATCTAAAGATGTTTTAAATTTTTATAATCAAGTTATTTTATACGTAAACCAATATAAGTCTGGACTAAAAAACGTAAATATTGCTCTTGATGAAATTACTATTTTGATTGAAGATGAATTAAAATCATAAAGCTATTAAAGCAGCTATGCCTTCAATTTTAATCTAAATACTTTTGGGTTATTTAAAAATCCTGTTACATAGAGAAATTCTTCTTTCGTATCAAAGGTACAGTTTGTAATATGACCAAAATTAATTTTAGCCAGTAACTTCCCCTGTGGTGAAATAATTAAAAGCCCCCCAGGGCCTGAGGTAAATATATTGCCTGAGGAATGAATGACCATTCCATCAAAATTACCTTCATATTTACCAGATAATTCTTTACCATCGAATAGCACTTCTGAAGATAAATCTTCTAGATTTATTTTTAAAACTTTTGGATTTTGATCGAGCATACCCATTTTATTGACATATAGGGTTTTTTCATCTGGGGATAGTCCTATCCCGTTAGGAAGATCAACAGAGTCACTAACTAATGACAAAGTTTTACTTTTAGTGTCAAACTTATAGACACCGAAAAAGTCTAATTCTCTTAGCGGTGTTTCTACGAATTCGAAAGTATTAAGATCAAAAAAACCAAAAGCAGGATCAGTAAAATAAATTTCACCGGTTTTGGAAAAAACAAGGTCATTGGGACTATTTAATTTTTTTCCTTCATAATTATCAATTAGTGTGGTGAAACTAGGATTAAGGTTAGATTCATTTTCAATGATTGCTAATCTTCTATCGCCGTGTTGGCATAAAACTAAATTTCCCTGAGCATCAAATCCCATTCCGTTAGCCCCAAGCACACCTTTGCCTAGGTTAGGAGCATATCCAGTATTTCCGCTAGGCATAATATAGTTTGAAACACCTTCTGACTCATTCCATTTTAAAACATTATTATTAATTACATCAACAAATAAAAGTGAATTAGATTTTTCATCCCAAAGAGGCCCTTCAGGCAAACTAATAGAGTCTGCTAATATTTCAAATTCTGCCATTTCATCAATTACAGAGATTATTGATTCATCATATATCTCAATATTTGAATTTGGTTTTTTTTCTTTGCTGTTACAGCCTACTATAAACAAAATTATAGATAAGAAGAAGATTTTTTTCATTTGAAATAATTTTTGGTTAAGGTCAACTAAAATATAAAATATATTAAAATTATTCAGTTACTAGTCAAAATAGTATTAGAAAAGATTTTTAGAGATTCAGTATATTGACAGTTTAAATTAATTTTAAGATGAAAAGATATTTACTAGAAAGCTCTTTGATTATCGTGAGTGTTTTGCTCTCGCTGAGTATAGATTCTTATCTTGAAAAAAAGTCAAGATTAAATCAGAAGAATGTTATTCTAAAAGAATTAAAGGAATCTATTCTTATTGATAAAGATCAATTAAAAGAGGTCATTGATGTACAAAAAAAATGTTTTAACTCAGCTGGAATTTTAATTAATGATTTTAATAATAAAGTAAAATTGAGTCAGGAAGAACTGGTAAAAAATTTTTCAAGTTTAAAACAAAATGGTATAGTTTCATTTTTTCCTCAAATGGGACCATTTCTACGTTTACTTAACACGGGTAGTATGGAATTAATTAGTTCTGATGATTTGAGATCAAAACTATTAATCATTTACGATAATTTAAATAGGAGAAAGGAATTTGGTGACAGAGTAATGGATGATTTTGGAATGGATTTTGGAAGAGATTTATCGCAATTTATTGTTGTAACTGAGAGGAAAGTAGATAAAAGGAATCTAATATATTTAATACCTGAACGTAAGATTGAAAATTTTACAATAAACAAAAATTATTATAAATCAGAATTAGTGCTATTTTATTATTCGGAGTATAGAATTTGGATAGAAACATTTATTTCAATGTACAGAAATTATCTAGACCTTCTTGATGCAACGACTAAATTAATTGATTTTGAAATAAGTAAGAATTGATTCATTATATTGTAATTAATTAGCCGTAAACCCGATGAAAAGGTTTTTTCTAGTTTTATCTATTCTATTGGTTCTATCTACTTGTAAAAAAGAAGATGATCCTACTGTTGTTGTAAATGCATCTGTTGCTGATTCCTCAATGGGGAGTATTGATTTCAAAGCCGGATCATACGCAGTTGGTGCAGCAGTTACATTCAGTGCAACTCCACAGACAGGATATACATTTGTTAGCTGGACAGATTCAAGTACAAACCAAACCTATTCCAATAATCCACTTACACTTAATCCAGATCAGAACACAAACCTGGTTGCAAACTTTGAAAAGACCGCCTATAACATTAATATCAATGTCACAGGAAATGGAGAGGTTCAAAAACAAGTTGTTGGAGGTGGGACAAGCTTTACTCACGGAGCTTCAGTTGAGTTAACTGCAGTCCCTGCTGATCAATATTCTTTCTTTTATTGGGATAATGATCCTAGTGATACAACTAATCCAAAAACAATAACACTTGATGGAAATAAAGATGTGAGTGCAAAATTTGACTATGAAGTAGCTAAAAATCTTGTCGGAGATTGGGAGTTTGAAATAGGTGGAGATTCTTCTGCAAAAGATATTAAGGTGATAAGAATGGCTGTAGACATCAATTTAAATGTTCTAATGACAACGCTTATTAATGGTGTTGTTCAATCGAAGATATTTACTAAAATAACCCCTATTAGTCCTAGCTCAATTGTAATTGGAGATTTTGCATTGATGACAAATATTAATTTTGCCTCCCCTACAAATATTAGTATGAAAATGGCTTCATTGCCAGCTAATAAGACTCCACCAAAAAACGAATCAGAGATATCTGATATAAGTGGCCAACTAAATATTTCAGGGGCAATGACTAAATCAATATCTCAACGTGCTGAAAATGGATTGATCATTCCTCCTTTTGAGGCTGTAACTGCATCATCCACAACAGAACAGATTTCAGATATTTTTAAAAATAGTTTCCTGTCTTTCGCTGGAACAATTACATCAACCGTAGCAAGTGAGACAGGATCAAGCACTTCCACATTGAGTGGTCAATCATTTTTAGATAGGGTAAACGGGAAAATGTTTTCAAGTGTAAAAAATGAATACACCGCAGTTTTTACATTCACCAATGACCTCCAAGGTGAATTTGTGAAGTTTAGTATGATATATGATGACTGTAGTGAGACTCTTATCAATGGATCCAACATTGGAGAAATTACTAAAAATACTGAAAATGAGCTATGGTTTACTTTTTCAATAGATCCCCAAAACAGTGATTCTGCAAGAGGTGATACATTACATACAGCAAAATTAAGTTTTGAAGATAGAAGTGGAACCTCATCAGATCAAGACTATAATGACATAAGTATACAGGCTAACATAGCCTTAAATCTTGTTGACTCAGGACTAAAAACGGTAAATTTATCGATTACCTCAGTTTCATCAGGTGCTAAGGATAATTTAAGTTTACAAATAAGCTCCAATGTTTGTAATGCAACTATAATTGATGGTGAAAGTATTTCAGGAGGAAATAGACGAATCGAGCAAAATGTGTGTCTGGGTGAAAATATACAATCATATAATCTCCAGTTCAATAAGCTAAGAGGTTTTGATTCCCTAATAAATACTCCCTTAGGCACCGGAAATCTAGCTCCACTTCCTAGACTTCTACCAGTTCGAATTACTTTAAAAGATGGTTCAGTCGTTACAAGTCAAAATGCTGGGACGTATTCAAATTATTATGGAATTGAATACAAATGCAACGTAGATAATTCTGCAATTAATAGCGACAACGATGCTGGAGATTGTGATATTAGTGATCCAGTTTGGGGAGGTAGCGGCAAACTTAGTTATATATACACAGGAGTAATTACCGATACGACTGTTAGTTCAGTTCACCATACAATTCAATATGGAGAAGGCATCATTTCTTTTATAACCAGGGTAAAACCAGAATCAGAGTGTAATTCTCCTACAACAGACACAACCACCTCAACTACTGGAACTGCAACACCTTCAGGTGGAGGAGGTAATACTGGTACAACTAGTTCAACAGGTGGAGGAGGAAGTAATACTGGGACAACAACATCGACAAATAATTGTTCAACATTTATTAGGTTTGATCAATTAACATATCCTGCGAGATTGTCCACTGATGGAAGTACTGTGATTATTGAACAAGGTAAAAACCTTGATGTTCGTTATATATCTAATGCTAATAGTTTTCAAACTAATCTTGTAAATAGCCCAATTGAGGTTTTGGATGTTACTCCACAGAGCAATATTCGTGAATTACGTATTAGAAATACTGCACCTCCAGGACTTCAGTTAGGCGACCCTAATTATCACAATATTATTTCCCAATCAATTATTCCAATTGGTACATACCCTTACACAATAACTGTTTCAGACACAAATGGATGTTCTGCTTCTATTAGTGGAGCAATACAGGTTATAGCTTCTACATCTTCAACAACAACATCAACTACCGGTACCACTACCTCAACGACTACAACCAATACCACAGGTACAAGCACATCTACAAATACTGGAACGACTACCTCTACAGGAGGAGGAGGAAATAATTCAGGGACAACAACATCAACTACCGGGACTACTACCTCAACAACTGGAACTACAACACCTACAGGAGGTGGAGGTAATACTGGAACAACTACCTCTACTGGTGGTGGAGGTAATACAGGAACTACTACTTCTACAGGTGGTGGAGGAAATAATTCTGGAACAACTACCTCAACATCGTCCTCAATCTATTTCGAAAATGGTACTTGTAAATGTCCTAATGCAAGTGTTGGTGATACAGCTACAATTAGTGGAACGCTTTATACAGTAGTTGATAACTCAAGTATAGCAGGTCAGATAGCAAACGGAAATGTGAATTTATGTACAACTAAGGTTACAAATATGAACGATTTATTTAAAGACAATAATTCTTTCAACTCATATATTGGTTTCTGGGATACCTCTAATGTTCATACAATGAGTAATATGTTTAATGAGGCAAGAAATTTCAATAATGGAGAACCTGCTTCATTTTCAAATAATTATATGAATTGGGATACTTCAAAAGTTACTAATATGTATAGAGCGTTTAATAATGCAAGAGCATTTAACGGTAAAATCAGCTCTTGGGATGTCTCAAAAGTGACAAATATGTTCTATATGTTTGCATCAGCTATCTCTTTTAATCAAAATATTGGTGGATGGAATGTCTCAAATGTCACAAATATGGGGGGGTTGTTTTTTTATGCTAATTCTTTTAATCAGGATATTGGTGGATGGAATACCTCCAATGTAACGGATATGGGACAAATGTTTCTATCAAATCCCACCTTTAACCAAGATATCGGGAGCTGGGATACATCAAATGTATTAAAAATGCAATTGATGTTTAAGGATGCAACAGCATTTAATCAAGACTTATCAAGTTGGTGTGTCCTTAATGTTCAAATTGCCAATTCAACCTCAACACCTGAGGATTTTTCAAGAAATTCTGCGCTCACAAATACAAACAAACCAGTTTGGGGAACCTGTCCCTCTTCATTCACTATTAATGTAACTGCAAGTAACGCATCAGATTATACCTTAAGTGGTACAGATAGAAACGGAAATGTTTCAGGAAATGATCCTTCAGTAACAATAAAAGTTGGAGATACTGTAAACTTTGCGGTAAATGCTCCTGGACATCCATTTTATCTAAAAACAGTACAGGGAACTGGCACTGCAAATACTATCAGTGGAGTTACAAATAATGGGACTACTAATGGAACTGTTTCGTGGACACCCACTCAAGCAGGTACTTACTACTACATATGTTCTTTACACGCAGGTATGGTAGGGACAATAACAGTAAATTAAATAACAGGCATATCCTCTTCACTAAGCTCAGGGAATAATTCGTAAATTGTTCACTATTAAATTTATATTAACTTATATGAAAAAACTATTTATATTATTGACTTTTGTACTTTTTATTTCTTGCAGCCAGCCTCAAAAAAATAAATCTCAAGAAACAACAAACGATGTAAAATACATTTATGAGGCAACTTATCTTGATGACTTTGAAATTGGAAATACAGAATTAGTAGTCAAAGTCCAAGAAATGATTCAATCCATAATCAATAAAGATTATGAAAAGGCTGGAAGTTACCTTTCAGATAATGTTGTTTTTGCTCTTGAAGATGGTTCAAGATTAGAGGGGAAAGATGAGTGTGTAAAATATATGGAGAGCTATTCTTCTGTTGAAGTTGAGGATTATCAGATTGCAGTAAATCTTGCACTTTTAGATGAAAATGGAGACGAGTGGGTACTTTTATGGGACAACGCGAATATTGTATCACAAGATGGAACATCAGCAGGGGTCAATTGGATGGAAACATTCAGATTTATAAATGGAAAAATTGATTATATGAATCAATTCTCCAAACCGAGAAATAATAATTAAATCATAGGCATATCCTCCTCTTTAAGTACTGGTACTTCTAATCCTCTTAAATAGGTCAAACTAACATTTATAGATGAGTGTCCCATAGCTTTCTGAAGCTTGGTTATACTACCTGTTCTTTTAAAAATATCTATTGCTCCAGAGTGCCTGAATGAATAGATAGTCACCCTTGTTCCAACATCCAGATTAACCCTTTTAAAACGTCTCCAAAGCACTGAAAAATAGCTTTTGTTGTATGGCTCTTGACTGTTTGAAAATATATTATTCTTGCTATCCCCTTTGATTAGTATTTCACGAATATATGATGGTACAGGAACTATTCTATTACGTCTCGATTTTACATTACCTCCACTAAGATTAATATACTTTAAATCATCACTAAAACTAGACCACTTTAATAATCGAATTTCTTGATGCGGACGTAATAAGCAACCATATGTCAAAAGACAGCATAGGTGCAAATTTTCATTAAATATTTTTATACGGTTTAAAAGTGATACAATGTCTTTAATAGGTCTGTGAAGTATTTCCTGTTGCTTTCTTGTTTTTAATTTCGATTGATCAATATCAAAGTTGTTTTGCTGTAAATAGTTTACCAAAACATTTACGTGCCGTCTTGTTGTATTATAACTGGTATTATTATTGTACCTCAATGATAACGAATCAATAAATGATAATTTAATTTTACCTTTTTTAATTAATTCCTTTCTTAATAAACAGCCTAATCTTTTTAATTCATTGCGATATTTTAATGATAATGGTTGTGACAGTTTTTGATTTATAATACTATCAAAATTTGAAACAGCATTATTATTTTTTGCAAGTGAATATTTATTGGTAACAATAAAATCATAAACAGCTTTTGCAAGTTCTTGTGTTTTACTATATCGAAGTTTTACAGGATATGTATTTGGATTTAATGACGATCCAATAATATTACCACTAAACAATCTATATCTTTTGTTGTCGAGTTTAAAATCTATAAAATATTTACCGTCTTTTCTTTTGCAAACTTTGGGATAGGATAGGCTATTATTTGGCACTTATATGGCAATTTAATTAAACATCTATGTTAAAATAAATTGTAAGTACTTATAGCTCAGTGGTTAGCAAGCGTAGCTAGTCGAAGACAGCATCTGACTGTTAATCAGAGGGTCCTTGGTTCGAGCCCAAGAGGAGGAGCAAGCGTAGCCGCTAGACTACACTTACAATGACAACCAATAAAAGCCCAGCATTGCTGGGTTTTTTCTTGGTCTCAACCAGCTCTACCCGACTGGTTCTTCAGCTAAAAAAACAAATTAGACTTTCAGCAATTTTACTATAATATACAAAAATTTATTGACTTTTTGGCACGTTTTTGGCACGTTTTTTTGAAAAATAGGCATATCCTCCTCTTTAAGTTCTGGTACTTCTATCCCCTTTTGTAGGTTTTGTTATTTTAGAAGTATGAAAAAACTAATTCTTGTCTTACTGTCTGTTCCTTTTATCTCATATGGACAGGTTTTATCAGTCGAAAGCCATTCTCTCTACCTCGATAAAAAACCATTTGACATGTGGGGTGTTCGTGTCGCAAGTGCCACACAGAGAAATAATTATACAAATTCCTTGATTTCAAACCTCGATGACTACAAAGCAGCCGGAATAAATTCAATTTCAATTTTTCTGCAAGGTTCAAGCGGTGGTTACATCGACCCTTTTGAAAATGGTGGCCTGGAAATTGAAAAAAATCATTGGAAACGGCTCAAAAAAATCATTCAGGCGTCTTCCAAACGAAATATGGTAGTTATCGTTGGGATTTTCTATCAGCGAGTATTGATGAATCCCGAAATATGTAATCTCAAATCTGAAAAAGAAATCAGGAATGCCGTTCGAACTGTTGCAGAAAAGCTTAAGCCATACCGTAACATAATTATCAATATAGCTAATGAACAGAACTCAAGTCGTTACAAAAATTTTAAAGCCTTTGATTTTAACAAACCCAAAAATATTATCAGCCTTTGTGAAGAAATAAAAAAAGTAGACTCAACTCGAATTGTTGGCGGTGGTGGTTATAACGATGTCTGGAATGTAGTTATTGGAAAATCAGAGTTTGTTGATGTATTGCTATTCGATACTTTCTCCAAGGATGTTGAAAACGGACATCATAGCGGTTGGCATTACGATTATTTTTTGAAACAGGGAGTTCTTGATAAACCCATAGTAAATGTGGAGCTTTTTGGGGGCTGGACCAGAAAGTTTATGCCCCAAGGAGTATATTCCGATGAAGGAAAAGAGGTCCATTATAAAGAAATTGATGCTGCAAAAAAAAGACCGGGTTTGTACATTCATTTACATTCTAATCCATGGTTTCAAGGTATGGCACAAGATTTACCAAACAGATTCGAACTTGGAGGTGATGGAACTATAGAAAATCCTGGAGTTCGATGGTATTTTGATAGTATTGGTAGTGTAAGAAATTAATTTGGCAAAAAACATATAAAAAACTATTAGATATTAATAGTCCTATTAAGCACCCTCCCAAATTGAGTATTTTTCGTTTACCCCTTTTGTAGGTTTTGTTATATTAGTAATTCAAAACCATAATTTGTTAAATTGTAATAATATCTAAAATATTAATCATGAGAAAACTGATACTAATATCCATATTTATTTCAATAATCTCATCTTGTTCAAATGATGATAATGTTGATCCTTGCCCATGTGAGTTCAAATTATCTCAAGTTACAGGTCTTGAAAATAATAGCTATTATCTTGAAACATTAGTTTCATTGCCTAATCCTTGTGATTCTTATTTAGATCAGAATATTGATTTGGTAACTCAACTTTATGAAAATGATGGTACATATCAAAATCCAATAAAAGGTATTAATAGAGCTGGATCACCAAGGACTGGAACTATATTATTTACATCTAATTACCTTAATGCATTAAATAGTGGTATTGGATCAATAATTTCACATGGTGGCATTCAAAATGATGAAACTGTAGTAGAATATAATTGTAACTAACTATTTTGATTAAACCTTCTGGAATCCTTTTAGGAAACTAAACATCTCTACCCCCTTTTGTAGGTTTTGTTATTTTAGTAGAATGAAAAAGTTAAAAGGAAAAAACATTATGGTTACTGGAGCCAGCAGTGGAATTGGTTGGGCTACAGCAGAGGTTTTAAGTAAGGGAGGTGCTAACTTGATTTTATGTGGAAGAAGGGAAAATCGTTTGAAAGAACTGCAGTCAAAACTGGATACCCCATCTTATATTTTGGTTTTTGATGTTGGGGATAAAGAAAGAGTTTTTGAAAAGATAAATTCACTACCCGAAAAATTTTCGTCAATTGATATTTTAATTAATAATGCTGGAAACGCCCACGGTCTTAACCCTGTTCATGAGGCTGATTTAAACGATTGGGATGCTATGATTGACAGTAATTTCAAAGGATTAACCTATGTAACAAAAGCTGTTTTGCCAACTATGGTTTCCAGGAAAAAAGGACACATCATAAATTTAGGTTCAATAGCAGGGAAAGAAGTTTACCCTAATGGAAGTGTTTACTGTAGCAGTAAATTTGCAGTAGATGCATTTACCGAAGGGCTGCGTTTAGATTTAAATCCTTTGGGAATTAAAGTAAGCGCAGTCCATCCCGGTATGGTAAATACTGAATTTTCAGAGATTCGATTTAAAGGAAACAAACATAAAGCTTCCCAAGTTTATAAGGGACTGACTCCACTCTCCGCGAAAGATGTGGCAGATCTTATAGAATTTATGGTCCTGGCACCTGATCACGTCAATATTGCTGATGTACTTTTGCTGCCCAAGGCTCAAGCCAACGCATATGTAGCTAATAGAAAGTCCTCAACTAAATTGTAGTTTTACTTCGTTCCTCCTTTTTTTGATTTTCTTATATTAGCAATTATTAACCAGAAATTATTTAAAATGAAAAAAGTATTTTTATTACTATTAATCTTTACTACAAGCTTAAACGCTCAACAGGGTTTATTTGTTTTCCACCCTGTAAGCGTTAATGATAACAAGCTTTCTGAATTTGAAACTATTCAACTTGACTATGGTAAACAATTAGCTCAAGATAATGTTAACAATGGGAGTTTTGAGGGATGGATTTTGTTAAAGAAAGTTAGAGGTATTGGAAACCCAGAACCTTTAACTAATGAAATTGACTATATATGGGTCCATCTTTATAAAAACTCAAAACAATTAGCAGATAAAGCAGCTACTTGGCCTTATGAGAAAAAATTTGGTAAGACAAGGAGCGAAATATATAAAGGCATAGATGTTGAAAGCCCTGGACAATTTTATTATAAAATTGAAAAACAAATTCAAACAGGTAATCAAGGTAAATTTGTATTATTAAATTGGTGTTCTCCAAATGACCTTGCTGGATGTATGAAAAAAGCAGATGAAATATCCAGTAGGTTTACTTCAGATAAAATGGCAAAATATGGAATGACAGATTGGGGGATGGCTACCAGAATTATTCCACAGAATAAACCCCCTTTATTTTTCTGGGATAGTTACAACACAATGGAAGAAGTTTTAGACCATTTAATGTTTTCATCAATTGTTACGGACAAAGAAAAAGCTGAAATAGGAGAATTCCTTCCAAATGGATGGGATAATAGAGTTATTTATGAAATTTTAGCTTCAACCTCATCATCATATTAATGAAGAATATTTTAACCCTCCCAAGCGGAGGGTTTTTTATATCATCGGCATATCCTCTTGATTTAGTTCAGGGACTTCTAACCCTTTTTTAGATTTTGTTATATTAGCGAATTATTAACCATAAATTATTTAAAATGAAAAAAGTATTTTTATTACTGTTATTAGCCTCTTCCTTTTATTCTTTAGCTCAAGAAATTACTGGAACAACCAGAACTTCTGACAAATACTCGGAGGCAATTCGTCAAATAAATAAAGGTTATTTTGAAAATGATTTTTCAGCATTCAATAAATTCATTTCAAATGATGCTACTCTTTCAATTAATGGAGAAAATTACAATAAAATTCAAGTAAGGGAGGGTTTCTCAATGCATCATAAATTATATAAAAATATTAATATGCCAATGAATTTTGTTGAAACCACTTTTTATGATGAAAATAATAATAATCAAGTTTGGAGTCATTTGTGGGGTTGGTGGAAAGGAACATCTAAAAGGACTGGAGAAACTGATACTCCAAACCCAGTAAATGTATCATTTAAATGGGTTGATGGAAAAATTGTAAGTGCATCTTGGATATTTGACCCAACACGATTGAATGAAGAAATTGCTGCATCCCAAAAATAAATTTTAGTTGCGAATCTTTAATCATAATCCCTCCCTCGTGGGGGATTTTTCTTTTAATAACCTTTTGTAGGTTTTGTTATTTTAGTAATGTGAAAAAGCTTCTTATTATTTTAGTTTTAGTCTCCTGTGAAACTAATAATCCACGAAACTTAGACAACTTAATTATTGATGAGATAAAAAAAACAAATCTTCCACCCGTTGTAATGGGAAAAATTTACAGGTCTGGGAAGATGAAATTTTATTCTTTTGGTCCTTCAAGGTGGAATAGAAAAGATACAATCAGAAAGAATAATATCTTTGCTGTCGCATCACTAACAAAAGCAATTACTTCAGTTGCAGCCTTACAATTAGTTGAAAATGGTCAAATTAAGTTAGACGACCCATTGGATAATATTTTACCAGAAATGTCTACAATTAAAATTTTGAATAATAATAATGAAATAATAGAACCTACTAAGAGTATTACTCTTAGACATCTACTTACTCATACTGCAGGTTTTGGTTATGAATTTACAAGTCCAAAAATTAAAGACTGGAACAACTTAAAGAAAAAAGTAGGTTGGATTGAAAAATCTAAACCCCGATTATTCGAAGCCGGTGAGAGTTTTATGTACGGTCCAAATATAGACTGGGTTGGGGTTCTAATTGAAAGAGTAAGCGGGATGAATCTTGAGGATTATTTAAGGAAATACATTACTGGACCACTCGAAATGAACAGTACTTGGTTTAACGTTCCCGATAGTTTACATTATTTAATGGTAAATAAATTCGAAAGAACTGGAATTAAAACATTAAAAAAAATAGATTTTACAAGACCAAAAATCAAAAATAAATTTAGTGGTGGAGCTGGACTATTTTCATCTCCAGATGATTATTCTAAATTTTTATTGTGTATGCTAAATAAAGGAAATGCTGATGGTAAGAGAGTTTTAAAAGAATCAACTTTTGATAAACTAAATACTAAACAATTAAATAAATTCAATCAAATTCATAGACCAGTTAATGTTACGTATATTGAGTCAGGACCTCGTGGTGATAAAGATAATTTTTTTGATAATTATGATAACTGGACTCTTGGATGGGCATATGAGCAAAATTCAAAATATAGACCGTCAGGCACAGCATATTGGGGTGGTTGGAATAATTACTTCACTATTGATTTCAAAAATGAATTTGCATTAATCTATATGAATTTCTTATCACCTTTTAATGATATGGAATCTTATAACTTATTTACATCTTTTGAGAGAATAGTTTATCAAAATTTAGATTAGCTAAATAACAGGCATATCCTCCTTTTTTAGCTCCGGTAATTCAAAACCCTTCTATAGATTTTATTATATTAGTACTTATTAACCGTAAATTATTTAAAATGAAATATTTATATGTAGTTATTTTTGCAATTCTCATTGGCTGTGCCGATACAAATCAATCAATTCTTAAGACTGATGACGAACTTTCCTCAAATATTAAGATGTTAGTTGAAAAATATGAAAATAATGACTTTGAAGTTTCTCAATATTATGCTGACGATGTCATTACAAGAGTTAATAATACTGAACTTACTGGTTTTGAAAATTTAACTGCCGGGTTTAAAGCTCATCATGATATTTTGTATGATAATATAAAAATCAAAGACCTTTATGTGCATACTAATTATTTTGCAAATGGTGAAATATGGTCAAATGTATGGTCAACATGGACTGGGACAGGAAAGACAACAGGTAAGGAGTACTCACTTCCAACACATTTTGATTATAAATGGGAGAATGGAAAAATTGTTGTGGTCCAAGGATATTTTGACGAATCTATCGAAAAAATGGAAATTGCAGCATATACAGAGGCTCAAAACCAAAACTAAAACCATGAATAAGAAAATTTTAAAATTTATTCCCCTCCTAATCGGAGGGTTTTTTATTTATCCCTCTTTTGTAGGTTTTATTATATTAGTAATTATTAACCATAAATTATTTAAAATGAAAAAAATTATTTTCCTATTTACTATACTACTGATAAATTTTAATGCCAACGCACAAGATGAAGATAAAGTTATTCGATACAACTTTTACAAGGTAAATAAGGGTCACGAAAAAAGTTTTGAAAACCTTATGAAGACTTTTATTGCAGATAAAATGAAACGAGCAATTGAGGATGGATGTCGCGATATTTGGGTTTTTCGAAAAGTTAACCCACTTTCTGAAATGAGCAACCATATAACACACATGACTGTTGATGTTTATCAAAAAAGCAAACAGCCTTGTAAAGTTAATTTCTATGATCCAATTGATGATATGGCCCCTGAGATAAATGAAGAATTAATGAATGTTCATAGGTCTAATCGAGAGCTTGTCTATTCAGCAATGTTGGCTGAAGTTGCTCAATTCAATAAGAGCGATACTCCATCAAAATATGCAATTACCAATTTTATGAGGGTTAATGATATCCCAAAATATTCTAAAAAGCATATTGAGTCCACTAAATCTATTTATGAAAAATACTCAAATAATCAATTTTGGGTTTCACATCCAAGGCTTGACCCAATTAGCTTTGCTGAAAACGAATGGAATTACATTACCGTTGACGGTTTTAAAAGTAAAGATGATGCAATGAAAACCTGGAGTGTTCCTAAAAAAGTTAGTTCTGAATCTAACAAAAAATATGGAACAAATTCAAGTATGAGAGTTATTAGGGATAGGATGGAATCTTCTTTAATAATGTATTTGAATTAAATTTAGTTAAGCCCTCCCAAGTGGAGGGTTTTGCTTACCCCTTTTTAGGTTTTGTATTAAAAATTATATTGATAGTGGCTCAAAAGAATATCTTTTTGGGACAAAATTATGTTCTTTAAACATTTGTTGAGTGGATGGTTTAGCCAACCACTCTTTAAGTTTGGGAGGGTTTACATAAAAAAATAGTTCTAAAACATTTTGATTATCAATTTTACAAAAAATACATTTTGAAGAATCACACCAATCAGAAAACTCAGACTTTACTTTTTCATAGCCATTTATTTTAAAATCATCAGCATCATTACAGCTTGCAGTTAGCATTAAATTCACAGAATTATATTTAAGTTATTTATAACTTAGTATATAAAATAGTTACAAATAAACAACTATTTGTTTTTAAGGAAATAGTCAGTAATATCATTTACAAATTCAGTTCCCACCTTTTTTATAGGTTTTATTTTTTTGTATGTAATTTATCTTTGTTGATTATTAATTATTAATCAATGAAAAATTTACTGTTAATTTTAGCTTTTGGCTTATCTATTATCTGCTGTGTATCTATTAAGTTTCCTGAAACAATAAAAGTTGATATAACTGTACCTGAGGATTTTAATATTGAACAAGTACAAGTCATAATTGACACTTTAAAAGGGTATAATAAAAATGGAAAAAATAAAATAAACGGAATCTTTGAGTTTTATCTTCACAAAGTTGATTCAATTAAAGAAAAAGTTGGTAGAGAACAAAAGGGAATGACAGCCCCAAAAAGGAACTAATTTAGGTATTTATTGTAAGTCAAGCTCAAGTTTTATATCCGCTCTTTTGTAGTTAGATTTTTTTTCTAATTCAACTTCAGTAAAACCAAAAGATTTGTATAAGTATATTGCATTTTCAAGTTTTCTGTTTGAGTAAATAATTACTTTTTTTAGTTTATTTTCTATTACTTGCTCAATGCATTTCTTTAAGAGTAGTTTTCCTACCCCTTTATTACGTAAAGCTTTTTTTACTCCCATTTTGGTTAATTCGTATACACCAAGTTCAGGAGTTGGCATTAGCGCAACAACTCCTATAATTCTTCCGCCTTTCTTTGCAAAAAAGATGCTGCCGCCTTTATTGATGATATATTTTTGAGGGTTTGATAAAATCTTTTTGTCATAATCTTCTACCAAAAAAAACTCATTTAACCACTCTATGTTTAAATCATAGAAAAGCTTGCTGTATTCATTTTTGAAATTTATTATCTCATACTTTGTCATGAATAATTTCAATCATTTACAAGATTACCAAATTAATAAATTAAACCATGGGCATATCCTCCTTCTTAAGTGCTGTAGAATCTTACCCCTTTTGTAGGTTTTGTTATTTTAGTATCATAAATTATTTCAAATGAAAACTATTATATTAAAATATCTTATTGAATTTTTAGTTATCTTTTTTGGAATAACTATTTCATTTTACTGGGAAAAGCAAAATGCATTATCATATAAAGAGGAATTAAAAAATGCATCTCTTACTAAAATCAAACAAAATATTTTATATGAAAAAGATGACTTTGAACTTAATCTTGGTGTTCATAATGATGCTGTTAAAGCAATTTACAATCTTTACGAATTTGATAAGTATAATGATGTAAAGTATAAAGATTCACTCTCTGACTATTTGTTTAAATCTCTCGAATTTAATACGATATTAGTTGAGAATACTGAAGAGTATACCTCATTAAAAAATTCTGGATTAATAGAACTTATTGAAAATCAAGAGATAGTTACCCTACTTCAAAATAAGTATTCAAATCATAAATTTATCAAAGAAATTGAAAATATAATATTAAGAGATTTTACTCCTGAACTAAGAGATTTTGTCTCAAGAAACACAAAATATAATTTGGAAGGAGAAAAATATTTTGGCATAATGGAACCTAAAAAATATTTGTCTAAAACCAAGATTCCACAATACATTTTAGAAAAGTTCATGAATAAAGCTCAATATCACAAAACTTATGTTATGTATGTAAATAGACAGTTAAAAATGGATTCAGAAATTATTTCTAAAATTAACACTGAAATTGAAAAATAGACATTAGATTCTATATTTCTGGTAATTCTAATCTTCTTTTGTAGTTTTTGTTATATTAGTAATTATTAACTATAAATTATTTAAAATGAGAAAAAAATTAATCTTAATATTATCTATTGTAATTCTTGGCTGCGCAAATAATAAAGAACAAGTTTCAACAATTAAGATAAAAGACGAAAAAGCTCAGAAAATTTCTGAAATGATGGAGGGTTATGTAGATAATAACTTTGATTCAAGTATTATATCTGATGATGCTATTATAAAATTTAATAAAATAGAAATGACTAAAACTGGTTTTGAGGATTTGGTAAACACTCATCACGCTATGTTTAGTGAAATCAGTTTTCCAGAAGGATGGATGGAGACTGTGAATTATGTAGGTAATGACGTAAAGAATGCTGGAGGTAAATATTCTGATGATTATGGGAGCACTTGGACAAGTCATTGGAGTGACTGGACTGCTATATCGAAAATTTCCGGCGACACAATATCGAATCATTGCTATTTTGGTTACAAATGGAAAAATGACAAAATTATAGAAGTAAGTGCTATTTTTCCAGATGAGGCTTTCAATAAAGAACTTGTTATGTTCATGGAGGCAAACAAATAGTTTTATAATTTATAAATTTAGTTATTAACTTAATAACGGGCATATCCTCCTTCTTAAGTTCTGATACTTCTAACCCTTTTTATAGGTTTTGTTATTTTAATGATATGAAAAAGTTAATACTTCTTTTATTTTTTGGTTTTAGTATAAACGCTCAAAATATAGTTAGTAACTTTCGAGTATCCAATAACAAAATAATCTGGCAAAAAACATACAAAAAATCATTAGATATTAATAGTCAGATAATTACCCTAAGGGCATTAGATTTATCTACGAAATCCTCAAATTTTTGGATAAAATCAATAAGAGGGGCTAAATTAATTGTCGAAAAAAAAACAAATCAAACTCGTATATCGGTTTTTGATATTTATTCGATTCCGAAATTCTATTTTACATTGACGTGGTTTTTTGGCATTGAAAAAAGCGTCACTCCTAAGTATATAGAGGAAAAATATTTGTTCAAACAAAATTTAAGAAAGAAATTCATCAATAAAGATGCAAGAATTATTGATAAAATAATTCAAAATGAAATCAATAGTATTCTGTATTTCAAAGAAAATGATTGGTAAAAGTCAAATAGTCGCAAAATAGAAGTCTAAAGTTGCAATTCGATCAAAAAGGTAGTAAGAAACCCCCAAAAAGTCCCAGTAGCCATACTCACTATTGCTAAAACCACTGCATGGGGCATAAGTTTTTCATTATAGACGGAAGCTAATGCAGGAGAAGTGGATATACCTCCTATATTCGCCATCATGGCAATAGGGCCCCAAGCCATGGAAATTTTAAGCTTATAATTGAAATAGGCAATCACTACAATATTAATTATCATCCAGTTGATCATAAAGAGTATCAAGATCCATGGTAATTCAAAGTCATTAAACTTGAGCTTTAGCCCCAAAATAGACATTATCAGAATGATACCAACTGAACCTATTTTCAAATTGATATTAAAAGACCAAAACTTTACAATATTCCCAATGATCAATCCCAAAATTGAAAGGATTATAACATTAGTAATAAAACTGAATTTCATGGCTACTACCCCAGCCGTTAAAAAAATTGCAATAAAAACAGATAAAAAGGGTTTTTTGGATTTAGGCTTTTCCTCCAACTGATGTTCCATAAAATCAATGGATTGAGATATACTAAATTTTCGGTTTAAGTCCCCTGTTCTTCGAATGATTTGAAATAAAAAAATCATTACTATATTTTGTATCATATTATCTAATAGTAAAACTGATAAAAAAAGATCTTCTCGAATAGCTACATATTCTTTGAGAACTAGCATACTTGAGCTTCCACCAATCCAACTCCCTACAATAGGGATGATACCTTTCCATAAATCGACCATCTCCTCAGTTCCAATATAGTAAAGCATAAATAATAGTACAGGGATAACAGCAATTGTAAAAGACCCAATTAAAAATAGTAGTAGGGGCTTTAGTCCTACAATTTTTAATTGAGCTAGAGACATAGAACTCATAATACAAAAAACGGTAATGGGATATATATAGGCCTTACTCCAATCATGCAAAACGATATTTTCTAGCGATAGATTAAAAATAAAAGAGACTAAGCCAGGAATAAGAAAGGTTAGTAGAATTGCAGGCAACCAATGGAGTATGGTTCGAACGATTTCATTCTTGAATTCCGCTATCCAAATTACAAAAATTGATACGGAGAGTGCAATGAATATTCCTAAAAGGTTACATTGGTCCAAATGATTTTTTTATCAAATTTTAATACAGTTTCTGAAAATTTTAATTTAAAAGCAATCTATCCACAAACTATATTAAAATAACTATAAAAATAAAATATTATGTTTTTTATGTAAAAATATTATATTTACTGCTCGTGACACCTCACGAAAAACAAACAATTAACTAAAAATTTCAAATTATGAAGATAACTTTAAATCATCTTGTGATGGTTATATTTCTTTTATTTTTACCATATTTCACATATGCTCAAAAGAATATTACAGGGGTAATATCTGATGAATCCGGGGTCCCTTTACCTGGAGTTAATGTTGTAATTAAAGGTACAAATACAGGAACTACCACAGATTTTAATGGAAATTATTCTATTAACGCATCTGATACAGATATTCTTACTTTTTCTTTTGTAGGTTTCATTGATCAGGAAATTGAAGTCGGTAATGCTGACTCATTTAATCTTTCTCTACAAATGGGATCTGATGAGCTTGACGAAGTAGTTTTAACTGGATATGGAACAACTAAAAGAGCTAACCTAACAAACTCTGTTTCTAAATTAAATACTGAGAGTCTTGTAGATAGGCCTATAATGACTTTAGGAGAGGCTTTTTCAGGTCAGTTAGCGGGAGTTTATGCTCAGCAATCCTCGGGTTTACCTGGAGCCGAATTTAACATCAAAGTTCGCGGTACAAATAGTATAACAAGTGGTTCAAATCCGTTATACATTATCGACGGAATGCCTGTTGAAAGTATGAGAGACATCAACATTGGAGATGTTGAATCAATTGATGTATTAAAAGATGCATCTGCTGGAGCAATTTATGGCGCAAGAGCTGCTGGTGGTGTAGTTATAATTAAAACAAAACAAGCTAAAATAGGGGAGACTAAAATTGATTTAGATGTTTACACTGGTATGGAAGCAATTGCTCCAGGAAATACCCTAGATATGCTTAGCGGTCCTGAGTATATAGAATATCGTGAATGGGGACAAACTCTTCGATACATTAATGATAATGGAGGGGTTTATGATGGTACAACTATAGGGGAGAGATCAAATAAATATCACCCTAGAAGGTGGTGGTATACTAATCCAGACGATATTACAGACACAAATTGGCAAGAGGCAATAACTCAACAAGCTGTCAGAAGAAATTACCAAGTATCAATTTTTAAAGGAGTTGAAGGTGGAAATTTTATGATATCTAGTAATTATAATGCGACCGATGGGCTTGTAGTGAACACTAAATATGAAAGGTTCTCTTTCAGAGCAAATGGAAATTACAATATCAATGATATTGTGTCTGCTGGACTTAGTCTTTCTACCACTGTTTCTAGAGAGAATGGCAGGAGAGAGGCTGAGAGGAAAGAGGGTGCTTACATGCGAGCTATTGTTGCTGATCCAACTATCCCAGTAGATTTTAATCATAGAAATCATCCTTTAGGATTAATTGATAATCCAAATCCTGTTCTTCAAATGTTAAACATAAAGGATTTTGGAAAAAGAAAAAGATCACTTGTAACATCCTACATTTCAATTCAACCAATAGAAGGTCTTGACATAAAAGGTCAGTTTGGTTTTGACATTGAGGATTTTACTTATGATTGGTTTAAACCAATGTGGGTTAATAAAAAGGCCAGAAGAGAGGCAAGAAATGAACATAGAAATGATAATAAATTCCTTTATCAGTTAACAGCTACTTATAATTTGTCTATTGGATCTCACAATCTAGATTTTTTAGTTGGTGCATCTGCTGAAGAACAAGACTGGGAATACACTTTTCTTGATTCCTGGGATTTTGGAAGCGACGATATTCAAACATTTAATGCAGCTACTGCTTTCAGAAATTGGGACGATTATGAAATGGAGGCTTCATTACAATCATATTTTGGAAGAGCTGTTTATAATTTCGATGATAAGTATTTGGTTAATTTCACTATCCGAAGGGATGGTAGTTCAAAGTTTGGTGAAAATAATAAATGGGGTGTCTTTCCAGCGGCATCTGTTGCATGGAGGTTAAGTAATGATATAATTGACAATCCAAATATTAATCAATTAAAGATTAGAGCAAGCTGGGGTCAAGCAGGAAATGACAGAATTGGTGCTTATTCCTCTTTTGGCCAATTATCTGGATCTAATTATTCATTTGGCAATTCCCTTTCTTATGGTTTTGCTCCCTCGACAGCAAGTAATCCTGATCTAAGTTGGGAGACAACAACAACTCAGGGCTTAGGTATTGATTTTGGTTTTTTTGGGAACAAAATTTATGGATCACTCGATTATTATAAAAATGTTACATCAGATGTTCTATTAGAGGTAGAACTTCCAGCTGTTACTGGGTTAACTCAAGCAAGTGTTTTGAATTCAGGTGAAGTTGAAAATTGGGGTTGGGAGCTTGAGCTTAATACTAATAATATTGACAAAGAAGATTTCTTTTGGTCAAGTTCACTAAATTTTACCAATAATGAGAATAAGGTTACCAAGTTAGGCTATGGAATTGATCAAATTATAGGAACCTCTAGAAATCAGCCAACTCACAGAACTAAGGTGGGAAGGCCTCTTCATAGTTACTACATGTACAAAACTGATGGTATTTATTCTGAATCTGATATTTCAAATCCCTCGGAAGATAGACCCTTGATAAAAAATGCAGTTCCTGGAAACCCAGCAATTGCTGATACAGATGGTGACGGAGTAATAGGTATAGGAGATAGAACCGAGCTTGGAAATAATACTCCTGACTATATTATTGGCTTTACAAACACATTTAGATATAAAAATTTTGATGCCCGAATTTTGACAACCGCTATTTTAGACTTTAAGGCTTATTGGTTTTTTGGTAGATATGCTGATGCAGGTCAACAAGGCAGAAATCAATTGTCAATATGGGCAAATGGTGCTCGTCGACTTCCTTCTACAAATGGAGTTCCAACTGGTGAGGCATATACCGCCGGTAATGGAACGTTCTTTAAAGAAGAGGGAGGTAGACTGCCTGACTTCACTGATAGATGGCTCTATGACGGAGATTATATTAGATTAAAAAACATCACTATAGGTTATACCTTTGATAAAGAAATAATTGATCAAATTGGTATGAAGAATCTCAGACTATACATGTCGGCTGATAATGTCTTAAATTCAACTAAATATCCTGGAGGTAACCCAGAGGCGAATAACTCTGAAGTTGAAAACACTTTAACCACTGGAGTTGATTATGCTGGGTATCCATTATCCAGAGTGGTTACATTCGGATTAAGAGCAACTTTTTAAAAAATATAACAATGAAAAAAATTAGAATTTTATTTTATAGCTTAATTACTTCAATTGCAATTATAAGTTGTGATGATGATTTTTTGGATTTAGCTCCCATTTCACAAATGACAACTGGAAATTTCTATCAATCATCAATTCAAATAGATCAGGCATTAACTGGTGCCTATTCAGACCTAAATCCGCTCTATGATAACATGATGATCAGAGCTGCGATATGGAGGGGAGATAATTCTTCTCAGACTCAAGGATATGCAAATAACTTGGAGTTAAATATATCCCAATACAATGAAAATGCGGGTTCTCAGGTGTCGACAGACATTTGGAACACATGCTATTCCATAATAAATAGAGTGAATTTAGTTATACAAAAGTCAGAAGGTGTTGAAGATTATGCTCAAAAAGCTGGTCATATTGCACAAGCTAGATTTTTAAGGGCTCTAATGTATTATGAGTTAGTAAGACATTTTGGGGATGTGCCCTTGGTTTTAAATCCAGTTGGGCTAGAGGAAAGTTTTACAATTGGAAGAACTGCGTTAGCTGAAGTTTATGCATTTGTTACTTCTGAATTTGAGGCAGTTTCAAATCCATCATCTGGTCTTAGTAGTAATCAAAACGACAAGGGACGTCCAACAATTTACTCTGCTCTTGGTATGGCTGCAAAGGCATATATGCAACAAGGAAATTATGCCTCGGCGAAGTCTCATCTCAAATCTATAATTGATAGTGGGAAATTTTCTATGCAATCAGATTACGCGGAAATTTTTAAAGAATCAAATGATAATGGGCCTCACGTTGTTTTTTCTATACAATATGACAAGACGATTGCGGGTATGGGAAATGCCCAACCTCAGCAAGTTCCTAAAATGGCTGCTGAAATTCCACTAAATGGAGTTACTAGAAAACAAATGGTTAGTGATGATTTATGGTTTTCATATGAAGCAGGAGATCTAAGAAGAGATTTAACAATTCAAAATGGATGGACTTCAACTGAAGATGGTGAGTTTGTTCCTGATGATCGTTTCTGGATTAAATATGCTAAAAATAATAGCCCAGCTACATTCCAAGAGTGGGGGGTTGATATTCCAATTGTAAGGTACACTGATGTTAAAATGCTTTACGCCGAAATATTAAATAGTGAAAGCTACCCAAGTGCTGAAGCATTTAGTATATTAAATGAAGTTAGAACTAGAGCTGGATTAGCTAATTTAACTTCCACTGAGCTTTCAAGTCAGTCTTCTTTTTTTGATGCTATAATTAATGAAAGGAGATTTGAGTTTGCTGGAGAGAGTAATCGTTGGTGGGATCTACTAAGAACAGGAAAAGATGAAGTAGTTCTATCAGCTTTTGCATCACCTGCATACCCCTATAGTTCTGTAAAAAGACTTTTTGGCATTCCAGAGGCTGAAATTTTGAAAGTAAATGATCCTTCAATTCTTTCTCAGAATCCAGGATATTAAAACTTAATGCCAATCTGTTTAAAAAGGGTTTAGATATTTTCTAAACCCTTTTTTTAACGCATGGTCTTTAAGTTAGATTCAAAAAAGACCCCGATGCGATGACTTGTCATTTCTAACAAAATTAATGCGTTAAAAATCTATTTTTATTTTAAAAAGTCCAATTAATATTGATTCCCTATGTTAAAATATAAAACAATATCATTTATGAATTTTTACTTTTCATTTGACTAGGAGCCCTAGTTTTATTGGGTTTTGACTTACCCTTGTTGCTCATCTTTAATAATTCGATACTATCAATATCAAAAAAAGAGTTTTTAGACTTAGTGTATATTGGGCTTGCATCAAATGATGGATATTTTTTTATTACAGAGTCAAATTTTTTTATTCCTGAAATGACATCCTCCCTTTTGCTGTTCAAGAGGTTATTTTCCTCATAAAAATCTGATTTTAATTCTATGATTTCATAAATTTTATTCAGTGTATCTATGTAAGCTTTAAAATTTTTATCTCGAACTACACGATCGCGAAAATCAAAAGCATTTTTTATTCTACCATTTTTTATTTTAGCGGGATTTGACCCTAATGCCATAATCCAATCTCTTTTGGATTTGTTTTCTAATCCATAAATTTCTGGCGCAAAAGAAATTCCATCATATTCATATTCTTTATCAGGTGATGTTTGAGCTAAATCGCAAAGGGTTGGCAATAAATCACTAAAATCTATCAAAGCATCACTTGTTATACCTTCAGGAACAATTCCTGGTGCATTTATTATGAAAGGAGCATTTACCCCATTTTCACTAAGCATAGACTTTCCTCCCCTTACCCTTTTTCCATTTAAATCTCCAATTATGTTTCCAGAGGTCCCATTGTCAGTTGTCCAAATTATTATGGTATTTTCTCTTATTCCTATTTGATCTAGTGCTTTGACTAAAACATTTAAAATATGGTCTGCATACCTAACCATGGACTTGTGTTGTTCTGACTCAGGAGCATTGGGTTCCAATGGAGTTGAAGTAAGAGGACCATGGGGTAAACACATTGGGTAATAAATCATCATAGGCTTATCCTTATTTTTTTTCATAAAATCAATTATAAAATCCGTAAAAACATCCTCTCCAAATTTATTTTTATAAACCTTACTGCCAGATTTTGTGTGAATGTATGGATTCCAGTATCTATTCTCACTCAATTTTATATTACCTCCTTCACCCCCGGTCCACATACAATATTCATCGAACCCAGCTTTCACCATCGCATCAGGTTCAAGTCTAAAGTCATTTATTTGCCATTTACCAGCTGCACAAGTTGAGTAACCTGCATTCCGAAGCATTTTAGGAAAGCTTGGGTTTAAATTTGGATCAAACCTAACTCCATGTCCCCATCTTGGAACATCGAAATGATTTACCCAACCGTGTCTCCAAGGATATTGGCCAGTTAATAAAGTAACCCGAGTGGGGGTGCACTGAGGCATTGAATAGGCATTTTTAAATGAAATTCCAGTTGAAATTAGTTTATCTATTGCAGGAGTTTTTATTTCAGAAGCCCCAAAACCACTAATCCACTCTTTGCCCAAATCATCAAGCATTATTAAAAGAATATTTGGTCTTTGATCAAAAAATTTTTCCTTCTCATTACACGAAAAAAATAACAATATTAAGATCAGTCTTTTAATCATTTATAAATGTTTAATAAGATTATCCTCTATGAATTAAGTCTATAAATTCCTCACCTACTTAACAGATTTATCTAACGATGGAATGAAGCGACTTTTAGAATAAATTATTTTAATTGTAAAATACATTTAAATTGGTTTAAGTCTATTATTACAGGTACAAAAACATTTTTTTCCAAGACTCTTCATATGGTTTTCCCCAATATTTCATTGCTTCACGATTAAACATAGTACCATTGATATGGTCCACCTCAAAATTCTGTTTTATCCTTGAAGAAACATTCGCATAATGAACCATTGCCATAGAAATATTAGCATCTCCTATAGGTGCGTTTGAGGGTGACTTACCTCTAATAGTATCAAAAAAATTCATAACATGAAGGGTAGACATATCGCCTCCTCCACCCAAAGCAACCCCAGCTTCCTTACCTCCACTACTAACTTCTTCTACCAGCTTTCCATTTCTATCAAAAAGCTTATAATGTGATCGATCAACAAATACAGTTCCCTCAGCTCCAAAAATAACAGTTCCCCTAGCTTTTCCATATGTGTTGTAGGCATTTCTGCTTTTACCATCCCATTCAATAACTTTATCATCTTCAAAGGAAAATCTAGCAAGCATAGTATCATACATTTCCCATCCATCATTAATAAAATGCCTTTTAGCAGATTCAACCTCTACCATTTGAGGTAAGTTTACATTCAGTGCCCAACGAGCTATATCTAATTCATGAGTAGCATTATTACCCATTTCAGCTGTTCCATAGTTCCAGCCGTACCAATGCCAATTGTAATCCCAAGTCTCAGAAGTATATTCTCTATGAACAGCCGGACCTTGCCATAAATTCCAATCTAATCCCTCCGGAATGTTAGATTTTTTTTGTGTCGGAACCTCTCCTCTTCCATTACTGTAAAATGCAACAGCCTTATAGGCCTTACCTATTGCACCATCATGTATTTTTTTTATAACTTTCTGGGTATGAATAGATGAGCGTTGTTGATTTCCCATTTGAACCACTTTACCATACTTATTAGCTGCTTTCACAAGTAGTTCATTCTCCTCCATTGAACAGCTACTTGGCTTTTCAACATAGACATGCATGCCGGATTTCATAGCCATAATTGCTCCTGGGGTGTGCCAATGGTCGGGCATTGCATTAATCATAATATCTACCTTATCATCATCTAAAACCTTTAAAATATCCTGCTCTAGTTTAGGATTATAGCTTATATGTTTTTGAAAACTTTTGGCCGCCCTATTTATTTGACTTTGTTTCGCATCGCATAGGTATGCTAGTTTTACATTACTTTCTTTGCGGGCAACAGGAGAATAATATGCTCCTAATCTTCGACCCAAACCAGCAATAGCTATATGTAATCTATCATTTGAGCCAATAATATTGTTATAACTTTGGGCACTCATTCCCATTGAAGAAACACCGGCTAAACCTAGACCACCAAGTGCTGATTTTTTTATAAAATTCCTTCTATTACATTTACTCATTTTTTTATTTTGATTTTTAAGTTTATATATTGAAAATTATTTAACAACAATATATTGATTTTAAAAAAATATGAATATGAATTTAGTTATAAAAGTATCTTTTAATAATTACGATGAGTGGAGGGCTTCATTTGATAATCATGCTGAAAGGGCTAGTGTTTGTGACGAGTCAAGAACCACAGTTGGAAAAATAGATGATCAAAATTGTATTGTAATGTTGTATAACGTTGATATGGCTGGTATGCAAAATTTAATGACTTCCGATTTTTTGGTTGAATTGTCCAAAAAAATGAATATTAAAAATGATGAAATGCACTCCTTTGAGCCTTTACAGAACTAAATTATTTTTATAATATCTCTTTATAATTTTATCAAGAGGTTTTTCTGGTTTGTTCTTTTACATGATCCATTATGATATTCGCGTGTACACGAGAGTTTTCAATAAACCATTTATTAGTTTTAAGCCCACCACAAACAACCCCTGCAAGATATACCCCCACTTGATTAGATTGCATCGTAGTTGAATTATAAACTGGAGTTTTATATTCATCTTCTTGAAATTCGATCTCTAGAGATTCTAATAGTTCAAAATTAGGTTTGTATCCTGTCATGGCTAGTACAAAATCATTTTCAATAATGATCTCCTTATCGGGAGTTTTGAATCTTATTTTATCCTCTGTAATTTCCTTTACATCAGCATTAAAAAATGCTTTAATACTTCCCTCCTTAATTCTATTATTAATATCGGGGCGTGCCCAATATTTTACATTTTGCCCTATTTCCTCCTCTCTGATAATCATCGTAACGGTTTTAGCTCCTTTTCGGTATAGTTCCAATGCTACATCAACTGCAGAATTTGCTGACCCAACAACTGCGACGTTCATCCCAAAAAAAGTATGAGGTTCTTTATAGTAATGCAATACCTTATCCAGATTCTCACCTGGAACTTCTAATAAATAGGGAATATCATAAAAGCCTGTAGACAATACAATTTTTTTTGTCTTATAGATCCCTTTCGATGTTTTCAACTCATAACCATTATCAATTTTCTCAATTAGCTTTATTTCCTCATATAATTTAAGTGACAATTCCCAGTGACTTGATACCCTTCTGTAATATTCAAGAGCTTCAGCTCGGGTGGGTTTTGAATTGTGAGAGATAAAAGGAACCTCTCCAATTTCCAACTTGTCCGAAGTTGAGAAAAATGTCATATTCATTGGATAATTATAAAGAGAGTTTACCAAGCACCCTTTATCAAAAATTAAATAATCCAAGGAATTTTTTTTGGCCTCAATTCCACAAGCAAGTCCAATTGGCCCGGCGCCAATAATTATTACATCCTTCATCAATACTGCTTTAAATAATTAAGATGGCACAACTAAATTAAAATCATTATAATTAAAAATAAAATTAGTAAAAGTTTACAAGTTTTGATCAGAAAAATTTAGTGTAACTAAACATTGAAAATTGAATTTTTTAGCTTTCAGCTCAATAACAAAATAGTTTTTTATTGAATAGAAACTAAATATTTGAAATTATTAATAATCCTAATTTTCTTCTTTTTCAAACCACAACATAACTCTGTTATTATTAAAAAGTGTCAAATTAGTTATACCAAAATTATTATTGGGACTATTCATTAAAGGAAGGTTTCCATTAAGGTCTAACTCTATTCCTTGGGTAACAGCCTCAAGCTTAAATCCTTGATTCTGATATTCTTTGATCAATTTTACAATTGAAGGATTTTTAATAGTTTTTTTTATGACCTCCTGACCATCATCAATCTTATAAATAAGTTGTTTTTTGGATTGTTCTAAAACATCAATTATTATCCATTCTTGTGAGTAAGAAAATAATGAATTAAACGTTATTAATAATAGCAATATATTTTTCATAATAATTAATTTTTATTAAAAAATAGGGAATATTTGAATTGTTTTCTGAACCCTCTAAAAACTAAAGTTATAAGCAACAAAAAATTTAAGACTCAAAAAATAAATTTGAAATAAATTTTCCTTAAAATTATAAAAACTTCATTAAAATTAGTTTAACACTTTTACTATAAATTCAATTATGATTAGCTTTAAAGAAAATGAAAAAAATCATTTTGATTTTAAGTGTCAAAGATTTTCTGTTTTTTTTGAATATTGAATTCATAACATAATTTAAAATGACATCTACTACTAAATAGCTATTTAATTTTTTAATGAAATCCTCTTACAAAATGACAAAAATTTTTATTCATACTTTACATGAACTTTTATAAAATGAGAAATCAATGAAATTTAATCTAATTAGTACTTTTGGAGCCCTGCTATTTTTAATTTGCCTTGGATGCAAATATCAAAAAGAGAACCCTCCTAATGTTATTATTATACTTACTGATGATCAAGGATGGGGAGATTTAAGTATTAAAGGAAATCTTGATCTCTCAACACCAAATATTGACAAATTAGGAAGAACTGGAGTTCAATTTGATCGTTTTTTTGTTAGTCCTGTTTGCTCTCCGACGAGGGCAGAATTATTAACTGGTCGTTATCATGTTAGAGGAGGAGTATATAGCACAAGCACAGGAGGTGAAAGACTTGATATTGACGAACAAACTATTGCTCAAGTATTTAAAAAGGCTGGCTATAGCACTGCAGCCTACGGCAAATGGCACAACGGTATGCAAGCCCCTTACCATCCAAACAGCAGGGGGTTTGACGACTACTATGGCTTTTGTTCAGGACATTGGGGGAATTATTATAATCCTGTATTAGAACACAATGGTAATTTAGTTAAAGGAGAAGGTTTTATAATTGATGACCTCACAAACCATGGAATTGATTTCATTAAAAAAAATAAAGCCAATCCGTTTTTTTTATACTTACCATTTAATACTCCGCACAGCCCAATGCAAGTCCCTGATATTTTTTGGGAAAAGTTTAAAAATAAAACATTAAGTCAAATGGGAAGTAATGGACCCTTTAAAACACAACATCAAATTGACCACACTAGGGCTGCGCTTGCTATGTGTGAAAATATTGACTGGAATGTTGGCCGGATTTTAGAACAAGTCGAAAGAGAAGGTTTATCTAAAAATACAATTGTGATTTACCTATCTGACAATGGCCCTAATGGTAAACGTTGGAATGATGAGATGAAAGGTATAAAAGGAACCACTGATGAGGGTGGTGTTAGATCCCCTTTAATTATGAATTGGAAAGGGAAAATTCCACAAGGTAAGATCATCAAAAAAATTACTAGCGTGATTGATCTATTACCTACCCTAAAAGATTTAGCCGGGGTTAAAGTAAAATCCAAAAAACCTCTTGATGGAATTAGTCTAAAGCCACTGATATTCAATAAAACTGTAAACTGGGAAGATCGTATAATATATAACTATTGGAAAGGTCTGTTTAGTGTGAGAAGTCAAAATTATCGATTGGACAAGGATAATAAATTATTCGACATGTTGAATGATCCAAATCAAACTACAGATATCAGTGAAAAAAAAACAGAAGTTTTGGAAAAGCTTCTTCAAGCAAAAAAACAATGGAAAAAAGAGGTTTTAGTTGAACTGCCAAAAAAAGATGTAAGGCCTTTTTTTATTGGTCATCAAAGTGTTCAAACTACACAAATTCCAGCTAGAGATGGGAAAGCCCACGGCGCTATTATACGTTCAAATAGACACCCCAACTGTACATACTTCACCAATTGGATTAATATAGAGGATAAAATAACTTGGGAAGTAGAGGTAGCTGAGGCGGGAAACTTTGAAGTAATAATTTACTACACCTGTATGAAAGATGCAATTGGCTCTGAATTTGAAATCAGCCTTGGAGGTGATAGTATTTTCGGTAAAATATTAGAAGAGCACAACCCTAAAGAATATGGTGCTACAGAAGATCGTAGTCTTAGAACAGAATCATATGTGAAAGATTTTAAACCATTAAATATTGGTGTAATTAATCTAGAAAAAGGACCAGGAACTTTGAGCTTAAAGGCCATTAAAAAAAATGGGGTGTCACTTATGGATTTCCGACTGATGTTATTTAAACGTATATAACACATCCAAAAATTGATTTTTATATTTAAATCATTTAATTCTGGGAAAGAGTCAAATTTTCGTTATTGAAACTAAAATTATCACGAGACTAAATTGTTAAATAAATTTAAAATAAAACCGTTAAAAATAAACGGTAAAAAGATGTCACTAGATTCTTTTTTTAGTATTCAATCGGGAAAATGGGAGATGGTTTTCCACTCTATTTTAGCTCTAGTTTCTCGATTTCCCCATAATCATCTCCTCTAATAGCCTCAAAAGCCGTTAACATCTCTTGAAGTTTACCTGGCATAAGGGGTGCTAGATTATTTTGCTGTTCAATATCCTCGTTTAGGTTATAAAGTTGAAAATCGGAATCATTACCCAATTCAATTTGAACATTATCATTCACTGCAGGGCCTTCATAAGGAGGAATCATTACCCAATCTCCTCTTTTAAAGGCAGTTCTGGAGGTAGCTTCAATTACCATTTCATCTCTCCCCTCATCTGATTGACCCATTAATAATTCAAGTAAAGGAAGGCTATCAGCAGTCCTAACTTTACTACCCACTAATTGAGCCAGGGATGACAAAAGATCCAATTGACTAACCATAGAATCTGAAACTCCAGGTTTTATTTTTCCTTTCCAATAAGTGAAAAATGGTACCCGTGTACCTGCTTCAAAAAGACTATATTTGCCCCCTCGAAAGGGTCCCGAGGGCAGGTGATCACCATTTTTTACATCTGAATCATCATAATAACCATCATTTAAAACTGGTCCATTATCACTAGAAAAAATAATAAGGGTATTGTCTATAATTCCCTCAGCCTCCAAAGTCTTTTTCAATTCCCCCAAACACCAATCAGCCTCAACAATAGCGTCTCCCCTGGGGCCCAACTCTGAAAGCCCCTCAAATCTTGGGTGAGGGGTTCTAGGTACATGAGGTTGTTGCATAGGATAATATAAAAAGAATGGCTTTCCCTTATGGGATTTAATGTATTTTTGGATCCCATTCAAAAAATGATCTGCCATATCAATGTCACTCCACTTGGCTGCTTCTCCTCCTCTCATAAAACCAATTCTGGGAATTCCATTTACAATACTACTATTATGACCATGATGCCAATTCATGGTCAATAGTTCAGGGTTTTCAAGTCCTGTCGGCTCTCCTTTGAAATTCTTTTGATAATTTACTTCGATAGGATCGTTAGGGTCTAATCCCACTACTTTTCCATCTTCGATATATACAGTGGGCACCCTGTCTTGTGTTGCCGCTAAAATATAAGAATAGTCAAAGCCAACCTGATTTGGTCCAGGGCTCACCAACTTATTCCAATTGACATTTCCATTGCCCAACCCTAAATGCCATTTACCTATTATGGCGGTTTGATAGCCTTCTTGTTTAAGCATTTTAGGTAGAGTCATCTGGTCAGTACCAATAATCAATGGGGCAGTACCTGCAAGAATTTTAGCTCTCTTTTCCCGCCAAGGATAAACTCCTGTTAACAAGGCGTATCTACTTGGAGTACAGGTCGCAGAGGTAGCATACCCGTTATTAAATCGCATTCCAGCCATGGCCATCGCGTCCATATTGGGCGTTTTTAGCTTTGAAGCTCCGTTGTAACTCACATCCCCATATCCCAAATCGTCCATATAGACAATTATGATATTTGGTTTTATTGGCGTTTCCTTTTTGTTACAGGATATAAAACATAATGCAAAAGATAAAAATAAGCCAGTAAATTCAAACTTTAATATCATATTGGTTCAATTATTTAGTTGTGACTCCAAATTAATGATTTATAACTATTTTAGGGAAGTTTATTATTCAAAACATGAAAAAAAATAGTCTAAAAATTAAATTTATCTTAAAATCTATACTCTTTTTTGTCATGCTATTGAGCTGTGAAAATCAACCCCAAAAAGTATCTGATAAAAAATTACCTAACATAATTGTAATCATGACTGATGATTTGGGTTATAACGATGTAGGTTTCAATGGCAGTAAGGATATACCCACCCCCAACATTGACCGTATTGCCCAAAAGGGTGTTAAGTTTACTAATGGCTACACGCCTTATCCCGTCTGTAGTCCAAGCCGTGCAGGTTTCATAACTGGCAGATATCAACAACGTTTTGGCTATGAAAGAAACGCCCAATACCGCCCCAATGACCCAAATATGGGTTTACCACAAACGGAAAAAACTATTCCTGAAGTAATAGGCCAAGTGGGTTATACCTCGGGAGTAATTGGTAAATGGCATTTGGGAGCACATATTTCAAATCATCCACTTAACAGGGGATTCAATTTTTTTTATGGACACTTGGGTGGAGGACACCGTTATTTTCCCGAAGAGCTAACCATAAAGGACAGTTATTCCATAAGTGACGAACCTCTTAGTTACAAAACCTGGATCATGAGGAACCATAATCCAGAAAAAACAGACCAATATTTAACAGATGAGTTTTCCGATGAGGCGGTAAATTTTGTAATAAAAAACAAACAACGCCCTTTCTTTTTGTATCTGGCATATAACGCTCCTCATGGACCCCTTCAAGCGACTCAAAAATATCTAACCCGATTTGACCATATAAAAGATAAAAGGAGAAAAACATATGCCGCGATGGTGAGTGCAGTTGACGACGGAGTCGGAAGAATTCTTGATAAGCTGGAATCTTTAGAGATAGTTGATAACACTATTATTTTCTTTTTTTCAGATAATGGTGGGCCTGAATCAAAAAATGGGTCTAATAATGGACCACTAAGAGAAGGTAAGTCGTCTATTTATGAGGGAGGTAACCGTGTCCCATTTGCAATGCAATGGACAGGCGAAATTTCACAAATGGTTTATGATTATCCCATTTCGAGTTTAGACATATTACCCACCATTGCTGAATTGACAAATGCCCCTAAAGAAGCAGAGAATCCGTTAGATGGTGTGAATATAATTCCCTTTCTCAAAGGATTAAAACGGGGACGGCCTCATAAAACTCTATATGTAAGAAAATTTGACAATGACCTTTATTCCATTAGAGATGGTGATATGAAATTAGTGACCAAGGAAAAAAGTACCATAAAAGAGCTATATAATTTGGATCAAGACATTGGAGAGGAAAATAACCTAGCTGATTTCTTTCCAAAGGAGGTTCAACGTCTAGACTCATTACTTCAAGCTTGGGATTCTCAATTGATTGATCCCATTTTCCTAGGTTTAATTCATACAGAGAGTTGGCGAAAAAGGCTAAATCAAAAGCCTCAAAAATAGATTAAAGCTTACTTTAGAATTTTTTAATAAATTTGATTACGAAATAGTTGAAACATTTAAATTAAATCTTTTTCCCGTTAAAGGAACCACAATGGATATTAACGTTATTGATATAATCGACAAGCTTGATCATGGTTCAATTCTTGATCATAGAAAAGATTTATTAAAACCCCTTAAAGATTATTTTATATTCAAAGTAAAACAAAAGGTTGACGCCAATCTCAACTTCATATGTACACATAATTCACGTAGAAGTCAACTCGCTCAGGTATGGGCTAAGATAATATCTGATTTCTATGGTTTTAATATTAATACCTTTTCAGGTGGAACTAAAGTAACTAATTGTAATCCAAGAACAATTGCATCTTTTGAAAGAATGGGATTTAAGGTTGAAAATCCTGGGGGGGAAAATCCACATTACGAATTAACCTACCATGAGAAAAGAAGACCCATAATAGTTTACTCAAAAACTTTTGATGATGCGTTAAATCCAAAAAATAATTTTGCAGCAGTAATGACCTGTACAAATGCGGACGAAAATTGCCCAATTATTTCGGGGGCTGAAAAAAGAATTTCACTTCCATTTGAAGACCCTATGATTTACGACAATTCTGATCAGGAATCAGAAAAATATGATGAAAGATCCATACAAATTGCTACGGAAATGAAATATGTTTTTAATGTTAGATTTCGTTAATTATTTATAAGCTCTCTGACCTCGGACGATCCATAATACATTCCACCAATTAATTTCACTACCTCATCGGTTAATTTTAAAGCGTTAATATTTTGAGGTAAATTGAATATAGAACCATCCATAGATTCTAAATAGTTTTTTTCTTGGTTTAGATATATTGCAGTATGTAAGCGATTTCTAATCACATAATCCAGATGCATATCAGAATCTTGATAATTTTTTTGAAATTCTTGAATGTTTTTTATTGTGGTGTAGAGGATTCTTATGTTTCTACCAAAGTTTAAATCTGACCTTTGCCTTAAAGCATCATAAAAGTTTACATCCTCTTCAATTGCACTTAAAGAATTAATGTTCATAATTTGATTTTCTTGAGCACATGAATTAATACACATAAAAACTAGGCAATAAATGAAAACTTTGATCTTAAAATCCATCTTTACATAAAGCATTATAAATTTCTTAACCAAATATTCCTGAAAGAGACTGGGTTACCATGGTCTTGGATATAAATATTTTTCTTAATACTCTTTCCAGGCATATAACCTGAAATCTCATCCCTTCCTAATTTTGGATAACCCCTGAATTCAGTAGTCCCTAAAATTTGTACATTATTTAATACCAGAATACCATTATGAAAAACAGTAAAAGTCCCTGACTTTATTTGATTGCCATCTAAATCATACTTTGGCTCCATAAAAATTATATCATATTCTTGCCATGTCCCAGGGGGTCTACTGGCATTTACTAATGGAATGTATTGCTTATACAATGAAGCTGCTTGACCATTAGAATAAGTTGGATTTTCAAAGCTATCGAGAATCTGAATTTCAAATCGTCTTTGAAAAGTCACACCACTATTGCCTCTTCCCTGACCATGCCCTTTTATTTCTTTAGGAGTTTTCCATTCAATATGAAACTGAACTGATCCGAATTCATCCTTGGTTTGAATGCCACCATCTGGTTTTACAGTCATTGAACCATCTGAATTTATTGTCCACCCAGCAGGGCCCCCAGTCGAAGCGTTTGTCCATTTAGATAAACTCGTTCCGTCAAACAATATTATAGCATCACTTGGAGGTATTCCCTTTGATCCAGAAACAACAACTTCTGGTATTGGCTCCCAAACTTCAGTTAATTTTGGATCCATTTTTTTTTGAGCTAATAGCAGAACAGGACTAAATAATAAAAGAAAGTATTTAAACATTGTTCAACAAAAAAATGGGAAAGTAACTGACTTTCTCATTTAAACATAATTTTTAATCTAAGCTGATTTCGCTGATTTAATTTCAACAAACAGACGAGCTCCAAAAAGCACTATAAGTATTGCAGGTAATAAAGCCATAATGTATAATGTGTCAGAACCCGAAGCTTCCATATCCATGACTAGTCCCATTGCCCATAGAACAATCGAAACAGAGAACATACCCAGTCCACCCATTAGTGATAAACCTAGGGCTCCGCTGCTTGGAATTTTTTCAGCAACAAAAGATAGCATAGTTGGCCAAAAATAGCAGACCCCAATAGCAAATACTGCTGCTGCTAAAAAAGAAGTCATTCCTGATGCAGTTGATAACCAAAGTAATCCCAGAAAAGAGAAAACTGCTGAAAACAATAACATTTTAGTAATGCTCAATCTGTGAACAATATCTCCAGCAAAAAGTCTTCCTACCATCATAATTCCATTAATGAAAGCTAACACTAAAATTGGATTTGATACGGTTTGCTCTAGAAGAGAAGAAATCCTTTGAGTAGTTGCCAGCTCAGTAGACGCAGTCAATAACATGCAAAACCCAATGAACCAAAATAATGGATTAGCAAAACAGGCTTTCAACATATCTTCATATGTTACTCCACTAGATACTCTCTCGGTAGGTGGAAATTCTTGACCTCTAAATTGGATTATATAAATTATTAATGGAATAAACAATGTACCTACCAATACCATCCAGCTTAATCCCATCAAATCAACAATCAAGTAGGCTAAAATACTTCCAATCACAATTCCACCGGGAAACCATACGTGAAATCGGTTTAACATTTTTGTTTTTTCTTTGGGGTATAGGGTTGCAATTAATGGGTTACATGCAGCTTCAACCATACCATTTCCAATTCCGATTAATAAAGTCCCCGAGAATAACATCCAAAAATCTCTTGCCAAAAGAGTCAGAACAATTCCCAATAAGTGACCTGCAAAAGCTAGGTTCATTATTTTTTTCATTCCAAAAAGGTCTACCATAAAACCTCCTATTATCATTGCCAAAGTAAATCCGTAGAAAGCAGGGCCAAAGGCAATTCCAATTTGTTCAAGTGTTAGGCCATAGTCATTATTGAATACTAGCTCAATCTTTGCTCTAACTGCAAAGGTCATGGCTGTTGTTACAAGAGCAAAACAACTTGCATTAAATAGTTTTGAATTCATAATTAAAAATATTTGGTTTATTCAGACTTCAATTTAAAAATAATCTTGATATAATAACTAAAAACTGTTCGCTAAGATACTTTCATAAAGCTCCTGCTTTCCACTTGTATGTGAAATCTCAGACTGATTTATCCCTATTTCATATAAATCCTCAATAGATAACTTAGCGTTTTCAAATGCATTGCCTTGTCCGCTATCATAAGACGCATAACGTTCCTTCAACATTTTAGCATAAGGGGTTTTAGTTAGAATATATTCCGCTGAAAGCAAGCCTCTTGCAAAGGTGTCTGCACCTTGGATATGTGCAATAAAAAGATCCTCAAGGTCAGTAGAGTTTCTTCTCACTTTAGCGTCAAAGTTAATTCCTCCTCCTTGTAATCCCCCGGATTTAAGGAATACCATCATTGCCTCTATAGTTTCATAAAGATTAATTGAAAATTGATCCGTATCCCAGCCATTTTGATTGTCTCCTCGATTGGCATCAATACTTCCTAGCATTCCTGCATTGGCAGAAACTTGAAGTTCATGTTCAAAGGTGTGACTTGCTAAAGTGGCGTGATTAACCTCAATATTAAGCTTAAAATGATCTTGTAATCCATTTTGATTTAAAAACCCAACAACAGTTGCTGCATCAAAATCATACTGATGCTTCGTTGGTTCAGCTGGTTTAGGTTCAATAAAAAAGTTTCCTTTAAATCCTTGTTTTTGGCCATACTCAACCATCTTATTAAAAAAAGTGGCTAAGTGACCTAACTCGCGTTTCATATCAGTGTTTAATAAGGATAAATACCCTTCTCTACCTCCCCAAAAAACATAATTTTCGGCACCCAATTCCATTGACGTATCAAAAGCAATTTTGATTTGCGCCGCTGCTCTAGAGGCTACTCTAAAGTCAGGGTTGGTTATTGCACCATTCATATAAACAGGGTTTGAAAAACAATTAGCAGTCCCCCAAAGTACTTTCATTCCTGTTTCTTTTTGCTTGCCTTTAATATATTCTGCAATTTGACCTACTCTTTTTTCTGTTTCCAAAAGAGAAGCACCTTCTTGTATTAAATCAATATCATGAAAACAGAAATAATCGAAGCCCATTTTTTGAAGGAACTCAAAAGCAGCATCAGCCCTGTTTTTAGCCTGCTGCATGACGTCTTTCTCCTTATTCCAGGGGTATAGATTTGTCAATCTTCCAAAAGGGTCAGCGCCATTATCATTCATACTATGCCAATATGCCATGGCAAATTTGAAATGGTCCTTAAGGGTTTTTCCCATTACCATTTTAGTGGCGTCGTAATATTTATAAGCAAGTGGATTGTCGGAATCTTTTCCTTCAAATTTAATTTTGTCAATGTTTTTAAAGTAATCTCGATTCATTTTTAGATAATGTTATTTATTAATTGATTTTTCCAGTTTTCAAAAGCCTGAATGCTAATTTCATGGTTGTCAGCATCAGGACTAATCGTTCTAGTAATTTTAATTTTCTCCTCAACGGCTCCGCTATTTAGACCTACTATGCTTGCTTTCGCGGCACCTTCTGCTCCAGTAGCTTCAAGCATTTCGATAGTTATACAAAGTGTGTCTGCAATAGTTTTTGAAAATTCATTAGATAAAAATAGGTTATCATTCCCTACTTTGAGACTTTCAATAATTGCACCGTCACCCTTCAATATTTCAATCCCATAAATAAGGGCAAAGGCAATCCCCTCCAAAGTAGCTCTTACCATATGGTTATTATCATGAATATTGAAATTAATATTTCTAATGTGGCCATCAACAATTTTATTGTCGAGCATTCTCTCTGCACCATTGCCAAAGGGGAATACTGCCAATCCATTACTTCCAATGGGAGCTAAATTCGCCATTTTATTTAATTTTTCATATCCCATCGAGCCAGTTAATTGGTGAAGCCACCGATATTGTATCCCTGCACCATTAAGGTTAAGTAATTTACCAAAAGTTTTTTTATCAGGATTATAGTTAGCGTGAGCAAAAGTATTGACTTTGGTCAGCTCATTACCAGAAAGTTGATCTGTTAAAGCATATACTACTCCAGAAGTTCCAGCAGTTGCAACCACATCACCTGCATTTCTTGCCCCCAATGCATAAGCATTATTGGGCTGGTCTCCAGCTCTATAGGTTACGGGAACACCTTCAAGTAATCCTGTATCCTTACTCCCTTTTTTGGAAACCCGAGCTTGCTCAATAAAATTTGGTACTACCTCTGGAATAAGACTTTTATCAATCTGATAATAATCAAAAAGACGATCTGAAGGAATATCATTTTTAAAATCCCAAAAAATCCCTTCGGATAATCCATTAATGGTAGTCTGGAATTCCCCAGTAAGTTTGGCTACGAGAAAGTCTCCAGGTAGCATAAATTTATACGTCTTATCATAAATTTCTGGTTCATTTTCAATAACCCACCCCAGCTTTGAGGCAGTAAAGTTACCTGGTGAGTTAAGTAAATTTTCTTTACAGTATGATTCTCCTAGTTTTTGAAATGCCTTCTCTCCATAAGGTGTTGCTCGACTATCACACCAGATGATGGATTTCCTTAATGGATTGAGATTTTCGTCAACCAAAACTAATCCATGCATTTGATAAGATATACCAATACTAGAAATTAGATCTGCCTTGATGTTTGCCTTTTCAATTAATGATTTTGTCGCATCACACAGGTATTCCCACCAAAGCTTAGGATCTTGTTCTGCCCATCCAATTTCATTGGCTATTATTGGTATTTCAACATCTGGCACTCTAACTCGCTCAATAGGTTTCCCTGTTTCAGCATCTACTAATGCTGCCTTTACAAAAGAGCTCCCTATGTCGTATCCTATTGCTATCATTTTTTATATACTGGTGAAATTAAATTTTCTTTCAGATGATATTTACCTTCTGATGCCCAACGAAATCCTCTCATCTGCATGGTAAGCACCTCAGGAATTTCAAATTCTCTAAGATAATGCCCTATAGAACTGTAAAAAACTCTTCCTTTTCCATAATTCTTTTTCCAAATCACTGGCATAAAACTTCCTTTTATTTTATTTTCATTGGTAGGCCAATTATCCAACTTAAATTCTGATACTGCTAATACTTTAACATTTGGATCGATCATCATATAATATTGTTCAGAGCCATTAATTTTAAAGTCCGATATCCCATTAGTAATATAATCCTCTGAATCATATATTTTTACTTCATACTCAGCAGTCTTCATTTCCTTCAATTCCCCTGGATGTGCAACAAAATCACCGCCAACTATAAAATGATATAATGGGTTAGGGCTCGAGTCTCCAAGACCTCCATGCCAACCAGCAAAACCCGTTCCATTTATTAGAGCATTTCGCAACCCTTTAAATTGATCATTATTCATTCTAGGATCAGAGGTGAAAGCATCTGTAAAAATTTGAATTATAAGATCAGCCTCATTCATTAATTTTTCATCCTCATAAACACTAAAGTTGTCAAAAACCTTTACACTTGCACCTTCTTTTTCTAGAATTGGAACAAAAAGATTAACGCTCTCCTTTGGACTGTGACCTTTCATGCCTCCATAAACATAAATTATATTTTTCCCATTAAGTGATGGATCATTTAGATTATTCTGAGATGAAATAGAAAAGGGAAATAAAACAAGGATTAATAAAATAAGTCTAATGTTTTTAAAAAATTTCATATTTGACATCCTTATCAGAAAGGCAATTTTAAAATTACAAAAATCAATATATTAAAGAATAGAATAAAAAAAACCTTTGTTAAAAGATATAGATCACAAATTGCCTCTATTTGTAGAAAAAAGTTACTAATAACCGACAAAAAATTACTGAATTTTTATAAATGGATTGATTAAATCCTCTTTTTCATGGTATTTTCCCTCAGATGCCCAAGCAAAACCCCTCATCTGAATTTTTAAAACCTCAGGTACATCAAAGTCAGTCATAAAATGACCAATTGAAGAATAAAACACTCTTCCTTTTCCATAATTCTTTTTCCATACTACTGGCATAACACTCCCTGTAACTTTAATTTCTTTTTTTCCTGGTTTCTCATATCTATCTTTAACAAACTTTGAAACTGCAAGGACCTTAGTATTAGGATCAACGAGCATATAATATTGTTCTGTATTTTTTAAACTAAAATCGCCTATATCTTTTGTTATGGGGTCCTTTTTGTCAATTATATTTATTCCATAATCAATTTTCCCTCCAGGGTGAAAGATAAACTGTCCACCGACCATAAATTGATATTTAAGGTTATCCCTGAATGCATCGCCTAATCCCCCATGCCATCCGGAAAATCCAGTACCAGACATTATCGCTGATTGTAACCCTTCAAATTGTTTTTTCGTTATTTTACCCATGGTCCAAATCTGAATTATTAAATCCGTTTCATCCATTATTTTTTTATTTCTATAAACCCTAAGGTTATCAAAAACTTTAACATCTGCGCCAGCAGCTCTTAACTTTGGGACAATAACATCTACACTTTGTTTTGGGAAATGACCCTCCCAGCCGCCATAAACATATATAATTTTTTTCCCTTTCAATGTCGGTTCTTTTTTACTTTGGCTCTGAATTGAAACTGAATAAAATAATATTGCAATTATTAAAATTGAATAGTGTTTTAAATTTCTCATAAATTTTTTATCATTTTTTTAATTTCATTTACCAATAAAGGTAAAGCAGGAGTTGAAATACTGTGACCATAACCATTGAAAATAATATGCTTTACATTTTGATGTCCTGCTACTTTAAGCATTCGCATCATGTAAGCATTTTCTTCAGCCCTTCCCAGCATCTCCAACTCTGGGTCACCCGTATAAAGAACTATAGGAGGAGCATCTGCTCTAACGTGATATAGGGGGGCGTAACGATCAATAATTGGTTGTTTCTTGGAAATCCCATTTTCTGACCTAACTGTAAAATGTGTAATCGCGTGTCCTGTAAGTGGTAGTAATGCAAAAATATCATTTGCATCTATTTGGTGTTTTCTCAAGTAGCTTTTGTCTAAGCCCACCATCATTGTTAAATAACCCCCTGCAGAACTCCCACTAACAATAATTTTTGAAGGATCTCCCCCATAGCTTTCAATATTTTTAAAAGTCCATGCTACTGCAGCAGCTGCATCTTCAATAAAAACAGGGGTTTTTACTTTTGGGTAAAGTCTATAATTGACAGCAATAACAGCAATACCTTTTTCTTGTAGTTGTACTGGAATAGATTTATTGCCTCCCTTTAAGCCTCCTCCATGCAGCCAGACAACTGTTGGAAATTTTTCTGAATTTTTAGGATAATAAATATCTATTTTACATCGCTCTTTTTGGTAAGTATCTATAATGCCATCATAATAAGAAAGATTTTCCTCTAGAATATATTCCTGTTTTTGGGCATTTAATCCACTAATATGTATGCCGAAAAATAGAACTATAAATAGTTGGAGTACATTATTCATCGTTTGATTTTTGTTGCAAAATTTACAAAATTTATTTACATGTATTCATAGTAAAAGGCATTTAGATCTTTCATCTAATAAATTTTTAAAATAAAAATGATTTAATCTTTTGAGATCGATATTTTCTCCCCCCCCAAAAAATTTAAAATTATAAGCTACTTTTGAAAAGTTTTTGGCTCCGTAGTTCAACGGATAGAACAAGAGTTTCCTAAACTTTAGATACAGGTTCGATTCCTGTCGGAGCTACTGCCTTTATTTGAATAAATTTAATAAGCAAGATTTAAAAAAAATTTTTTTAATTATTAATTGTATTATATTTTTACAGGTTAAAAATAAAATTATGATAACTAAAGAAGAAATAATAGGCTACCAAGAATCCTGGGGAAACGGGGTAGTGAAAATAGGATCTTTAAAAGATAATAGAGCAGAATGTGAAAAATATACTAGTGAATTTTTAGATAGTCTTTATGCTTTTGACAGCGGAGAAGTCCTATTTAAGCCAACTAAATGTGAGATCGAACAATTTAGACCCACTAAATCTGAGGCTTTATCATACTTTATTGCTGGTGATGATAGAGCATGTAATGAAGACAAAGGTTTTGCTATAAATCCTTGGACAAAAGTTCGATTTGAAAATAGCGGAATCATTATTGATGGGGACCGGGCAATAGCAATGGGGAACTATTATTTTACTGACCTTAGTGGGAGTGAAGCCAAAGTAGAATATACTTTTGGATATAAACTTATTGATGGAAAGTTAAAAATTGATTTACACCATTCATCTTTCCCTTACAGCCATTAATAACTGAATTAAATAATACCACCTTGAAGATTAATTTTATAATTAATCTTCAAGCAAAATAGTTCTTTGAGAGGGATTAAATGGGGTTTCAATTGGCTCACCCATTTCGTCAATAAGCTCAAGTTTAATCGAGATTTCACCCTTGGGCAAACCTTCTACATAATATGGAGCCCATTCGTCTATTACAAATTCAGCATCTTGGATTGTTGCTTTTACTTTATTACCCGAAGAGGATATATTTGTATTAACTAAATAAAAATCCAGTAATAATTTTTCAGTATCCTTTCCTTTATATACTCCTTTAGGCCTGCTGTAAAAAAGAAATTCTTTTGTTAGGTCAATTTTCTCACCCTCACCAATTTGTGTAAGAAAAAAAGCATTTGAATTTTTTACTGACTCATGATATGATCTTGACAAAAAGGCAAGAATTACATTATTTCCCTCTTCTAACTTTTTATTAAATTCGTTTGAATAATAAGCAGAATAGGGTCCGTTATTGGCTATGAAATGAATGTGCTGTCCTTTGCCTGAATTTGCTAAATCAAAACTAAATTCTTTTTCAGTTTGTTCGCCAAGATTGTAGTCAAGCACATTGAATTTAAAAGAGTATTCTTTTTCCTTGAAGGTTATAGTATCAATTTCAAGCTTAGCATCTTCATATGCCGGGGATCCCTCAAGTTTTGTTAATGTGATTTTGGAGGTATTATCACATGAAAAAATAAAAAGCGATAAAAAAAAACAAACGATAAAATATCTCATAGCTTAATTAATAATTAAATTTATTTTTTGAGTGATTTTATGCAATCTTCGTAATTCTCAAAAATCTGGTTACTGTTAACTTTATCGAAAAAGCCCATCTTTTCAAACATTAATTTAGGTTGACTATCAATTCCACTAAAATAGACTTTTTTATTTTGTTTTTCAAGACTCAAGATCATTTCATCCATCGCATAAACCCCTGATTGATCAAGATAATTCATTCTATCTAGTTTAAATAAAACTGTAGATGCTGAGTCAGGAATATTTGAACCTAGTTTTTGAAATGAATCAGAAGACCCAAAAAACAAAGGTCCAATAATTTGCTTAATTGCAACATTTGGACTGCCATCCCCATCACTATCTATAAGTTCAATTTTTTCTTTTAATTTTTCTTTAGATGATAGGAGTAAATTAGAAAGTTTTGACATCGAATCACCTGTTTTTTTCATAAAGAAAATACAGGCAATCAAAAGTCCAATTCCAACGGCGTAAACTAAATTCCAAAATGTGGCTAGGATCATAACGGTAAACATAATTATAACCTCAGAGCTAACACCTAATCTTTTAAATTTGATATCCTTTGGTAAAATCCTTGAGGCTCTCAGTCCTTTATAGTCCATTACGCTAATCCCAACCGTCACAAGAATTCCAGCTAGAACAGCAGCGGGTATCTTAGATGCAATTGAACTAAAAATTAAAAGAATAAATAAAAGCACCATGCTCGAAATCATTCCAGAAATTCGAGTTACTCCTCCAGAATTAATATTTACCACAGTTCTAATTGTGGCTCCAGCTCCAGGGAGGCCTCCAAAAATAGAAGATATGGTGTTCCCGATCCCCTGACCAATTAATTCCTTATTTGGCTTATGTCTCGTTTTAGTCAAATTATCAGCAACAACACTAGTTAAGAGGGAATCTATTGTTCCTAAAAGTGCTAATGTAAGAGCGGTAAAAAAGTAAGGTAATAAATCAATAAAACTTATTTCATAAAAGATTCCCCATTGAGGCATAGGGAAGCCACTTGGTATTTCTGTTATCGGTCTATATCCTGGTGTAAAGAAATTTGCTATTATAGTCATCAGAATAAGACCTACAAGTGTACTAGGGATAACAGTTGTAATCCTCTTAAAGCCATATATAATAATGATCGTCCCTAAAGCTAAAAGTAGCTCGACAAAATCTATATTTCCAAGAGCTCTTGGCAAAACTCGTAAAGCTCCAATGACCCCTGAGGCATATTTTGAAGCCTGTACCTTGGATTCATTTTCAATGTCAATGTTACTTATTTGCTGTCCCTCCTGAGCCGCCTGGGTGAATTTTTCAACCTCAAGTAAATCATTCTCGAGATTTTCATCTATAACCTTCATCAATAAAGTATGTTCAGCCTCAGCCTCAAAAGAATTGACTAGCTCAGTATCCTCTTTGGGGTAATATCCTAAAACAGGAAGGGTTTGTGTTGTTAAAATAATAAGCCCTATAGCTGTCATAAAACCTGAAACTACAGGGTACGGTATATACTTTATATATACCCCTAATCCAACCAAACCAAGGACTATCTGAATTAATCCTGACAGCAAAAATACTCCTAAAATTAATGGTAAGGCTTTTGATACATCTCCATCATTCATTATGACAATTGATGAAATAACAACCATACTAAGGGCAGTCATTGGAGCTGTCGGTCCTGAAATTTGAGTATTAGTACCTCCTAAAAGAGCTGCAAAAAAACTCAAAAACATAGCTCCATATAGTCCCGCAGAAGCACCTAATCCTGAAGAAACTCCAAATGCAAGGGCAAGGGGAAGTGCCACAATACCAGCAGTAAGACCCCCAAAAAAATCACCTTTTATATGTTTAAACATTTATATAATTTTTTTAAAAATTTAAAAAACAAAAATAAACTCCTCTCTAATAAAAACAAACATTTATAAAATTATATTAAATAAATTATTTATAATCCAGCTTTCGATACCAGAATACATTTATTTTTTCTAATTACTGAGAATCCTGAATATTATTTATTAATTTTTGTTTCCAACTAATCCCAATTGATTGATAATTTATACTATTATTCAATCCATACTCATAAGACAGGTCTATCAGTTATAATTGAGTGAATTAACAGAGGTTAATAATAAAGCCAAAATAACTGATTGAAAAGTTGAAAATTTAATATCATTTTTATGACATAATATCATTAATGTCATTTAATAAATATGATGAAATTAAGCCTTACAATTAATAAGTTAAAAGTTAATAACAATATTCATCACCAATATTATATTTGTCATAGGTTGCTTTAGATACCTTTCCAGATCCATATCGGCTATCAATTCCGCCTAACATATTATTTGACTGTGAAGTAGATAAATAATTTGTCGAAAAATAAAAATAATAGCTGTCCGATTCTTGAACTTTATCCATTATAATTACACATTCCTCATCTTCACTGCAAGAAAAGTAAATAAGGAAAATCAATAAAAAAAGGTTATATTTCATTAGACAACCAGCTATTTTCAAAATAATTAATCAATAAATAAAAGTCTGTATTTTTACAAAAATAAGAAGTAATCAATAATCTTTTATCATGAAAAAAAAAGATACCGACAGTATTCAGTTTGGTGAGGGTAATTTCATGAGAGCATTTGTTGATTATTGTATACAGCTTTTAAACGAAGAAACTGACTTTGTGGGTAAAGTGAATATTGTTCAGCCCATTGAAAAAGGAATCATAGCTGATTTAAAAAATCAAAATGGAAAATACCATGTTTTTCAGGAAGGAGTTATTAATGGTGAGCAAGTAAGGTCCAGACATTTAATTGATTGTATTGATAAACTAATAAATCCTTATTTGGAATTTCAGTCATATTTAAAACTTGCAGAAAATGAGAGCTTAACCTTTATTTTTTCAAATACAACTGAAGCAGGAATAGCGTATGATATAAACGACAAAATAAATGATAAACCTCCAAACTCATTCCCTGCAAAACTTTTAATACTACTTTATCAAAGATTTCAAAAATTTAATGGGGATCCTTCAATGATTCTTCACATAATTCCTTGTGAATTAATTGAGAAAAATGGATCAAAATTAAAAGAAATTTTAATTGAAATAAGTAATAAATGGGGACTTGGTGAGAAGTTCAAGTGTTGGTTAAATCTTAATGTGTTTTATAATACACTAGTAGATAGAATAGTTCCTGGATTTCCTAAAAACGATATTGATTTCTATGAAAGGGGCCTACCATTTAAAGACAAACTAATGGTAACATGTGAACCCTTCTTTCTCTGGGTTATTGAGGGAAGTAAGGCATTACTTGAAATTTTCCCAGCAGATCAATTAAAAAAAATTAATTTAATTGTAGTTGATGATTTGAAAGTTTACAGAACTAGAAAAGTAAGAATTCTTAATGGCTGCCACACCACAATGGTTCCGGTTGGCCTTTTGAACAAAACCTCAACAGTTTCTGATGTTCTTAATAATGACTTTCTAAAAAGTTTTATTACAGAAGCACTTTTTGAAGAGATTATCCCCAGTATAGATTTTGATAAGGACGAACTTAAAAATTATGCTGCATCAGTTTTAGAGCGGTTTTCAAATCCATTCATTATTCACAAATTGGAATCCATTGCCCTAAACAGCATTTCTAAATTTAAGGTTAGAGTCTTGCCAAGCATACTTTCCTATCTAAAAATAGAAGGTAAAGCCCCAAAAAACTTATCTTTCGCCATGGCTTCGCTAATTTATTATTATGGTAAAGAGATTTCGCAACATTCATATGAGTTAAACGACGAAACTTCCAATATTGAATTTTTTAAAAAAGTCTGGGAAACAGAATATATTAAAAGAGTTACAGAAGAAACTCTTAGTAAATCATCGCTTTGGGGTCAAAACCTAGCAGAAATAAAGCCGTTAAAAGATAAGGTAAATATTGCTCTTGAAGCCATTCATTCTTGTGGAAAAATAGATGTTGCTTATAATATTTTTAAAAAAAAATATGATTAGTAAAGCCATAAAAATTCACCCAAACGATAATTTGATCGTAGCAATTAATGACCTAAAAAAAGGGGAGAATGTCACGGTAGATAATCAAACTGTCACAATTCAGGAAAGAGTAAAACAAAAACATAAATTCGCTCAATTTGATATTGAAAAAGGTGAGCCGCTTTTGATGTATGGAGTAAAAGTAGGTATTGCCAATCAAATAATTTTAAAAGGAACCCCATTGACCCCTGAAAATATTGACAATGCATTTAACGAAAACATTCACTTTGAAAATGTAGGAAAACTTAATCCTATAAAAAGTAAGAATTCTGAACGATTTTTTATGGGTTACCCTAGAAAAGATGGAAGCGTTGGGACACAAAATGTATGGCTTTTTTTTCCATTGGTTTTCTGTGAAAACAGGAATATTGAATTACTAAAAACTGTCTTTGAAAGAGAATTCTATCCAGATAAACTTCATGAGCATCAGCAATTCCTTAGAAGTCTCGTTCAAAACACAAAGGAAAAAGCTACTAAGACTAAAAATCAAAATCCTTTCCCAAATGTGGACGTTAGATTTATTACACATCACTCCGGTTGTGGTGGTACCAGATCAGATTCAAAAATACTTGGTAAACTCCTTTCCGGATATGTCAGTAATCCCAATGTTGTTGGTGCTACAGTTTTAAGCCTAGGTTGTCAAAATCTTCAAGTAGAATTATTCTTAGAGGAACTCAAATCAATGAATCCAGGTTTTGATAAACCTCTATTAGTATTCGACCAACAAAAAATTGGAAATAGAGATGATTTAATTAAAAAAATTATAAAAGACTCCTTAAAGGGAATTAAAAAAGCAAATGAAATAAAAAGAGAGAAAACTCCCTTGTCAAAGCTTACAATTGGACTAGAATGTGGAGGTTCAGATGGTTTTTCAGGGATTTCGGCTAACCCCACTTTGGGAGCTACTATAGATAAATTAGTTGCAGCTGGAGGTAGTGCTATCCTTTCTGAGTTCCCAGAATTAAGAGGTGTTGAGCAAGAGCTAGTCGACCGATGCGTAGATATCAAAAAAGCAAAAAAATTCATTGACTTAATGCAACGTTATGAGCAAAAGGTAATTGAATCGGGTACAGACTTCAGTACCAATCCCTCCCCAGGAAATATAAAAGATGGATTGATAACCGATGCAATGAAATCTGCTGGGGCCGCGAAAAAAGGAGGTACATCTCCAGTGGTTGATGTACTGGATTATGGTGAATACCTTCAAAATAGTGGATTAAATTTATTGTGTACGCCTGGAAATGATGTGGAAAGCACAACAGCCATGGCAGGTTCGGGTGCCAATCTGATTATTTTTACTACTGGCCTGGGAACACCAACCGGTAACCCAATTACACCTGTTGTAAAAATATCATCTAATACATCGGTTTTTGAAAAGATGAGTGATATAATCGATTTTAATTGTGGATCAATAGTGGAAGGAAATGAAACTCTGGAATCATTATCAACTCGATTATTAGATTACATTATCCAAGTAGCAAGTGGAGAAATTAAAACTAAATCTATGGAGAATAGGCAGTATGATTTCCTTCCTTGGAAAAGAGATATCTCTCTTTAAATTATTTGGTCTAAAGAACAATTATTTGAATTATACTATAGTCTACCAAATTATAATACTGGTATAATTTTAAATCTAATTAAAATTAATGAATGTATTTTATAATATAGACGTGAGAGAGTACTTATTAATTTAAATTTTAAAGTCAATTCATAGGTTTTTCGTTAATAAATTTTTTAGCTATATTTCACTATCAAAAACGTTTTAATTATGCATAATAAAAAATCCAAATCTCGAAGAAATTTTTTAAAGAAGTCTGGAATAATTGGAACGGGTGTTTTCATTGTTCCCCGACATGTCCTTGGTGGAGCAGCTTATACCGCTCCAAGTGATCAGTTAGCTTTAGCTGCAGTTGGATCAGGTGGAAAAGGTAGGTCTGATATTGAAAATGCATATCAGAATGGGAAAAATAGGGTTGTCGCATTATGTGATGTAGACCCAGCAAGAGCAGAAAGTAGTTATAAAGCTCACCCTCGAGTAAATAAATACTTAGACTACCGAGAAATGCTTGATAAGGAGAAAAATATTGATGCCATAACAATTTCAACACCCGACCATAATCATGCTAGAATCGCATATGATTGCATGAATAGAGGTATTCATTTATATGTTCAAAAGCCATTGACTCATACTATTGCTGAGGCTAGACTTTTGAACCAGACGGCTCAAAAAAATAGAATCGTCACTCAAATGGGAAACCAAGGAGGTTCAAGTATTGGAGTTCCTAAAATACAAGAATGGATTGATAAAGATAAAATCGGAAAAGTACATACAATTTATGCCTGGACCAATCGACCCGTATGGCCTCAGGGAGTTGAGCATCCTAATGCAAATCCATCAGAAAAACCAAAAACTCTTGACTGGGATTTGTGGTTAGGAACTGCAAGAAAAAAGCCTTATTCCCCTGGTTTACACCCCTTTGACTGGAGAGGGTTTTGGGAATACGGAACAGGTGCATTAGGGGACATTGGTTGCCACACACTCGATGCTCCATATAAAACTCTTAAACTTGGATATCCAAGTAGTGTTGAATGTACTGCAACAAATGTTTTTAGAAAAATGTGGGTGCCAGAATATACACCAACTGGATGTCCAATATCATCTATGGTCACAATTGAATACAAAAATTCTCCTCACAATAAAGATGGAATAAAACTTATCTGGATGGATGGTGGTCTTACTCCTACAATTCCTGAGGAGATTAAAGAAGAATTTATAATGAATTATGACAAGGGAGATTCATCGGGTATTATGATGGTTGGTGCAAAGGGAGTCATTACTGCTGAAATATATGCTAACAATCCTACTTTATACATAAAAGGCGAAGAACCAGTTGTTTTTAGTACTAGCAATCAACCAAACGTAAACATTGTTCATGCTTCAACTTGGACTGAAGCCTGTAAAGCTGGATTTAACTCTAAGGAGCATAAAAATCTTACATCCTCATTCGATTATTCTGGACCATTTACTGAGACCGTTATCATGGGTAATTTGGCTCTTAGAAGTCGAGATTTGAGAAAGAAAATTCGTACAAAAAGAAATGGTAGAGATGAAATGGACTATTTCGGAAGAAAGAAATTGCTTTGGGATGGTGAAAATATGAAAATTACAAATCTAGACGAGGCAAATGAATTTGTTTCCAAAAAGTACCGCGAGGGTTGGGAACTACCGATTTAGATAATTTAAAATAATTAAACCAAAAGGGGCGGTAAAATAATTATCGCTCCTATTTTTTTGATTAAGATGGAAAGCTTCCTCAAAATAAAAAAGCATATCGAGTCCTTTGGTTACAACGTGACTAATTATGATTTTAAAAGACCTTGGGGAGGATTCTTAGTGATTGATGAAAACCAAGCTGAAAAATTTGCAGACCAATTCTTTGATAATATCTCATTAGTTGATTTAAAAATTTCTGGAAAATTGAGCCCTAAAATTTTAATTGTCAATTCTAATTCAAGATTATCATGGCAATATCACCATAGAAGGGCTGAAATATGGAGGATTTATAGTGGAGAGGTTGGAATTATTAGATCTAATAATGATTACCAAAATCCCATGGAAACTTTTAAAGAAGGAGATCAAATTCACCTTAAACAAGGTGAACGGCATCGACTAATTGGTCTAAAAAAACAGGGGCTTATAGCTGAAATATGGCTACATACCGATCCTGATCGCCCCTCAGATGAAGAGGATATTGTCCGAGTACAGGATGACTTTGGACGATAAAAAGGTTTTTTCTTACAGTTTTGTTTATAGATTGTTGATAGAGAAACATTTACTTAAAAATGATTTAATTTTTGCTTAACAACAGTTTTTTTTTTTAAATAAAAAAATGAAAATCGACATTGACCATTACAAAATTTGTCTATTAAACAATTCGAATATTCAAAAAAAAATTGAGTATATTATTAGAAAATAATTTATAAGTTTTTGTAAAAAAAAAATAAGTTACCAAGATACTTACGAAATGGAGTATGATTACAAAGAGGTTTTGGATACTTCCGTGTATACATTATTTCATGATTTAAATGACTAGTAAAAAATATTATGAATTTTAAGCATCAGTTAAGATTTCTCGTACCCCTTTTTTTTGGTGTATTAGTTAACGCTCAAAATAAATCCTTTTTTGTTTCTCCGCCTAACTATGAATTAATTAGTACGGATTTACACATTCACACTGTATTTTCAGATGGTTCTGTCTGGCCAGATATAAGGGTCTCAGAAGCAATTAGAGAAGGTCTTGATTTAATATCTATTACTGACCATTTGGAGTACCAACCACATAAATCAGATATTCCTCATCCCGATAGGAATAGATCATTTGACATCGCCAATGCTGCAGCAACGAAAAAACCACTTTCGGTAATAAGAGGAGCAGAAATCACCAGATCAATGCCTCCGGGACATATAAATGCGGTTTTCGTCCAAGACGTGAATAAGCTTTTATTTCCAGACGACGTCTCTGCTGGAATAATTGAGGCTAATAAGCAAAATGCTTTTGTTTTCTGGAATCATCCAAATTGGGCTCGTCAAAGACCAGATGGAATAGCAAAATTAGATCCCTTACATGAGGAGTTAATTGGGAAAGGGCTTATTCATGGAATCGAAGTTGCTAATGAAACTATTTTTTCTGATGAAGCAATAACAATTGCTTTAGAGAATAATCTTACTATTTTAGGAACCTCTGATATTCATGGAATAGCAGACTGGAAATTCAAAATTCCTGAGGGAGGACATAGACCAATTACTTTTGTTCTTAGCGAAAAGAATGAATCTAAACATATTAAAAAAGCCCTTTTCGAAGGAAAAACAATTGTGTGGTTTAAAGATTTAATGATTGGAAAAGAAGAAAATCTTTTAAAATTATTAAAGGCAAATATTTCTGTTTCAAGTATTACTTACGAGAAAAATGAGATTATTGGAAAAATTATTTTAAAAAATTTATCTGCTAACCCTTTAAATTTAAAATATACTGGAAAATATACTTTTCATGAGGATGGAAGTGTTTTTATAATACCTCCATACAAGGAGAAAATACTACAAGTAAAAACTTTATCTAGAAAGAAATCTTTACTATTGCCATTTGAGGTTCTAAATGCTATAGTTGGTGCTAAAAAACACCTTAATTTAACACTTGTTAGTGATTAAAAATATTTTTTGCTAATTAAAATTATGATAATAAATATTCCTCAATGCATTGAAAAATAAGCTTCGAATCAAAATTTTTCCTAACAAATGCTTGTCCTGCTTTGCCAATAGCAATTCTCTCTTTAGGGTTTAAATACAGGTATTCTATCTTATCACTAAAGGGTTTTACTTTGTGAGGCTCAGTTAGAAAACCAGTAGATTTATCTATCAACTCAGCATTACTACTAATATCAAATGCAATAACTGGCAGACAAGACAAAGAAGCCTCTGCTACTACATAACCAAAACCCTCCCATAATGAGGGTAACAAAAAAATATCTGCAGACATTAATAAGTCTTTCGGGTTTTCAAAAAATCCCAAAAATTCAATTTCCTTTTCTAAATTATTTTCTGATACTAATGATCTTAAAAACTTTTCCTGAGTCCCTTTACCTCCTATTAAAATTCTAAACGAAATATGACGTTTTTTCAATTCTTTTGCAACAAGAATTAAAAATTCAAAATTCTTTTGGGGCTCCAATCTTCCCAGAGCAGCTATTGTAAATAATCCACCATTCTTTTCCCTAACACAATTGAAAGGTCTATCAATAAAGGATAGAGTATCAATTCCATTTGGAATCACCGTTATTTTATCTGGTGAAACAAGTGATACTCCGTTCGATAAAATTGTATTTTTAGTAGCATTGGAATTTGTCAAAATACCCGTTACAACCTTTTGATACAAAAGGCGATTAATGATGTAATTTCTTACAGGGCGGTCACTACCTTTTCTAAAAATTATCTTATTTACTCCAGCAATTTTGGCGGCAATACCCCCGCATTTTAAATCTCTTGAAAGATTTAAAATAATGCTTTCAACCTGTTGTGTTTTTAAAAGCCTTACTAAAGAAATGATTTTAAATGGATTTAAAATACTAAGGTTATTCAATTTAAGATAATGGACAGAAATTCCTAAACCAATTGCTCGTTTGCCTAGAGCAGACCCTGGTTGTGTAATTATAAAGACAGAATTCCCTTTAGAATGAAGATGATTTGCCATTTCCAAATGCCATTTTTCTCCTCCACCCCATTCCATTACACTATTAAAAAAACAAAACGAGTTCAATTGATAAATGAATTTCACACAAGATTAAAAAAAATAACCTAATAATTTAATTAATCACTTTTTTTAAAAACCTTTGTTCTTTAATATTAAAAAATTGATTTGCTTTCAATTATCTAATTATAATTAAAAATCTTTATGGAAGTACTTGTTATTCAACAAAAAATGATTGGAGATGTACTTCTGAGTACCCTTATTTGTAAAAATTTAAAAATTTGGAACCCTAAAATTAAAATTGACTTTGTTGCCAATAATCACACCCTTGGTGTTCTAGAAAATAACCCCTATATCGATAATATTATAGTTTTTCAAGACACTTTTAAAAATGATAAATTGGGGCTAATTAAGTTTATTAAGAGCTTTAGAAATAAAAGATATGACTATGTTATTGATGCTTATGGAAAGTTAGAAAGTATACTTATAACAATTTTTGCACGGGCCAAAACTAAAATAGGATTTTCAAAATTCTATACAGACTTTATTTATAATATGCCTATAAAACGAATCAAAAGTTCCAATCAAAAATTACAACTCTCAATACTCCATCGTTTACAATTGTTGGATCCTATTCTGGGAGATAGCATAAATACAACTGATTTTCAAATTCACTTAACTCAAAATGAAGAAAAAGAAATCGCTAAGAAGTTTGATTTGGAACTTAAGGGGAATAAAAATCCAATAATGATAATTGCTATGGGAAGTGGAAAAAATAAAACCTACCCAATTGAATATCTAGCACTACTAATTGAAATGGCTTTTGAAACTACTAATGCTCCTATGATTTTGAATTATATGCCAAATCAAAAAATGGAAATTAATCGACTGATTAAAATGCTTAAGCCCAAAACAAAAAAAGCAATTCAGAGTAGTTTAACCCCTAATTCATTGCGAGATTACATCGTTACAGTTTCACAATGTCAAGCGGTTATTGGTAATGAGGGAGGTGCAATTAACATCGCAAAGGGATTATCAAAACCTACATTTGCTATTTTCTCACCGATAATTAATCCCTATGGGTGGCATACAGAAGTAAAAAATAAAACCATGGCAGTACACCTAGCAGATTACTTTCCAGAGATTATTGATTTTAAAAACAAAAACATAATAAAAAAAACTGCCCGCATAAAAACATTGTATTTAAAACTAGAACCAAAGCTTTTTAAACAAAAGTGGATAAATTTTCTAAAAGAATTATAATGATTTTTTAACTAGTATTTAACCTTCGTTGGGAATTTCTTAACAGTTTGAATGCTAATTTTGTAATGCACATTTGTAATAGACTACATTTTTGTTTGTTTAATTTGGTTTAGCCCGTTAAGAATCATTTAGCCTTAGCGGGTTTTTTAATTCATTTTAAAATAGAATAAGCAATCTTATTGTGAAATCTCGTACTCAAACTCCCAGTTTGGATCTTCTAATTGATTTATAATATACCTTATAGTAATTTCTTGTCCCTTTGTGATGGTTTTTTTAACTTGAATTCGGATATGTCTCAACTTTCCCATTTGCTGGTCCTGTTCTGATATAATAGCATTGCAGTTTGGAATTTCGTGATGATTAATGAATCCTCCTAGAGGTAAGCGAATATAACCATCTGGAAAACGCTCGTCAAATATATGAGAGATTCCTAAATCAAACCCTTCAGGTAAATCACGTTTTGCAAAGACTCCTAAACCTTCAATTTTACTTTCTTTAATGGTAAGAAAATCAGGTAAGGGGCGCCAAGATGTTTTTTTTATCATTGCTGTCATCTCTCTTGTTTTTTAAATAATAAATCTAATGATTTGGGATTTTACAGTATAATTAATTCCTTCAACAAATTAACAATATTTATTTTATGATCGCAACTTGTTAAAATTTTACATTTAAACAAAAAACGAAAATCATTAAATAATAGGTTATTTGTTTTTTTTTCTGAAAAGTACCACAAAAATACTTCCATACAAAGAATGAACTAAGCTAGATATTGCAGAGGGAATAGCCACTGCAGGATTTAAGAAATTCTCTTTAGCCAAAACAACTCCTAGACCTGAATTTTGCATCCCAACCTCTATTGAAATCGTTCTACTAACTGCTTCATTTTTAAGTAGTATTTTACTAAAAAAATAACCGAGAACAAATCCAATTAGGTGAAGGCTCATAATGGCTAATAATAGTGAAAATCCTGAACTGAGAATAATTTGCTTCCCTTGACCAATAATACTTCCAACAATCAATGTAATTAAAATTACTGCAAATGAAGGAGAATAAAACTTTATACTCTCAGTGTACTTTGGGAATTTAGAATTTATGAATACACCTATTATAACTGGGATTAAAACCACCTTTATAGTACTATAAAAAAGTCCTATAGCATCAACATCAATTGCATTTCCTGAAAGATTGCTAGTTAAAAGTGGAGTCATTACTATTGCTGCAATTGTAGAAATAGTTGTCATAGTAACTGAAAGTGCAAGATTGGATTTAGATAAAAATACAATTACATTAGAAGCAGTCCCCCCTGGACAGCTTGAAACCAAAATTAAACCAACAGCAAAAAAAGGAGGTAAATTGAATATATAACCCAACAGCCACCCAAAAAAGGGCATTACAGTAAACTGAAGAAAAAATCCCATCAAAAGCCAAGATGGGGTTTGATTTACCTGATGGAAATCTGAAAGACGGAGTGTTAAGCCCATTCCTAACATAATACCTCCTAAACCTAAAGTTATAAGATTACCTGAGAACCATGTGAATATGGGTGGGTAAATTATTGCTAATAAAGAACCTGATGAAACAATCCACGGAAAAGCACTCGGAATAATGTTAAAAATTCTCAATAGTTATGGATTTCTTAACGCCCAAATTTCATGCAAAGGATCTCCCTTGCTACTAAATCCTTTGTGATGCCAGTCTTGACCTTTTATTAAGTAGCTAAAGCTTAAGGAAATACCCACTTTTTTATTGTCTCTTGAAAAATAATCTATATTCTCCTTATATATCCCATTTTCTGCGGTATAACTTCCACCACCAGTCCCCATGAAGGAAAAAGTATTTGTATTGAATGCAATCCATTGAAAGTAGCCGTCAACAAGTATTTTCATTGTTTTTCTGGGTTGGTTTGTATCTCTTCTCCGTTCAATTTTTCCTCTAACACGACCTGACATTAGCCATTTACCCTGAAGTGGAAGAGTTATACCAGAAATTTTTTTCCATCCACTGCGGTCAGATATTGAAATAGTTTTCAAACTGTCATTTGAAAAATTTGAATTAAATTCAAGGTTAACAATGATATCGTTTCCACTTTTTTGATAGAAACCACCAATAGTTTTTACAAATTGACTCGAGCTAGACATAAATTGAGTTTCAACAATATATTCATCATCCATTAAAACGCGATGTTTAATCGATTTACCATTTTGGATAGAACTGAAAGAAAAAGCCTGTCCAAATAATAAATGATTTGATAAAAGAATGAATAAATAGATGTTTTTCATTTTACGTAATTAGATGGTTTTTAGTAATTTGTTAAGAACATTTAGTGTTGATAATCAAATGTATTAAAATTTGAAATTAATTTATTAATTGATTTATGTTAAAAACACTCAATTAATAATAATTTGAAAGTAATTTTATTAAATTGAGAATAACGTATAACCTGATCTAGAAAATGAAAAATCTTAACCTAAGCGCATGTTTTCCCATGGTTTTGTTTGTATCTCTTTCATTTAGTCAAAAAGTAGATTTTGAAGAATACGATCTTAGTAATGGCCTTCATGTCATTTTACACCAAGACAAATCTGTGCCAATTGTTACTACATCTGTTCTTTATCACGTTGGATCAAAAGACGAAAATCCAGAAAGAACTGGATTCGCTCATTTTTTTGAACACTTGCTCTTCGAAGGAACAAAAAATATTGGGAAGGGAAAGTGGTTTAGCATAGTAACCGGAAACGGTGGTTCAAACAATGCATATACAACAGATGATTTTACATATTACTATGAAAATTTCCCCTCAAATAATTTAGAGCTAGCCATTTGGATGGAATCTGAACGGATGCTTCATCCTGTCATTGATCAAATTGGTGTAGACACTCAAAATGAAGTTGTCAAGGAAGAAAAGCGTTTGAGATATGATAATAGTCCTTACGGAAAGTGGAATGAAGAAGTAAAATTTAATTTATTTAAGGTTCATCCCTACAAACAAACAACTATAGGAAAAATGGAACATCTGGACTCTGCGACATTAGATGAATTCTTAGCATTCAATAAGAAATATTACATTCCTAACAATGCAGTGCTTACAATTGCTGGAGATATAGATATCCCTCAAACTAAAAAATGGATCTTAGATTACTTTGGAGAAATTCCCAAAGGAAAAGAAATTAAAAGAAAATTCCCGAAGGAACCCGAGATAAATGAAACAATCAAAGCAAAGGCCTTTGATCCAAACATTCAAATCCCGGCTATATTTTTAGCTTATAGAACTCCTAAAAGGAATTCAAGAGAGGCAAGGGTTTTGGATATGATTTCAACCTACTTAAGTGGTGGAAAAAGTTCTAAACTCTACAAAAAATTAGTTGATGAAAAAAAAATGTCATTAGAAGTATCGGCATTTAATATTAGTAATGAGGATTATAGCACTAACGTCATTATAAGTTTGCCAATGGGAGTAACTAAACTAGAAACATTAGTTGAAGAAATCAGTGAAGAGATCAATAAAATTCAAACCGAATTGATTTCTGAAAAAGACTTTCAAAAGCTACAGAATCAGTTTGAATCAAGCTTTGTAAATTCTAATTCTACTATTGAGGGAATTGCAAATTCACTTGCTGAATATTACACTTTTTACGGAGATACAGACTTGATTAATAAAGAATTAGACCTCTACAAATCCATTACTAGAGAAGAAATAAAATCAGTAGCACAGCTTTACCTCAAGCCCAACCAAAGACTAGAGTTATATTATTTACCTGAATCTCAAAAAGAATAATAATGAGCACTTTTAAACTGCTTTTAAGCATTACCCTCTTGAGTAATTTAGTTATCCTTGGCCAAGTAGACAGATCTTTACAGCCGAAACCTGCTCCAGCTCCTGAAATTAACTTTGGGGTACCTAAAGAATATCAATTTGAAAATGGAGTTAATTTAATAGTTGTTGAAAACCACAAGCTTCCAAGAGTTTCTGTTAGTTTAAAAGTTGACAACCCGCTTTACCTGGCAAAAGACAAAACGGGAGTTCAATCACTATTGGGGATAATGTTAGGGAAAGGCTCCATAAATATCCTAAAAGACGATTTTGAGGAAGAAATAGACTTTATGGGTGCAAGCTTAAATTTTAGTTCATCATCTGCCAGTGCTGGATCACTGAGTCGCTATTTTCCTCGTGTGTTTGAAATGATGGCTGATGCGCTTTTAAATCCAAACTTTTTACCAGGGGAATTTGAAAAAGAAAAAAATAAAATTTTAGAGGGTATTAAAGCAAGTGAAAAAGATGTCAAAACAGTAGCTCGAAGAGTAGAAAATCTACTATCATATGGAAAGAATCACCCCTACGGAGAATATGCTTCAGAGGCAAGTGTGAATAAAATAAAAATTTCAGATATTGAAGAATTATATTTAAAACGATTCTATCCTCAAAATGCTTATGTCATTATAGTAGGGGATATCGATTTTAATATTGCAAAAAAATTAACTCAACAGTATTTTGGGAAATGGAAAAAAGGAAAAATTACCAAATCAATATTTGAAACCCCCAAAAATTTAGATAAGACAGCAATTTCTTTTGTTGAAATGCCAAATGCAGTTCAATCTGAAATTTCCGTTTTATCAGTTGCAGAAATTGATAAAAATAATCCAGATTATTATCCACTTTTGATAGCTAATCAAATATTAGGTGGAGGAGCCGAGGCTCGCCTTTTTTTAAACCTAAGGGAGGATAAGGGTTATACTTATGGCTCTTATTCTCGTTATTCCTTTAATCATAAAACTAATTCAAGATTTAGAGCCTATGCAAGTGTAAGAAATGCTGTTACTGATAGTTCAGTTGTGGAGTTACTTTATGAAATTCGTAGGATGTCTAATGAGCTTGTGAGTAATGATGAGCTTAGTTTAGTTAAAAAAAAATACGCTGGTTCTTTAATCAGATCTATGGAACAGCCATCTAACATAGCTAATTTTGCTTATAATATAAAGACAGAAAAACTTTCCGAAAATTTTTATAATGACTTATTAAAAAATATTGAAAAAGTAAATAAAGAGGACATTAGCCGTGTTTCAAAAAAATATTTGAATCCCAATAATTTGAGAGTGATCGTAACTGGAAAAGGGAGTGATGTTTTAAAAAAATTAGAAGAAATTGAATTTGAAGGAAGAAAATTAAGCGTAGGTTATTTTGACAAATATGGGAACGTTTCAGACCGCCCTGTATTTTATAAGCCAAAAGCCCCCGAGGGAACATCAGCTCAGTCAGTTATAAATAATTATATTAAAGCCGTTGGGGGTAAAAAAAAGCTTGAAGGTGTGAAAACTAAAATCACTTTACTTGATGCAAGCATGCAAGGAATGAACATTAAAATTTTAACTAAACAAACAAATAAAAATCAACTTTTAACTGAGGTAAGTATGATGGGAAACATCATGCAAAAAACAGTTTTAAACCAAAATAAAGGCTACAATGAAACTCGCGGTAAAAAAACAGAAATGAAGGGAAAAGAATTAGAGGAATCTATTAAGGACGCAATAATTTTTCCTGAATTAAAAGTAGATCCAGATGAGATTAAACTTAGTGGTATTGTTAGCTTGAACGGTGAGGATGCCTATGAAATTATATGGTCAAACAATAAAAAAGTATATTACGCCACCTCTGATTATCATAAAATTCAGGAGGTTCAAAGTTCAGAAATGCAAGGTAAGTTAATTAATATTACAAAAATTTATAGTGATTATCAATCTGTAGAAGGTATTCTTTTCCCCAAAAAAATTTCTCAAAATATGGGCTCACAAAAAATAAATTTCAAAGTGACTTCTATCAGCCTCAATGAACAATTATCAGAAGATGAATTTGAATAATGTTAAAGTAAAATTATTTTGAAGGGATCCTTTTTTTATCTTTACACAATGAAAAATATAATATACAGCATAGTTGTAATTGCTATTTTGACTACAACTTATACTGGATGTAGAAACAATCAGTCTTCAACTAAGAACTTGGTAAATTATTCAGATTCTGATGTTAAAGTGGCTTTTAAATCCCCCAAACAAATTAAAATGAATATTGAGGGTATGATCTGTGCAGTCGGTTGTGCAGCATTGATTGAAAAAAATCTCAATAAAACTAATTGGATAAAACTTGCTAAAGTGGATTTCGAAAGTAAGGAAGCCATTTTGACTTATGATGCCAACCAATTAACTACAAGTGATATAACCCAAGTTGTGCTAAATACAGGTAGTGATTACTTGGTCACTGATTTGGAATTAATCGATTAATTTTTCCACCTAAGGGTCTCAATTAGCTGAACTACGTCTCTTTCTATATATTTTGCAGCTGGCATTATCGAATCATAATATGGTCTTGAATAGAAATACAAAGAACCGACCAAAAAACTTCTAGTAGAATCAGTAAGGAAGAATTGCAGCTGAGATGCAGCGTTTCCAACTACAGAAAATAAAGTTCCGTATACCTTATGCTCTTTTGAAATAAAAACCTTCTCTGGGATTTCTTCTGCTTTAATCATATGCTTTATTGGTAATTTATATGCATCATTTAACAATGAGTCAATATTATTTTCAATTTTCACATAAGATAAGTATAAGGTAGCTTTCATATCAGGATAATAAATATCCGGTGCAATTTTCGCTGATTTTTTTAATTGAGCATTCTGATTAATTTCAAAGTCAAAAGGATAAATGTCTAATATTTTTTTATATGTTGGAGGGGGATATTCTAATCTCAACATACCAATTGGCTTGGGCTGAACATAACCATTACAGGCCTCTAAAAAAAGAGTCACAAATCCTAAAAACCGTATACCCTTAAAATATCTAATCATACTTTTTTGGGTAAAATTACCTTAACTCTTTTGATCCTTTTCCTGTCAACCGATTCTACAACAAATTGGTATGAATTAAATGATATTACCTGACCCATTTTAGGTAGAGCTTGAGCCAATTCAAGAATAAACCCAGCAAGTGACTCTGATTCTCCTTTAGCTTTTTCAAAAAATTCGTCTTCATCTATTTCAATTACCTTATAAAAGTCTTTCAAATTAATTTTGGCATCAAAAACATAAGTATTGTTATCCAGTTTTGAATAAATTAATTCCTCATCATCAAACTCATCACTGATATCGCCAACTATTTCCTCTATAACGTCTTCTAGAGTAATTATACCAGAAGTTCCTCCATATTCGTCTACAACGATAGCCAAGTGAATTTTCTTATGCTGGAATTCTTTTAAAAGGTCATCCAATTTCTTATTTTCAGGAACATAAAATGGAGGTTTTACGAGTTTTTGCCATTTAAAATTTGGTTGATCTAAATATGGTAAAAGGTCTTTAGTATATAAAATTCCAATTACTTTGTCGATACTTTCCTCGTAAACAGGCACCCTAGAAAATCCCTTTTCAAGTATTAGTTTTGTAATAGTTTCCAAATCCATCTCCTGAGATAGAGCAAATAAATCTATACGAGGACACATGACCTGTTTTGTGTCTATATTTCCAAAATTTACTATCCCTTTAAGTATTTTCTGCTCCTCCTTTGTAGTTTCATCATCTGCAGTAAGTTCAAATGCTTGAGACAATTTATCTATAGAAAATTCATTATTTTTCTGTGCCAATCTAGACTCCATTAAGCGAGTAATTCTACTCATTGGTAATGTCAAAAAAAACAATATATAATGATCAATTAAGTAAATAGGAGTAGCCATGGTTTTAGAAAATTTTACAGCATTTCTATTAGCATAAACCTTTGGTAAAATCTCTCCAAAAAACAAAATCAGAAAAGTGATCAATCCAATCTCTATAAATAAAACGATTAATGGATTGCCAATTGGACTAAACAATATCTCCCCTATAAGTGCAAATAATAAAACAATTGCAATATTTATAAAATTGTTTGTTATTAATATCGTTGCTAATAATCTTTTAGGTTCATTTAGTAATTTTTTAGTTAGTTCCATTTGTCTTGAAGATTGCTCTTCCTCAGATTCTAGATGTTCTTTAGTTAAAGAAAAAAAAGCTACCTCAGCTCCAGAAATTAGTCCAGATGCAATTAATAAAATAAATAGTGAAATTAATTGAATCAACAATGACCCTTGCAATTCAAATAAAATAAAAAATAAGCTTGCGGAGTCAGGGTCCAATTAATTTTTGCTTTAATTAAAATGGAAGGTCGTCCTCTGAAGGGTTAACTTCCCCAGCAGGAGGGTTAATATTAGTCGGCTGGACTCCATCCAATTGATTTTTTTTGGTACTAAGGAAGGTGAATTCATCAACGTTGATCTCTGTGGTATATCGATCTTTATTATCCTGATCTTGCCATTTTCTTGTTTTCAGTCTTCCCTCAATATAAATTTTGTCTCCTTTACTAAGGTATTTTTCACAAATTTCAGCAGCTTTATTTCTCAATACTACATTGTGCCAGTCAGTGTTAGTTACTTTTTCACCTGAAGTTTTATTTGTATAAACTTCATTAGTGGCAATAGGGAACCTTCCTACGCAACCGCCTCCATCGAAAAAGTGGATTTTAACGTCATCACCTAGGTGACCAATTAACATAACTTTATTTAAAGTTCCATTCATGAAAAAAACTTTTATTTACCTACTCAAATGTAATGAATCACAATCAGTTAATAAAAAAATTTACTTTAAAGTTTTGAAGGACTTTAGGCATGGGATAACTATCTATTTTTGACCATTCAATATTTAATTTTTCACTATTTGAAGTCTTTAAAATCCAAAAATCGATTTTCAAATGTTGATGAGTTAACTTATGAATGATTGGCTTATCATTCCACTTTTCAAACAAATAATATTTATCAATATTGTAATTATTCAATATTTTTTTTAATGATGATTCTTTCAACCTTTCTAGTCCATTAAATTGTTCAATAAGTGGAAATTGATATAGATTTCTCCATATACCCTTTGACGTTCGTTTTTCTAGAACAGTATTATTCTGCTCATCGATTATAACTATATAATTAAAGAACCTTAATTTAACATTTGTTTTTTTTGACTTGATTGGCAGCAAGCTTACTTTATCCTGTTGAAATGCAATACAATTCTTAATGAAAATACAATCCTCACACCTAGGTTTGGGGACACATTGTAAGGCCCCAAATTCCATCAGTGCTTGATTATATTCACCAGGTGGTGCATTTTGCATTAAGTCTTTCGATTTTTTTTTGAAAATTTTGTGAGCATTGTAATTATTGATTGGAGTATAAATCCCAAAGATCCTTGAAAGAACTCTATACACGTTTCCATCAACAACAGCCTGTTTTTGTCCAAAACAAATTGATACAATTGCACTAGCAGTGTAATCTCCAATTCCCTTAAGTTTTTTAATTTCTTCAAAATCTCTAGGGAACCTCCCTTCATAATCTTTCACAATTTGTTTGGCTGTAGAATGAAGGTTTATAGCTCTTGAATAATATCCCAACCCCTCCCAAAGTTTTAAAATATCTTCTTGTTCAGCCTTAGCCAAATAATCTATTTTGGGATAAGTATTTACAAATCTTTGATAGTAAGGTAATCCTTGATTAGCCCTAGTCTGCTGCAAAATAATCTCTGATAGCCATACATTATATGGGTTATTATTCTCTCGCCATGGAAATGGGCGACGGTGATCGAGGAACCATTCCAACAACTTTTTATGAAAAATCATATAGAAAAATCAATACTTAATGCATAATCATGAAACAAATATAAAAAGGTAAGTCTTAATGAATTATCATTTTAATTTTTATATTTGCAAGCCTTAATAGGTTAACATTAATAGAAACTATTTAAATATGACAAAAGCTGATATTGTAAGCAATATATCTGATCAGTTGGGGATTGACAAAATAGACGTCCAGGCTACTGTTGAGAAGTTCATGCATGAAATTAAAGATTCTTTGGAAAATGGAGAAAATGTATACCTTCGTGGGTTTGGAAGTTTTATTATTAAAACCCGCGCAGAAAAAACTGGAAGAAATATTTCAAAAAATGTAGCTGTTAAAATCCCTGCACACAACATACCGGCCTTTAAGCCTGCTAAGGTGTTTGTTAATGGTGTCAAATCAAAAGTTGAAGTTGCATAAAAATTATTTACAAAAACAAATTTAAATTTAACTATGCCTAGTGGTAAAAAAAGGAAACGGCATAAGGTAGCCACGCACAAACGAAAAAAGCGTAGAAGAGCAAACCGCCACAAGAAAAAATAGTGCATGGAAATACACTCAAAAACATATCCAAAGTTCATTGAAATTTGATATTACAGATATGTAATATCATCAGGAAAAACCTGAATATTTATTGTTTAACAACTACAAACCATTGGGTTGTAGTTACTAAAATTAATCAGAGTGAATAAAGAATTGATTATACGATCGAATTCCTCTGCCGTTGATTTTGCACTGCTCAAGGATGGAAAATTAATTGAGCTAAATAAAGAAGTAGACAGTAACAAGTTCTCTGTGGGTGACATTTATGTAGCCAAAATCAGAAAACCTGTATCAGGACTAAATGCTGCATTTATTAATGTAGGTCATGAAAAAGATGGTTTTTTACATTATCATGATTTAGGTCCTAATTTGCTCTCTTTATTAAAGTTTTTTAAACTGGTAAGCTCAGGTAAAATGAAAGATTATTCTTTAAAAAATTTTCGTTTTGAAAAAGAAATTCCTAAAGATGGTTCAATTCAAGACTATTTGAAGCCCCAGCAAAATATACTTGTTCAAATTGTCAAAGAACCTATTTCAACTAAAGGTCCAAGAGTCAGCTCTGAATTGTCTTTGGCTGGAAGGTTTATGGTCTTAATCCCTTTTTCAGATCGCATTTCTATCTCACAAAAAATTGAGAGCAATGCTGAAAAAACCCGTTTGAAAAAATTGGTAAAAAGTATTCGCCCTAAAGGATTTGGAGTGATAATAAGAACTGTGGCTAATAACCAAAAAGTCAAGGAACTAGATGCGGATTTACAACAACTATTAAGCAGATGGAAGAATTTGTGTGAGAAATTTACTAAAGTAGATAATTATCCCTCTAAAATTTTGAGTGAAATTAATCGTTCTACATCAATTCTTAGAGATATTTTCGATAATGGTTTTACTGGAATACATGTAGATGATCCTGAAATGCAAAATGAGATTAAGGATTACTTGAAGATCATTGCTCCCGATAAAGTATCTATCGTTAAGTATTTTAAAAATAAATCTAGACCTATTTTCGATTATTTCGGAGTCGAACGACAAATCAAAACCGCTTTTGGTAGGACAGTTTCAATGCAAAAAGGTGCCTATTTGGTAATTGAACATACCGAGGCCTTGCATGTCATAGATGTCAATAGCGGTAATAGATCTAATAAAGCTAGGTCTCAAGAGCAAACTGCCTTGGATGTTAATCTAATTGCAGCTAGTGAAATTGCTAGACAAGTCAGGTTAAGAGATCTAGGAGGTATAATTGTTGTAGATTTTATTGACCTTAATAAAAACGAAAATCGAAAAAAATTATTTGAACATCTTCGAGAAGAGATGAAAGGTGATAGAACTAAACATAAAATTCTTCCACCTAGTAGATTTGGATTAATTCAAATCACACGTCAAAGGGTTCGCCCTGAGATGAATATTAAAACAAGAGAACCCAACCCCAACAAAAATGGGGAAGTAGAGGCGCCGATTGTTATAATTGATAAAATCAACGCAGAACTTGACAAGATTGTCAAGTATAGGAGCCATAAAAAGAAAGATTTGTATTTACACATTCATCCTTTTTTGGCAGCTTATCTAACCAGCGGAACCCCTTCCATCCGGGCTAACTGGCTTATTAAATACAAAAAGTGGGTACGTATAGTTCCCCGAGATGCTTACCTTTATTTGGAGTTCAGGTTTCTAGATAAAAATAGAAGACTACTTCGAATTAGATAAAAAAAACCGCCATGGTTCATGGCGGTTTTTTTTGTTTTATTTATTCAACTTAAAATAAAGCTTTAAATTTTTTGAAATAATCAATAGCTGTTGGGTTTCTTAAAGAATCCTTACTGATTACTTTGTCAACTTTTGCACCCATTAAAATTCTTTTTATAGGTGTCTCTATTTTTTTACCACTTATAGTATAGGGGATCTCAGGAATATTAAAAATTTCGTCAGGAACATGGCGAGGAGAACATTTATTTCTTATAATGATCTTGATAGTATTATTTTCAATAAAAGTCTTTGTCTTGACAAAAAGAATTAAACGATCTGAATTTTCATCTTTCAAATGAATCACTAAACTATCTTGAACCTCAGGCAAACGGTTGACTACTTTATATATTTCAGATGATCCGATACGGACCCCAAATCGATTTAGTGTAGAATCTGATCTCCCATGAATAATGAACCCAGTATTAAAAGTTTCTGATGCCCAATCACCATGGTTCCAGACAGTTTCATATTTAGAAAAATAACTTTCTTTATACTTTTTAAAATCAGGATCATCCCAGAAAAAAACAGGCATTGAAGGTAAGGGCTTAGTTAATACAAGTTCTCCCATTTTATTAAGGAGCTTTTTCCCTCTATCATCCCAAACCTCAACTGCTGCACCTAACATTTTACATTGTATTTCACCTGGGATAATTGGTAGATCTGGATTTCCACCAATAAAAGCAGAACAAATATCAGTACCCCCACTAATTGAGATAATTTTTTGTTTATAAAATATTTTATCTAATTCCTGATATGTTTTTGGATATAATGGGGAACCGGTTGAGCCAATTGTTTTCAGAGCATTAAGATTATGAGTTATTAATTCTTTAGGTAGCTTTTCGAGTATCCCCTCATAATAACTTGCTCCATGGCCAAAATGGTTGATATTAGCTCTATCTGCAAATCGCCAAAGGGTCCCATTATCGGGATATTTTGGCGATCCATTATAAATACAAAGAGTACTTCCCAAAAGTAAACTACTTAATGCAAAATTCCACATCATCCAACCGGTAGTAGAATACCAAAAATAATTTTCTTTTTGCTTAACATTTTGATGAATGGCAAGTGCTTTAAAATGTTCCAGTATAATACCTCCTGTTCTGTGAGCAATTGCCTTAGGTTTACCAGTAGTTCCTGATGTAAATAATATCCATATAGGGTGTTCAAATGGTACTGCCCTGAATTTTATTTGAACCGATTTTGCTTTATATTGAAAACTTTGATGATTATTTAAGTCTAAATATGCATTAAGTGAACGTAAATTATCTTTTAATTTTTCAATTGTTGAATTAACATCAATAGACTTCCCGTTATAATAATATGCTGAGTTGTAAAAAAGAAAAGTAGGCTTTAATGAATCAAATCTATCTAAAACAGCATCAAGTCCAAATTCAGGAGAGCAAGAAGACCATATCGCACCAAGCGAATTGACAGCAAGAAATGCAGCTATAGTCTCAGGAGAGTTACAACAATATGCAACTACCCTATCACCAAAATGGACATTATTTTGAATTAATATCTTTTGAAATTCAAAAGTTTTTTGAGTCAAGGCATTCCAACTAATCTCCTGATATTCTGAGTATTCATTTTGATATTTTATTACTGGAAAATCGTCGTTTGATTGCCTAAATACGTGGTGAGCATAACTGATTTTTGCACCTCTAAACCATTTAGCATCTTTAAAGTCTGTTCCTGGCTCATACGATAAGGTATACTTTTTTGAGAAAGCAATATCAAAAAAAGTAGCAATTGACTCCCAGAAAGGGCCAATCTCGTTAATACTCCAATGATGCAAGCCTTGATAATCTTTAAAGCTCAAATCTTTAGATTCCAGGTAAGCTACGAATTGACTTAAAACCGATTGCACTTTTAATTTTGTTCAACTATATTTTAATATACAAAGTTAAAGTTTGAGCTTATATAAGATAACTTTGATGTTATTTAAAAGTATCTGTTTATTATTTAACCCTTTTGAAATTTTATCTCACTTCTTACTATTTAAATTCTAAAAATAGGATTTAGAATATCCAAAACTTGTTATTTTTGAATATCGAAAATAAAGAAGATCCATTATTTCTTGATGAAATTCAAAAAAAGCTTGAGCATTATTGTGCTTATCAAGAACGTTGCCATAAAGAAGTTGCTCAAAAATTAAGAGAAATTGGGATTTATGGAACCTTAATAGATATTATCATTGGAAAATTAATTGAAGCAAATTTCCTTAACGAAACTCGTTTTGCTGAAAGCTTTGTACGTGGTAAATTTAGGATTAAAAAATGGGGTAAAAAGCGCTTGATTAGGGAACTAAAAATCCGAGATATTTCAGATTGGAATATTAAGAATGCATTAAATGAAATTTCTGATCCCGAATACTTTGATTGTTGTAAAGCCCTAGTTGAAAAGTTTTGGGTCTCAAACGAGAACAAGTCATTAGCTATAAGAAGAAAAAAAATTTGGGCTGCACTTCAATACCGAGGATGGGAAACAGAACTAATTAATGAAAATATACTAAGTCTCGAACGTCAAAAAGAATAACGTAAGCCGATTAGGCCATTCCCCTTTGGCATTGTTACAAAATTAGATTCCCAATATTCCATATTTAAAATATTATTGAAATAAACACTAAATTCTAGGGTTTTAAAAACCCAACGAGCTGAAAAGTCCAGTATATTATAAGATTCTCCCGCAGATCTCTCAATATATTTAAACGCCAAAAAAGCGTTTAAATTTACATTGACTGGTAAGCTGTAAGTCCAAATAAAATGATGTTTTAAATCATTATTAATTGAATATTGTGAAAAGTTAATTTTGCTATTATCCAATTTATTTTCCAAATAAGAATAACTTATTTTAAAATTATGTACTAACTCATTTAGTTTTATCATATGAATAAGTTCGAAATCTATCCCGCTTGTTCTAATTTGCTGAATATTTTCAGCTTTCCATAGGTCATCTTCATTAGCCTTAATATAATCAATTAAATTTTTTGATTTTCTATTAAAGTAAGCTAAGGAGATCCCAACTTTACTGGACGAAAAACGAATACCTAACTCACTAGATTTTGCCTCTTCAGGCTTGAGGTTTGAATTGCCCAAGGTTGTTCTATCTGAATAGAATAAATCTGTGAAGGTTGGAATACGATAAGTAGACCCAAGATTTCCATAAAAACGAAACCTAGAGGTAAGTTGAACCCCAAAATCAATTCCTGGAAAACTGTGCCATCCAAAATCAGAAAAATAATTTGATGCTATACCAGGAGTTACATCTATCTTATTGCTTAAGAAATAAAACCTGTGTTCTAAAAAAAAATTAATCATAGTTCGATTACGGTTCCCTAAATTATTACTCCTTATATCTACTTTAGAAATGTCTATTCCCATTCCTGTAAAGCCTAAATTAGATGAAAAAGAAGTATCCAATGCTCCCCCCATTTTATTTGTTATGTGTAGATTTCGATAAATTTCAGGTTTATTTCTTATGTATTCATACATATCTTGACCCCTTCGCCAATAGACCTTTGGCTTAAAAATCAAATCCCCATTAATAAAACGTTGGGATAGTGCAAATAGACTCGCCTGTGTTTCTTCGTATTGGTCAATAGCTGAGGGAGTAGCATAAAAGCCATTGGCTCCAAATTTTCTACCCGAGTAGCTAGTAATTAAGTCAATTGGAGTTTTATTCTTATTAAAAGTAGACTTAATAAAAAAATTACTTTGTTGGTAGTCTGAATTGTATCGATATCCGTCAGAGGTATTTTTAGATATAAAACCAATTACATTATTTTTTTTATTAGAGCTTCCAAATAAAATAGATCCGTTGGTTTGGTCATAATTTCCTTTTTGTAGATATAGAGAAAGTCGTTTGGGAGTCTCTTTTTTTGTTACTATGTTAACAGCTCCTGTAAAAGCGTTTTGGCCATATGCTCTTGCTGCTGGACCTTTTATGATTTCAATACGTTCTACCATTTCTGGTGGCGGAAGAAAGTTAAGAGTGTGATGACCAGTTTGAGCGTCATCCAGCTTTATCCCATCAATAAGCAAAAGTGTTTGATCAAAAGTCCCACCACGAATATTTAAATCAGCTTGAGCTGCTCCAGCTCCTCTTCTTTTAACATCCACTCCAGCTACTTGCTGTAAAATATCAACTAGATGAGTAATTCCACTTTGCTGGATTTGATCAGCAGTTATCAACTGAACTGTTTTTGATTTTTCATTAAACGAAATCTCAAGTCGGTTCGAGGTCAAAATAACTTCCACTAAGTTTTCAGTTGAAACCGAATCCTGAACTTTTTCATTTTGAGCTAATACAAAAACCACTCCAAATATAAGACACAGTAAAGTACTCGATAAATGTTTCATTATTAGTGTAACTAAAATAAAAAACTAATATTAATCTGCGAGTAAGATCAATTTATTATCGCACATCTCGACGGTTCCAGATTTAATTTTAAATAAAGCTGTGTTGGCATCTTCCATTTGAAATTTATCTTTAACAGCGTCATCTAAATCTATTTTACCTGATATTTTAATTACACCTTCTTTTAATGAAGAAACAATTGAAGCGTGATTATTCAGCATCTGAAAGTAACCTGCTGAACCAGGGACTATCACTGAATCAACTTCGCCAGCGAAAAGTGTGGCTTCTGGGGAAACAATTTCTAAATACATTATGCCTCAGCTAACATTTTTTCACCAACCTCTATAGCGTTTTCAATAGTACCCTGAAGATTAAAGGCTGCTTCAGGTAGATGATCTAATTCCCCATCCATAATCATATTAAATCCTTTGATCGTATCTTTTATATCAACTAAAACGCCAGGTATTCCAGTAAATTGTTCTGCTACATGGAATGGTTGAGATAAAAATCGTTGAACCCTTCTCGCTCTAGAGACAGCTAGCTTGTCTTCCTCGGAGAGTTCCTCCATTCCTAAAATAGCAATAATATCCTGCAATTCTTTATAACGTTGTAAAAGCTCTTTGACCCTTTGGGCGCAATTATAATGTTCATCTCCGAGTATGTCAGCTGTTAGAATACGAGAGGTAGAATCTAGTGGATCTACGGCAGGATAGATTCCTAACTCGGCAATTTTTCGAGATAGAACTGTGGTTGCATCTAAATGAGCAAAAGTAGTAGCAGGTGCTGGATCAGTCAAGTCATCAGCTGGAACATAAACAGCTTGAACTGATGTGATAGAACCTTTTTTTGTTGATGTAATTCTTTCCTGCATAGCTCCCATTTCAGTCGCTAAAGTAGGCTGATATCCTACTGCTGAGGGCATACGTCCAAGTAGAGCAGATACCTCAGAACCAGCTTGAGTGAAACGGAAAATATTATCTACAAAGAAAAGGACATCTTTTCCCTGTCCATCCCCGGATCCATCCCTGAAATATTCTGCAATGGTTAATCCTGACAATGCTACACGAGCTCGTGCTCCAGGTGGCTCATTCATCTGTCCAAAAACGAAAGTTGCTTTAGACTCTAACATGGATTTTTTGTCTACCTTTTTTAAATCCCAGCCACCTTTTTCCATAGAATGTAAAAAGTCATCCCCATATTTAATAATCCCTGACTCCAGCATTTCACGAAGGAGGTCATTTCCCTCACGTGTTCTTTCACCTACTCCAGCAAAAACAGATAAACCACCATGACCTTTTGCTATATTGTTAATTAATTCTTGAATCAAAACTGTTTTACCTACACCAGCACCGCCAAATAAACCAATTTTACCTCCTTTAGCGTAAGGCTCTATTAAATCAATTACTTTAATTCCTGTATATAAAACCTCCGTTGAAGTCGATAAATCCTCGAAAGCAGGAGCTTGCCTGTGAATTGGTAATCCATTATCTCCATCTTTAGGCAAATCCCCCAAACCATCAATTGCATCACCTATAACGTTAAATAATCTTCCATAAACAGACTCACCAATGGGCATTTGAATTGGATTGCCAGTAGGCTTTGCTTCAGTTCCTCGACTTAAGCCATCAGTGGAGTCCATAGAAACTGTTCTAACTGTATTTTCTCCAATGTGAGATTGAACCTCAAGAATTAATTTATTACCATCATCTTTTATTATTTCTAATGAGTCATAAATTTTTGGAAGAGCATTTTCCTCTCCTGAAAAAGTTACATCTACAACAGGACCTATAATTTGCGAAACAGTTCCTAAAGCTTTAGCCATAATTAGTGTTTATTTCAATAATATTATTTTTAAATACCATAGTGTAAATATAATATTTAGCAATAAATAAAATGCAACAGTTAGGCCTTAATAAATCAAAGTAATCTTAACAATTTGAAATACAATTAAAACTTGTAATTACAAACAAAAAAAAGCACCCAAAAGGATGCTTTTTTTACAGTCAATTGACTCTAGAAATTAAAAGTTGTTTTAAATAAGACTCTTCTACCAATTATTGGTAGTCCTGGATACTGACGATACTCTCGATCCAATATGTTAGTAGCCTGAATATCAAAAAACACCCCATCCATTATTTCAAAACCTATATTACCATCAAATGTATGTCTTTCAGGTGCGTTTCCACCAAGGCCAGCCCCAAAATTTGAGAAAAAGGCCTCATCATATTGATAGGCTAGACTTGCTCTAACATCATCAAAGTAAAATCTAATACCCGCTCTACATTTATTTAAAGGGGTATTTAAATAACTAGGGAAAGGAAGATCATCATCATTAGCCTCTCCTGGAATCCACTCGTTTTGACTTATGTGAGAATAATTTGCCCAAAAAGATAAGTTTTCATTATAGTAATATTCCGCAGAAATATCTGCACCCCAATGACTTCTCGTAACGTTAGGGTATTGCCTATATCCAGAGGAAACATGAGTTACTCCATCGTTAGGAGCACGATTTGAGGAAATTGCTCCAAAAGCATTGGTGTTAATCTCTCCATTTAATAACTGGCCAGCTTGAGTAAATCCTCCAGCAACTTGTCCACTAATTAAATTTAAAAGTCCCTGTGTAGCAAGATTTGTTGGCGGCAGCGCTCCATCGGGAGCTAATAATACAGCTAGACCAGAACTAGGGAGTCCAGCAGCAATTGACTGGGCAGCTGGAAGACCTGTAGCAGGAAGACCAGCTCCAGCATAAGCAGCTTGAACATATCCCGCAGCAGCAGCCTGCATTCCAGCACTAGAAACTAGGTCTTGTCCTACAGTGGCGGGCCATGTTCCAACAAGATCTGCACCCATTAGCATATATGTAGGACCAACTCCTGTAAATTCAGTAAATCCTTTTCTTGCAGCATAATAAAAATCTATCCCAAGTGATAATTTTTTACCAATTTTTCCCTTGTAACCAATTTCAAAATTATCAATCGTTGCAATCTGAGCTGCACCTACGTCAGTGAGTTGAGTCATTGTCTCTGAGGTATTAAATATATTAAACCCTCTAATTTGTCCAGTAGTTCCAGATGGCCCGGCGTATGAAGCAAAAAAGTTTTCAATAGGAGCTACTAATGGAGCTAATGCAGCATTAGCGCCTAATTGAGCAGAAATACCTGGCAGAGTTAAGCCTTTTGCTATGTTGTAAAGGTGTTCGTATTTCAAGGAAGTTTCTGTTCTAGGGAAATAGTATCCTCCAGGAACATATGCTCCAGCACCTACAACTTCTATTTGAGCATTTGGATCAAAAATATGAGGCTCAATTTGTCCCGATAGCCAAATATCTAGTTGGCCAGCACTTAGAGTTCTTACAGGGAAATCAATATAAGCCTCTAATGACGAAGCACCATAAGTACCTACGCTGTAGGATGCTCTAATTGAATTTGAATCATTTAATTTATATACCAAAGCAAGTTTTGGAGCAAAAGCAGCTTCGTCAATAAAATTATACTTATCTAGTCTCGCGGCATAAGTCAATGTTAAATTATCAGATAATTTTGATTGTCCTTGGGCATAAACACCTGTTATATTGTAAGGATCATCATCTTCATTTCTACCATAAAGAGTATACTCTGAATCTGATGCAGTATCTTGATAGTCAATTCCAAAATTGAATTTTGAATCTAAAAAAGAAGGGACATCTAAATCATATTGTGCGTTAGCAACTAAAAACTCTCTTTTACCTACAACTCTATTTCCAGTTTCATATAAAAAAGTTGGATCTTCTGCGCTTCCTCCATCATTGGTGTTATAGGACACTTGTGCAAATAAATTTCCTGATGTAACTCTCGCATGTGCCCAATAATCAATTCCTTGATTAAAAAAATATCCTTGATCTTGTATAGCTAATCCACCAGCATCAGAATATCCTCCAGATAATACAGCTGAAGTGTTTTCATTGGGTCTAAATTCAAGGTGAGCATTCATGGCAAAATTTTGATACTCACTTGCTAACGGGTTTCCATCTTTATCTGGATCTAAGTAATCCATACCTATAAGTGGTATACCTGATTGAGTAGCGTCTACAACATTATTTGTAATCTTAGGCTGTACAATTCGGGTGTAAAATGAGTTTATCCTTTCGGCATCCTCAACGGGATCTAATCCAAAATCTGCTCCTTCATTGTATTTAACATTAATCTTATAACCAAATGTTTTACTTTCATTTGCATGTGCATGTCTTACGGCCAAGCCTCTAGAGCGGAGATCGCCAGTATATAATTCTGCACTAGTGCCGGGATGATCAATGGCTTTTTTGGTAATAAAATGAACTACCCCACCTTCAACACCTGGACCATATAATGCTGAATTAGTTCCTCTGATAACTTCTATTCTTTCAAGATCTAAATTAGATAGCCCGTACTGGTAACTAAAATTTGATCTAGCAGCAGGAGTTGAGATGACTCTGTAATCTAAAAGAGGAAGTACCGCTGTTCCAAGAAGTCCATTACCAGATCTCATTTCAATGTTCATTGAATTTGCAGTATAATTTGCAACCGTAACTCCAGGAACATTCATCAAATGTCTAATGGGGTCAATAGCCTCTGATGAGTTGGCAATTTTTCTTGCACTTATAACAGATACGGATGCAGGTGCATCAACAATTTTTTCAGCTCTCCTGGAAGCGGATACAATAACTTCGTCCAAAAAATCACTGCCTAATTCTAATTGAATAGTTAAATCTTGATCGGGTGAAGTAACATCAATAATCTGGGATATGTAGCCAAGAAAACTAACTTCAATTTGGATTGGTAAATCTTTTGTTGTTGAGATTGTAAAGTTCCCATCAAAATCAGTAGCAGTACCATTAGTGGTTCCCAAAATGAATACACTAGCACCAGGGACAGCTGACCCATCCTCAGTATCAACAACAATTCCATTGATTGAGTTTTGGGCAAGCAAAAAATTAACGTTAAATACCAGACTCATAAGCAAAATGAATCTAAATACAGATAGTTTTTTCATGTTTAATTTATTTGTTTTTGTTATATAATATACCAAGCAAAAATTTGCCTAATATACAATTAATGTAACAATATACGTGATTTTAAGGAATTGGACTATTCCCAAACAATTTTTGAATTATTTGATTCCCATGAATTGTATTTCGAAGAGTACATTTCTTCGATATTTCCTCGTTTGATTTTTAGAGTTGGTCCTAAAATTTTATTTTGTTCAGTCCATTGGTCTTTAACAATAACGATTGTAGATATTTTCTTATAATTTTCTAAATCAGAGTTAATCTCTGCTAACTTTTCATCTAAAATTTCGGATAATTCGTCCCTTTCGATTGATTTACCAATATCTGAAAGTTGAACCAATCCAATTGGTTGTGTAAGACCTAAACCTGTTATACAAATTTCCTCTATTTCCTGTATATCCGCAAAATAACTCTCTAAAGTTAGTGGCTCAATAAATTCTCCCTTTGAAGTTTTAAAACTATCAGATACTCTACCAGTAATATTTAAGTAGTTATCTTCGTCAAGGTATCCCTTATCTCCTGTATGAAGCCAACCATCAACAAGAGTCTTAGTTGTCAATTCGTCATTTTTGTAGTAACCATCCATTACGTAAGGGCCCCGCATTAATACCTCACCACTAGACTCATCAATTTTAATTTCAGCACCATACTGAGCTCTACCCACTGAATCTAACTTTTTAAAATTACGGCCATCAACCTGAGAACAAATTGCGCAGTTTTCAGTCATTCCATATCCATTGGTAATATAAATTCCCACTTTTCTAAACCATTCAATTGTTGAAATTGAAATTGGTGCTGAACCTGAAATAGTTGATCTAGCTCGATTTAAGCCAAGTCCCTTTTTTAGTTTATTTTTTATTAGTCCAGAAATTATTGGAATTCTAATTAAAATATCCAATTTCTTCTGTGATAATTTTCCAAGAATTCCCAATTGAAACTTGGTCCAAATTCTAGGTGCAGCAAAAAATATGTGAGGCTGGATATCTCTTAAGTTTTTTGCAAAGCTGTCAATGGATTCAACGAATGAAAGTGATCCACCAAAACGCAAGCATACGTGTTCAACTACTACTCGCTCGGCGATATGATTTAACGGCAGGTAAGAAATAAAACTATTATTTCCTGAAAAATCAACTTTAAGGGGGTTTTCCTTTAAGGTTATATTTTTTGTCTCATCAATTGCATAATAAGAGAGCTTAACCCCTTTTGGATTTCCAGTAGTACCAGAAGTAAAAATAATTGTCCACAAATCAGAAAGCTGAGGAATATGTGGATTTTTGATTGGATTATGTTTCCCTAAAAACTCTAACCACTCCTCTCCACGATCAACAATAGAAAACCCTTTATAATTGGGAAATTTTATTATAGGTAATTCAAGCGGTATATCATTCTTAATATCCTGCCAAGTCTCAATCTTACCGACAAAAATTAAGTCAACATCACCATAATCCAAAAGGAAATTTAATTCCTCACCTTTAAGAGATGGAAAAAAGGGGACAGATACATATCCCGCCATCATTATTGCCATATCTGCAATAATCCATTCCCGACAATTTTTAGAAATTAGCCCAATATGAGCATTTTCTCTTAAACCAAGTGATTTTAAACCTGTGGCTAATTTTCTTGCCATTTCCCCAACTTCACCCCAAGTATAAATTTCCCAATTATCACCAAATGGCTGTCTTAATAATGGGCGATCACTATACATTTGCTCCAATTCATAAAATTTAAAATCAAAAAATTCAGGTTTACTCATAGATGTTTAGTTTTTTTATTATTAAATCTGAGTTCCGAGATGGGGTCTAAAAATTACCAATAGTGCTTTTAAAAAGCATGGGAAAGTTTTAGTTAGTTAGCTAAATTTATTAAATATTATTTATTTAAGTTTAGAAATTCAAAATTTCCAAAATTTTAATAATTAAAATTAGTTTTTATTTGATCGTATAAGTTATTATTTATCAATCAAAACATTCTATAATAATTTTACAAAAGAGGGAAAATAGTTAGTTAATAATGTCAAATAAGTCTTCTTAGTCAGCTTTAATGAAAAAAATTTTTTACTATTTCATCAAGTATACTATAAGATTGGCATCCAAATGTTACTTTAGAAAAATTAAAATTATAGGGCTTAAAAATATCCCAAAAGAAGGGGGAATCCTGTTTTCACCTAATCACCAAGGAGCATTTCTAGATCCACTCTTAGTAGGTTCTATTGTTAATCAACAGGTAACTTCATTAACACGTAGTGATGTTTTTGGAGGAAAATTACAATGGTTTTTAGACGCACTAAAAATGTTACCTGTTTATCGAATTCGTAATGGGTATTCGAACCTTAGGAGAAATGAGGAAATTTTCGATAAATGCAGAAAATTTCTATGCTCTAAAGAATCAATAATAATGTTTTCAGAAGCTGCACATCACAATGAGTATTATTTACAGTCTTTATCCAAGGGCAGTAGTCGTCTTGTTTACGAGGCTCAAGTCGATAGTAAGTTTCCAATTTATTTAATTCCTGTGGGAATAAACTATGGGCACCATAAAAAACCTTTGTGTGATCTTCATGTAGTTTTTGGAAAGCCAATTGAAGTAAGAAATTTTTTAGATGATTCCTTGTCTAAAGCTGAGACGATCAATAATATCCGAGAAAAGCTTACATCAGGAATGAAAAAATGCATTTGGTTACCTGATAATGATAATAATTATTCTAATCGTAAAAAACTAATAAATCGAATAAATACAAAAATGGATTTTGAAGATTTAAAAAAGAGTATAGAACTAATGAATATAAAGACAGAAAAAAAATATACAAATAAGTTAGTATTAAAATTATTATTGGAAATTAGCTCTGTACCAAATCTTCCACCTCTTATTATTATGAAAAAAATATTATCTCTCTTCGAAGACGTAGTTTTTTACAGCTCCATCAAATTGACAGCAGGTTTAATTCTTTTCGGTATTTGGTGGCTAATACTTTATCTACTGATTGGAATTTATTTTGACTGGATAATTGCCTTACCAGCAGTATTTACATGTATTCTATTTTTATACATTAGACAAAATCTATTATATTTTAAATATTAATAGATATTAATTATAAAAATCCTATATTACCAGAAATAATTTGTACTATAATTGAATTATTTTGCAATATAATAATAATATCTTATTGAAATTTTTTTATAATAACTTTTGACTATTATAAAAAATATAGTAAAATTGTAGATTTAGCTAAAATTTAAACTAATATATTAATACTCCGTGTAAAAAATCTCAAGTTGGATTTTAGAGGAATCTGTTTCATCCACACCGGAGCCGTGCAGAATAACGCCTAGAGGACTTAAGATAGAAATGGAAGGATAATTGATAAATTCTTGGCCAGATGTTTGAGCTCTTTTATATGCGATTGAATTTATCCCATTTGCAGGTGAAATAGCAATAGTATAATTGGTAGAATCTTTTCTTATAAGCCTATTCACATGGTTTGTAATTCTAAACTTGTAACGGTAAGGTCTTTCAAGATCATCATACTCTAAGAAACCACCAAATATGAATTTATCTCTATTTTTATGATTATTATTAACTGAATTGTCAAGGGTAAAATCAATTATGGGTGAGCCATTTGAATAATTGAATAAATAAAGTCTTTCGATTAAATCTTCAGATGTAACGTAATGATCTTGATCGACGTACAAATATAGGTTAGCCTCACTTACAAGCCATTTATTTTTTCTTAAATCATTAAGCAACTCATTCTGCGATTCCTGCTTATCAAATAATTTGATGGTTGAAAAATATCCATTCCCATTTAGATAGGATTTTTTGGAAGGAATATTGTTCTGACCAAGTTGTACTTCATTATCAATTTCACCACTTAGATCTACATGATTTAATGTGTTGAATCGAATACCGTTTAAACTGAGGGAAAAAACTTTTGACTTTATTTCAATCACATCATCGGATGTGTTATCTAAGGTACCGTTCAAATTATTAAATTTGTAATCATATTCAATCTTAATATTAGCATTGTTAATATCGAGAAGCATATATAGATCATCCGAAAAATTATCAGCTCTAATGACTATCCCTTTAAAAAATCGAATAAAGTTTTCATAATTTGATAAGGGATCACCCCCTTCATTATCTATAATTTTGGTTTGAAAAAATTCTATATCAAGCGGGACTCTAATTCTAGGTGAAAGTCGCGTTTGAACTTTATTCCTTTCATCAACATCTTCGGTTTCAGGATCATCTTCTTTATAGTTAAATCTTAACTCATCAAAATTTAGGCTGTAAGAAGTATCGCATAACTTTGCCCCTACAAACCCCTGTTCAAAAAAATCAGTATTGGAATAATATTGTTTATTTCTCTCAAAGTTCTGCAAAGGGTCTAGAGGAGATAGAAAATGGGTAAGCTCATAAACTTTCATATTAAAGGTTGCAGCTCTGTTGCCAAAAATTGAATCTATTTCATAAATCTTATTTTCATATTCAAAACTGGAACTATCATTATCAATCAAATCTAAAATACCATCATTGTCACTATCATCACTCAATGGGTTTAAGTTCAATCGGCTCTCTTCAATATCTGACAATCCATCTCCGTCAGTGTCACTTTCAGGATCTATTGCATCGATATCAAATAAATCAATAACTCCATCTTGATCAGCGTCATCTAAGTTATTGAAGAATGGTATATCTAAATAAACAGCAGTAACTTTTTCATTTTCGTCAATTACATTAGGATTATCATTGTCATCTTCTGCTTCTTGAGTATAATTTCCAAAAACAGGTACCCCAGAGTACCTTAGTTGAGAAGTTATACTTGCTTTGGAAATACCAAAACCAGGAATTTGAATTCTCCCAAGCTGACCAAGTGGTAATCCATCAGTTTGAAAATAATTTAGCTTCTTTTGATAGGTATAAACAGGAGCGATAAAAGAGCTCGTTTTAATAGATGTTTTTTTCAATAAATCAACTCCAACGGAATGATAATCTTTGTCACAGGATAAAAAAAAGCAGATTATAATTGCTGAAGTAACCAAAATTGGTTTGATGGGGCTTAGAACATTCATTGTTTATTTTTACATTATGTTAGTAGAATAAAAATTAACAAATGCATCTTTCTTTTGAGAATCTTCAAAACTCAACCCAGGAATAGAATAATCTAATAGGTGATCTTGTATGGATTTTGGGGTTTCACTGTCAGCGATAGCATATCCATCTGAAAACTCAATACTCAACTTAATTAAATTCTCGAAGCTAGCATTTTTTAGATAGCTTATTAATTCTAATGGAATATTATCAAAGGCAACCTTGTCGTGTAAATTCCCAGAGATTACTTTGTCAAAGTCTTTTGCGTAAACAGAAGTAACAATTTTACTATTTGAAAAAATTGGTTCGTTTTTATAATACGTTTTTAGATAAAGCGGGAATAAACAAGTAAACCAGCCATGTAAATGAATGATATCAGGAGACCAATTAAGTTTTTTGACAGTTTCTATGACTCCTTTTGTGAAGAAAATCATGCGTTCATCATTATCGGAAAAAAGTTTTTGATTATCATCTCTCAAAGAGGCGCGCCTTTTGAAATATTCATCGTTATCAATAAAGTAAACTTGCATTCTTTCCTTTGGTATTGAAGCTACTTTTATTATTAAAGGCATGTCAACATCATTGATTACTAAATTCATACCAGATAATCGAATTACCTCATGAAGTTGGTGACGTCTCTCGTTTATCATACCATAGCGTGGCATAAAAATTCTGGTCTGACCACCGTGATCATTGATATTTTTTGGAATTTTGAAAGAATTTATAGCTTGATTTGACTGGGGAAGGTAAGGAACCACTTCAGAAGAAATATTCAGCACTTTTTTATCTTTCATAAAATATCTATTTATCCTAAGCTTAAAAGTTTTGCGAAATTACAAAAATTTAATGTAATAAGCTGAAATCTCTATATTTACAGGGTTTAAATATATTTTGATGGAAGTCTTTAATTCCCCCCAACAATTCAAAAGGAATTTTTTTGGGAAATCCTATTCAATTGGTATGGTACCAACTATGGGAGCACTTCATGATGGGCACCTTTCATTAATTGAAAAAGCATTAATTGAAAATGACAAAGTGCTAGTTACTATTTTTGTCAATCCTACTCAATTTGAAAATAATATAGATTTAAAAAATTATCCCAATAAATTAGAAGAAGATATTTATAAAATTTCTCAATTTGGCAAAAATATCTCAGTCTTTATTCCGAATGAAAATGATATTTATGGGAATAAAATTATATCTAAACAATATGATCTTGGAAACCTAGATACAGTTATGGAGGGAAAAATAAGAAAAGGGCACTTTCAAGGGGTAGCTACTGTTTTAGAGTATTTTTTTAAAACATTTTTACCCTCTAAAGCATATTTTGGAGAAAAAGACTACCAACAATTACTTGTTGTTAATCACCTAAGTAAATCTCTAAACATTTCAACCAAGATTATTGGTTGCCCAATAGTAAGAAACACAGATGGACTTGCGATGAGTTCGCGTAATATTTTATTGAATTCTAAGGAAAGAAGAATAGCTCCAAAAGTTTATGAAGGATTGAAACTTGCCAAAAAACTTGCAAATACCGAAAAATATGAGAAAATTAAAATAGAGGTTAGAAATTTTTTTAAAGATCTTTCACTTATTAAATTGGAATATTTTACTGCAACAGATCCTTTTACTCTAGTAGAGTTTAACCCTAACGAAAAAATAAAATCGGGACGTGGCTTTATCGCTGCCTCTCTAGGAAAAATTAGATTAATAGACAATATCAATATGTCTTAAATCATTACATTTGTGGTGTGTTAATAGAAATAATAAAGTCAAAAATTCACCGGGTAAAAGTTACTGATGCTGATTTAAATTATGTTGGTAGTATAACTATTGATCGTGACTTGATTGAGGCGGCCAATCTAATCGTTGGCGAAAAGGTTCAAGTGGTCAATGTTAATAATGGGGAACGATTAGAAACATATGTGATTGAAGGGAAAAAATCAAGTGGTGAAGTTACCCTAAATGGCCCAGCAGCTAGAAAAGTTCAAAAAGGAGACGTTGTAATAATAATTAGCTATGCACAAATGGATTTAGAGGAAGCTAAATCATTCGTGCCATCAATTATTTTTCCCAATGAAGAAACCAATCGGTTAACCTAGTACATTGAATAAGGTAATCCAACTTTCAAAAAATTTAATCCCACTTTTAATCGGCTTATTCTTTATCTATTTGAGCTATCAAAACACCTCTGTTGATGACCGTAAAAACGTAATCAAATACATTAGAAATGCCGACTATCATTTTATAATTATTTCTTCCATTTTTGGTTTACTTAGTCATGTTTCAAGAGCTATTCGATGGTCATATCTTTTGGTCCCATTGGGTTATAAGCCAAGATTAGCTAATTCTATTCTTTCGGTTTTAATAGGATATTTATCTAACCTGGGTATTCCTCGCTCAGGAGAAATACTTAGAGCAACTGCTATGGATCGCTATGATAATATTCCTTTTCAAAAAGGTTTTGGGACTATAATTGCCGAGAGGGTAATTGACATTATTTTACTATTCATATTTGTTTGTATATCATTATTATTACAATTTGAACTGATCATAGATGTTTTAGATTTTAAACTTTCTAATCTAAAATATTTTTTAGTGATTTTAATTATTTTAGGTTTTGGTTTAAGATTTTTAATTAATTCCAAACAACCTTTTGCAAAAAAAATTAAATTATTTCTTACTGAGATCTGGCAGGGGTTTCTTTCAATAAAGAAAATTAAAAAAAAGGGAGCCTTCATCTTACATACCCTATTTATTTGGTTAATGTATATACTGATGTTTGGAGTGATCAAATACTCTATTCCTGAAACAGCCAATTTAGGGTTGAATGCTTTAATTCCAGCATTCGTAATAGGTGGTTTGTCGATCACTATAACAAATGGAGGCATTGGTATTTATCCGTATACTGTTTCATTAGTTTTAATTTCATTTGGTATAGGTAAAGATTCTAGTTTGGCCTTTGGATGGATTGTCTGGAGTTGCCAAACATTGATGATACTTGCTTTTGGTGCCATCGCTTTTTTTACGTTACCTTTGATTAATCCCCAACGATAATTCATTTTTAGCTGCTAATGAATAAAGTAAAAACTTCTTTTTTTTGCCAAAATTGCGGTACCCAGCATGCGAAGTGGCAAGGTCAGTGTAATTCATGTAAAGAATGGAATACATTGTCTGAAGAGGTGATTGAAAAATCTACAAAAAAAGTTTGGAAATCGTTCCAAAAAATTAATGAGGTGATCAAACCACTCAAAATTGATCAAATCAATATTAAAGAAGAATCACGAATTAATACCGGGGATCAAGAACTAGATAGGGTATTAGGCGGAGGAATAATTCCAGGAGCTTTAATGCTTCTTGGAGGAGAACCAGGAATAGGAAAGTCTACACTTCTACTTCAGATTGCAATGCAAATAAATTCAAAGGTTTTATATGTTTCCGGGGAGGAGAGTCAAAAACAAATTAAAATCCGATCTAATCGTATCAATAAATCATCCAATGATTGCTATATATTAAGTGAAACAAAAACCCAAAATATATTCTCACAAATAGAGACTTTAAATCCTGATTTGGTCATTATTGATTCTGTTCAAACCCTCAATACAGATAGTATCGAAAATAGCCCTGGAAGTATCTCCCAAATCAAAGAATGTACGGCAGAGCTTATACGTTTTGCCAAAGAGTCCCATGTTCCTGTTTTTTTAATTGGACACATTACGAAAGATGGTCAAATCGCAGGACCTAAAATTTTGGAACATATGGTTGATGTAGTTCTTCATTTTGAAGGAGATAGAAATCACATTTACAGAATTTTAAGAACAAAAAAAAATCGTTACGGAGCTACCTCAGAAATTGGAATCTATGAAATGCAATCTCAAGGTCTATGCACAGTCAATAATCCAAGTGAATTATTGATCTCTGAGAAAGATGAAAAACTAAGTGGCCACGCTATTGCTGCTACTATTGAAGGAGTTCGACCTCTAATGATTGAAATTCAAGCATTAGTTAGTTCAGCTGTATATGGAACTCCTCAAAGAACCAGCACAGGTTACAATACTAAAAGACTAAACATGCTCTTGGCTGTCTTGGAAAAAAGAGCTGGTTTTACTTTAGGTTCTAAAGATGTTTTTATCAATATAACAGGGGGAATTACAATAGATGATCCTGCTATAGATTTAGCCGTAATAGTTTCAATTTTATCAAGTTATCACGATATTGAAGTCTCCGAAAAATATTGTTTTGCTGCTGAAATCGGTTTATCTGGTGAGATTAGACCAGTCCCCAAAGTGGAACATAGAATTCAAGAGGCTGCCAAATTAGGCTATAAAAGTGTCTTCATCTCAAAATTTTCTAAAATTGATACCAAAAATCTCCCAGTAAAAGTTATCCCCATTTCAAAGATTCAGGACTTAGTTTCTCGTCTTTTTGGATAAAAAATTGAGTTTTTTTTCCTAAGAAAGACCTAACTTTATTAAGCAAATATTAATCCTATGGATAAAATAATCAAACAATTTTTAGCCGAAGTCAATCAACGGAATCAAAATGAACCGGAGTTCATGCAGGCAGTTACAGAAGTCGCGGAAACCGTTATACCATACATAGTAAAAAAAGATATTTATTATGGACAAAATATTCTTTTAAGGATGGTAGAACCAGAACGCGTAGTTTCTTTTAGAGTGGCTTGGATTAATGACAAAGAAGAAATTGAAGTAAACAGGGGCTATCGGATTGAGATGAATTCTGCGATTGGACCGTACAAAGGGGGTTTACGATTTCATCCTAGTGTAAATCTAAGTATATTGAAGTTTTTAGCCTTTGAACAAATTTTTAAAAATAGTCTGACAACCCTCCCCATGGGAGGTGGTAAAGGTGGTTCTGATTTTGACCCTAAAGGAAAAACAGATACTGAGGTGATGCGTTTTTGTCAAAGTTTTATGACTGAACTTTTTAGACATATTGGACCTAATCGAGATATTCCAGCAGGTGATATAGGAGTTGGAAGTAGAGAAATTGGATACCTTTTTGGTCAGTATAAACGGCTGAAAAATGAATTTACTGGAGTTCTTACTGGTAAAGGGATTAGCTGGGGAGGTTCATTAATTAGACCTGAGGCAACTGGGTATGGAGTGGTGTATTTCATCCAAAAAATGCTGGAACATCAAGGAGAAGGATTTAAAGGGAAAAAAGTAGTTATCTCTGGATCAGGAAATGTAGCACAATACGCTGCTGAAAAAGTTATTCAGCTGGGTGGAACAGTCTTGACCCTTTCCGATTCTTCCGGTTACATTTACGATAAAGCTGGGATAGACCAGGAGAAATTATCACATATAATGGAACTGAAAAATAAGCGAAGAGCTAGAGTAAATGTTTATTTAAAAAAGTATCCCAAAGCTGAATTTTTTCAGAATAGCAAGCCCTGGGAGGTCGCGTGTGACATTGCAATTCCCTGCGCTACCCAGAATGAATTAGAAGAAAAAGATGCTGATTTACTAATAAAAAACAATTGTAGATGTGTAGGAGAAGGAGCAAATATGCCCTCCTCTCCTGGAGCTATTAATAGATTCACTATGCATAAAATTCTTTATGCTCCAGGAAAAGCTTCTAATGCAGGTGGTGTTGCGGTATCGGGATTAGAAATGGCACAAAACTCTCTTCGCTACAATTGGACAAGGGAAGAAGTGGACGATAAATTAAAGTCTATTATGGGTGATATTCACCAATCCTGCCTTGATTACGGAAAAGAAAAAAACTATGTTAATTATGTAAAAGGGGCAAATATTGCTGGATTTGTTAAAGTGGCAGATGCAATGCTCGCCCAGGGAGTGGTCTAAAATAATTTTTTGCTATGCTGGTTAAAACAAATGCTATTGTTATCAGTACTGTCAAATATGGTGACTCAAGTTTAATCACTCGTTGCTATTGTAAGGAATTAGGTTTAAAGTCATTTATGTTAAAGGGAATTTTAACCTCTAAAAAAGGTGGACTTAAAAAATCACTTTTTCAGCCGTTAAATTTGATTAATATTTCAACCCAAATCAAAAATCAGAGCAACCAAAAACTAAATTTTATTCGTGAAGGAAGTTTAAAAGTCCATTTTAAAGAAATTCCTTTAAAAATTAAAAAAAATGCAATTGCACTTTTTATTTCAGAGGTTATTTCTAGAGTAATTTATGAGGAAGGTAATCCTAATATCGCACTATATAGCTTTTTAGAAAATAGTATAATGAAGCTTGAAAAAGATCAATTTTCTCCCGTTTTTCATCTTAAATTCTTAACATTACTTAGTGATCAACTGGGATTTTACCCTAATCTTATGTGTCAAGAAAAAGAATTTTTCGATATAGAGAGTGGATGCTTTTGTGAAAATTCAAATTCGAAATATGCTTTAGGAGGAGAAACTGTCAGAGCATTTAAAGAATTATTAGCTATTAATTTTGATGATATAGTACAAATAAAAATTTCAAAAACACTTAGAATTAAGGTTTTAGACTTTTTAATCGATTATTTTAATATACATTTACCAAGATTTGGGAAAATAAAATCCATAGCTGTACTCCATGAGATTTTCCATTAATTATAATTTTATATCCATTCTAGTCTTAAACTTAATTTCTTTTGGTCTTCAATCACAAGAAATATGGGTAGAGGACAGCAATACTGGTGAACCATTGGAAGGAGTATTGGTGTTTAACGAGGAAAGTGGCATAAATACTATAACAGATAATTTTGGAAAAGTGAATTTGAAAGATTTTTCTTCAAATTCTACAGTCAATTTTAATTTACTTGGTTATCGAGGCATTGTATTGTCAATAGCTGAAATCAGGCGAAAGCGCGTTATTAAGATGTACTCTGAGGATGAAATACTTGAAGAAGTAATACTTTCCGTAGCAAGATCTCAAGCTACTCGTGAAAAAATCGCTGAACAAGTAGGCATCATTGATCAAAATGAAATCGAGAGCCAAATCGTCGGTACTTCTGCCGATATATTAGAGATTAATCCCAATGTAAGAGTTCAAAAGTCTCAAGGTGGAGGTGGAAGTCCTGTTTTAAGAGGGTTTGAAGCCAATAGAGTCTTAATTGTTGTGGATGGTGTAAGAATGAATAACGCAATTTATCGTTCTGGACACTTACAAAATGCGATAACAATTGATCCCCATAATATAGATAGAGTTGAGGTTACTTTTGGGTCTTCTTCAGTCGGATATGGTTCAGATGCACTGGGTGGTGTCATTCATTATTTTACAAAATCACCAGATTTAAATGATAAAGAAAAAATGAAATCGTCATTTTCGACCGCTTTAAACTCAGCTAACTCAGCCATTGTAAATAATACAACTACGTCTTTAAGTTACAGGAATTGGGGAAGTCTAACCAGTTTCAGCTACTCCAAATTTGGTAATATACAAATGGGTAAAAACAGAAAACATGGTTTTGATGATTGGGGGCTTAACCAATATTTTTCATTTAACAGCGGAGATCGGTATAGAGAATTTCCCACAAAAAACTCTAACCCTAACATCCAAAAAAATACAGCTTACGATCAATTTGATCTTTTTCAAAAATTTACTTTTAAATTACCTAAAGATCAACTATTAAATATAAATATTCAGTATTCAGAATCTTCGAATATTGACCGATATGATAAGTTGGTAGAGGAAAAGAACGGAAGTCTTAGATTTAGTGAATGGTATTATGGACCCCAAAAACGATTGTTTATATCTCCCCAATTTAAGTTTTTCCTGGGAAAAAAATGGTTGAAAAAGGGCACTATGACTTTCGCCTATCAAAAAGTTGATGAATCTAGAGTTAATAGGAAGTTTGGTGAAATAAGTCGTTCAAATAAATTAGAGTCCGTAGATGTTTTAAGTTTAAATACTGATTTTTTTGGTTATTCAAAAGGAGGGCATAGTTACTCTTATGGATTAGAGTGGACACATAATAATATCAATTCAGAGGCATATGCTTTTGATCTAGAATTAGATTTTGAGCGTATTATAGGATTTAGTAACCGGAGACCTATTCCCTCCCGTTATCCAGATAGCGGTAGCTATGCGAAAAGTTTTGCAATTTATCTAAACTGGATTTATGAGCTGAATAAAATGACAAGCTTGAATGCTGGTTTACGTTTTACAAGTTCAAGCTTAAGGGGGGATTGGAATCAAATATCTTCGATAGATAAACTTCTTTCATCACTTGAATTAGATTCAGAGGCTTTGACATACACTTTAGCTGTTACCTACAGACCTGATAAAAAATTACAAATTAATGGCCTTTTTTCTAGTGGTTTTAGAAATCCTAACATTGATGATATAGGAAAAATAAGAGAAAGTAACGGTATTCTTTTAGTCCCAAACTCATTTTTAAAACCAGAATACGCATATACATTTGAATCTGGAATTAAGATCCGTTCAAACAACCAAAAAAGTTATATAGACATAAGAGGTTTTAGCACTCTTGTATCAAGACATATTGTGAGATCTGATTTTATTGTTTTTTCAGATACCTCAACTGAAAATCTAAATACCATAATTTATAATGGAGATGAGGTTCTAACCCAAGCTAACAAAAATCTTGGCAACAGATTTATCTATGGCCTTTGCCTTGAGGGCGAAGTATCACTTGGAAACTTAATGAAAATCTATGGAGGTGTCAACCTTACCTCCTCGGACAAAAATTCCGATTATGGCCCCATGCCCTCAATAGCTCCTTTTTTTGGAACTTTTACATTTTCAAGTAAATACCGAAAGTGGAGTAATTTCTTAATTTGGAAATTTAGTGACTCAAAAAAACCTCTCGACTACAGTTGGGGGGGGGAGGATGGTCTTAATGAAACACCTAATGTAGCTCCAAATGAACCTTTGGAAATTGATCGTTTTTATGGTATTCCATCATGGAATATTCTCTCTTTATTATCCCAATACTCTATGAAAGAAAAAATTAAGTTAACATTCGGTCTTAGTAATATTTTTGATATTCACTATAGAACATTTGCCTCAGGAATTTCCTCTGAAGGACGGAGTTTTCAGCTTGGGGTGAAGGTTAAATTTTAAAATCTATTTTTCTAGGCTAAAATCCTTAATTTCGCAAATCAGCTATATAAACCTGATATGGTTTTTAAAGAATACAAAGGACTTGATTTACCGGGATTTTCATCTGATATCCTTGCCCAGTGGCATGAAAATAAAATCTTCGAAAAAAGTCTCGATCAAAGAGCAGACGCTCCAACATTTATATTTTATGAGGGTCCCCCATCTGCAAATGGAATTCCTGGGATTCACCATGTAATGGCTCGAACTATTAAGGATATTTTTTGTCGATACAAAACACAAAAAGGGTTTCTAGTTAAAAGAAAAGCTGGATGGGATACACATGGTTTACCTGTTGAGCTTGGGGTAGAAAAAGAGCTTGGTATTACCAAAGATTCAATTGGTAAGACTATTACTGTCGAAGAATACAATAAGGCATGTCGAAAAGCAGTAATGAAATATACTGCCCTTTGGAATCAACTAACTGAAAAAATGGGTTATTGGGTGGACATGGGAAACCCTTATGTAACTTACAAATCAAAATACATTGAAAGCGTCTGGTGGATTATACAACAAATCTACAAAAAAGGCCTTTTGTATAAAGGCTTCACAATTCAACCATATTCCCCAAAAGCAGGAACTGGTCTTAGTTCTCACGAATTAAATCAGCCAGGAACCTATAAAGATGTTAGCGACACCTCAATTACTGCACAGTTTAAAACTCTTAAGGAATCCCTTCCAAAGGAATTAAAAAATGACGTACCACTATACATATTAGCATGGACTACTACCCCATGGACATTACCCTCAAATACAGCTTTGACGGTAGGTCCTGAAATTGATTATGTCATCATTCAAACCTACAACCAATATACTTTTAAGCCTATTCGAGTAGTTTTAGCCAATGCTCTAGTAAACAAACAGTTTGGTGGAAAGTATTTTTCAGTAGATACTCTTGACGAATTAAAAGCCTATAATAGTAAAAGCAAGAATATTCCTTATTTCGTTGAAAAAACTATAATTGGAAAAAGTTTAGAGGGTATTCGCTATGAGAAAATTTGGCACGAGACTCCGGAACCAGTAGATCATCCTGAAAATGCCTATCGTATTATTATTGGAGATTTTGTTACAATAGAAGATGGTACAGGTATTGTTCACACTGCTCCAACTTTTGGTGCTGACGACGCAAAAGTTGCAAAAGAAGCTTCTCCAGAGGTTCCTCCTCTACTTATTTACGATAAAAATAAGAATAAAGTTCCATTAGTCGATTTACAAGGTAAGTTCAGATCTAAATTGGGTCAACTATCTGGTCAATATGTCAAAAACGAATATTATCCGGAGGGAAAAGCCCCAGAAAAATCTGTAGATGTTCAGATTGCAATACAATTAAAAAATCAAAATGCGGCTTTTAAAGTCGAAAAATATATCCACTCCTATCCTAACTGCTGGAGAACAGATAAGCCAATTTTATATTATCCTATGGACTCATGGTTCATAAAGGTTAATAAAGTTAGAGATCGCTTAACGGCTTTAAATCAAAAAATCAATTGGAAACCAAAAGCTACTGGAGAAAAAAGATTTGGGAACTGGTTGGCTAATGCCAACGACTGGAATCTGTCTCGGTCACGATTTTGGGGAATTCCCTTACCTATTTGGAGAAGTGAAGACGGTCAAACTGAAATAGTCGTAGGTTCGGTTGCAGAATTATTCAGTGAAATTGAAAAATCTGTTCAAAAAGGGTTAATGGAGTCTAATCCCTTAGCAGACTTTGAACTTGGTGAAATGACTGATGGTAATTATGATAAAATTGATCTTCACAAACATGTAGTAGATAAAATAGTGCTATCGAGTCCAGATGGGACCCCCTTGTTTAGAGAGAATGACTTAATAGATGTTTGGTTTGATTCCGGTGCAATGCCATATGCACAATGGCATTATCCATTTGAAAACAAAGATAAAATTGACATGCGTACTGACTTTCCCGCTGATTATATTGCCGAGGGAGTAGATCAAACAAGAGGATGGTTTTATACGCTTCATGTAATAGGAGCAGTAGTCTTTGATAATATTGCCTATAAAAACGTGATTTCAAATGGACTAGTATTGGATAAAAATGGACAAAAAATGTCTAAGCGACTGGGTAATGCCATAGATCCTTTTAAAGTGATTGATCAATATGGTGCTGATGCTACCCGTTGGTATATGATTTCAAATTCTAACCCTTGGGATAATTTAAAGTTTGATCTTGAAGGAGTGGAGGAGGTTCAAAGAAAGTTTTTTGGAACTCTCTTCAACACATATTCATTTTTTAGTCTTTATGCTAATATTGATGGTTTTAAAAATGAAGAAAACCCAATTTCGCTAATTGAGAGAAGTGAGTTGGACCAGTGGATTTTATCTGAACTAAACAGTTTAATCGAGATGGTAGATAGTTTTTATCAAGATTATGAACCTACAAAAGTAGCACGGTCAATTTCAGACTTCGTTCAAGAGAAGCTCAGTAATTGGTATGTTAGGCTTTGCAGAAGAAGGTTTTGGAAGGGAAATTATGAAAAAGATAAAATCGCAGCCTACCAAACGCTTTTCGAATGCCTATTAATCGTTTCAAAATTAATAGCTCCCATTGCCCCATTTTTTGGAGACTATCTTTACAAAAATTTAACTAAAAATACATTTTCAGAAAAATTTGAGTCAGTTCACCTATCAGATTTTCCTTCTTCCAGAAAAGAATTTATCAATATTCGTTTAGAGAGTCAAATCAACAAAGCAAGAAACATAACCACGTTAGCCTTATCACTTAGAAAAAAAGAGCAAATAAAGGTCAGGCAGCCGCTTGAAACTCTTATGATAGCTGTAAATAGCATCGAAGAAAAAGAGGAGATAGAAATGATAAAATCTCAGGTTGCCAGTGAAGTAAATGTCAAAAAAATTGAATTTATAAATGATAAAAGTGATATTCTTGTAAAGGAGATTAAACCTAATTTTAAGACTTTGGGGCCTAAATATGGAAGAGAAATATCTAGCGTGATTTCAGTAATTAATACTTTTTCAGCTACTGAAATTAAAACCCTTGAGGATGAAGGTGAAATTAGCATTAAGCTTAATGAAAAAAATATTATTTTAGAGCTCTGTGAAGTAGAAATATCCTCTAAAGATATTGAAGGGTGGCTCGTTGCTCATGGAAATGGATTAACAGTGGCACTTGATATTTCTTTAACTGAAGATTTAATTGACGAAGGAGTTGCAAGAGAACTTGTAAATAGAATCCAAAATATCAGAAAAGACATTGGACTTGAGGTGACAGATAGGATTAATATATGTTTTTTGGAAGATAAAAGTTTAAAGGAAAAAATAAATAAGAATAGTAAATATATTTGTTCAGAAACCCTTGGTGAAAAGATTAGTTTTGTCAAAAAAATGGAATCTGGAACCGAAATTGTTTTTGACGATATTAAAACGAAAATAACCATTAAAAAAATTTAAAATGGCAACAGACACAAAAGCTCGATACTCTGATGCAGAATTAGATGAGTTTAAAAAATTAATTGAGGTGAAAATTAATAAGGCTCAAGAAGACTTAGAACTTCTTAAAAGTGCTTATATGAATGATGGAAATAATGGTACTGATGATACCTCACCAACTTTCAAAGCTTTTGAAGAAGGATCAGAAACCATGTCCAAAGAAGCCAATACTCAGTTGGCTATCCGTCAAGAAAAATTTATCCGTGATCTAAAAAACGCAATGATTAGAATTGAAAACAAAACTTATGGGGTTTGTCGAGTAACAGGAAAATTAATTAATAAAAAACGACTTCTACTTGTTCCTCACGCAACTTTAAGCATTGAGGCTAAAAATATGCAAAAATAGGCAGTGAGATTTAATCTATCTAATATCAACTTGCCAACCGCTTTTATTGTTGTGTTGACATTACTTTTAATTGATCAAGCATCAAAATTTTATATAAAGCTCAACTTTGAACTTTCAAGTTATGGAACTGATGCAATTGTTGATTGGGGATTTTTTAAGTTACTTTTTGTTGAAAATAAAGGAATGGCTATGGGTGCTAAACTAAACGATTTCCTGCCTTTTATTAATGATAAAACAGCCAAATTAGGTTTGACTATTTTTCGACTTTTTGCCATAATTGGTATAGGATATTGGTTATGGGACAATATCAAAAAAGGATCTTCAAATCTCTTCAGGTGGGCTTTGTGCCTGATTTTTGCTGGGGCTTTAGGCAACATAATTGACTCAGTCTTTTACGGACTTATTTTTTCCCACAGTTATGGACAAATCGCTACTCTATTTCCTGATGGTGGGGGATATGCCCCTATTTTTCAAGGACATGTCGTCGACATGTTACAATTTCCATTAGTAAGCTGGAACTGGCCAGAATGGATGCCAAGTATAGGGGGAAGCAAATATACTTTTTTCCAGTATGTGTTTAATGTTGCTGACACTTCTATAAGTACAGGAGTGGGGATTCTACTAGTCTTTAATAAAAGGATCTTTAATCAGTCAGAAGAAAATTCGTAAATCCTATCTCTTGTGATTCCAAAGTTAATGGGGATATCATGTGACTGAATATCCTCAATTCTTTCAATAGGATCAAAATAGGATAACCCTACTTTGATGGTTTCCTTTCTGCATTTTGCTAAAAAACGATCATAATAACCTTTGCCATATCCAATTCGGTGACCTTGAAGATCAAAAATTAATAATGGGACAAAAACAACATCGATTTCATTAGAATTAATTTTAATCCCAGACTGAGGTTCAGGAATTCCCCACCGACTCGTCTTGAGGGGGGTTTGATCAGCTACCAAATAATGTTCTAATTCATAATGATCTAATATTTTTGGAATGACAATCTGCTTATCTTTTCCTTGCAAAACAGACAATAATATAGCAGTGTCAATCTCGTTATTATGCTCAGAAGCCATGAAAAGGTGATAGATAGATTTATTCCACAGATTAAGCCCCAAACAACGATTCACAATTTCAATACTGAAATTATCAATCTGTTGAGAAGTGAATTTACTCCTTAATTTTAGGTAATGTGATCTAAGATCTGATTTTGTATTTTTCAAAATACCAATGAATTAAATATATTTTTTTAAAATTAAGACATATAACTTAGTCCTTCATCATAAAGTCTCTTTTTTAAATGCCTATAGAAAATAGTAACTTCGTATTATGGAAAAGTCCACTGTTTACTTGCAGTTCAAAACGTTACCTGTTGAGCCAGGGGTGTATCAATTTTTTGATAAGGAAGATACAGTGATTTATATTGGCAAAGCAAAAAACCTTAAAAAGAGAGTTGCCTCCTATTTCACTAAAGTACATGAAAATGCTAAAACCCGTATACTTGTAAAAAAGATCAATCGAATGGAACATATCGTCGTTCCCTCAGAGGTTGATGCCCTTTTATTGGAAAATAACCTAATAAAAAAGTATCGCCCCAGATACAATATTCTTTTAAAAGATGATAAGACCTACCCATGGATTTGTATAAAAAAAGAACCTTTTCCAAGTATATTCAGTACCCGAAAGGTAATTCGAGACGGTTCAGAATATTATGGTCCCTATCCAAATGTTAAAACCCTTTACACATTAATTGAGCTTATTAAAGATGTTTACCCTTTCTTAAATCATGAACTAAATCATCTTATAAAGCTTAATGATGACAAAAATATAATAAAACTTTTTGAAAAAAATAAAAGCTCAATTAGACAGCTAATCAATGGTGATTTTAAAACTCCAATCAAAAATCTAAAAGCACAAATGGAAAAACACTCCAAGAAACTGGAGTTTGAAAAGGCTAATAAAATTAAAAATAAATTGGAATCATTGGAAAATTATCAGGCTAAATCTACTGTTGTCAACTCTAAAATATCTAATGTGGATGTATTTTCTATATTTTCCGACGAGAGCTATGGTTATGTTAATTTCTTTCAAGTTGTATTTGGTTCAATAATAAGATCCCACACAATCGAGATTAAGAAAAAACTTGAGGAATCTGACAAAGAGCTATTATCGATTGCAATTATCAGCTTAAGACAAAGATTTAACTCTCAATCGAAAGAAATTTACCTACCATTTAAGATTGATTTAGGAAAAAATATTAAAGTAACTGTGCCACTTCTAGGGGATAAGAAAAAACTAGTAGAACTTTCCCAGCGAAATGCAAAATTCTTTAGGCTAGAACGTTTTAAACAAATGAAAATAGTTGACCCAGATCGACATATTAAAAGACTAATGAACCAAATTAAAGTTGATTTAAGGCTGAATGAAGAACCCAATCATATTGAGTGTTTTGACAATTCTAATATTCAAGGAACCAACCCAACAGCAGCATGTGTGGTCTTTCGAAATGGAAAGCCATTCAAAAAGGATTACCGTCATTTTAAGATTAAAACCGTCGAAGGAGTAGATGATTTTGCCTCAATGGAAGAGGTAGTTTATCGACGCTACAAACGATTAATGGATGAGGGCATTTCTTTACCCCAATTGATCATAATTGACGGAGGTAAGGGACAATTGTCCTCCGCGGTGAAAAGTCTTAACAAACTTGGATTAAGGGGTAAAATATCGATCATTGGTATTGCCAAACGCCTTGAGGAAATTTACTACCCTGACGATAGTGTTCCAATATATTTGGATAAAAAATCTGAAACCCTTAGAATTATTCAGCAACTTCGTAATGAGGCCCATCGATTTGGACTAAAACTTCACAGAAAGGTAAGAAGTAAAGATGCACTAAAATCTCCCTTAGATAATATTGATGGACTTGGAACTAAGACCAAAGAGCTTTTAATTAAAGAATTTAAGTCCCTTAAAAGAATAAAAGCTGCTTCACAAGAAGAAATCACAAAATTACTGGGGAAAGTCAGAGGGGTTAATATTTTTAAAAGATTAAATGAGCTTTAGGCTAATATTTTCAATTTATTAACCCTCGAATAAAAGTTGTCGACTTGATTTAATTAATTTTGAGATATAATGCATTTGAGAAAAATCTATCCATTAATTATCATTCTTTTTTGCCAAAATATGATCTCATTTGGTCAGGTTTCAACCAAAATTGAAAATAATTCTACAAAAAAACTTCCCTTTCAATCCGGAGAATGGTTTGAGTTTAGGATTCACTATGGTATTTTCAACGCAAGCTATGCCTCCCTTGAATTAGTAAACGATACACTTAAAGGAATACCAGTTTTCCACGCAAAAGGCTATGGTCGAACAACTGGACTGGCAAGGCTATTCTTTAAATTGGAGGACTATTACGATACTTATTTCGATGAAAAAAAAGTAATCCCGTACTGGTTTATCAGGGATATTTATGAAGGAGGTTATACCAAAAATTTGGAGATTAATTTTGACCACAAAAAAAATACCGCACTGGTAAACAATAAAAAAAACAATACCAAAGCAACATTTAATATTGCTGAAAATGCACAGGATCTTTTGTCTGCTTTCTACTATCTACGTGCATTTTTCCCAAATGAAAAGATGGAAATTGATCAGACTTTTAGTGTAAATATGTTTTTTGATAGTGAAAATTATATTTTCAAGATGAAATATATAGGAAAGGAATTACTATCAACTAAATTTGGTAAAATTAAATGCATGAAATTTCGTCCTTATGTTCAATCCGGAAGAGTTTTTAGGGAAAAAGAGAGTGTTACTTTATGGATCACGGATGACAGAAATAAGGTTCCTATAAGACTTCAAGCAGAACTTGCCATAGGTGCAATAATAGCTGACCTTGATAATTTTAAAAACCTAAGATATCCCTTCAAAATTATAATGAATTAAATCCTTCAATTTGTTTATTACTCATAGGATAACTTTATGTTAAACCACTTGTAATTTCTGACTTTAAATAAGTTATTTGTAAAATAAGAAAACTGAATTCGTAGCATTTATGAATAAAATTTTTGCTTTTTTATATTCATTTTGTATCATTATTTTAATGGCTGCGTGTCAATCTAATACTACCCCCAAAGTAGATGAAATATCTTTTCCTGAGGCTTTAGAACCAAAAAAAAGTTCTAAATATGGCTTTGATTTAGATCTTTATAAAGTAGTTAAGAAAAAAATTCTTAGTGGCGACACCTTTAGTTCAATTTTGGAAAACCACGGTATCAACTATCCTGAGGTTTATAATATTCTTCAAGTCATAAAAAGGGATGTAGACGTCAAACGACTTGTGACTGGAAAACCATACCAGTTATTGTATACTAAAGATAGTGTACCCACTCTTAAGGCTTTTATATATGAGAATGACGTCCGAAGTTATAAGGTTATTCAGCTGCGGGACAGTATCTATGGTATACAAATTAATAAGCCCATCAAACTGATTTTAAGAAAAGGTACTGGACTAATAGAGAACTCACTATACGAGACAATGACTAATAGTGGACTTAATGATCAATTGACTTATTATCTATCCGATGTCTATGCTTGGAATATTGATTTTTACAGATTGCAAAAAGGTGACCGCTTTAAAGTAATTTATCTAGAAAAATTTGTGGATGATACGATTTCAGTGGGTATAGAGAGGATAAAAGCGGCTTTCTTCCAACATGCTGGTAAAGAATTTTATGCTTTTGAATTTAAGCCCGATACAATTAATGGGATTGTAGAATACTTTGATGACAATGCAAAAAATTTAAGACGAGCATTTTTGAAAGCCCCTGTAAAATTTGGTCCAGTAACATCAAGATATAATTTAAAAAGAAGAATTGCTTATTATGGAAATCGTATAAGGCCACACCGAGGTACTGATTTTGCTGCTAGAGTGGGGACACCAATCCTAGCTACAGCTAACGGAGTAGTTACAAAGTCCTCTTATTCAAGGGGAAATGGAAACTATGTTACAATTAGGCACAATAATACTTATAGTACCCAATATCTTCACATGAAGCGTCGTAAGGTAAAAGTGGGTGAATTTGTTAAACAAGGAGAAGTAATTGGATTAGTAGGTATGACCGGATATACTTCAGGACCACATGTCTGTTATCGCTTCTGGAAAAATGGTAGGCAAGTAGACCCATTTAAACAAAAATTACCAGAGGCAAAGCCTATTTCAGAAAATTTAAAAATTACCTACTTAAACGCAATTGAGGATTTGAAAACACAACTCGATTGTATATCTTTCCAACAAGAAACAACAATCATTAATAATTCAATAGCACTCTCTGAAAGTGACATTAATTAAAAAAAACCCAAAGACCCTAGATTCTTGGAAAAAACTCCAATCTAATTTTAATAATCTTTCCCAAAAAAAACTTGCTGATTATTTTACGGAAGACCCCAATCGGTTAGATAATCTTTCTATTATTTGGAAATCATTTTATGTTGATTTTTCTAAAAACTTGTTGGATAAATTAACACTTAAGCTCCTTATTCAATTAGCCAAGGAATCGGGGCTTAAAGAAGCGATTTCCTCTTGTTTTGAAGGAGAAAAAATAAATGAAACTGAGGAGAGGGCTGTACTACACACCGCTCTTAGACAAACCTCGCCCACCCCTGTAGTATTTGAGGGTAAAGACATAGTCCCAGATGTCAACAAGGTAAAAGATCAAATGTTTGCTTTTGCAAAAAAAATAATTTCTGGAGAGTGGAAAGGTTACAGCGGTAAACCTATCTCTCATATAGTAAATATTGGTATCGGAGGTTCAGACCTTGGACCCGCAATGGTAACTGAGGCTTTGGAATTCTACAAGAATCATTTAGCCATAACTTTCGTTTCCAATGTTGAAGGTGATCATGTTGAAGAGATAATAAAACAAATTGATCCTGAAACAACTCTTTTTATTGTAGTTTCAAAAAGCTTTACAACTCAAGAAACACTCAGTAATGCTCATACTATAAGAAAATGGTTTTTAACTCATGCACCAGAAAGTGCCATTAGCCAGCATTTTATTGCGGTTTCCACTAGTTTGGAAAAAGTAATCGCTTTTGGCATATCCGAGAAAAATATTTTTTCGATGAATGACTGGGTGGGAGGTCGGTTTTCCCTTTGGAGTTCAGTTGGTCTTAGTATCTGTTTGTCAGTTGGCCCTGATAACTTTAAGAAATTATTGGAAGGTGCGGGGGCTATGGATGATCATTTTCGTTCCTCTAATTTCAATGAAAATATTCCAGTGATTTTAGCTCTAATCACTGTATGGTATAATAATTTTTGGGATGCAGAAACTGAAGCAATAATTCCCTATTCTCAATACCTGAGAAGTTTTCCCGCCTACCTTCAACAAGGTATTATGGAGAGTAATGGTAAAGGAGTTGACCGAAATGGAAAACCTGTTGATTACCAAACTGGAAATATTATCTGGGGTGCATCAGGAACTAATGCCCAGCATGCCTTTTTTCAGCTAATGCATCAAGGAACAAAACTTATTCCTGCAGATTTTATAGGATTTGCCAAGCCACTTCATGAGGGAAATGATCGTCACGACAAGTTGATATCTAACTTTTTTGCTCAAACGCAAGCTTTAATGCAGGGTAAAAGCGCCCAAAAAGTTACTGATGAACTAAAGTCACAAGGGAAATCATATGCTGAAATTGAAAAACTATTACCGTTTAAAGTTTTTGAAGGAAATAGACCTTCCAACACTATATTTATTGATCAGCTAACCCCATTTAATATGGGTGCTCTAATTGCTCTTTATGAACACCGAATTTTTGTTCAAGGAGTTATATGGAATATTTTTAGTTATGATCAATGGGGAGTGGAACTAGGTAAACAATTAGCCAACAATATTCTAAATGATTTTGATCGAGACAATTTAGACCATCACGATCCCTCAACAACAGCATTAATAAATCACTATAAAAAGCTTAAAATCTGAGATCTTTCAATTTAAGCTGTAAGGAAATCTTTCCTTTAAATTCATTTTCCTCAACAGTATAAAGCAATTTAAAAGAATCCCGACTTTTTATTCTGCTAATATGATCTGCCATTCCAAATCCAATACCAGAAAGGGTTAATCCTGAATCATCAATGGTATATAATTTTAGGTGAGTTTTATCCTCACCTATGACTCTAGATTTTCCTGCATCTATACAATTCTTAGTCATAAAAACAGGCCGAAAATTACCAGGGCCAAAAGGAGCCATCTGATTCATGATACGATAAAATTTTGGGGTTATTTTATCAAATGAAATTTCCATGTCATAATTAATTATAGGTACTCTTTGCTCTGGTTTAATGATTGCAGCAACAGCTTGTTCAAAAGCCTTTTTAAATGGAATATAATCCCCTGCTTTAATTGTTAGTCCAGCAGCATAACGATGTCCCCCAAATTTTTCAATATGATCCTTACAAGATTCCAAAATTTGGTATACATCTAATCCTTTAACGGACCTTACTGAGCCAGTAAAAAAATCTCCAGAAGCAGCAAATACAACTGTAGGACGATAATATGTTTCTATCAATCTAGATGCAACTATACCCACAACCCCCTTATGCCAATCAGGTTGAAAAACCACAGAGGAGTAATTATTTTGCTCCTGGTTCTCCACTATTTGATTTAATGCTTGCTCAGTAATAAGTTGATCTAAAGCTTTTCTTTCACTGTTAAATAGTTCAATAGCCCTCCCAATTGAAAGGGCGTCTTTTGGATCCTTGCAAAGCAATAATTTTACGGCCTTAGAGCCGTGTCTCATCCTACCTGCCCCATTAATTCTAGGGGCAATGACAAAAATCAAATCTGATACATTCAATTTCCTTTTAAGTCCAGAAATAAATAGCTTTATACCCTCCCTAGGCTGATCTCGGATTTGTTCTAACCCATAATGAGTTAATATCCTATTCTCCCCAAGAATCGGAACAATATCTGCAGCAATTGCCATCGCGACTAAGTCCAAATAAGGAAGAATTGTTTCCAAGGACAATCCACGCTCTTGAGACAAAGCATGTATTAGCTTAAACCCAATTCCACAACCGCACAAATCCTTAAAGGGGTAGTTACAGTTTTTTTGTTTTGGGTCTAAAATGGCAACGGCATCGGGCAAATTTGCGCCTGGTAAGTGGTGATCACAAATTATAAAATCTATCCCAAGCTCACTGGCATACTTAATGTTATCTAGTGCCTTAATACCACAATCTAATGCAATAATTAAGCTAATTGATTCTTTTTTGGCATGATCAATCCCTCTTTTGGAAATCCCATAACCCTCCTCATAACGATCAGGAATGTAGTAGATACAATCAGGATAATAAGAGGTTAAATAGGAAAAAACCAATGCGACAGAAGTCGTTCCGTCAACATCATAATCTCCATATATCATTATTTTTTCATTACTTTCAATTGCAGTCGAAATACGATTGACAGCAGCTTCCATCCCAAGCATCAAATATGGATCATGCAAGTCAGATAATTCAGGTCGAAAAAAAGTTTTAGCTGTGTCAAAATCTTGAATTCCTCGTTGAACCAAAAGATTCGCTATTTCGAAAGGAACACCAATACTCTCTTGTAAAGTTTTGATTTTATCTTCCTCACCTGGAGATCTGGGTTTCCATTCCATCAGCGATTATTCTTTTGACTCCCTAACAAACAAATGACAAATTCACCTTTGGGCACATGATGGAAAAAATGATCAGCAGCCTCACTTAGGGACCCCCTAAAAGTTTCCTCATAAATTTTTGAAAGTTCCCTTGAAACAGAAACAGCTCGCTCAGGCCCGAAAAAATCAATCAATTGGTTTAATGTTTTTAAAATCTTGTGAGGAGATTCATAAAAAATAATTGTTCTAGATTCGTCTATAAGGTTTTCTAGTCGTTTATTCCTTCCCTTTTTTGAAGGTAAAAATCCCTCAAATACAAATCGTTCTGCTGATAAACCACTTTGAATTAGAGCAGGAATTAAAGCAGTTGGACCCGGCAAGCAATTTACCTCAATATTATTCACTATTGCTTCACGAATCAATAAAAACCCAGGGTCTGATATCCCTGGGGTTCCCGCATCTGAAATTACAGCAATCGTGAATCCAGATTTTAATTTTGAAATTACATCACTAAGTTTTCTGTGTTCATTGTGCATATGAAAACTTATTAGAGGTTTATGAATATTGTAATGCTTAAGAAGCTTACTGCTGACTCGGGTATCTTCTGCCAAAATTAGGTCAGCATCATTCAATGTTTTAACCGCCCTGAATGTCATATCTCCAAGATTGCCAATGGGTGTTGGTACCAAAAAAAGCTTTCCCATAAAGTTTAACCGATTATTACAGCTATTTTAAAAATTATTTTCTATAATTTTCAAAAAACGTTCCTCATATGATTCTTTTCCTTTCCAGTTGTCATAATCTGGCTTGACCATCTCCAAAATGAAAACTTTTGCTTGATTCCAAGATTGCAAAGTAGAAATTTGTGAAATGGCTCTTTGATATTCGTTTGGCCTTTTATTAAACAAGTGTTTTATAAATGCCAGTCTATCATTGATGTCGATTTGTAACCCTTTGGAAAATTTATCATTCAATCGTTCTTTAATAGTTTCTTTTTGGGTAGAAACCTTTTCTTTAGGTTCGAATGACAAATCCTGGGTTGTCAACTCATCCATTTGTACCTCATGGCTTGTTTTTTCCGTGGTTTCTTTGACAATATCCTTTACCGAATTATTCAAATCAAGTAGATCTTGACTATCTGTCTTTTGAAAATCTTCCTCCATAATTTCCTCGTCATCTGCTTTAATAAAATCAATCCTTTTATCAAATTTTAAATCTTGTTCCTGGGACATGTCTCCACTTAACTCTCCAAAGTGCTTCATGAGGATAAGTTGCTCAAATAACAAGAGGGTTTGGTCATAAACCTTTTGTAAATCTGGGGTTTTATCTTTTTCCAAAATTTCTTTTGCAATTCTAAAAAGTTCTTTATGGATTTTTTTAGACATAAATTGTGCGATTACAAACGTTAGTTTTTAATACCTTTGTTTTTCTTGAAAATTACAAAATGTTTTTAGAAAATCCTGTAAACCATAATGAACAATTTGGTTGGATCGAAGTGATCTGTGGATCGATGTTTTCAGGAAAAACCGAGGAATTAATCCGCCGATTAAAACGTGCTCAGTTTGCAAAACAAAAAATAGAGATATTTAAGCCCTCAATAGACCAAAGGTTCGATGATAATCTGGTAACCTCACATGATGCCAATCAAATTCTTTCAACTGCTGTTCCAGCTGCAGCAAATATTTATATTCTAGCAAATGATTGTCAAGTAGTTGGTATTGATGAAGCCCAGTTTTTTGATGATGAAATTGTAAAAGTTTGTAATGATCTTGCTAATCGTGGAGTTCGTGTAATTGTGGCAGGTTTAGATATGGATTTTAAAGGTAATCCCTTTGGACCTATGCCCGCATTAATGGCAACAGCAGAATACATAACTAAATTACACGCTATTTGTACACATACTGGAAATTTAGCCCATTATAGCCATAGAAAGTCAGAACAGAAAGACCTAGTGGTACTTGGAGAAAAAAAAGATTATGAACCTCTTAGTCGATCTGCATTTTACAAGATGAATAAAAAAACGCGAAAAAATAAAAATCATTAACCCTTGAGTTTTCTTGAAATTGATTTAAAAAAACTGACCCATAATTATAAATCCATAAGGAGTCTATTAGAGCCAAGGGTAAAAATGATTGGAGTAGTTAAGGCCAATGCCTACGGAAGTGCTATTGATGTTATTGCTAATAAATTGGTTTCACTTGGCATTGACGCGCTTGCAGTCGCTTATACCAATGAAGGAATTGCTTTAAGAAGTGCGGGAGTTCAAGTCCCCGTTATAGTATTTTATCCTCAGGTTCATAATTTTAAAAAAATTATTGAACAACAGTTGGAACCTGCACTTTACAGTAAGAGAAGTTGGCTTGAGTTTATAAGAATAGTTAAAGAAACCCAAAATTCTAATTATCCTATTCATATTAAATACAATACTGGACTGAATCGAATCGGGTTTAATCCAAATGATATAGACTGGATAATAAAAGAGTTAAAACATAGCCCTATTCAATTAAAAAGTATTTATTCTCATTTGGGAGCGTCAGAAGCAAGAAGACCTGATCAAAAAACAGATTCTCAAATTGACCTTTTTGAAGAAATAATAAGCAAACACCAAAAAAATGCCACGGAAAAAATTGATTTTCACCTTTTGAATACCTCAGGTATTTTTAATTATCCCAATTATCATTTAGACTGGGTTAGAACTGGAATTGGTTTATATGGATTTGCTAACCAATCAGATTGGAATCAAAAGCTAAAACCAATAGCCACTTTAAAAACAACTATTACCCAAATTCATAAAATAAGTAAAGGGGTGACTGTAGGTTATAATTGTGGATGGACAGCTTCTAACGATACCCAAATCGCGGTAATACCCCTTGGCCATGCGGACGGAATTTCAAGGCATTACGGACATGGAAAAGGGTGGGTGCTAATCAATGGTAAAAAAGCGCCAATGGTTGGAAATATTTGTATGGATATGACCATGGTTGAAATTGGTCAGATCAATTGCAAAGAGGGTAGTGAAGTAATTGTTTTTGGTTCTAAGGGGAGGGCAGACAATCTTGCTGAAGACTCAGGAACAATCTCATATGAATTACTTTCAGGGCTTAGCTCGCGTATCTCAAGAAAAGTAGTTGAATAATTCCATTCGAAATTTGTTATAATTTAAACAATTTGTTTGAATTTTGAAAAAAAACATTTCGAAATTGTAAGCCCTTATTTAAAGATTAATTTTACTAAAAATTTGAAATATGAAATTAGCAGTAGTTGGAGCAACAGGGATGGTCGGTGAAGTGATGCTTAGGATTCTTTCAGAACGCAATTTTCCCTTAACCGAATTAATCCCTGTAGCCTCAGAGCGTTCAGTAGGGAAGAAAGTTCACTATCAAGGGAATAGTTTTGAGGTTTTAGGGCTTTCAACTGCTTTGTCAATGGCTCCAGATATGGCACTATTTTCAGCAGGGGGTGACATCTCATTGGAGTGGGCGCCAAAATTTGCTGAAGTTGGATCCGTGGTCATTGACAACTCCTCTGCTTGGAGAATGGATCCTAATAAAAAATTAATTATTCCTGAAATCAATTCACAAATTTTAACTAAAGAGGATAGAATAATTGCTAACCCTAATTGCTCTACCATTCAGATGTTAATGGCGCTTGCACCGCTTAAAAATACTTACGGAATTAATAGAATTGTTGTATCGACTTACCAATCTATTACTGGGACCGGTATAAAAGCAGTACAACAATTAGAAAATGAGTCCCTCAATATTGAGGGTGAGATGGCCTACCCTTATCCTATTCACAGAAACGCTCTCCCCCACTGTGATATTTTTATGGATAATGGCTATACTAAAGAAGAAATGAAACTTGTAAATGAAACACATAAAATTTTGGGAGATGAGAGTATTGGAATAACTGCCACAGCAATTAGAATCCCTGTAGTTGGTGGTCATAGTGAATCCATCAATCTTCAGCTTAAAAGTGAATTTCAATTAGACGATATCAGAAAATTACTTCATGAAAGTCCAGGAATAGTTCTTCAAGACAATCCAGATACTAATACCTATCCAATGCCAATTTATGCAAAAGGTAAGGATGAAGTTTTCGTGGGTAGAATCAGAAAAGACTTCTCACAAGAAAACTCTATTAACTTATGGGTTGTATCAGATAACTTGAGAAAAGGTGCCGCAACAAATACAATTCAAATAGCCGAGTATTTAATTAATAACGATCTTATTTAATAGAAATAATTATTATTTATTTTGATTAATATTAGCTAAATAAACTTAACTTTTACCGAGCCAATATTCCTCGTTCAAATATAAAAATTAAACTTTTTTGGATAAAAGTCACTAACTAATATTAGTGCCATTTTAAATTATTTAAAAAATATTTTATTCATCCATAGAAAATGATTCCATAAATTTTGTAGTGTAGTTTCCTGAAATGTAATTGGGATGGTCCATTAACTTTCTGTGGAAAGGGATAGTAGTCTTAACCCCTTCGATTACAAATTCATCCAATGCTCGTTTCATTTTATTTATTGCTTCCTCTCTTGTCTGAGCTGTGGTTATTAGTTTTGCAATCATTGAGTCATAGTGGGGAGGGATTATATATCCACTATAAACGTGAGTATCCAGTCTAACGCCATGGCCTCCTGGAAAATGTAAAGTATTAATGAGTCCTGGACTAGGTCTAAAATCGTTATAGGGGTCCTCTGCATTAATCCTACATTCAATAGAGTGCATTTTTGGCAAGTAATTTTTTCCTTTTATGGCAACTCCAGCGGCAACCATTATTTGCTCTCTTATTAAATCAAAATTAATGACCTGCTCAGTAATTGGGTGTTCTACTTGAATTCGGGTATTCATCTCCATGAAATAAAAATTTCGATTTTTATCCACCAAAAACTCTACAGTTCCTGCCCCCTCGTATCGAATAAATTCCGCAGCTTTTACAGCTGCTTCTCCCATTTTATTCCTCAACTCATAAGTCATAAAAGGGGATGGGGTTTCCTCTGTCAGCTTTTGGTGCCTTCTTTGAACTGAACAGTCCCTTTCAGAAAGATGACAAGCCTTACCTTTCGAGTCTCCAACTATCTGAATTTCTATATGACGCGGTTCCTCGATTAGCTTTTCCATATACATCCCGTTATTCCCGAATGAAGCAGTGGCCTCCTGTCTGGCACTCTCCCATGCCTTTTCCAGATCGTCCTTATTCCAAACAGCGCGCATACCTTTACCTCCACCGCCAGCAGTTGCCTTTAACATAATAGGATAACCAATATTTTTGGCTATTTTTTTTGAATGCTCTAAAGATTCTAAAATTCCTTCAGAGCCTGGAATTGTAGGAACTCCAGCCTCCTTCATTGTGGCTTTTGCGCTAGCTTTATCCCCCATTTTCTCAATCATTTCAGGTGAAGCACCAATAAATTTTATTCCATGCTCTTTACAAATTTTAGAAAACTTAGCATTTTCAGATAAAAATCCATAACCAGGATGAATCGCATCCGCATTACATATTTCTGCAGCAGCCATAATATTTGCGATTTTTAAATAAGACTCTGTGCTTGGAGCAGGACCAATACAAACCGCTTCATCCGCGAATCGAACATGTAAGCTTTCTTGATCAGCTTTTGAATAAACAGCCACTGTTTTGATTCCCATCTCTTTACATGTCCTAATCAATCGCATAGCTATTTCTCCTCTATTGGCAATTAAAATTTTCTTAAACATTTTGGAGATATTTAAACTGGTTCAACTAAAAATAAGGGTTGGTCGAATTCCACGGGTGAAGAGTCATCAACTAATATTTTTACAATTTTTCCGCTAACCTCTGATTCAATCTCATTAAATAGTTTCATCGCCTCAACAACACACAGGACGTCCCCTTCATTAATAATATCTCCAACTTCAATAAATACTTTTTTATCTGGAGATGGTTTGCGATAAAAGGTTCCAATCATAGGTGATTTAATAGTAATTAAACTATCTGATCCCTCATCTAAAGTATCTGTTTCAGTAGTTTTCTCAGGGGATAAATCTTTTTTAGAAGAAACTACTACTTCCTGTGGCTGTGGCGTGGAGACGACCATACTGGAAATTGGTTGTATAGGACTATTAGTCTCCTGGACGGAGGTTTGTGCATTTGCTTTTATGGTAATTTTAAAATCATCCATCTCCAGTTTTACCTCATGAGCTCCTGATTTAGCTACAAATTTGATTAAGTTTTGAATTTCTTTAATTTCCATTATAAAATCATTTATTTTTTAATAAGACCATGTGAGATAGGCTGCCCCCCAGGTGAATCCTCCACCAAAAGCAGCAAAAATTAATTTATCTCCAGGACTAAGTTTTTTTTCATAGTCGTTAAGTAATAGCGGTAATGTTGCCGCAGTTGTATTTCCATATTTCTCAATATTATTCATGACCTTTTGTGAGGGAAGATTGATACGTTTAGCCACGGCATCAATTATTCTTTTGTTGGCTTGATGTGGAACCAAATAAGCAATTTTATTTGTGTCAATTTTATTCCGCTTTATAATTTTTTCTGCTGCATTACACATTTCGGAAACAGCAGATTTAAAAACCGTTTTACCATCTTGGTAAAGGAAGTGCATTTTATTTTCAACAGTAACCTCAGATGCGGGCAAAAGCGATCCCCCCGCTTTAATATTTAAATACTTTCTTCCTGAGCCATTTGATCTAAAATATTCATCCTCCCAACCATAATCAGAATCACTAGCTTCAAAAAGTGCTGCTCCTGCTCCATCTCCAAAAATAATACAGGTTGCTCTATCATCGTAGTCAACTATTGATGACATTTTATCGGCTCCTATTAAAAGAACTTTTTTATAACGACCAGAGGAAATCATGCTTGAGGCAGTTGACATGCCATATAAGAAGCCAGAGCATGCTGCTTGAATATCATAGGCAAAAGCATTCACAGCCCCTATTTCTGTTGCAACTTGAGCCGCTGTAGCTGCAACATTCATATCTGGAGTAATAGTGGCAACAATTACCATATCAATTCTTCTAGGAGCAATATTCTTTTTTCTTAGTAATTTTTTAGCTGCTTTAATTGCCATAAAAGAAGTTGGCTTGTGCTGTCCTTTTAATATTCTTCTTTCCTTTATTCCAGTTCTAGCAAAAATCCACTCATCATTAGTATCGACCATTTTTTCAAGATCTGCATTGGTGAGCCTGTGTTTTGGGACATAAGCACCCAAACCCGTAATTGCAGCCTTTTTGGGGCCAGAATTGATGTAATTCATCAGTAGAATACTTCCTTTTGAATCTTCAATATTATATGTGAAGATAGTAGTTTTTTACAGCAAACAAAATCTTTGTTTACAAAAATGATACTTCATTTATGAAGAGCTAATTCTATTATAATGAAGTTGTATTATTTAAGCCTCAGCCCCTTCAATGTTATCAATTAAAACTTTACCTCTATAGTATAGTTTTCCCTCGTGCCAATGAGCTCTGTGATAGAGGTGATTTTCCCCAGTAGCGGGACAGATAGCAATTTGGGGGGTGGATGCTTTGTAGTGGGTTCTTCTTTTATCCCTTCTTGTTTTTGATATTTTTCTTTTAGGATGTGCCATTTTCTCCTGTTTTATTTTTATTCGAATTATAATAAGTCTTTTAATTTATTCCACCTCGGATCTATTTCATCTGAAAGTGATTTTTTTTGGGGATCTAAATCTTTTAGTTTTTCTAAAACCTCTGACTTAAGGGTTCCATTTTTAATTCCTGGATGAATTTTTTTCTGTGGGATAGAAAGAACGTTCATTTCATAAATATAATGAGCTACATCAATTTGGTGTGAACCTTGAGGTAAAATTAATAGTTCATCGTCAATACGATTGTCAGTATCTCCAAATTTAACCACAAGTTGAAAATCGGAACTAATTGAAAGATCAAAGAGCTCGTTGGAAAGGTCACATGGTACGTTAACTTTGCCTGAAGCCTTAAAATCTAAATTTAGCATTGTAGTTTTTTTTTCAAAAACCAGATGAACTTTTAAATCAGCTTTTTTAAAATCAAAAAAATCATATCCTTCAAAGAACTCGTTATTAATAGCAAAGTCAAAATGATGAATGCCATCCTTTAACCCTACAAAAGGTATCAAGAATGCTGAATTTTTCTTCATTCTTTCTACAATTAAGTAGGCAAATTTAAAATAAAAAATGATAAATAAGGATCCACAGCCTTTTTTTTGAACCTAATCAGACTTTAGAAAATTTTGTTTTTTCTTACGGTTTAAAAAAATTCTCCTAGCCATATACATTGCTGATCTAAATGAACCTACTTGTGCAACACCCTTTCCAGCGATTTCAAAAGCAGTGCCATGATCTGGAGATGTACGTACTTTACTTAAACCTGCAGTGAAGTTTGTTCCTTCACCAAAGGTTAGCGATTTAAATGGGATCAGACCCTGATCATGATATGATGCCAGAATTGCATCAAAATTCAAATGTCTTTGATTCCCGAAAAAACTATCTGCTGGATAGGGTCCAAAAATTAGGAGCCCCTTTTCGCTTAACTCTTTAATTACTGGTATATATATTTTGTCTTCTTCATATCCAATTACACCCATATCTCCCGAGTGAGGGTTTAATCCCAAAACTGCAATCCTCGGACGATTAATGTCAAAATCAAACTTTAATGAATATTCCAATTGATGGATTTTTTTCTTAAGTAATTCACTAGTAATTTGATCACTAATTTCTTTAACTGGAATGTGATCGGTAACCAACGCAACTTTAAGTTCATCAGATATCATGAACATAAGGCCTTCACCATTGAGAAAGTCAGCAAAATAGGAAGTATGTCCTGGAAAGCTAAAATCCTCAGATTGGATAGTCTTCTTGTTAATCGGAGAGGTAACTAAAGCATCAACTTCTCCATCTTTTAATGCAATTGAAGCTTCTTTTATTGATTTAAAAGCTAACGATCCCGCTGCCATAGAATAACGCCCAAAAACTAGCTCCTCATCAAGCATTTCGATGTTGTATACATTAAGCTTAGCGTTGTGATATTTTTTTCTGTCTTTAACTAAAAACAAGTTCGTTGTTAAATTAAAAAATTTTTTTTGTCTTTCTAAAAGCTCGATTGGTGCAAAAATTATGGGGCTAAAAAAATCAAAAATCCTCTTGTCTTCAAATATTTTTAAAATAATTTCAATACCAACTCCGTTGGGATCACCCATTGAAATTCCAAGCTTAATTTTTTCAGACATTTATCTAACTATTTATTCCTAATTTTACGGCATAAATGTAATTAAAATAAAACTGATGTTTACTGGAATAATTGAGGGGTTTGGTAAAGTAATAGAATTAAAAAGTGATCAGGAGAACCTTCATATTACCATAGAAAGTAAACTGACGCGAGAGCTGAAAATTGATCAAAGCTTAGCTCACAATGGAGTATGTTTAACCGTGGTAGACATCAAAGGAAATAAATATGTGGTTACCGCAATTCAAGAAACACTTCTAAAATCTAACCTTGGGGATTTAAAGTTAGGTGATTTTATCAATTTGGAAAGGGCAATGAAAATAAATGGAAGGCTTGATGGACATATAGTTCAGGGTCATGTTGATCAAACTGGTAGATGTATTGGAGTTGAAAACAAAGATGGCAGTTGGGTTTACGAATTTGAGTATACCTTAGACCCCGGTAATATAACTATTGAAAAAGGATCTATTACCATTAACGGTGTGAGTCTTACTGTAATAAACTCAGGAATTAATACTTTCTCAGTTGCCATCATTCCTTATACTTATGAGCACACTAATTTCAATTTCATAAAGGTTGGCGATATTGTAAATTTAGAATTTGATATTATAGGAAAATACATTAAAAAAATTCAATCTGTTTTTTCTAATTCTTAAATTAACTACTCAAATTTTTAAAAAAATCGATTAGGTGTAAACTTCTCTGCTTATCTTTGAAAAGAAGTTTTAATGCTGTGACAACAGTTATGTTGAATTTAATATAGAAAGGAGGTGTCATATGTCTAACCATAGTAATTTAAGGAAGTTAGGACAGCAGATACCCTCAAGTGCACTGTTCTAAACTATCCTTATCTATAGCAATAAATGCGGGTCGATGGATCCGCATTTTTTTTGAATTTTTATCTGAAAATCAAAATTTATAATAATGCTTATCTTTATTCTTTATGCAAAAAAAGACATTAGCGATTGTAATCCCCTGTTATAACGAGGCTAATCGTTTACCTGTTATGAGTTATAAGTCTTTTTTAAATAAGACCCGCGACGTTTCAATTTTCTTTATTAATGATGGATCTAGTGACGAAACTGGACACCTAATACATGAAATGGTTATAGAGTTTAATGAACAGGTCCATTTAATCTCTTTAAATAAAAATAAGGGAAAAGGAAATGCGGTTTTTGAGGGTTTTCATTTTGTCTTGAACAATCACGATTTTAAAAAAATTGCCTATTTGGATGCTGATTTAGCGACAAGCCTAGAAGAGTGTTATCAATTGACTAACTACGTTGAAGGGAAAATCTCTCTAGCATTTGGTTCAAGAATTCTAAAGCTAGACAACAATATCAAAAGGAAATGGTATCGCTTTTTTTTCGGCAGATTAGTTGCAACAGCTATTTCCAAAAGTCTCAAATTAAGCTTATATGATTCTCAATGTGGCTGTAAGATTTTTGAATCTTCCCTGGCAGTTAAAATATTTGTTGAACCTTTTTTATCAAAATGGCTATTTGATGTAGAAATTTTTTTTCGAGCCATAAAGGTTTATGGAAGAAAAAACATTAAAGAGCATATCAAGGAGGTCCCCTTAAATGAGTGGGTGGATACTCCGGACTCCAGGGTTAGTCCTTGGTATTTTTTTCGACTTTGGTTGGACCTCTACAAAATATCTAAAAAATATAAAAATTGATTGACTTCAAAATTATTAAAAAAGACTTCTCAACTTTATATGGCTTATTTTTTAGCATTCTTTTTTTGATTCGTGCTCTGTTAAACAGCATTATACCACTAACTGATAAAACCGAAGCTCGATATGGTGAGATTGCCAGATTAATGGCTGAAACAGGTAATTGGATAGTTCCTCAAATAGACTATGGAATACCTTTTTGGGCAAAGCCCCCGCTCTCAACTTGGCTCTCAGCAAGTTCATCTATTTTATTTGGTGAAAACGAGTTTGCACTTCGGCTACCTTACTTAATTATTTCGATGGTAGTTGCATTACTGCTAGGCCGATACGCCATTCAAAAAAAAATTAATTTCTTCATCCCTGGTATCATTCTATTTACCCTACCTGAATTCTTCCTTCATGGTGGTGTGATCTCCACTGATCTAATGCTGTCCTTTTCTGTCGCGTTAACAATGTTAGGTTTTTGGGAATGTATTCATGCAAAAAATAATATTCTTTGGGGTGGCCTCTTTTTTGTGGGAATTGGCTTGGGGTTATTGTCAAAAGGACCACTTGTCGGGGTATTAACTATTCCACCAATTTTAATATGGCTGGTGAGATTTAGAGTCTCTCCAAAAAAGATTCTCCAATTGCCTTGGCTTTTGGGTATTTTGATTGTTTTAATAATTGCACTTCCATGGTACTTTCTGATGGAAAAAAATTCACCTGGATTCATTGATTATTTTGTTGTAGGAGAACATTTTTTGAGATTTATAGACTCCAGCTGGGCAGGAGACAAATACGGCTTTCCAAAACAACAGCCTATTGGAATAATTTGGATTTTTCTATTTGCTGGCGCACTACCATGGTCATTCATTCTAATGGGAAAAGTCAAAGGTAAAATTGTTAATTATTGGAATGATCAATGGCAACTATTTCTTTGGTTATGGGTTTTATGGACCCCTTTCTTTTTTACCTTTTCAAAAAGTCTTATCCACACCTATACTTTACCTGTAATGATCCCAATTTCGCTTATAATTGTATCAAACTGGAGTACTTTTAAAAGAAAAAGATATATTTTAACAATCGCATTAAGCCTTCCTATTCTTTTATTTGGGGCTTACTTTTTAAAACCTACCCAGCAGGCCATTTCTGAAAGTACTGACAAATATATGGTTCAGCAATCTGTTATTGATGGAACAATATTATATGCCTTGTTATTTAAATCATATTCAAGTCAGTTCTACTCTAAGGGGAGAGTAAAGGTTATCACTCCTGAGGAATTGGAAAGCATGATTAACAGTTCGAAAATATTTTCAGTTATAATACAAAACAGACACAAGAGTCAAATTGCCCCAGAAATTTTAAGAAAATTAAATCCGCAAATAATCAGAAGAAAAGATGGTCTTTACGTCTCTCATTAATCCTATTAATTTCTTTTAATCCAGATAAGTCTTATTTAAACAAAAATCTCTAAATAAGGATAAAAAACACTTAACTTTGATAATACTCCAATTAAATAAAGTCCATTAAATAGATATCGTGTAAAATGTTAAGAACTTATTATTGCTTTTCACTGCTTTCATGTCTTTTACCACTATCTATTTTCGGGCAAATTACTGGAATCATTTTGGACAGTCAAAACCAAGCTCCAATTGAATACGCAACTATTACTGTAATGAATGGTGCTGAAGTTTTAGACGGAACCATTTCAAAACAAGATGGAAGTTTTGAGATAAATATAATTCCCAAAACAGATTATACTATTGAAATTTATTTCTTAGGATATGAAACTCAAAAAAGTGGTTTGCTAAAGATTGGGACAGGAAAAGAGGTTGCGTTAGGTTATATTTTCTTGCGTCCAAACCAAACCCTATTGGATGAGGTAGTTTTAAGTACCAATCAGTCATCAATTCAAAGTAAAATTGATAGGCAAGTTTATAGAGCAAGTGAATTTTCAATTGCAAGGGGAGGTAATGCTACAGACTTGATTAGAAATATTCCTTCAATCAGTATTAATGCTAATGGAGAGATCAGCTTAAGAGGAAGTCGTGGATTTGTCATTTTACTCAATGACAAGCCTATTCAGTCTGACATTAAAAGTTTTTTAAATCAAATTCCCGCAAATAGTATTAAAAATATAGAAGTCATTACATCTCCCTCTGCAAAATATGATGCGGAAGGCAAGGCAGGGATTATTAATATTTTAACTCTTAAAAATGTGGTAAAAGGGGATTATTTTCAAGTCAATACACTTTTAGGGGCCCCCTCAATACAAGATTACGAAAACGCTGAAATCGCTCAGCGCTATGGCGCTGACATCACCTACAATACTGTAGGTGAAAAATGGAATTTATCAACTGGGTTTAGCTTTCAGCGAAATGATCTTTCAGGAAGAAGGGAAGGGGATGTTTATACTATTATCGGTGATAAATATACACGTTTCCCCTCCGACGGAGAGCGAAGTTTTGATGAAATCAATTATTCAGGTAGGTTAACTGCAGACTACCAATTAACTGAAAGTGATCTTTTTTCTCTAGGACTTTTTGCAGGGAAAAGAACAAAAGATCGAACGGCAGATATTATTTATTACGCAAACTATGCAATTATTTCTGATATCAAATATGAGTTTCAATACTACAATGAAAACCTGAGAATAAGAAAGAGTGATTTTATTTTAGGGAGCTTAGATTATGAACATAAGTTTAAAAATGAGGCTGAACTAAGTTCCTCCATACTTTATGAATATACTTTACTTGGTGGCCCAACGACCAACAGAAATTTAGGATTTCCAGATAATTCAATCATATACCAGGATGAATACAACACAAATAATAATCCCCTTTATGGTTTAAGAATCAATTTGGATTATCAATTTAGACCCCTTTCTAATGGAACTTTTGAAATAGGATATCAATATAGAAACCTCGATCACAATGGAGATTTTGTTTATGAAAGGAAAAATAATATTACCCAAGTTTTTGAATTAGTACCAGAATTTTCAAGCGAAGTAAATCTAAAACGCTCAATCCATTCTGGCTACTTCCAGTATAATGGAAGTTTTGAGAAATGGACTATTACCTCAGGACTTCGGGTAGAAAATATGCAACGCGACCTATCCTTAAAAGACAAATCAGGGTTACTTGATAAAGATTATTCACTTAATTTCATAAAGATGTTTCCTTCGGCTAGTATTAATTATGAAATTAATAGCAAAGCAAGTATTAAGCTGGCCTACAGCAAAAGGATTGATAGAACCACTACTTTTAAAATGAATCCATTTCCAGAACGCGAACATTCAGAAACACTTGAACAAGGTGATCCTAATCTACATCCTGAATTCATAGACCAATTGGAAATTGGCATTAATTTTAAGAATAATAGAGGCAGCAGTTTATTTTCTACGATTTATTTCCGTAATGTAGATAATCTAATAAATAGAGTCAATACTGTTTACAATGACACTATTTTGAATCGAATTTACTCCAATGTTGGAAATGCTAAGGCTTTAGGTGGGGAAATCGGTTCAGAACTTACTTTAGCCAAAAAACTTAAAACGTTCGCCTCTGTCAATTTGTATAACTATAAAATTGATGGAGAGTTTGATAATCGCCCAATTTATTCTAAGGGATTTATATACAGTTTGAATTTAAATAGTACTTATCGTTTTTCAGATGAGGCATTTGTTCAATTTAATTTTAATTACCTGTCTAATCGAGTAACAGCTCAGGGAGAGGATTCAAGGTTTTATTCTCCAAATTTAACCCTAACAAAACGGTTTTGGAACAACCAATTAACAGCATCACTTCATTGGAAAAATATAGATATGGGATTAATGAATACAAATGAGCAGCGGATTACTACTTCACGACCTGATGAATTTTATACCACCACGAATTATGTCTATGAAGTAGATATGGTTTTATTAAGTTTAAGTTACAACTTCAACGACAGAAAAAACACAGCTAAATTCATCGATAGTGAATTTGGAAAGCGAGAATTCTGATTTAATTTAATAAAAGCTCTGATCTTCTGTTGACCAAATCATTTGGCTTATCATACCATTGAGTAGGAAAAATTTCTTTTGAAAAATTAAATTTAATATTGGGTTCGTATCCCTTGATAAGGCCAAGGGTATTAAGCATAAGATTTGCCTCGGTCTCAGAATCAGCATTTTCAAGTAAATTTTTTAAAATCTTTTTATCAAACGAAATTTTATTTAGCATTAAATACTCTGCAGCACGAATTCTAACCAAGTTTTCTTTATCAGTTTTTAGTATTGATTGAATTAGCGTAACTAGTCCTTTAGCTTTCATTCCAAAAGAGGAGCAAACAATAAGACCCCAGTATCGTTTCCAAGGGTTTTCATCTCTAAGAGCTGCCTTAATTTTTGCTTCCACCTTTTCAAATGGGGCTAAATTAAGATCAGCAATAGCTATCAATTCTGCTATTGCTGCTTTATTATTTTGACCGAAAGTAGTTGGATTTTCTATGGCATTATTTAAAAGATAGGGTTCAGGATAGAAGCTTAAATCGGGCATTGACGAAATTCTCTGTTGGAGCTGACGTCTCATTTGTAGAAGAATTTCCTTGTGATCCTCAGATTTAGAAAGATCATTGACCTCATGTGGATCTAAATTTAAGTTGTATAATGCCTCTGGGCTTTTGGGTTGAAAAAACTGACTTTGAATGTCGTTTAGTTTACCATTTCTATAAAGACTTAACCACTCTTTATAGGCAAGCATTTTATAACGATAAAAGTTAAACAAAGCATCCATATTAAATGGTTGATAATTTCTAATATACTTGAACTTACCAACCCTTAAAGTCCTTACCAAATCATATTTTTCATCAAATCTGTCAGCATATCCAAAGGCAGTATTTTTCTCATTGATTTGAGATTTTTGAACCCCTTTTCCCATCACTGGGGTACCATCCATTCCCATTGGCGGTTTAATTCCAGCTAATGCAAGTACAGTGGGTGCCAAATCTACGAACTCAACAAAGGTTTGACTTCTAGAACCTCTATCATAAGGGAATAAATGTTGCCACTTTTTTGGAACATATACTACTAAAGGAATTTTTAAACCACTTTCATATGTATAACCTTTACTTCTTGGTAATACCCCTCCATGATCTCCGTAATAAAAAATTATGGTCTCTTCCATAAGACCTTGTCCATTAAGTTCTCTCAAAAAGTCCGCTATTTGTTGATCTGCAATTTTATGTCTATTGTGAAAGTGATAGTAAGAAAATCTAAAGATTTTAGTATCGGGATGATAAGGAAAAACTTTGATGTGCTCCAAATCTCTGTCAGCGGTTTTGTCAATTGTCTCTTGACTAAAATGGAGATTTCCTTCATGAGTTACAGTATGGTTTTGCACATGAAAAAAAGGTTGTCCTGGCTGTCTGTTTTTATAAGTAGCTTTTGTAGAAGATTCATCCCACACCTCTTCAGATAAAATAAAATTATAATCTTGTTTAGAATTATTAGTCGTATAATACCCTGCTTTTTTTAAATAATAAGGCATTGGCATAAGATCATTTGGAAGGGGAACGTGTTTGGCTCGACGATGGAATTGAGTAAAAATTCTAGGTGCATAACAGCCTGTTATGAGAGTGCTCCTGGCAACAGAACATACGGGGGCATTAGAGAAAGCATTATCAAAAACAATCCCCCCACTTGCCAGCTTCTCAATTGCTGGCATTGGTGCACCATTTTCATTGTACAATCTCATATGATGGGATGAGTTGTCCTCAGTAGTTAGCCAAATAATATTAGGACGATCAACTTCTAAAGAATTACATGATGGATATTGAAGTATAATGGCACCCAATAAAAGAAATATTCGCATAATAAAAATTATAATTGGGAATATGGCATTGGTAATAAGTAAGCTCTAGTAATACTGGAACAACAACTGTCCTTATATGCCTCGTCACTTTTAAGTTTTTCCCAGGTGGGATGATGAACAAATTTTCCCCAATTTTCATTTCTCTCCTCAAGATTTTCAAAAGACAGCAGGTATGTCAAACAAGGCATTCTATCCCCGGAGATTTTTTCTCCAAAAAAAACTGAACCAAAATCAAGCTCATCAAATAAAGTAATCTCCCCCTCATTAAACATATTAACTTTTCTTCTATAAGCATCCTCCGAGTGACTTTCATAAGTCCTTAGCTCAAAAAATCTATTTTCATTATTAGGCTTAACTAAATTTGGCATTCCTTCAAATGCATCATAAAGTGATGTGCTATAGCGATTATACATAGGCCTATTTTTTTTATTTAGTTTGACAGATGCATCAGCATTATTTGGATCGCCTTTTATTGAACGACTTACAGATTGATAAACTGTAATATTTGGATAAGGAATAAGGACGTACATTTTTCTTGGAAGATCCATTGATGCTTCTTTAAAAACCCCAATATTATTTATCCCCTTTTTGTTAAGGGTTGGTATAAGATAATCCTCAAAATAAGTATTAAAATCTTTAAAGTTTGAAGACTGATAAAGCTCATATGTTCTCAATTCGTAAAATTCCCTCTGTGCCAAAAGATTTAGGCAAAACAAAGATGCTGTTATTAAGATTAATTTTTTCATTTTAGGATGTTTTAGAGTAAATATAATTTTTTTTTAAGTGAAAAAAGTTGATAAATTAACTAGTAAAAACAAATAATAAAAAGTAATTTTTGGCTTAAAATGATTAAGAAATAACAAAATTTAAAATTTCTTAATTTTTCAATTTATCAATCTCATTTGCTAATTTATGATCTAATTCAGTAATTGAATTTTTGTCATGGGTCCATAATTCAAAAGAAACTTTATTATACACATTTATTATTTTAGGGTGATGATTTAATCTTTCAGAAACTTCACCAACTTGATTAATAAATTTTAATGCTTCCTTAAAATTTGAAAAATCGAAGGTTTTAATTAATTTACCAGTATTAGTAGACCACTTTTTTGACATTTGGTTGTATTAAAATGAACATTAAATTTAAAAAAACGCTTTGAAAAATAAAATAATAAACGGATTGATTTTAGTCTTATTTCTAATCATTTCGTGTGAAAAAAATCCTCTCAGAAAACCAAATATTATATATATTCTCGCTGATGATTTAGGCTATGGTGACATAAAAACATTTAATGTTGATGGGAAAATTAAAACTCCTCACATAGATAAGCTTGCTAAAGATGGAATCAAATTTACAGATGCACATACTTCATCTTCAGTGTGCACTCCAACCAGATATGGAATTCTTACAGGTAGATACAATTGGAGGAGTAAATTAAAAAAAAGTGTATTAAGTGGTACCTCTGATGCTTTGATTTCTAAAGATCAAACCACTGTAGCTTCTTTCTTGAAACAAAATGGTTACCTAACAGGATTTATTGGTAAATGGCATCTAGGCTGGAATTGGTCCTTTTCAGATACAATTATTCATTATGATTCTAACCCCGATCAAAGAAAAAAGACATTTTATGGCTTTGGTGAAAAAAGACACAGTTCAGCCGATAGAATAGATTTTTCAAAAAAAATAACTAACTCCCCCAACGATCTAGGTTTTGAATATTCATATGGTCACTCTGGCTCACTAGATATGCCTCCCTATGTTTACGTAGAAAATGAAAAAACTACTGCGAAAATTAACAGATTTACTTTTGCTCCGAAACCTTATTCCTGGTGGAGATACGGCCCAACTGCGTCAGACTTTGATCATGAAGAGGTTACACCTAATTTTTTTGAAAAAGCTAAATCTTTTATTAAAGACGCAGTCAAAAACAATAAATCCTTTTTTTTGTACCTTCCTCTTCCATCACCTCATACTCCTATTCTTCCACTTAAAAAATGGCAAGGAAAGAGTGGTCTTAATTCATATGCTGATTTTGTAATGCAGATTGATAATCATATTGGAGAACTAGATAACCTACTCGAAGAATTGAAAATTTCAAATAATACTATTGTAATTTTTACAAGTGATAATGGATGCTCACCTGAAGCTAATTTTAATTTACTTTCTGAAAAAGGACATCACCCTAGCGGTAAATTTAAAGGACATAAAGCTGATATTTTTGAGGGTGGCCATAGAGTACCTTTTATAATAAAATGGCCAAAAAAAATCCAACCAGGTTCTAGTTCAGATAAAACAATTTGTACTACAGATTTCATGGCTACATGTGCTGAAATTTTAAATATTAAGTTAGATCAAAATGAAGGTGTGGATAGTTTTTCTATGGTTCCTCTTTTTTCAAAAGAAACCCACGATAACTATAAAAGGTCTTATACAATCCACCACTCTATTAATGGTAGCTTTGCAATTAGAAAGGGGAATTATAAGTTCATTTTTTGTCCAGGTTCTGGTGGGTGGAGCACACCTAAACCATCTCATAATGAAACTAAGAATCTTCCTAAATTCCAGCTTTACAATCTGGATAATGACCCTTCAGAATCAAACAACCTTTACGGTAAATTACCAGAATTAGAAAAAGAATTAATATCAATATTTAAAAATGCCATAAATAATGGAAGGACAACTAAGGGTCCAGTTCAGGAAAATTTTCCTACAAATCGTTTCAATGAAAAATGGGAGCCTCTAGCTATATTTTCTAGAGATTGATTTGATTTCTAAAACTTAAAAGTTCCCGAGCCTAATTCTACCTCAATATGGCTTTCTGATTGAGAAATTACCTTAACTGAACTATCAAAACTTGCACTAGATAAATTTGATCCATTCAGTTTTAATTTCGCCCCTTTTGAAATGATTACTCCTTGAGAATCCTTAACATATATCGTAACTGGCGAGTCTGACTCAAAACCAAAACCATTTTGCTTAAAACTTGTTCCAGACTCTACAAAAAAAGAATACACATTATCCGATTTTTTTCGACACCAGATAAAATCTCCCGAGGCTGAAAATGTATCAACTTCAACAAATTTTATTTTTGGGGAAATAATATAATCTGTACTGGAATTTGTAGAAAATTTTACCCCATAAAAATTATCTGAAAGAATCTTTTCAAAATTAGGCTTTGAAACTAAATTACTGTTTGGGAATATTAAAGTAGAAATTGATTTCTTAAGTGATTCATCCTCTAGGTTGTAAACAGATTCCAATCGATTATGTTCTGGATAGCCAGGGTACCTGTCTTGAACTGCGGATATTGATTTCTCAATATTTACATCATTTGGTGGAGTTAGGTAATAAAAAGTTACTTTAGTAAGAGGAATAGAAGGCTTATGATCAATTGGAGCGGTATATTCTCTTTTAGCTTCTGTAATATTTACTTCTTTCTCACTTGATGGGTGAAAATATATTTTAACAACGTCACTATTATTTGATACTTCAATTTTGTCGTTGACTATAAAATAGCCTAGCGTGGAAGGTGTAGTGTGAACTAAAATTAAATCTCTGTAATGACTTGTAAATCTTATAGCATCTCTATCATCTCCTCGAGCATAATCAATCCCTTCACTGGTAAAACCATCGGTGATTCCACCCCCGGTAAATGCATTATGATTTTCTCCATTGATAGTTAAGGTATTATTGAGTTTTGCAGCCCTTGTTGGCTCTCCTAACCTTCCTGCATTTACCAATAAACGATTCCCCAAGCCTGAAAGAGAGAGGCCATTAACCTCGTTGTGTGTATGCCACTCATTTTGAGAGGTAATATTATACAAAACTCCTTGTAAGCCATAATTAGTGTCGTCTGGATCTCTAAAAAAAGCTCCACCGTTTTCATAAATTTTACTGGAAGGTAAAACCGGAGGTGGTAGCTTTTCCTTAGGAACAATGTAAGTTAAGATATGTCCAATTGCCTCAATACCATCAAGAAACCATGAAGCATATCCAGCTGCTTCATAGTCAAAATTTACTACCCTTCGATAAAGCATTGAATTACCCACAGATTCCGTAGGAAGCATATCACCAAAAATGGCTAATTCCTTTGCCGGGTTAATACTAGATCCAAACTGCCACCGCATAAATTTTTGAATCCTTTCATTACTGTAGTACCTCTTATCAATACCTGTGAACTCTAGAACATCCATATAGCCAGACTTAGAGACTCTACTATCTCCACCTCCAACCCTAGACCATGCATAGGTATTCGTAACAGGGCTAACACCGTCTGGAGTAATTTGATTGATTAAAGCGTAATAGTATGTATCATCCTTTGTGGTTCTATCTCCCTTATATATATCCCATGTTCCGTGAGTGCCATACCTGGCGGTTTTCCATGATCCAGTCCTTTTGACCCTAAAAATTCTTTCAGAAATCAAATCCTCGCATTTAATAATATCCTCTAAAGAAAGTGAATCGTAAACGATGTCTAATGCAAGAATAGCTGAAAAGAAAGCGCCAAGATTTGGAACTACCTTACTCCAGCTTGATGATTCTTGAATATCAAGAGCAGAAAATCTATTGAGAATTACATCTCTAACCTTATTAGCATAAATTTCCCTTTTTGTATCGTCCAAAATGTATGCTAATGCAACAGCTCCTACATATTTTTGAAGAGAGCCATAATGATTGGAAGACAAAGGGTTGTTAGCTCTAGATATAGCATCATTCTTCATTGATTTCCATGGTTCAATATCTGCTTTTTCTTTAAGCCCATTGTACATGTCTTTTGTGACTATTAAAAAAGGATGATTAGTCTCTTTTTCTCTGGTAGTTTCATTTTCTGAAATATTATCTTGTGATTGAGGAATGACATCTATACCACCCGAGGAATCTTTTCCACATGAAATAATTAATAGTAAAATCAATATGGGCTTAATTATTTTCATAATCAATTTATTACTGACTTCTAAATATAATTAATATTAAAATAAAGTTAGCTGTAAAAATTATTTTTGGTTAGATTGAATTGAGAGGATTAAATCTTTTTCAATTTTAACCCATAAAAGGTAACCTTTCTCTGTGAGATGTGTCCCATCTGAGGTAAGATCTTTTTTTAAAAACCCCTTATCGTCTGAAAAAGATGTATTTAGATCTATTACACTAAATATTTTATTTGGAAAGTCTTGTGTAATAATTGTATTAACTAAGTCTATATTGGATTTCATGAAATCTTTATTTGTAGGCAATAAAGTCTGCACATAAATTTGCGTTGAAGGAGAGTTTTGTTTAATAGTTCTTGCTATTTTAATTATGTTATTCCCTACATATTCTGGTGAGGGTATTTGTTTCTTATAGTGAAGGTTAAACAGGTCATTAATTCCTATTAGAATAAAAACAGCCTTTGGTTTAAAAAAAATAATTTCATCCAATCGCCCTAAAACTCCGTCAGTGACATCTCCTGATATTCCTCGATTTCGAATATTAGGAATATTAAACTTTTCTGACCAATTTTTTCCTCCCTCAGTAATACTATTACCTATAAAAACAATTTCACCAAAATTCAAAGGATCGTTTTTGAAAACCTCAATTCGTTCTTGATAATGGTTTTTTGTCCATTCAGAATGATATGGAATTAATAAATCCTTTTGGGGAAATAATTCATTATTGTTTTGAGCTATTAATAGTTTGGATACTACAAAAAAAAAGAGAAAATAAGTTTTGATAATTTTTTTAAATTTATTTTTAGTAAAGTAAGATCATCTCTCAATCTTTCATTAGCTTTATTGAATAAAATAATTTTACTATTGTTAAAATTAAAAATATTTTAAATCATGAAAATGGTAACAAAATTATTATCGCTGCTAATTTCAGTAACTGTTTTAAGTGCTTGGACGATTCGTCTTAAAATGTCTTCAATTTTTAGAGGTGGGGGAGCTGAAAACATGGTTGAGGAATTTGAACTTTATGGTCTAAACAGCTCAATAATGATTATCGTTGGTGTTGCTAAAGTTATTTTATCAATACTACTGTTGTTAGGGGCATTTAAATTTGAATACTTACTAAAGCCCTCTGCCGGAATTATGGCTTTATTTATGATTGGTGCAGTTTATTTTCATTTTAGCGCAGGTGACGGGTTAGTACCCACCATTCCATCGGCCTCAATGCTAATATCTTGTCTTTTAATCCTATTTTTAAAATCCAATCCAAACGTTAAGTCAACTTCAGATTAAAATCTTAAACACTTTTTAAAATTCCTCTGTTACTTAATTTATTGAATCATTGTCAATGAGCTAAAGAGCTAATGTCGCCATTAAATTTTTTGATATTATTTTCATCAGTCTCTTTCTTTTTTTATGGTTTGAGCTGTTTTTTTAGTAGTTTCATGGTCAATGAGTTTGTTCGTTACGGCATTCCAAAGTTCAGAAAGCTCACAGGATGGCTCCAACTCTTAGGGAGTTTGGGAATCATTATTGGATTTTGGATTGATTATCTTCAAATATTTAGCACTATTGGTCTCTCTTTAATGATGCTCTTAGGAGTTACTGTTCGAATCAAGATCAAGGACAATTTTACTAAAATTTTGCCAGCATTATTTTATTTTTTACTCAATGCATTTTTAAGCTCTATACTGATTTTAGAGTTGTATTAAAATTTTATCATAAATAATATATGTTTGAATATGCTATGAATCAGACTCTGAGCAAAAGTTGACAAATTCATATAATCATTATATTTGATAATATCCAACACTTTTTATTTCAATGGAGAAGTATTGTTTACATAAAAAAAGTCTAATTTTTTGCTTGCTAATATGTAACATTTTTATTTTCAGTTGTCAAGAAAAACTTTCAATTGAGATAATTGAAAATATAAATGAATTACCAGAAAAAGTAGATTTTAACTTTCATGTCAAGCCCATCTTATCTGATAAATGTTTTGCCTGCCACGGACCTGATAGTAAAAAAAGAAAAGCCAATCTCAGATTAGATATCGATAAGGGAAGTATATCAAAAACCAATGGAAAGATACTTACGCTTAGAGACATAAAATCTAGTTTGATCAATAGATTGATTTCCGAAGACCCAAGAATAAAAATGCCTCCACCTGAGTTTCACTTGTCACTTGATAACAAAGAGATTGCCACCATAATAAAATGGATTCGCCAAGGGGGGGAATACCTCCCACACTGGTCATTTACTCCTCCAATTTTGAAACAGTCTACCGCAGAGGATAAATCTCAATGGTCAGGAAATGGTATAGACTATTTTATTAAAAAAAAATTAGAGAAAATTGGCATCAATCCTGCATTAAATGCATCTCCTGAAACATTAATCCGAAGGTTAAGTTTTACTCTTAAAGGGTTACCTCCAAGCCTATTTGAAATAGATCAGTTTATCAATAGTCCTACGAGTTTAGCCTATGAAAGTTTAATTGATAAGTATTTAAATTCCCCAAGATATGGAGAGTTAATGGCTAATATATGGATGGATGTAGCTAGGTATGCAGACTCTGATGGTTATTTGGATGATAAGCATCGAGACTTTAGCCCGTGGAGGGATTGGGTAATAAAAGCTTTTAATGATAATATGTCTTACGAAAAGTTTGTTACCCACCAACTTGCTGGCGACCTAATTAAAAATGCAGATCAGGAAAGCATAAAAGCAACTGCTTTTAACAGACTTCATAAGAAAAATTCTGAGGCTGGTATAATCTTTGAAGAATACCGCTCTGAATATGTAGCAGACAGAACAATAACTTTCGGCAGCGCCTTTTTAGGAATGACTCTTGAATGTGCCCGATGTCACGACCACAAATATGATCCTATCAGTCAAAAAAACTTTTACGAATTATCCAGTTTTTTCAATAATACATTTGAAATAGGATCGGCCGTATATGGCCCAGGCCAAAGTCCAGGCCCCTCTTTATTATTAACATCTGAAAAGGAGCGAGAAGTTATTAAATATATTGAGGAAGAATTAGAATCAAAGGACAAAGAAATTAGAGTAGAAAAAAAATCTATTAATAAATTATTTGAAAGCTGGTGGTCTGAACCTCAAAGAGCAATTAGTGAAATAATAAAACATGCTGAAAACGCATTAGTTGCCTACTACCCTTTCGATAATTTTTATCCTCTAGCTAATGGGGAAAAATTTCATAGTAAAGCAGGCTTGTCAGGATTAAAGCCAGCTTCTATAAAAGAACCTGATATAAAAAAGGGTTGGAAAAACCAAGGGCTATTTGTGAGTGAGTTTACGGAAATGACCCTTCCGAAAAACGTAGGCAAGTTCGATCAAACAGATCCTTTTTCACTTTCATTTTCAATATTTCCAGATAGTAAATACAAAGAAGCCATGATATTTGGACATTGTGAGCAAATAAGAATAGGTCTAAAAGGTTATTCATTATTTCTAAACGAAAACAAATTAAAGTTCATTATCGCAAGATCTTGGCCACAAAATGCAATTGAGATTGAAACTAAAAGTGCAATCCCATCCGGTAAATGGACGTCTGTAATAATAACCTACGACGGAAAGGGACTTGCCTCTGGGCTTAACTTATTCGTAAATGGAGAAAAAGCCTCCGTTAAAAGGTCAGGGGATCAATTGTATAAATCGATTTTATTCAATCCAGATATACACACTTATGGCTTTGATGGGTTTAGGATAGGCCCTCAACACAAATTCAAAACTTATCTCAAAGGCGGATTCGATGAGTTAAAGATTTACAGTAAAGCACTTACTGCCATAGAAATTGCTTACCTAAACGATAAAACTTTTTTTGACCTTTTAAAAAAAGAAAATGTATATGTTGATTTCAAACCCCTTTTTAGAGATTTCTTTCTTGAAAATCTAGATAATAAAATTGTTAATCTTGAAAATGATTTTAATCGCTTAAGAAAAAAGTTAACAAATGTCTTAGACCCAATTCCTGAACTAATGGTGATGGGTGATAGGTCTGAGAAAAGATCTACTCACATTCTTAATAGAGGGTTGTATAGTGAACCTGGAGAAGAAGTTTTTCATAATACTCCAAAGGCAATACTAAATTTTGATTCCAAATTACCAAAAAATAGACTTGGTCTAGCAAAATGGCTATTTGACAAAAAAAATCCCTTGACAGCAAGAGTATTTGTCAACCGCATTTGGCAAATGCATTTTGGAAGGGGATTAACCTCAACAACAGATGATTTAGGAAGTCAAGGATCATTGCCACATTATCCTGAACTTCTAGATTGGCTATCTATTCAATTTATTAAGTCGGGTTGGAATATCAAACAGCTTCACAAGCTTATATTATTATCTGAAACGTATCAACAAAGTTCAAAAAATAGTGACCATATAATGGCTCAAGACCCTGAAAATAATCTTTTAGCCAGAGGACCTTATTTTAGAATGAGTGCCGAGATGATTCGAGATAATGCATTGTCAATTAGTGGGTTGTTGGTAGATAAAATAGGAGGTAAAAGCGTTTATCCCTACCAGCCAGAAGGTCTATGGGATTTGAGTGACAAGGTATGGAAATACAAATATAAACATGACAAAGGAGATGGGCTTTATCGGCGAAGCTTATATACATTTTGGAAAAGGTCATCACCTCCACCATCAATGTTAATTTTTGACACCCCAAACCGAGACGTCTGTTCAGTCAAAAGAACTTTAACTAGTACACCATTGCAAGCATTAGTATTACTTAATGATCCCCAATTTATTGAGGCTGCAAGAGTTTTAGCTGAAAAAATACTAATTCAAAATAATAATATTCAATCTGCTCTAGAAATTGCATTCAGAAAAATTATTGGAAGGAAACCGCTGACATCAGAATTAAAAAGTATTACCAATTTTTATGATGACGAACTAACTAGGTTTCAGTTAAAGCCAAAAAATACAATGGCTTATCTAAAAGTTGGTGAAAAACCCCTAAATAAAAAAAGTAATGTATTTCGAACAGCGGCAATGGCTAAAGTGATTAGTGGATTGTTAAATACTTCGGAAGCTATTATAATTAGATAAAAGACTATGGAAGACTTTTTTAATAAACAATTTTCAAAATCAAGAAGAAACTTTTTGAGAAAAAGTTCTTTAGGTTTCGGTTCAATTGCTCTCTCATCTATGCTTTCACCGAGTTTAGGTATAGCTAAAAATTTTTCCAGTCCAAACATTTTTTCAACGAATAGTTTGCCTCACTTTATCCCAAAGGCAAAAAGGGTTATTTATCTTTTCCAAAGTGGAGGTCCCTCTCAAATTGAAACCTATGATTATAAACCTCTGCTCGAAAAATGGCACGGTAATGAAATTCCTCAATCATTAAAAGAGACACAGCGTAATTCAGGAATGGTAGAGGGGCAATCTTCTTATCCATTAGTTAAATCTATTTTTAATTTTAAACAATATGGCCAATCTGGTGCATGGGTAAGTGAGCTTTTCCCTCATACTGCAGAAATTGTGGATGAGCTCTGTATTATTAAATCGATGAAAACCGATGCAATTAACCACGAGCCTGCAGTCATGTTTGTTCAAACAGGCTCTCAACTTACTGGAAGACCGAGCATAGGTTCCTGGTTGAGCTATGGTCTTGGAAGTGACAATAAAGATTTACCAAGTTTTGTGGTGCTTTTATCTAAATCACACCCTGGAGCTCAGCCTCTTAATTCTGCTGCTTGGAGTAATGGGTTTTTACCATCTCACCATCAAGGAGTTCAGTTTAGATCAGGGAAAGATCCCGTTTTATATTTGAATAACCCTCATGGAATATCAATTGATGACCGCAGAAGGGATATTGATTTTATAAATGAATTGAATCGACAACAATTCGATCTATATGAAGACACTAAGATTATTTCTCAAATCAAACAATACGAAATGGCCTATAAGATGCAGCAATCCGTTCCTGAGGCCCTAAATGTAAAAGAAGAACCTGATCATATTTATAATCTTTACGGCGAAGAAGCCAAGATTCCTGGTACCTATGCTTTCAACTGTCTTCAAGCAAGAAGATTGGCTGAAAGGGAAGTAAAATTCATTCAGCTTTACCATACTGGATGGGATCAACATGGTAACTTACCGTCGCAAATAAAAAAACAAGCAGAGGCAACAGACCAGGCAACTGCTGGGCTTGTAAAAGATTTAAAACAAAGAGGCTTACTTGAAGATACTTTAGTTATATGGGGAGGTGAATTCGGTAGAACCAGTTTTTCTCAGGGTCGATTAACAGCTGATAATTATGGAAGAGATCACCATCCCGGTTGCTTTACGATGTGGATGGCTGGTGCAGGAGTAAAAAAAGGGATTGTTTATGGAAAAACTGATGATTTTAGCTACAATGTAGTTGAAAATCCAGTTCATGTTCACGATTTTCAAGCCACTATGCTACATCTACTAGGGGTAAACCACGAAAAATTTACTTTCAAGCATCAAGGAAGAAGGTTCAGACTAACGGATGTTCATGGGGAAGTAATTAAAGATCTGTTATCATAAAATCAAAAATGTATTTATATTTTAATTTAATAATAAATAGAATGAGGAATATGTTAAACACTTTAAAACTATTTTAAATCTTAACTTGGACATTTTTAACAAAAACTCATATCTTACAAATATGGAATGGTATATTAAAAACCGATGGTGGATTTGGACTATTACAGCCGTCTATCTGTTATACAGAATTTATCTCTCAATTACATATTAACCATAGTTAAATTAAATGATCCCAAGAGAACTTTTTCTTTCTTTCACTATTTTTTTGGCCCCCTTATTACACGGACAACAATTCGATTTAAATAATATTAAAATTGATGACGTTAAAAATGTACTTCAGGGTGTTTTAGGTAAAACTGAAAAAACTAATCCGAAATGGTCAGGTTCCCCGGGAGACCCTAATTTTAAAATTGCTGACAGAATTGCGATCAAAGATGTTATTGATGCGTATGGAATTTATTGGGACACAAATGACCTAGATAGTTATTTATCTCTTTTCACCGATGATGCTGTTGGAGAAAGTTATAATGATAAAGGAGAAAAGATTACTGTTAGAATTAAGGACAAACGTAAAATGTTAAAAAGTATGGAGCGAATGGATTATTTTGAATCTAATGGTATTCAAAGAAGGCATATGATGTGTAATACTTTGATGCTTGAATTGAGTGAGAGTTTCGCTCACTTGATGCAATATACGATACTTTTAACCACAAATAAGAATTCCAAAGTAGAAATTGTTACCCCAATATTTTACCATTTTAAGCTAAAAAAAACTGAAGGCATTTGGAAAATTAGCTATCGTCTGATTAATTTGGATGCTCCACTTGATTTGAAATTAATGCCATAAATTTAGAATAATATAAATTGATTATTATTGTTTGAAGAATGGACTTGTCGCTTAATTAATTCTTCAATGAAATATGATTTATAAAAGTTAAAATATCGATTTTACCAATGGCCATAAAGTTTCTAAAATCTCTTTTTGAAAAGAAAATATTTTTTTCAATTGTAATTATTACTTTCTTTAATAACTGCGATTCTTCAGTTAATAACGTCTTGATCAAAAAACCAAATATTCTATTGATTTCAGTGGATGATCTCAATGATTGGATTGGAGTCATGGGTGGCCATCCTCAGATGCAAACACCCAATATTGATCGGTTAGCTTCCAAGGGGATACTTTTCACAAATGCCAATTGTCAATCACCCGTTTGTAACCCCTCCAGGGCAAGTATGATGACTTCACTATATCCTAGTTCAACAGGTATCTACTTTTTAAACCCTCCACTAGAGCGGTCTGACAAATCTTTGGAAAGTACCGTCATGCCCCAGCGTTTTTTTGAAGAGGGATATGATGTCTTTGGGGCTGGAAAGTTGTTTCATAATAAAAAAGAAAATAAAAAATATATTAATAAATATTGGGATGGTTTTGGAAAATGGTTTGGCCCATTAAGTGAGAAAAAAATAAGTGATTTTGATGGAGATGCAAGATTATGGGATTGGGGTAGTCTTGACATAGAAGATGAAGAATCAGAAGACTGCCAAATTGCAAATTGGGCAGTAAATATTCTTTCCGAGGATAATAAAAAACCTTTTTGGTTAGGCGTAGGTTTTTTTAAACCACACGTACCTTTTATTGCTCCAAAAAAATGGTTTGATCAATATCCGCTTGAATCAATTCAACTTCCAGAAATTATTGATGGAGACCTAAATGATATCTCTGAATATGCAAAAAGTTTATCTCGCTATGGTCATGTTGCACCAAGTCACAAGTGGGTAGTTTCCAATAATCAATGGAGATCATTGGTAAGATCTTATTTAGCTTGTGTAAGTTTTGTAGATGATCAAGTAGGTAAAGTTCTTGATGCATTAGAAAGAAGTGATAAAGTCCACAACACATATGTTATTTTATATAGTGATCATGGATTCCACTTAGGAGAAAAAGAAAAATGGGCGAAAAGAAGTCTTTGGAAAAATAGTACTAAAGTTCCCTTAATTATTTCGGGACCAGGTATTCCAAAGGGCAAAACATGTGACCTACCAGTGCAATTATTGGATATCTATCCTACCCTTCTTGAGCTCTCAGGCTTGGCCTCAGACCCAATTCACCAGGGAAATTCATTGGTTCCTATATTAAAAAAGGGGGCCATTGAATGGCCTTATGTGGCGCGAACAAGTATTGGCCCAGGTAATTATTCCATTGTATCAAAAAACTATCGATTTATTCAATACAACGACAACACAGCCGAATTATATGATCGAATTAATGATCCCAATGAATGGTATAATTTAATAAATAACCCTGATTTGAGTGATGTAATTGAGGAGCATAGGAATAAAATTCCAAACCAACGACATGAAATCCTTGGAGATGGATCACTGGGTCATGAATCATATAGTTTTAGTGAAAAGGGTATTCTTGATCCGAATTAGAGTTCATTATAAAATTGGCTAAAATGAGAGTTCCCATTCGTAATTCACTTTTTTTTATCCTTTTGGGGTTAATTTCTAATAACATACAAGGTCAGTTGACCCCAGAAAACATAAAATTTACTCGTCAAGGGGTTCAAAGGATGATCTTCGATAAAGATCAATCTATTACTATTTCAAAGCTTAATCCAGAAAATATTATTGGACTTGCCTCCATGCATCCCCAAAAACACTTTTTGAAAGAACATGCTACTATTGAACTTAATCAAGATAAATTAATTGTAAAATCCAAGGTGAAAACCCAAACCAAAATCTGGTTAGGAGGGTTTAACCCCTTTATGAGTTACACCATAGATATAGGATCGAGTAATGGAAATGGAGCTATTGGCTATGAATTTTCAGATGCTGATGAGAATGAGCGATTTATAATTAAAGTGATATTTAAAGATAGATTTATTAAAGAGATCAAATTAAGTATTTTAATAAATAATAAAATTATAATTGATGAGTCGATAGGGCATAGCCTCAACAAGGTTCATCCTGTGCGGGGTAAAATTATTCTCCAAATGTTAGGAAGTGGGTTTACGTTGTTTCACAAAGAGCAGGGACTTCCAAAGGTAATTGGGCAAAGTAATTTTAACTTATATCTTGACTTGAGGGGAAAAAAATATATCAATACATTTCAATCCCATGTTTTCGTTTCTCTAAATAATGGACAAGTAAAAATCAAACAAGCTGGGGTGGAGATTAATACAGGGATCGGATTGGCAGATATAAGAGCGATTACCTTTGAGAATGGAGACCCTTTTATAGAAAAGGGTCGTTTATGGTATACAGCATCCATACGAGGAAGAGCACTACCACATCACATTCAAGGAGTTTTTAGTTTAAACCCAACAGTATTTGACCTAAAACTTGAGGGTATAGTTGTATTTGATAGACAAGATGGTTTACTCAGAAATGAGATTGCTTCACACCTATTTTATGATAGAAATGAAAATCTGTGGCGCGGACTAACAACTGGATTTAGTGCTTATGCAAATCCTAAAAAAGAAAAAAAACAGCTACTAGCCGTGGAGAGTAAAACAGACCCAAGGTTTGGCTTCTCGATTATGAAAGCCACTCCTTTTGGGATGATTGGAGATATTGAAGACCCTCATGTATTGTATGACAACTCTGTTAACAAATGGAGAATGCTAACATGCGAAAATATTAATGGCTATAAAGCAATAATTTTAGAATCTGACTACTGGAATAAAGATTATAAAAAGATTGCAGGCCCTGTGCTCCACAATTCGACTGGAACATCTATTCAAAAAATTGGAGAAACCAAATATTGCTTTTCAGGTAGTTCAGATAGAAAGATCTTTATCTATACATACCCCGATTTAAATGAAGTGGGGACTTTAAAAATTGACTTGCCCCCTTGGGACGAAACATCAGGTACTCGAGTATGGCCAAATATTGTTCAATTACCAGAGGGTTACCCATTTAGATTCGTAGCTTTAATTATGGACCGCTATAAATACCCTGGTATTGAAGGTAAACATTGGTCTTATGGAGCCGTTTATCTTTACCGTGGCCATTAATATTTTGTGTAAAATTTTATTTGTACATCCAAAGCAAAATATCCTTAGCCTGGTGTGACCAAGACCGGGATGAATGAGACCCTTGTTGATCTACCCAGTACAAAAGATTTTCTTTTGAAAAATTAATTTTATTTAAATAGTCAATACATTTATCAACCCCAAGCTGGAGACCCGAATCAAAATTATCTGTACCATTAACGATTGCAAGTTTGAGATTGTCTGGTACTTTGGCTTTTTTAAATAACTCAAAATAGTTTTGATCTCTATATATTATTCCAGGGGATAGACAAGCCGCTTTAGTAAAAACATCATTTCTTTCCCATCCAAGGTACAAAGAAATTAATCCACCAGCAGAAGATCCCAATGTGCCGATATCCTCATAGTCAATCCGATATAATTTTTTAATCTCTGGGATTAGCTCTTGGGTTAATGCTTTTCCAAAATTAATTCCATTTCTGGTGGGAACATATTCATGTCCTCGATTATTAGTATTACTTACGCCTACCATTATAATAGGTTTTATTTTTTTGGATTGGATTAGCTCATGCACGGTTTCGTCTAAGTTCCAACCTGGTTTTGGTAATGAATCCTTTTTTAATTTATTTCTTTTGCCAAACCCACCATTTTTAGAATAAAAAACGGCCTTTCCGTCATGAACTACCAATAATGGATATTTATCTTTATTAAGATTATATCCCTCTGGAATCCAAACAAATATCTTCCTTGAATTATCAAGAATTTTAGAATCAAAGTCGTGTTGGAAAACCTTACCCGTGACATCTTTGTGCTCAAATAACGTTGGCTGTGAAAGTTTAAATTGAGTAATTCCTTGCCCAGCAATCAAAAAATGTATTGAAAAGGCCAGAAGAGTTAGTTTTTTCATTATAAATTTTAATTATCCATAAAAGTTAATTAAAAAAATTAAAATGATTCGTGAGATAAATTCAACTTCCAACTCAGAGATATTTTTTAAAAAATATCTCTTGGCTTAAAAGTTTGCAACCTAACAGTTTTATCTGATTTAATTTCATTTATCATTTTTTGAGCAAGATCTGAAACTGATATGGGTTTTTGAGATTTTAAAATCCCAATTTGGTTTAACAGCTTTAAAATCTTCAAGGCTCTTTTCTCTCCAGGCCTCATTAAATTTGACTGTCTAATCAAAAACGGTGGCTGAAAAATATAAATATTATTGAAACCAAGCTTCTTAACGGCCTCCTCTAAAGCACCTTTAGTTTTTGGATAAAAAAAAGGAGATTTAATATTTGCACCGACAGATGAGACCAAAGAATAATGAATAACTTTATTTTCTGATCCAATTTTAGCAAATTCATATTGATAGTTAAAGTCAACAAGATATTGCTGAGTTTTGCTGCCTGCTTGACTTAAAGTTGTTCCTAGCGCTGAAAAAATAACGTCCCCATTAATTAGGCCTTTATACTCATTCAATCTAGAAAAATCTATTTCATAAGTTGTAAGCTTTTCATGCTTAATCCTAGGCTTTTTTCTCACAAATATTGAGACTTTACTGAAATTGGGATCATTTAATAATAACTTTACCAGTTCTTGTCCTGTAGCTCCTGTTGCTCCTAAAACTATTGCCTTTAGCCTTTTCATAAAAACTGTATATCAAATAAAAACCCTCCACTTGGGAGGGTAAATAATTTATTAAAAATTGAAATTTAAAAGTCCATAACACGAATACTCATCAGAGTATTTATAACTTTTCTCGAGCCAGAAACCTTTTTAGAAAACTCTGCAAATAAAGGGTCTGAAAACATGGATTTAGTTATGGAAAGAGCAGTTTTGATGTCAGGATATCCTTGCCAAACAAAATGAGTAAATTCAGAATTTTTCCCTACAATTGGAATCGCTATACCATATGAATTACCCTCGATTCCTAATTTTTTTGCTAATTTCTTAGATAAAGATTGAAATTCCTTAAGATACAAAGATGGGTTTGAAACTTCCAATTGATATATCATAAAAACATTATCCTCAGCCCAATCTTCTCCATTATACCAGATTGGTGTATTTAATGATTGAGAAATATCTTCTGAAAATCCTTGAAGTTTACGTTCCCAAATTAATTGAGCTTCTCTTGATTGACCGTATGAGGAGAATGCATTTTCAAAAGCTGCTTCATCGGGAAAACAAAATTGAATGGAATGAGTAGCCTCAATAGTTCCGTTTGGGCCATAAGTAAATAACGATTTTGTAGCTTCTAAACTTTTTCCCCAGTCAGTATTCATAAGTTCATTCATTGCAGATACAACCATTTCTGGTTCATCAACTTTAATGTCAAAGAAAAGACAGTACTGGGCATTTATACTCAGAGTACAAAAAAATAGTAGTGACAAAATTAATTTTTTCATTTTAAATAGTTTAAGATTAATGATTGACTAAAGTATGGAATTTTCCAATCTAAATGTATATATAATAAAATCAAAATCTAGTTTTAGAATTATAACCAATTTAAAAATAAAATATTTATTTCATTTATTAAGAAATTGAAGAGTATATGAGCTTATAGTTCTTAAAACTGGTTATGATTAAATTTTAATCTATTTTCAAAGACAGGTCCAATAACGGACAACTATGACTATAGGCCAGGGTGTATAATTATTCGAAAAATTATTTGTTGTAAAAAAAATTGACTTAAAATATTATTTTACAAAGAATAGGATCTATTGCAATTTATATCGTAATATTAGTAAATTCAAAAATAATTCTTATGCCTCTGAAGTAGTATCTTCAAATTCACTACATGTATATTTCTCGCTTACATCAATTTGGTGAACTCCACATGTCATTGAAGTAAAAACAAGATTATCGCAATTTACACAGCTGTTGCTTAGATTTAAAGCTTTCATAATTTATATTTTTAAACAAATTTAACATAAAAAACTTATAATCTATTGATTTACAGTAATTTGTAATTAGAATTAATAAAAATAGTGAAAAGATAATTGTAAATAATAAGTTATTGTACCGGCTCATTCTTAAAAATTGATCAAGACTGGCATTTAAACAATTTGTGTAAATATCTGATTGTTAGAGCTTTTCATGCCTTAGTCAACAGAAAATTGAACCTTTTCAGTATAATTTGGTCTATTGGGTGTATTAATAGTTAATGTTAACCATAGACTAGTTTGTTTGATAAAGTCCTCCTTTAAATAGGGCTTTTTTAATTAAAAAAAGCTAGAAAATACATTTAACTAGCAATACTAATCCATTTCATTTTAAAGCTAAATTCTTTATGTTTGATATTATTAAGACTAAACAATTTTATATGAAAAAGGTTATCCTTCTTTTATTGACGATCCCTGTAGTCTCATTTGGTCAACCTGAAATTGGTGCAAAGAAAGTTCATAGAAATGTAATTTATGGAATGTATTCTGGGTTAGCTTTATTAATGGATATACATTACCCTAAGAATCCAAACGGCATAGGACTTATTCACATTTCGGGAAGTGGATGGAATAGGCCTTTGTCACTTAGTGCTAAACCTTTAAATCATCAAGGACACGTAAAATTAGAATGTGAGGGACTTCTCAAAAATGGCTTTACTATTTTCACAATCAATCACCGTGCAACTCCTAGGTTTAAATTTCCTGCTCCAATTAAAGATGCACAAAGAGCTGTGAAATTCATACGGTATCATGCGAAAAAATTTAATATTAATCCTGATAAGATTGGTGCTATTGGTGGTTCATCTGGAGGAAATATTGTTCTTATGTTAGGTGTACTTGATGGAAAAGAAGATAAAGAAAATTCGGACTTTATTAATCGGAAAAGCTCTAAAGTTCAAGCTGTTATTGCAAGGGCACCAGTGACAACATTCATAAATAATGTTTCTAATAAACGATCTATTTATCTTGGAGTAAGGGGAAATGAAATAATTAAAGAACAATCTCGTGAATATAAAATTGCATTTGAGGCATCGCCTATATCTCACGTTTCAAAAGATGATCCACCAGTATTATTTATGCACGGTGATAAAGATATCACAGTTCCAATTTTTCATTCATTGATCATGTTAGACTCTCTAAAAAAGTATGGAGTAGAAAGTGAATTAATAGAAATAAAGAATGCCAGGCATGGACCTAGTTTTAAGGGAGCGATTAATTTACCTGACTTAGATAGTATTAGAATAAATTGGTTTAACAAACATCTTTTAGAAAAATGATGTTTAAATAGAGTTTATGAAATATTTACAGGATTCAATTTAATTTTGGTATGTACCAAATATTTTTATTTAAGTCTATCCCACCTCCTAGTTCATCCTGAATTACTCTATCCGTAATGAAAACCCCTAAATTGGCCATATTTGAAAAGTTATCTACTCCATTTGGAAAATTCTGTCTAGTTCTATGGATATTATATTCCTCAGAAAAGGTTTTATCAAAAGCTTTTTCAACTCCATCTTTACCGATCATAAAACCAATGAGCCCCCCCCATGTTGCTGTTGGGTTGTCAGAATCCCAACCCATAAGAGATCCCAGTTTTATAGTTTCTTTTAAATTTCCTTCACCGGCAAATAAACTAACTAAACTTGCAGCAAAATTTATTCCAGCTGCAAAACATCCATTACACCTCAAATTTCTTGAGGTTATATCATATCCATCTTTTTCATCGACTTGATATCTTACATAAACATTATCTCTTATTGTTTCCCATTCGAGACCTTTATTATATTGTTCTTTTACAAAATCATACATTTTTGAGGCATATGAATCATTTGGTAGTTGATCTCTAGATTTTTCCGCGATGATTAATAAATTTTCTTTAGTACTGAGGTTTGGATCAGAATTAGCCGCTAGAGAATACATAGAAACATAAAATTTTGAAATCCATTCTGCATTAAACCTAGCAGTGGTCTGAATTGGAAGCTCAGCCATTTCAACAGCAAAGTCTGGTCTGCCAGGTGAATAAAATCCAAATACTTCAGTAGTTAATTGAGCGTCAATCATATCAAAGTCTGGATTTTTTTTTGGATCGCTTGTTTCAGGAGGCACTATTCCGCTAATCATTAAATCTAGAGCTCTTTGATTTGAGACCCACAAATAGTTTTGTTCTTCATGTTTTATATGTTTTAACCATCCTTCACGAATTTGCTGTCCGGTTAATTTTGATGTTTTATTTGTGTATAGTAGGTGTTGATACATATATTCAATATCAGTATCATCGTCTGCTCCCCATTTTCCATCCTTTCCTTCAAAAACAAAATCTATATATTGATCAACCTTATTGCCTCTTAAATTA
>CACIXU010000001.1:30000-254689 GCA_902590705.1 uncultured Bacteroidota bacterium | reverse complement strand
TGAATTTTATTATCTAGGTTACTCAATAAATTTAGACCACTCTTAGTAATGAATATTTCAATTTTTCTTCTGTTATCAGCACAAATATTCCTCTCCACTAATTTTTTTTCTATTAATTTATCAATTAATCGACTTGTGTTACTCATTTTATGAATCATTCTTTGTTGAACAGTATTTAAATTTGCAGCTTTTCCTTTGCGTCCTCGAAGAATTCTTAGTACATTGAACTGCTGAAGTGATATGTCAAAAGGTTTCAAAGTTGCATTTAAATATTGCTCAGCTTTGTTACCTGCCATAAGCATTCCAACAACTGTATTTTTAGCAATTTCTAAATAACCATCCATTGTGTATACAAATATTGTATAAACAAATATAAAAAAATAAAAAAATCTGACAAATTTTTTCTTAGGTTATTTTAAACTTATTTTTGAAATAAAAAATGGACTTATCACAAAATAAATGGAAGTCTGAGTTAGAATCTGATAATAATAGTTTTATATTAGATGTACGCACTCTAGAGGAGTATAATGCTGGACACATACCCAATGCTACCTTAATAGACATTAATAAACCTAAAGATTTTTTAGAAAAAATATTAGCATTAGATAATTCAAAAAATTTCTACGTTTATTGCCGCTCTGGTGCTAGAAGTTCCAAGGCCTGTCAAATAATGAAACATTATGGTTTTCGAGTTGTAAAAAATCTTTTAGGCGGTTTTTTGGAATGGGACGGAGAATACGTTTAATTTTTTAATATAATGCAATAACTCAACAAATACTTGAATCGGTTTATCTCATTACGGCATTTTTTTGAGAAACATGGTTTCACTGTTTGTTCAAGGCTAGCTGATACTTTAGGCATTAAGGTTAAGAGTGTTCGTCTTTTTTTTATATATGCATCCTTCACTACCGTAATCGGTGGTTTTATAATATATCTTACATTAGCATTCTGGCTTAAATTAAAAGATATGATTTACACTAAAAGAACTTCTGTATTCGACTTATAAACCATTTTAGAAATAATGATTCATTATTTTTCAATAAAGCTAGAGTGTTTAATAATTAATTTCAAAAAAGGTCTTTAAAAAATAAATTCCATTTTTGATTTGAATTAGTTTTACTTTACTTTGCTTTTAACATAATGTAAACAATCCTTTTTCAATGAATAGAAAAGATAATTTATTTAAATTAATTAGTTTTTTTATTTTTTTTAATCTCCCCAAAGTCAGCTTTGCTCAACAGATGGGCTTGGATGACAAAATAAATGAAGCTTTTACTCCTATAGCAAATTGGTGGGGAGGAATTGTTTTGCATAGTTTTCCTGGGACTTCAATTCCTACAATTATTTTCTTGCTGGTTGGTGGCGCATTATTTTTTACCCTTTACTTTAACTTTGTAAATATTCGAAGAATCCCTTTAGCTATTCGGACGGTAACTGGAAGCTATGCTGCTTTAGACCATTTAAATACAAGGGAGTTTGGAAATGACTTAAATAAAAAAAAGCACCTTCAAGATAAAGTAGAACAGGGTGAAGTTAGTCATTTTCAGGCATTGGCAACTGCCGTTTCTGGGACTGTTGGCAATGGAAATATTGCTGGCGTTGCATTAGCTATTGCCGTTGGAGGGCCAGGAGCTACTTTTTGGATGATTTTATGTGGTTTACTAGGAATGTCAACAAAGTTTGTAGAATGTACTTTAGGAGTCAAATATAGAGATATTGATAAGGCAGGTACTGTTTATGGGGGGCCAATGTATTACCTGTCTAAAGGACTTGAAGAACGTGGCTTTGCTAAAATTGGAAAAATTCTTGCAATAATTTTTGCTGTACTCTGTATTGGCGCTTCTTTTGGAGGTGGAAATGCTGCTCAGTCTAACCAAGCTGCAATGCAGTTAGTCAATTCTTTTGGGTTTACCGGTGGAAGCGCAAGAACTATCATAGGAATAATTATGATGATTTTTGTTGGAATTATAATCATTGGAGGTATTAAGAGAATTGCCTCAGTCACAGAAAAAATTGTCCCTTTTATGGCTTTAACTTATTTATTGGCTTGTCTATACATCATTATTTCAAATTTTAACTATGTTGATGATGCTTTTGGAATGATTTTTAAACAAGCTTTTAATCCACAAGCTGGTCTTGGAGGATTTTTAGGGGTTTTAATTACAGGCTTTAGGCGAGCAGCATTTTCCAATGAAGCCGGAGCGGGATCAGCATCTATTGCTCACTCAGCCGTTAAGACAAATTATGCAGCTTCAGAGGGTTTAGTCGCATTATTAGAACCATTCATTGATACAGTTGTGATTTGTACTATGACTGCACTAGTTATTATTATATTTAATGGAGATAGTACCATATTTGAATATGGTGGTGTTGGTGGTAAAGTAATAATTGATGGAGCTGTTGTTGAAGGTGCAGGTATAACAACTGCAGCTTTTTCAAAATACATTTCTTTTTCTGGTCCATTTTTAACCTTAGCGGTTGTATTATTTGCTTTTTCTACCATGATTTCTTGGTCATATTATGGATTGCAATCATGGATTTTTTTGTTTGGAAAAAGTAAGTTTGCTGATCTTTCATACAAAATTTTATTTTTGATTTTTATTGTGATTGGTGCCGCAGGTGATATGTCCGCTGTTTGGACTTTTTCAGATGCAATGATACTTGCTCTAGTTTTTCCTAATATGATTGGTTTGATGATCCTTTACCCAAGTGTTAAAGAGGAGTTAAATCGCTATATTTCTGCTACTGGAAGGATAAGCGATAATTCATGAGCAGACATTCTAAATAGGTTACTTTGCTAAGTAAAACCTAGAATTATTTTAAACCTATTTCTTTAGGTAAACCCAAATGCTATTAATAAAAATTTAATGAAAATAGCAGATTTTCATTTATTGAAAATAAACATAATAAGCTTATATTTGTAGACTTTAATAATTATATGATTCAACTTGACAATATCTTAAAGGTCAATCAAAACGAGACCCAACAAATGGTTACAGATTCTGCTCAAGAATTCTCTGAGCAGTACATCCGTCCTTTTTATATGGAATGGGATGAAGCCCAATATTTCCCATTGGAGGTCCTTCGAAAAGCTGGTTCACTTGGATTCATGGGTGTACTTATTCCAGAAATATATGGTGGAGCTGGAATGGGTTATCAAGAATATATATCTATTATAATTGAAATATCAAAGGTTGACCCCTCAATTGGTCTCTCCATAGCGGCACACAATTCCTTAGCTACTGAACACATCCATCTTTTTGGAAATGAAGAGCAAAAGTTGAAGTGGCTTCCAAAATTAGCGACTGGAGAATGGCTTGGAGCTTGGGGTTTGACCGAGCCAGGTACTGGATCTGACGCTAAAGGAATGAATGCAACTGCAAAAAAAGAAGGAGATCACTGGGTACTTAATGGAACTAAAAATTTTATTACACATGGTAAATCTTGTGACCTATCTGTTGTAATTTTTCGAAATGGCGAAAAGGGAGATAGTCATGGCATGACTAGCTTCGTTATTCCAAAGGGAACGATTGGCTTTAGTTCTGGAAAAGTTGAGAATAAATTGGGAATGCGTGCATCTGAGACAGCAGAATTAGTCTTTGATAATTGTATCATACCAGATAGTAATCGTCTTGGTCCTGTTGGAGACGGTTTTATACAATCCATGAAGATTCTTGATGGTGGAAGAATTTCAATTGCTGCTTTGTCGCTTGGGGTTGCTATGGGAGCATTTGATGCCTCGGTTAAATACTCTAAAGAACGTGAACAGTTTGGTAAGCCTATTGGTCACTTTCAAGGTATAGGTTTTAAACTAGCTGAGATGGCAACGGAGATTGAGGCTGCTAGGCTTCTTACTTTTCAGGCTGGAAATGATAAAAATCAAGGTAAAAATGTAACTCAAATCGGTGCAATGGCTAAGTTATTTGCCTCTGAGGCCTGCGTAAAAATTGCTAACGAGGCAGTTCAAATTCATGGTGGTTACGGGTTTACTAAGGATTTTCCAGTTGAAAAATTTCTAAGAGACTCGAAGTTATGTACAATTGGTGAGGGGACTAGCGAAATCCAAAAGGTAGTAATTTCAAGAAATTTACTTAAATAATTAAGTTTAAATTTTGATTTGATATTATTTTTCTATCATTATATTTGCAGACAATTATTAAAGTATAAAACAAGTCATGTTAATTATACCTGTTAAAGACGGAGAAAATATTGATCGAGCATTAAAACGTTTTAAACGAAAATTCGATAGAACAGGTGGGATGCGTCAGTTAAGAACTCGAAAAGAATTTATTAAGCCCTCGGTAAGAAACCGTGATAAGATAAAAAAAGCTGTATATATTCAGCGATTGAGGGACTTAGAGAATCTATAAGATTTTATTTAAAAGTATTACTCGTTGTAATTAATAAGTTACCTAACTTTGATTTACAAGGTTTTTTTATGTCTATAAATCACTTTTTGGATTATATTAATCACGAAAAAAAATATTCTCCTCATACCTGTGTAGCGTATAAACAAAATTTATCTGATTTTCAAAATTATTGCTTCAAAAATTTCAACTTAGAGATTATAGATTTAGTAGAATATTTTCACATTAGATCCTGGATAATTTCTTTAGTAGAGATGCAAAATAGTAACAGAACAATAAATAGAAAAATTTCTGTTTTAAGATCATATTATAATTTTTTACTCAAGACTGAAACAATTAAAGTTTCACCCCTTAAACTCCACAAACCCCTGAAAGCTTCGAAAAAAATTAATGTTCCTTTTTCAATTGATGAGGTTTCTCAACTGTTGAATGGTGATTTATTTTCCCAAGATTATCGAGGAATTCTTGAAAAAACAATTATTACGGTTTTATACTACACTGGGATTAGAAGGAAAGAATTAATTGATCTCAAAACATTTGCTGTAGATTTAGATTCAAAGTTCATTAAAGTAAAAGGTAAACGAAATAAGGAACGACTTATTCCATTATTACCCGAGATGATTTCTTCATTAAGAATTTATTTAAAAGAAAAAAATAAAATTTTTAATCAAATTGATCAAATTTATTTTTTTTGTTTGCCTTCCGGTAGAAAACTCAATGAGGGATTTGTTTACCAAACTGTAAATTATTATTTTAGTAAGGTGTCAACTAAGGTTAAGAAAAGCCCCCATATTTTGCGTCATAGTTTTGCAACTCATTTATTGAATAACGGTGCAGATTTAAACGCTGTCAAAGAGTTGTTGGGGCATGAGAGTGTTGCAGCAACGCAGGTATACACTCATGGTAGCTTGAAAAGGATACAAGAGATATATAACAAAGCCCACCCAAGAGGAAAAAATTTAAAAAAGTAAAACAATTATAATGAATATTAATTTTCAATCTGTTAATTATAATGCTGATAACAAATTAATTGAATTTGCAGAAAAAAGAATCAAAAAAATCAGTCAGTTTTATTTGAATATTATTGATGTATTTGTTTACACCAAGGTTGAAAATACGAATGACAGGATCAACAAGCTTGCTGAATTAAAAATTGGAATTCCAGGAGATGATGTCGTAGTGAAGAAGAAGGCTAAGAGTTTCGAGGAAGCTATAAATTTAGCTGCAGACTCAGCTCAAAGAATTCTAAAAAAACATAAAGAAAAGCAAAGACTCTCAAGCTAATTAATTAGTTAATTTGAAATTTAGTTTCTCCATCTTTCATCTTAAATTGTTAAGAGCGCATTGAATTTTAGATCATTATTCATTTCTTAGCCGATAATTCTAGTAAAAATTACATAGATTTAACGTTCTATGAAATAAATATTAAAGCCTTTACACTTAGTTTATTTTCGTATTAATATCAAATGATGTTATATTTGCCACCGAATTAAAGGTCTTTTAATTATTAAGTTAGTGGTGTGTTATTGTAAATATTTAAATGGCTATATTTTAATAGTCATAAATTTTTTAGAAAACGCTACAGATTTTAGTATTAAAGATGCCGATGTAGCTCAGCTGGCTAGAGCAGCTGATTTGTAATCAGCAGGTCGTGGGTTCGAGTCCCTCCATCGGCTCTTATAAATTACTAAGTTTGGGGGAGATACTCAAGCGGCCAACGAGGACAGACTGTAAATCTGTTGGTTTTACCTTCGCAGGTTCGAATCCTGCTCTCCCCACAAGACAAAATTTGAAATTTTAAATTTATTTGTAGATCTTAGTATTTATATAATGCGGGAGTAGCTCAGTTGGTAGAGCGTCAGCCTTCCAAGCTGAATGTCGCCGGTTCGAACCCGGTCTCCCGCTCTTTTTTTGCCGATGTAGCTCAGGGGTAGAGCGTTTCCTTGGTAAGGAAGAGGTCTCGGGTTCAAATCCCGACATTGGCTCACTAACATCAAGGAGTTAGAAAAAAATACCTTTATTAAATCCTATCTAATAATTCTTGGAATATTAATTATTACTTTTTTAAGAGAGTTTTTTATTATATATTTTGGTATGTTTATTATAATCGAAAGTTTTAAAAAAACATCTTTGAAAAAGTTGAAATTTTCCATCCCGATATTAATCCTTTTGTGGTTTTGTGGATGTAGCTCTCATGATCATAACAAAAATGAAAAAATACAAACCGGTGAATCCTACTTCTATGTAAATGAAAATTCAACCCAAGTCAGTTCGGATGTACACAATGAATTGATAATAAACTTAAATCGTCAAGATTTAAATCTTATTAAAAAAAAAGGAGTTATAAACTACAGTGATCTTGGGGCTATTGGGGATGGTGTTTCAGATGATGCTATTTTTATTAAAGCTACCCATGAAGTTGCTAACCACTATGGATTTGATGTAAAAGCTGATGATGATGCATTATACAACATTACTGGAAAGAAAGTCTCAGCAATAATTAGTACTAATACTGATTTTGGTGATGCTACGTTTATAATTGATGACACGAATGTTGATGATTATACATCCTCTATTTTTGAGGTAAGATCTAAAAAACCTTCTTTTAAAATAAATCATATTAAATCAATTAAAAAAGGACAAAAAAAGATAAACATCAAAATTAATGAAGCAGCCTTAGTTAAAGTAATTGACAACAATGTTAGGATGTACATAAGATATGGGTTAAATCAAAATAATGGTAAGGAACAAACTGATATATTTTTAATAGATAAAAATGGTAATGTAAATGAAAACACTCCAATAATATGGGATTTTAAGAATATTTCTGAAATGAATTTATTTTTAATTGACCAGGAAAAATTAGAAATTCAAGGAGGTAAATTTATAACAATAGCAAATCAGGTAGAGGAAGAAAATCATCCCTACTATTCCAGAAATATTTTAGTTAATCGATCTAATGTTGAAATAAATAATTTAAAACATTTTGTAAAAGGGGAGGGAAATCACGGTACTCCTTATCAAGGTTTCATTAGTATAAAAAATGCCTCAAATGTTAAAATTAAAAATTGTTTATTGACAGGACACAAAACGTATCAAAAAATTGGAAATGCTGGAAAACTTGTGTCCAGAGGGTCATATGATTTATCTGTAATCAGTTCTAATAATGTACTATTTAAAAATTGTCGACAAACAAATGATATTAATAATGAAACTTATTGGGGAATTTTTGGATCTAACTATTGCAAGAATTTGTTTTTTGAAAACTGTACTTTATCCAGATTTGACGCACATATGGGAGTTTATAATGCAACCATTCGCAATTCCACTCTAGGATATATGGGGATAAAATTAATTGGTTTTGGAAAGTTTCTTGTTGAAGACTCAACAATAGGAGGTGAAAATTTAGTTAGCCTTCGTCAAGATTATGGAAGTACTTGGAATGGTGATTTTAAAATTAAAAATTGTGTCTTTATTCCATCAAAAACAAAATCCTCAACTCTTAGTCTATTCTCTGGAAAAAATTCGGGACTACATGATTTTGGATATACATGCTACATGCCTAATAAAATAGAAATAGATCAACTATTAATTAAAGATTCTCATCTTAAAGATTATGACTCACTTTTTATTTTTTCAGATTTTAACTCGAAAATGAAAAATGAGAACTTTGAGGAGTTATATCCTTACATAAAAACTAAGATTATAAAAATAAATGGATTAAATATTGAGAGCAAGAAAAAACTTGAAATAAGTAAAAATAGTTTCATGTTTAAGGATTTGAAAATTGAAAAAAATGATCCTACATTTTAATAAAATGAAAAATAAAAACCTATTCACTTTTTTTATTTCTCATTTACTGTATTTTAAGATTGTTTTTCTCAGGATCAAAATACTGCTCAATAATTAGATGTTTTTAATGCTTTCACTATCCTCAAGATCCAATATCATTTGTTTTCTAAAATGAATACACTATTAGTTTAAATAGCTGTATTCTTCCTTGAGTCCAAGCATTTCTCTGGCCTTTTTTGAAGGTCTTGGTTTTTTGTCCCTGTCTTTATAATATGGTGCGTTGTCCCAATTTAATTTTTGACCCAATTCCCTTGGATCTTGTGTTTTTACCAAGTATGATTTTAGTCGATTTGACAAGGTTTCTAGGTTTGGTTTGTATTTGTCGACATTAGCAAGGTTATTCATCTGGAAAGGGTCATTCAATAAATCATAAAGTTCTTCCTTAGGTCTTTTAGAAAAAGCTAGATCGAATAGTGGCATAACCTTTTTAGATTCTTTATTTTTCAACATGTATAATTTTGTTGGTGATTCATAGTGCAACATGTGAGCATCAACATCTCCATACAAAGGGGGGTCACCAGCAGGCCACCTATCGGGCTCGTAATTTTTTATATATAAATAATTTTCAGTTCTGATGGCCCTACCAGGGTAACCTAACCCACCTTTTCTGACAAATGCATGTCGCTCTCTAGCCATAATTACATGATCTCTTTTTGGATCGATTCTTCCTTGCTTTTTTGAGGTTAGTATATTTAAAAAACTTTTTGCGTTCATATCTTTAGGAACTGGAATATTAGAGACCTCCAGAAAGGTTGGGGCAAAGTCTTTTATGTTAACGAAGTCATCCACCTCTCGTCCAGGTGGAAAAAACTCTGGCCAGGATATGATTAATGGAATTTTAGTTCCAAAATCATATAAATTGGCCAAACCTCTTGGCATTTGCCAACCATTGTCACTACAAACAATAATAATTGTATTTTCAACCTGCCCCATTTCTTTGAGTAAGGAAATGTAAGAGCCTACTTCTACGTCAAATCTTTGAATCTCATTGTAATAATCAGCTATATCTTTTCTGACCTCGTAAATATCAGGGAGGTAGGGCGGGACATTTATTGAATCGAGATGAATACCTGATTTTTTCCATTCCTCCTTTTTATAGGGTCGATGAGGGTCTCTGCTACTATACCAATACATCCAAGGTTGACCTTTTTCAACCTCATTAAAAAAATCTTCAAAAGAATCGTATCTAACTCCACCTGGATTTTGCTTCCAACCAGTTACACTCTCATCACCGGGACCCCATCCTTTTCCCTCAATTCCAACATGATAGCCAGACTCCTCCATTAGTTTTGTATAAACTTCAACTTTTGGAAAACTACTCCACAAGTTAGCCGCTTCACCCAAGTTCCAAATATCCTTACCAGTAAGCATGGAGGCTCTGGCTGGAGAACATGAAGGTGCCGAACAGTATGCATTTTTAAAAATGACCCCTTCTTTAGCTAGCTTATCAATATGAGTTGTTTTGATAGATCTATCTCCATAGCATCCTAAATGATCAGCAGATTGATTATCGGACATTAAAAGAAGTATGTTGGGTCTGTTTGGTTTTTTTATTTCTGAGACCTTTTCATGTTTGTTAAATTCACATGATAAAACAAAGGATAAGAAAATTGTAATAATCAAATTAATATGAAAATTAAATTTTTTCTTGATAATACTTGGATGTTTAAACATAATTCAATTTTAATATTATTTTAAAAAAGCATATTTCACAAGTAAATCTAATTTAGTGTACTCTAAAGTTTTCTCGTGAGTCGCTTCTAAAATTAATTTCGGAGCTTTTCCTGCTTTTTCAGCCTCTATCCATCTATTTACACATAAGCACCATTTGTCCCCTTCTTTTAATCCAGGAAATTGATAATATGGTATTGGTGTAATTAGATCATTTCCCATGGAAGCAGAAAATCTTAAAAAATCATTAGTCATAATAGCACAAACTGTATGAGTACCTGTATCTTCAATATCAGTTTTACATGAGCCATCTCTATAATACCCTGTCATAGGATTTGTACAACAAATCTCAAGAGGCTCGCCAAAAACATTTCTTTCCATCAGAGTTTAACGAATTAGGATTCTAATTTAAAATTAATAAGTGTATATATCAAAAATCATTTTGTCTCCAGCAATTGCCAAAACTAAAAAAGCCTTTACTAATGTCATTTAACGAAAGTTTAAATTTGGTTCATTTTTTTTTAAATTGTGTAAGTATGAAAAAGCTGATTCTTTTTTTTATTCCATTTATCTGCATAGGCCAATTAAAATTCTTGCCAAAATCTAAAGGAGAGTACATTGAACATACTTATTACTCTCTATCCTATTTAGAAGATCACGAGCAAGCAGAGTGGGTTCACTACAAGCTGAATTCAGAGATGTTAAATGGAAAAAAAGTTAGAAAAAAATATTATATAGTTGATAAAAAGGTTTCTACGGGATCTGCAAATCATTCTGATTATACTAACTCTGGATATGATAGAGGTCATCTTGTCCCAGCTGCTGATATGAAAATGGATTCAATATCAGTAATAGAGGCTTCATACATGTCTAACATATCTCCTCAAAATAGAAATTTTAATGGGCAGGAGTGGAGAAAACTAGAGGAGCACGTCAGGTTTTTGGCAAAAAAAAATGAAATATATGTCACTACAGGAGGGGTATTGAGTAACGGTTTAAATTCGATTGGAACGAAAAATAAAGTTTCAGTTCCAAATCTTTTTTATAAAATTATCTATAATGCAAAGATGGAAAAAATGACAGCCTACCTGATGCCAAATAAAAAACTTGAATCTTTCAAAAACTATAAAGTGACTGTTGATTTGATTGAAACCTTAACTGGAATTGATTTTTATCATCAATTGGAGGATGAAATGGAGGAAAGGCTTGAGTCAATGCTGTAGATATATAAATATTGAATTAACATTATTAAGTGTTACATTTACTTATTAACTAAACAAATATTATGAGCAGTAAATATTTTGGTAATAGCAAAGTGAAAGTTTCTTCAACTAATAAAAGCAACAAAAAAATTAAGCCCGGTAAAATTAAGAGTGCTGCGAGATCAATAAGAAAAACAGGAAGGGGAAATTAACTTTACTTTTTTTCAATTTAATTAATTAACAGATCACAGAATGATTAGAAACTTTGTTCTATGTGTTTTTATATTTAATTCTTTAATGCTTTTTTCACAAAGAAAAAGAGTTAACATTGATTCAGTAATTAAAGCTGATAACTATAAAGTTTATAAAAATATTAGTTATGGCCCAGATAAGAAAAACACTTTAGATTTATGGATAGCTGATAGCAAATCAAAATCTCCATTTGTTATTTATATTCATGGCGGAGGATTTGGTGCTGGAAGTAAGAATGCTGCATACAGTAAAAATAATTTTAAGAGAGTTAAAAAGCTACTCAAAAATAATATCTCATTTGCTACAATAGATTATTCATTCAAGAATAATGAAGACTTCTTATTTTCATCTTTAAATGACGCAAAAAGAGCATTACAATTTCTAAGGTTTAATAGTGAAAAATATAATTTATTAAAAGATAGAGTAGCACTGATGGGTTCATCTGCTGGTGCAACTTCATCATTATGGATTGGACTTCAAGATGATATGTCAGATAAAAATAGTCCTGATCCAATTTTAAGGGAGTCTACAAAAGTTTCTTGTATTATTGGAATGGCAGCTGCCCATTCATTGAATCTAAATAGATGGAAAAACATGGCAAATGTTGACCAGGCATACTTAAAATCTATTTTTGAAAAGTATCTTGGAAAAATGGATACTGAAAAATGGATGAAAAGATCATTTGATGAAAACTATATTTTAGAGATTGATTTTTTTGAAAAAATGGATGCTAACGATCCACCAATTTTTATTTACAATCCAGGAAAAAACAGAAAACCAAAAAATATTGCAGATTTTCATCACAACCCATTACACGCAAAAGTTCTTAAGGAAAGAGCAGACTCTTTGAAAATAAAAAATGTTGTATATGCTCCAAGAATTGGAATTATTGATAATTCTGGCCAAGGTGTAGTAGATTTTATTACTGAGAATTTAAACTAGAGTTAATTTTACAGTTAATTTTAAAGAAGAATTAAACCTCTTGGAGATTCTTAGGTTATTTAACGCTTAAGTTATTTAGCATTTTAAAAGTTATCTAAATATTATTTCTACCCGTCGATTGAATAGTCTTTCTTTCTCTGAACTTTGTTCATTAACAAAGCCACTAGCTCCAAAAGCTTTTACTTCAATTCTAATGGGTTCAATACCAAGGAATATTAAATACTCTTTTACTGCATTGGCCCTCGATTTTGACAATTCTAAGTTATATTCTTCATCTCCCTCTCCAGAGGCATAACCTTGAAGTATTATATACTTATCCATTTTAGAAGTAAGATAATCTCTAACATCAGCAAGAATATCATAGGTTTTTCTTCCTAAAATTCTGTAACTGTCTGCGGGAAAATAAATCGATAAAATTTGTTCACTTTCACTAGCTTGATCATTTCCAGTGACTTTTTCTGTTTCAACTAAACCTTCACCTGAATCCTCCAAAGTAGTCGAGATCTTTTCTGAGATTGAGCTACTGGATTGATCGGTTAAAATTTGGGTTTGCTCTAATTCTTCTATTTTTTCTGGACACCCATTGTTTTCAATGGTCCCAATTTCATTCGGACAATTGTCATCTGGATCTGCTACCCCATCATCATCCGAGTCAGGACATCCGAATAGTTCAGCTGAACCTGGTATTTTTGGACATTTATCTTTTCTGTTGAAAACTCCATCATCATCTTTGTCTCTATTTCCAGCAGCTAAATATATTCCAGCTTGATGCCTAAAATGTTTGATTCCCTTAAAATCAACTGCATTTTGGAATGAGGACTGTAATTCAATTCCTATATTTTTTGTGAGTTTAATTTGAATTCCTATTCCAGGAGAAATTGTCCTTGAAAAGTACTGACTAAAACTTATTGTATCACCAAAAATTCCTCTATCGATTCCTGTAATACCATAACCAACCTTTAAATAAGGCTGTAATTTTTTCTTTGTTCTAAAGGTTTTTTTTGCAAATACTTCTCCTGCATAATATGGGTAATCAATATTACTATAACCTTCAATTTTGGTAATATTATTAACAGATAAATTTACACCCAGGGCAAATGTTCTAAAAAACGATTTTGATATGGAAACTGAACTTCCACTTGAATTCCAGTGATCTCCAACATTTAAAAAATCTTCAAAAATTTCCCCTTGTGGGTAATATGGCGCGTCATTTCCTGCTCCAGCTGGGAACAAGTCTACTGAGTTTCCACCAATAAAAATGTTCCATTGGGAATTGAGGTTTTGGGATAAGGCGTTTTGATATAAGAAAAAAATCAATAAATTAGCCGCTAAATTCCTTACAGTAAACATATTGCCTAAAAATATGAAAAAATTTATTCAGATATTTATTTATTCCTTTTTAATTGTTTCCGTGTATTTATCCAACAGCTGTGAAACAATTGATGATTTACAATTCGATAATCTAGGCCTCAGAGGCCAAATTGATAGTTTAATGACAAGAGTTACATCTTTAACAGAAGAGATTGTTGAACAAAAAAACTTAACCAAAACATTAACGGAGGACTTGACCGAACAAGTATCCGAAAATAAAGATGTGATTGCTCAAACAAGTGAGTCTCTTTCTAATCTAATTAGCGAAGTTGATAATGTTGAACAAGACTTAGGGACATTAAATAATTATGTTGGTGAGATGATAACTTCTACTGGGGACCTTACGGGAGAGTTAAATAATTTACTAACCCAAGTAAGTGATCTTAATGTTGTAATTGACCAAGTAAATAGTTCTATAACTAATATTCAAGGTAATCTCCATGCCCACGAGGATACTGACAATGATGGAGTTAATAATAATTTAGATAATGATGATGATAATGATGGGACTCCCGATACTCAAGACGCTTTTCCAGAAGATCCAGGAGAGACTCAAGATAGTGATGGTGATGGAACAGGAGATAATCAAGATACTGACGATGACAATGATAATATTCCAGATGCAATAGATAATGAGGATAATAATGTAGATCCTGATCCTGACCCAACAATATGTAATGATTGCCCACAGAAAATTCCTGGAAGAGATATTTATGTTGCTGGATATTCTGAAGTTGAAGGTGGGACATATTTTGTAAACGGCCAAAAAAATATTTTAAATCCCCCTGGTGAACTAACTGGGATAACTGTTAGTGGAGGGAAAATATATGCATGTGGATGGACCGGATCATTACAGAGCAACGGAGCTGGAGCTTTTGCCAGTTATTGGGTAATAGATGGTCAAAATGTACAACAATTTAATCTTCCTGGTTTTCTTTCTGAAACTAATGATATAGCAGTTCATAATAATAAGGTTTTTGTAGGAGGACATTACAGTAATAATAATCAAAGTAAGGCATTTTCTTGCCATTGGGAAAATGGTGTTAAATTTGATAATAATTCACCGGGAACAAGTAATTCTTGGGGTTTATTGGTCAAGCCTAATGGAGATGTTGTGAATGTTGGATCATCATTTCCTGCTCATCATGGAAATGTACCAACATATTGGATAAATAATCAAAGACACGTTTTAAATCTTCCTAACGTTTTAGAGCCAGAGGCAACTGTAGAGGATGTCGCTATGCATCCTACAACTAATGCTTTAAGGTTTTGTGGAGACTATTCAAATGCAAATGCAATGGTAACCACAGCTGTTCGATTTATCCCTGCTATGAAGAAACTTAAAAGGACTGGAGGATGGGAAGATTCGTATGCATTTGGTGTAACAGTTGCTAATAATGGAGCAGTCTACTCCGCTGGATTAGTAAATAAATTGGTAATCAATGGTTGGAACGGAAACGATCCTGATTATGAGATTATTCAAAAGCCAGCATATTGGGTTAATGATAACCTTAATATTCTTCCAGGTGCCACAGTAAACGGTGTAATGCTTAACGAGGGAACAGCAAGGGATATTAAACTTGTAGATGGAAAGATTGTCGTTCTTGGTTATTTAAATGGAATGTACTATGATACTAATAATGACGGAATCCCAGATGATTGGGATAGTGATGGAGTACCTGACAAGAATCACGATACTGGATATCCTTGTATATGGATTGACCGGACACCCCACGTGCTTGATTCTCAAAATATTGGTGAGTATTATACTTTATTTATTAGATAACACAAAGACGAATCTTGAGGAGAATATTTTTTATAATATTAATTGCTTTGGCTTACCCCTTACTCTCACAGGAGTCAAGTGTAATATTTAATAGGTATAATTTTAGTGTATTTAATCCTGCCTATACAGGCATTGAGGGTCCAGCAGTTAATCTTAACTCTAGGATGCAATGGGTGGGAGTTGAAGATGCACCAATTACAAATTTTTTAATATTGCATCTACCGCAGAAAAAAAATGCAACCTTGGGTTTCACCGTTCAAAATGATAGGGTATATGTAGAGAATAAAACATTCGCTACCATTGATTATAGTTATGAGCTTCAAGTAAGAGATAATAGCAGTATTTACTTAGGTCTTAAAGCAGGTGCACTATTAAACAATATAAATACAAATAAAATATCTAGATCATACACCTATGCCAATGCATCTTTAGCTTCATTGGAGAATTATTTCTCTCCCATTTTAGGGGTAGGATTTACATATGTTTCAGATAAATTTTTTATCGGTGGAGCAATCCCAGGTCTTATTAATAAATTAGGATATAATGATGAGTGGGCAATGAGAAATAGAGACTTCACTCAACTTCATTTAAGTGGAGGATATAACTTAAACTTATCTGACAAAATTGATATAAAACCAACTATCTCATACAGGTCTTTTAGAGTGGGACCTGATCTTTTAAATGGAATCGTTGAGGTTGACTATAATGAGAGACTAAGTCTTGGTGGAATTTTCACCAATAACAATACACTTGGTGGATTTTTTAAGATTAAGACAAACAAGGGTCTTCATCTTGGCTATGGATATGAATTCCCATCGGGAAGTGATGACATTTCAATTGACAGTTCAACTCATGAGTTTATGATAAGGATTGATCTGAAAGAAAAGGTTATCTCAAATTCTGATAGTACAAACCAAAAAACAATAAATGATGAAAATTAGAAATATATTTTATATCGGGCTATTGTTTTTAATAAGCACACTTGGTTTCGCTCAGGAAATATATTTAGCTGGAAACGGTGTAACAATAATTGCTGCACCAACAGCTGTGACTGGGCAAAATTATCTATTAGGGGGAACAAATTACATGGTTGTTGATAATGCGACAGTTGACGCTCAAGTTGATGCTGGGAATTATAATATTGTCACTACCCGTGTAACTGATATGTCTAATCAATTTTTTAATAAAAATACTTTCAACTCAGATATATCTCATTGGGATACATCAAATGTTACCAATATGGACAATATGTTCAATGGAGCAAATTTATTTGATCAACCAATAGGTATATGGGATACAAGCAAAGTAACATCGATGATAAAAACCTTTTATATCGCTCGAAATTTTAACCAACCACTAGGTGCTTGGGACACAGGAGAGGTTACTGATATGACTCAAATGTTTAATGGAGCATCAGAATTTAAGCAAAACATCAATACCTGGAATACAAGTAAGGTGACAAAGATGAATTATCTTTTTGCCGGTGCCACTGAATTTAACCAACCACTTAATAGTTGGGATACTTCGAGTGTTACCGAAATGAAAGGAATGTTTCAAAATGCATATAAATTTAATCAACCAATAAATAATTGGAATGTTTCAATTGTTACAGATATGAGTTACATGTTTTATTTTGCATCTAAATTTGATCAGCCATTAAATAACTGGAACGTTTCAAACGTTACAACCATGGAATTTATGTTTGGTAGACCCAATAATTTTTCTTTAGCTGGTGCAAATGATTTCAATCAAGATATAGGGGACTGGGATGTTGGTAAAGTAGCCAACTTTAGGGCAATGTTTAGGAATAGTCTTTTTAATCAAGATCTATCCGAATGGGATGTTTCGAGTGCTACAAACATGGCACAAATGTTTGATCGAACAGAGCAATTCAATAATGGAGGTGTATCTTTAAGTTGTTGGGATACTTCGAGTGCGACAAATATGAGTTGGATGTTTTATAGAACCCTAATTAATCAGGATCTTTCTAATTGGTGCGTTGCTTCAGTTACAGCTCCGAGCCCAATAACAAATTTTGGTAATATTGGAGGAACTAACCCCACCTGGGGAGCAGCATGCTCAGGGAATTCAGTAGTGATTTCTTTTGACGATGAAACTAGAACTTTTGAAGATCCAATTTCTCCAGTAACAGCTACATCTAATCAATTAGGAATTCCAATAACCTACTCAATTGCTGATACAAGTATTGCAACAATTGATGGAACTAGCGGTGAAATCACCATTTTAAAACCTGGAATTACTACAGTGACTGCAAGTCAAGACGACGGTGGTTGTATTTCAGGTAGTGGAAATATGACATTAACAATCAATAAAAAAGATATTAATATTGATGCAGATCATGTTGAATTAACTTTTGGAGATGACCTTGAACATACTCTAAGCGCATCATATAGTAATACTACTTCGAATTTTACTTACACAATTGCAGATGGAACCAAAGCCAGTATAACTGGAAATATTTTAAATGTATTAAAAGCAGGTAGCACAAGTATAACCGTTTCTCATATTCCCGATGATTATTATAATCCTATTTCAAAGATTATAAATCTTACCATTAACAAGGGAACCCCAACTATTGATTTTCCAGAAATAATTTATAATTATGGAGATGCAGATTTTACTCCAACTGTTAACTCTAGTAGTAACGGAGTGAGAACATTCACTATCTCTGACACCAATATAGCCTCTACCTCGGATGGTACGAATTTAAAAATAGAGGGTGTTGGCGAAACTACAGTTTCAGTCAGTATAGCTCCCTCGGAAAATTATAACGGAATTACCGCTCAGACTACATTAAAGATTAATAAAGGGATTCCTCAAATTGTATTTGATGATGTAACTAAAAGTTTTGGCGATCAAGATTTCACCCTTTCCGCTCAATCCTTTGATGGAGCTATATTTTCCTATTCAATTGACGATACCTCACTAGTAAACATTAACAACGATAATGTATCAATAATTAAAGGAGGTAGTTCAATTATAACTGCCAGTCTTTCAGAGTCAAATCTATACCTAGCTGGATCTGCATCTGCTACACTGACCATCAATAAAGGATCACTTGATGTTTCTTGGTATGATTCTATTCTCACCAAGGTAATTACCATTGGGCAGTTTGAATTAATAGAGCCTACATATAATGCTGACTTTGATGGAGTAATCAAATATAGATCTTCAAATAGAAGTATTGCAAGTGCTGATGGAAGAATAGTTGATCTAAATCACCACGGAAGGGTTGCCCTTTATGCTGATTTTGAAGAATCAGATAAATATGATTTTAAAAGAGTTTCAGTTTATTTGAACGTTCGCAAATCTTCTCAGGTAATTATACCATCAGATTTACCGATTGAAAAGCCCTTAAAGGATTTTACATCAATTCCAATATCTGCAACCTCGACATCAGGTGCTCCTGTATACATTGAGGTAGCTGAAGGCTCTGCAGCAACAATTTCAGGAAGTCTAGGAAATTATAGCTTAGTTACAAATAGTCAAACAGGGATTGTATCAATCACTTATTTTACTGTTGAAAATGATCATCCAAATTATCTACCTGCAACACACAATTCCTATCTTGATATAGTTAAATTAAACCAAAATATAAGTTTTAGTCCTGAGCCTCCATTAGAGGTTAGGTACAGTGATAATTTAGAATTAACCATCAACGCCTCCTCAGATTCAAATCTTACTGTAAATATTTCTAAAAATGATAGTGGCTCGAGTAATTTAACTGACAATAAGCTTTCAATCACTGATTTAGGTGAAGTGATAATAGGTGCCTCACAAAGTGGAAATGAATTTTATAATCCTACCTCTGCAAATAGGATAGTTAATGTGATTCAGGGAACTACTGAGCTCTCTAATTTCAATGTACCTGAAAAATTTGAATATGACAATGACTTTGAAATTACTCCCCCTACAACATCAAGACCTGGAAACATAACTTATGTTAGTGATAACCCTAAAGTGGCTATTGTATCAGGTACTACAATTATCATAGTTGGAGTTGGTTCATGTAATATAACGGCATTGATTGAAGGCACAACTTTTTATGAGTCAGCATCAATATCTTCACCATTTATTGTAAAAGCCCGAGATACCGATAATGACGGCATTCCAGATATTGATGATAACTGTCCAAATGTTGCAAATCCTGACCAAGCCGACGATGATTACGATGGAGTAGGGAATTATTGCGATCCTGACTTCCCAATGTGTATTGGGTGTCCACTTCCAGAGGATCAGGTTAAAGTTTCCTCTTTAATAACCCCAACAGTCTATGGTCCTGAGTCTAAATGGGAAATAATTAATATCGAGAAATATCCTAACTCCCGAGTATATGTTTATAATCGTAACGGACAAATTGTTTTCGAGAAAACTGGTTATCAAAATGATTGGGCAGGAACTTTCATGGGGACATCTGATTACTTATCTGCGGGATCGTATTATTATGTAGTTGAGATAGCTCAAATAAACTTCATTGAGAGGGGCTGGCTATATATAAACTATTAGAACTAGTCCAACAAAAAAGCCCTCCTTTTTCGGAGAGCTTTTGTATTAGAATTTAAAAGATAGTGATTTAATTAATCAACTTTCATTGCAGCAGCCATAACTCCTGTTGCATCGAAATAATCTCTTACCTCGTGGATTTGATTTTTAGCATTGAAAACAAATGTATGAAATGCACTTACTTTAACAACATTTCCTGTTGCAACACTTGTTGCAGTCCAACTTCCAGATGTCATTACAGATCCATTTGGTTTTCCTGATTCGTCAGTTCCAGGAAACCACTTTGAATCTCCATAAGAAATATCGTCGAAATTATCCATCCATCCTTTGCTATTTGCAAGCATGGCATCCATTTTGGCAGGTTCACTACCTAAAAATGGCGCATAGTGCGTAACTCCAGGACACAACAGTGGTTTTTGAACTTCAAGATCTTCAGAAGAGAATGTGGCGAAAAATTTCTGAGCAGTAGCAAGATTCAGATTGTAAGTCGTTAAATCAACTTCTGGTTCAGATTGAACTGCAGGCTGACATGAAAAAAGCAACCCTACTACTAGAGCTAATGATAATATTTTTAATCTTTTCATAATAATTAATTTTTCAGTGAATTTAAAAAAAAATATTGAGCGTAATACTATAGACTATTAGGTTAAAGGCTAGATAAAACTCCTTAGTCTTATTTATCTGCTTGTTAAACAGTGTTCTTTTTTTTAAAAACCCCATTGAGTAACAATCCTAAAATGATCATTCCCATACCTAATAGGCTATAGAAAGTATAAATATCCATAAAGATTAAAACTCCAAATGATAGTGAGAATATTACCTCAACAAACTTGTAGGGGGCAATATTATATGCTGGACCAATCTGAAAAGCCTTAGTCATTAATATTTGAGCGATTAAACCTGTTATCCCCAATAATAGAAAATAAAACCATTCTTCGCCATCAGGATTTTTCCACTCAAACAAACTCCCTAATGCACCAATTAAAGTGGCCGACAACATAAAGTAATTGATAATGACCATATAGTGATCTTTGGTGCCTATTTTAGAGATAAGTATATAGGTGATAGCCGAGGTAAGTGATGAAAACAGAATAATTCCCAATCCAAAAAAATCAACTGTGGCATCAAATCCTTTTACCATAATTACTCCAAAAAATGAGATACCAAAACAAACCCACTGAATGAATTTTATTTTTTCGCTTAAAAATAATACCGACAAGAGGGCAACAAAAATGGGAGCAGTATAACGTAATGTAACTGCAGAGCCTAATGTCATAAAATGGAGCGCCATAAAGAATAATATCATGGAACTAGCCCCGGTTAAACCCCTAAAAATTAATAGTTTTTTTTGATTGCCCCAAAATGGGATTTTACTGTAAATAAGAAAACTTGTACTGAAAATAAGGGTACCTAAAGACCGAAAAAATACCAGCTGAAAAGATCCAAAGTCGGAAAGGTATTTGACTATGGTACTCATAATAGCAAAAAACAAGGTGCTAAGCACCATATAAAATATGGCCTTTTGGCTTTTCAAAATAAAGTTTTGGCAAAGATGACCATCTTTATCGAGTAAAATTAAAATTTTTGTATTAAAAGTTTTGTGATATGCTCCGCTAAAACTTCACTGCCTTTTTCTAAAAAATGCACATTATTTGGCCTTTGTAACTCTTCCATCCTTGGTAAAACCAATCCATATAAATCATTTATTTCTATACCATTATTATTCATTACTCTAAGTGCGACTTCATTATATACTTTTGGCATTCCAGGTGATCGCATCTGTTTTCCTAATTTATCAGGGTAAGGAGTGGTGGTAGCGAAAATAAGTTTAGCACCAGTGCGTTTTAATTTTTCAACTATTTCAATGAGATTTTTCTCATACTGTTCAGGTGAAGCTTGATGAGGATGACTTAAATTTTTACTGTTTTTTCCAGTAATGGGATCAATATGTTTAATATCATGCAATCCAAAATTAAAATGAATAATATCCCATTTTTTTTCTGAAAGGTATATGTCAATTTCATTTACTCCTTGGGTGGTTCCTCCACAACAAGATTTTATATGTCCTTTATCATCGTAGATAATAGGTTGAAATAGTTCAGCCTTACCAGCAAGGTTTTCTTTAACATATGGGAAATACCCTCCAGAAATGGAATCTCCAATAATTAAAATTTTTGGAAGCGGTTTGTTAGAGTTTGAGCAACCACAAATAAAAAATATTGATACAATTACATAAGTGTTTAGATTTCTCATTTTTCTAAGGTAGAAAAAATGTAGATATTCTCAATTTCATTAGTTTTGTTATTCAAAATAAAATCCATTTAAATGAAATATTTTTTTTCAGTATTTACAGTTTTATTAATTGTTATTTCCTGCTCAGGCTCTGAAAGTGATGACTCCTCAATTTTATCAGAGAATCTTTCATCACAAGACTCCTCTTCTAATGAAACTTCATCTAGTGAGGAAAATAATCAATCTGATGCAAGTGAAACAGCAACTAATCAATCCGATGGTAACCAGACTGAAAATTCAGGAGCTAATGATACACAAGGAAATCAATCAGAAAATTCAGAAAGTAATAATGAATCACAAGCTAATCAATCAGAAAATTCTGAGCAAGAGGAAGGATTAGGTAAAGGGGGTTCTTCTTCACCTTCTAAATGCAGTAATTTTATTGGAAAAGGACCAGATTTTGAGTGGATTAAATCTGTAGAAGGATCTCAGGAAGAGGCCCATGCTCATTTTATTTTTACAACAAATGATAATGGATATATTCAAGTCGGTGAAACAGGTTTTTTAGATAACAATACTGCTAAAATATTAGTGGCAAAAACAAATTCCCAAGGTGATTTAATTTGGAAGAAAGAGTTTGGTGATCCAGGACATAATCTTGGAAATTCTGTAATTGAGGTAAGTGATGGATATATAGTGACTGGTGCTCTAAATAAAAATTCTACAGTCATAAAACTAGAAAAGTCCAATGGAGATCAAAAGTGGTTAAAGACTTATGATAATGGTGGAAATGATGCAATTGAGCATATTGTTGAGACTCCTGATGGGTTAGTGGCTGTTGGATATATTAATGCCGTTGATGAAAATAATACCTTTTATACTGAGGGTACAGGATATATTACTTTTATTGATTCTGAGGGAAATAAAACTTCTGGAAAAAATCTTGATACAAAAATGTCACATGGGTACAGAGTTTATCGAATTAATGACAATTTAATTATATCAGGATTGACCCCTGGAGCGGAAGATTATGCTTTGATGAAGACCAACTTAAGTGGAGATCAAGTTTGGGTTAAAACATATGGTGGAGATAATATGGATCATTGTTTTGCAATGGATATTAGTAACGACAATTCAATTTATTTATCTGGACACACTCTATCAGGTGTGCAAAATTGGGATTCATACACCATGAAAATAGATATTGATGGAAATAAATTATGGGAGAAAAAAAGAGGTAATCCTAGAGGATTTAATCCATTGTATATTCATGATGAAGTTTGGGATCTTAAAGCTACTCCTGACGGAGGATGTATAATTGTAGCTGGGACAGGTGATGAATATGAATATTCGGAAACTTGTGAAGGTTCAGATAAATCAGATCAGTGGCATGTTTATCTAATTAAATTCTCAGCAGATGGCGACATTCAGTGGGATAAAACATATTATCCGGATGCTGGTGACTGGGCTGGAGAAGCGATTGACCTAACCTCTGATGGAGGTGCTATAGTTGCAGTAGACAACAGTGTATTTGGATATTTAAAAATAGCTCCCTTCTAAGATTATTGAAATCATCTAAGTCGTTATAAAATTATCTATAGGCTAGCTAAAATATTTCTCAAAAGCGAACCTATAACCCTTACATAATTAATCTCTTTCCAATTCAGCAAGACCATTATTTTTCATTTTGGTAGGGTATTTATGTTTTAAAGCGGTATATAACAAAGAATAGGTTAATTATTAATTGTTTATTCTGGCCCTTCACCTCTCACCTGCGTTCTGGTGTGGTGGGGGGTCTTTTTTTAAATACCTGAAGGATTTAACCTCAGCTTTTAGGGTATTTAAATTAATGTTAATTGATAAATCTAGGATTCCAACTTTTCTAGGCCGTAGTTTATTTTTTGAATAGTGGGTATGTAAAACATACTTTAGTTTTTTGTCGTTAAGATCAAAAAAAAGATCTCCGTGACCTGGTCCATTTTGATCTATGGCTTTTTGATCAATTAGGGGGTTTTTATTAGATTTTTTCCATGGGCCTAATGGACTAGAACTGGTTGCTAACCCTACAGCATAATTTGGGCTTCTAAAATTATTAGCAGAGTAAAAAAGATAATAAACATTATTAAACTTAAAAACACTTGGACCCTGAACACTTTTTGAATCAACACCATCGCTGTTTTCCCAAAGCTCATCAGCTGAAAAACATTTTGTTAAAGTATGTCTTTTAAATTCGCTTAGATCTTCATTAAGTTCAATCACATAAATTTCATTTCCTTCTTTAAGCCTCCTTACATGGAATAGGTACCATGTGTTATTATCATAAAAAATGAATGGATCAATAAGCTTTGTATCTGATAGGAAATAATTTTTTAATTTACTTTTAAACGGTCCTAAAGGACTAATAGATTTAGCTAGAGCAATATTTTCATTCGCCACATAAACCATGTAAAATAGATTGTCTTTTTTGAAAACCTGTGGGGCCCAAAACCCACTTTCTCCGTATGCATCTCCTTTTTTTAATGCATACCCCTTTGGTTCCCAATCCTTAAGATTTGAAGATTCGTATACTGAAAAACCATTTGCAGTACTGTCGATTCCCCCGGCTGAAGATCCATATAAATAGTACTTATTATTTTCCATCAAAATAGTTGGATCACCCAAAAAAATTTCTTTATAGGTTTGGGTCACTTTAGTATCAATCGGATTAATAAATATTTGAAAAATAAGATTAAACTTATTAATCAGAAACAGAAATAGATACAAGTACATCAATTGATTTATAGTTTTATTAAAAGTACAATTAAAGTTTAAAAATCGAAGTTTTAAACTGTTTTTGATTCTGAAGGTTTAATTAATGTTATAGTTTTTAATTGATGCAATATTTTTAATTAAATTTAAATATTTAGATACTAAATATGAAAACCAAAAATTACGAAAGAAGACAATTTATTAATTATTTATTGGGAGGAACCTTTACTCTGGCAGTTACTCCTAATTTATTAGCTCAAAACCTTACTTATTTAAATGATGAAATAGACTGGTATGATGTAAAGGATTTTGATGTAGAGGGTAAAGGCTGGAAGAATACTAAAAAGTTTTTTGATAGACTACCGGCAAAAGCAGAGGGCTTTGTTCGTGATCAAGTTTGGGGTTTATCTAGAGACTCTGCAGGAATGTCTATTAGATTTATTTCAGATTCTCCAAATATTTATGTACGATACGAGTTATCTCGAGAAAGTCTTTCCATGACTCATATGGCTGCAACAGGACACAGCGGAGTTGATTTATATGCACAAGATGGTATGGGTATTGATCGTTGGGTTGCAGTAGTTAGACCTGGAAAGCAAAAGATGGAAACGACCATAGCTAAAGGCTTAGCTCCAGGATCTAGAAGATATACTCTTTATTTACCACTTAGAAACGGTATTGAATCTCTAGAAATAGGGGTGGTCAAAGGTGAAGCTTTTGAGGCATTACCTCCACGAAGCGAGAGACCAATTGTTTTTTATGGAACCTCAATAATGCATGGTGCTTGTGCCTCCAGACCAGGAATGGCATTTCCGTCAATTCTTGGTAGAAGACTAAGAAGACCAATTATTAATCTTGGATTTGCTGGCAATGGTCGTATGGAGATTGAGGTTGGATCGCTCCTGGCAGAACTTGATCCTTGTGTCTTTGTAATTGATTGCTTACCAAATATGAATGAATCAACAGTTTCTCAGCGAACTATTCCTCTTGTAAAAAAAATAAGAGAAACACATGATAAAACACCAATTTTATTGGTTGAGGACAGGAGTTTTACAAGTACTCGTTTTTTTCCAGCAAGAAAAAAACGTCATCAAAAAAATAGAATTGCTTTGAAAAAAGCTTTCAATGAATTAGAAAGGCTAGGTGTAAAAAATATATTTTATTTAGATGGAGATAATTTACTGGGTCAGGATGGAGAGGCAGCAACAGATGGTTCGCATCCAAGTGATCTGGGAATGACTCGTTATGCTGACGCTTACGAACCAGTTCTTAGAAGAATACTTAAACAGTATTGAAAATATTTTTTTATTTCTAGACCACCTTTTGTTTAACTAAATATTTCCTTTTTTCATTTCTTTAATTGCATGGTTGGCTGCTCGAGCAGTCATCGCCATATAAGTGAGGGAGGGATTTTGCGTAGAGGTAGATGTCATACATGCACCATCTGTAACAAAAACATTTTGGCAGAGATGCAACTGATTCCATTTATTAAGAAGGGAAGTTTTTAAATCATACCCCATTCGAACACCCCCCATCTCGTGAATATCATTTCCTGGTATGCGTTTGTTGTCTTCGGTTTTAATATTTTTAAACCCCGCTTTAGTATACATTTCTGAAAACTCATCAAAAAAATCTTTAAGCATCTTTTCGTCATTGTCATCATAATCTACATCTACCTTAAGTTGAGGAATTCCCCATGGATCAACTAGCTTTTGATCAAGTGTCACCTGATTACTCTCCTTGGGAATTGTTTCACCCATCATGTGAGATCTAACGCTCCAAACATCACTCTGCTTTGTGTTTTTTAAATTATTAAATAAGTCATCTCCTAATCCTGAAGTATCATAGATCATATTTTTTCGAGCTCCAAAACCAGCGGCATATCCTCTAAGGAAATTAGTTTCCTGACTGTAAACATTCCTAAATCTAGGTAGATATGCTGAAGTCGGTTTGCGACCATCTACGCGACTATTTTTATGGCCTTCATGAGTTGCTCTTATTCTCCCCCTATAATTATGGAATGCGATATATTTACCTAATAATCCACTATCGTTACCTAACCCATTTGGAAACCGATTTGAAGTTGAATTTAATAGTATTAAATTCGAATTTAGAGTAGAGGCATTCAGAAAAATTACTTTAGCAAAATATTCAACAGAGGCCTTTGTATGAGCATCAATAACCCTAACGCCGATTGCTTTTTTCTTTTTCTCATCGTAGATAATAGAGTGAACTACACTATCGGTTTTTAATGTTAAATTACCTGTTTTCATAGCCCAAGGAATCAAGGTAGAATTAGCATTGAAATATCCCCCAAAAGGACAACCTCTTTGACATACATTTCGGCTCGCACATAATCCTCTTCCTTGCTTAATATAAATAGGCTTACTTTCGGTCAGGTGAGCACATCTACCATAAATGACATGCCTATTTTTGTAGTGTTTTTTCATCTCTTCACTGAAATAATCCTCCACGCAGTTATTTCCAAAAGGCCGAAGAAAATCTCCATCAGGAAGTATTTCTAATCCATCTTTATTACCACTTACTCCAACAAATTTTTCTACATATGTATACCAAGGAGCTAGATCAATATAGCGTATTGGCCAATCTACAGCAAAGCCATCTCGGGCAGGCCCCTCAAAATCTAAGTTACTCCAACGCTGAACTTGTCTTGCCCACATAATTGACTTTCCACCAACTTGATAACCACGAATCCATTGAAAGGGTTTGGTTTGAATATATGGATGTTCAGCATCTTTTGTGAAAAAATGTATCGCATCTTCCCTAAATGCATAGCAACTATGTGCAATGGGATTTTCTTCTCTAATCTTAGCTGGAACACTACCGCGATGTTTAAATTCCCAAGGCAACATATTTGTAGTAGGGTAATCTTTTAAATGCACTACATTTCTACCGCGTTCAATTAGAAGCGTATTAAATCCTTGTTCACAAAATTCTTTTGCTGCCCATCCACCTGACATTCCTGCTCCAATAACAATAGAGTCGAATTGATTTTGCTTAAGCATTTTCTTAGTTTAAATAGGTACACACCCTAAGTGTCGACCGGGGATGAATTCGTATTTCAGATATTTGGTCATAAATTCTTCAGAAGTCATAAAGTGTCTAAGAGACCATTGACGAGTTTTTCGCATAAAAAAACCAATATCGTTTTCAGAATCGAGTGCATTTAGTAAGATTTGATTTTTAATTTTAAAATTCAAAGAATCAAATCCAGCAGGATTTGAGGTGGTTATTTGATTTTTTAAGTTTAACAAACCAGATTTATATTTTTCAATCTCTTTTCCAGTTAATCCCCCTTCAACTTGGTTTAAAATAAATTCAATTCTTGACTCAGGAGTTTTGAAGGATTCACTTTTTAGGGGTAAAATAGCTTTAGAAATTGAATTGATTAATTCTTTGTCTTTGTGATCAATCTTTGATTTTTCTGAAGGAGATGAGGTACAATGAGTTAGTGAGGCAACTCCAGTTATGCTAAGGGTAATAGTATAAACGGCATCTCTTCTTTTCATATTCAAATATACATTATTAATATTTTTTTTCAGCTCATTAAGTTAATCAATAAAAAAAGGGGTTAATTAAACACTAACCCCTTCTGTTTATAATAATTAATATTAACTATCTATGGGCAAAAAACGTCCTTTTTTACCGCGTCTTAATTCTAGTTTTTTTGCTTTTTCAAATTCATCGCGTGTATATTTTTTACCATCTATACATATAGATTTAACACCTACTGGAAATTCAAAAAATATTAAACGACTTTTCATTATGAAAATTAAACTAGAAAAAACTTGATATTAAAATACATACCTAAATATAAAAATTTTTAATTGCTTTTAGTAAAAATATATGTCTGATCCTCTGGAGGATCATCTTCATAAGTGACACCAGTGAAGGTAAAGGACAATTGAGTATCGGTAATACTATTTATTATTGCTGAGCTGTTTAGAGCATCTCCAGGGCCACCAGTTACGTTGAAAGCAGTTTGTTCTTCATTTCCCCATTCCCAATTACCCATGACTACTTCGACAAGATTTTCATCAGCTAAACCCATATAAATATATGTTCCAAAAGTTGAAATAACTAATTTTGCTGCGTCAGGACATTCGATATCCAAATCTAACTCATCTGATATTAATCCATCAGAAATATCGCTAATAGCGTCAGCAATTCCATCAATAGCATCAGAAATTTCATCACAATCGTCAAAATAATTAGCAAATGTTCCACCCGCATTATCTGAATAATCAGTTAAATCCCATGTACCAATTATTTTATAGTGATTAGAGTCAGTATCAGCGGTTAAAGTACCCTCAACTGCTGGTTCTTTTTCGGCCGAATATTCCATATCCATATTATCGTTACAAGGAATACCAATACTATCAAGATTTACAATAAAATCAAATTTGAAACTAATATCCAATTGACCATCAGTTTCAGTTACTTCAATGTCAGTAACTTCAGCAATATTTTGCTCACCACTTTCAGTAAGGGTTTTAAGAATAACTTTGGTCACTTTTTCTCCCTCCTCAACTAATTCATAATTACCATAAATTATAGCTATTCCACCAGTATCTATCATTCCAGGTGCATTGATGGTTAAGTTGTAGTCATATTCAGTAAATTCAACAAAATTAAAAGTACAGTCGGTAATCTCTCTAGCGCTTTTTGAGCTATTACTTGAAGAACCTAAATTCCATTTACCAAAAATTGTTTTTTTAGCCTGTTCTGCAGTTTGCTCTGAGACTTTTCCAGTTGCGTATATATTTGTAATAGCAGATGAAGCCATCCTTGGATCCGTAATTTCCGCTGAGCTATCGTTATTTGAACTTTTACTACAAGAAATCACTGCTAGGGCAATTAGTAAGAAGGATATCTTTTTCATGATTTATTTTTTTAAATTGGTTAATATTTTTTGTAATTGTTACTAATAAACAAAATTTTTATTAATAAAACAATTGACTTTCAGCATTTTATACTATTTAAGTTTAATTATTCCACTCTTACTCAAGAGCGTTTTCTTTTTTAATTAAATTCAGAGCCGAACCTTCCTTATACCATTCAATTTGCTGTTGATTGTATGTATGATTAGCTTCAATTACATTAACTGTTTTATTAGAATGAATTACTTCTATTTTCAAAGTTTTACCTGGTGAAAAATCCGACAGGTTAATAAAATTAAAAATATCATCTTCTTTAATTATATCGTAATCATCTTCATTTTTAAATGTTATACCCAACATGCCTTGCTTTTTTAAATTGGTCTCATGAATTCTTGCAAAAGATTTTACTAGAACTACTTTTACTCCAAGGTGACGTGGCTCCATGGCAGCATGTTCCCTTGATGAGCCCTCTCCATAGTTATGATCCCCTACAACGATAGTTGGTATTCCAGCTGCTTTATATGCTCTTTGCACATCTGGTACCCCACCATATTCATTAGTCAATAAATTCTTTACAAGATTAGTCTTTTTATTAAAAGCATTTACAGCGCCTATAAAACAATTATTTGATATGTTATCTAAATGTCCACGGAAACGTAGCCATGGACCTGCCATTGATATATGGTCAGTGGTACATTTACCAAAAGCTTTTATCAATAGTCTTACATTTTTTAAGTTTTTTCCATCCCATGGCTTAAATGGGGTTAAAAGTTCCAGGCGCTCGGAATCTTTTTTCACAACTACATTTACAGATGATCCGTCAGGTTCTGGTGCTAAATATCCATTGTCTTTAACATCAAATCCTTTTGGGGGAAGTTCCAGACCAACAGGGGCATCCAGTTTTACTTCTTCTCCATCTTCATTAATTAAAACGTCTGTGATTGGGTTAAAATCTAAACGACCAGAGATCGCAACTGCAGCAACCATTTCTGGTGATGCAACAAATGCATGGGTATTTGGATTGCCATCTGCGCGTTTAGAAAAGTTTCTGTTAAATGAGTGAATGATGGAATTTTTTTTCTTTTTATCAGCGCCCTCACGTGCCCACTGACCAATACAAGGACCACAGGCATTAGTGAAAATCTTTGCATCTAGGTTTTCAAAAATTTCTAGTAAACCATCTCTTTCTGCAGTATATCTTACCTGTTCCGAGCCTGGGTTGATTCCAAACTCAGCTTTGGTGATCAGTTTTTTTTCAACTGCTTGTTTAGCAATACTGGCTGCCCTCGAAAGATCTTCATATGAGGAATTTGTACAAGAGCCAATCAAACCCCACTCGACTTTTATCGGCCAGTCACCTTCTTTTGCTTTAGAGCTCATTTCACCTACGGGAGTTGCTAAGTCTGGAGTAAAGGGCCCATTTATATGAGGCATCAATTCATCTAAATTTATCTCAATTACTTGATCAAAATATTTGCTAGGTTCATTATAAACTTCAGCATCACCAGTTAGATCCTCTTTTACTTCATTGGCCGCATTAGCAACATCATCTCTACCAGTTGCTCTAAGATACCGTTCCATTGACGAGTCATAACCAAATGTCGAGGTTGTAGCTCCAACCTCTGCTCCCATATTACATATTGTACCCTTTCCAGTACATGACATTGATTCTGCTCCAGGACCAAAATACTCTATAATAGCTCCCGTTCCACCCTTTACCGTAAGTATTCCGGCAACTTTTAAAATCACATCTTTTGGAGCTGTCCAACCGTTTAGTTCTCCAATAAGTTTTACTCCAATTAGCTTAGGGAATTTTAATTCCCAAGGCATCCCTGCCATTACATCTACTGCATCTGCACCACCAACTCCAATGGCAATCATTCCCAAACCGCCAGCGTTTACTGTATGTGAGTCTGTTCCAATCATCATACCTCCTGGAAATGCATAGTTTTCTAAAACAACCTGATGAATAATCCCAGCACCTGGCTTCCAGAAGCCAATTCCGTATTTATTAGATACAGATTCAAGAAAGTTAAAAACTTCTGCACTACTGTTATTGGCAGATTTTAAATCTATGTTCGCGCCCTCTTTGGCTTGTATTAGGTGATCACAGTGAACTGTTGTAGGTACTGCTACACTTTTTTTTCCTGCTTGCATAAATTGAAGTAAAGCCATTTGAGCAGTGGCATCTTGACAAGCAATTCGATCAGGGGCAAAATTTACGTAATCTAAACCTCGTTTGAAGGCGTTTGCAGGAAAATTATCCCATAGATGCGCGTAAAGAATTTTTTCACTAAAAGTAAGCGGTCTTCCCAATAATTTTTTTGCAAGTGTCACACGATCATTTAACAAAGAGTAATTTGCTTTAATCATGTCAATATCAAAAGCCATATTAATATAATTTATCGAGCATAAAAGTACAAAATATGTGAGTATGATGATTTATCAATAAAGGCTTTTAATGGTATTATTATCAAATTTCAGCTATTGTTCAAATAATTTTTAAAAACTAGGATTTTATGAGCATTAATTTGGAGCAATACTAATTATACACAAACATATCAATGGAATAATTAATAGTCTTTAAAAATCTTTTTTTCAAGCACTAAATTTATATTTAAAAAAAGTTCAAATTAATTTTCAAAAATTAAGTAAAAATGTTTGAAAATAAGAATGTTAATAATAAAAAATTTTTAAATTTGCAGCCTCTTAATCAATAAAGATACATTTAAATTATGGCTAAAGAAACTTTTGATCGGTCGAAACCCCATTTGAATATTGGAACAATTGGCCATGTAGATCACGGTAAAACTACGCTAACTGCTGCAATAACAAAGGTGCTTGCCGATGCAGGAATGTCTGAAGCAAAGAGCTTCGATCAAATCGATAATGCTCCAGAAGAAAAAGAGCGTGGTATAACTATCAATACATCACACGTCGAATACCAAACTACAAACAGACATTATGCTCACGTTGATTGTCCTGGTCATGCCGACTATGTAAAGAATATGGTAACTGGTGCTGCTCAGATGGATGGTGCTATTCTTGTGGTAGCAGCTACTGACGGTCCCATGCCTCAAACGCGCGAACACATTTTGTTAGGCCGTCAAGTCGGAATTCCTCGTATAGTTGTTTTTCTCAATAAGGCTGATATGGTTGATGATGAAGAATTACTAGAATTAGTTGAAATGGAAGTAAGAGAATTGCTTTCCTTTTACGATTACGACGGAGATAATTCCCCAGTAATTCTTGGTTCAGCTCTAGGGGCTCTTAATGGAGAACAAAAATGGGTTGATACCGTACTCAAATTAATGGAAGAAGTCGACTCATGGATTGAATTGCCTCAAAGGGATGTTGATAAAGATTTTTTAATGCCTGTTGAGGATGTATTCTCAATCACTGGTCGAGGTACAGTTGCTACAGGTCGTATTGAGACTGGTGTTGCAAATACAGGTGATGCAATTGATATTATTGGAATGGGAGCAGAAAAGCTCGACTCAACAGTTACCGGAGTTGAAATGTTCCGAAAGATTCTTGATCGAGGTGAAGCAGGAGATAATGTAGGTATTCTTCTCAGAGGTATTGAAAAAACGGATATCAAAAGAGGTATGGTAATATGCAAGCCTGGATCAGTCACACCTCATGCTAAATTTAAAGCTGAGGTATATATTTTGAAAAAAGAAGAAGGAGGTCGTCATACTCCATTTCATAATAACTATCGTCCTCAGTTCTATGTTAGGACTACTGACGTAACGGGTAATATAGTATTACCTGATGGAGTTGAAATGGTAATGCCAGGAGACAACCTTACTATCACAGTAGATTTGATTCAACCTATTGCATTAAATAATGGTCTCAGATTTGCAATTCGTGAAGGAGGTAGAACTGTTGGAGCTGGTCAAGTAACTGAGATTTTAGATTAAAAAAGTTTTTAAGATGATGCTTAAAGGTGTCTACCAGAGGTAGATACCTTTTGTGTCGAATAAAAACGGGTTTAGCTCAGTTGGTAGAGCACTGGTCTCCAAAACCAGGTGTCGGGAGTTCGAGCCTCTCAACCCGTGCAAATAATAGTAAAAGAAATGTCTGCATTTATAAGCTATATAAAAGATTCGATTGAGGAACTTAAGAACAACGTTTCATGGACGCCTCGTCAAGAGCTGCAGCGACTTGTTATCATTGTAATGCTTTTTTCAGTAATCTTTTCAATTGCAATATGGGGAGCAGATACAATACTTTCAGAAGTTGTTGGATTTTATTTTCAATTGATTAACGGATAATCATGGCAGAGGTTGCATCAAAAAACTGGTATGTTATTAGAGCGGTAAGTGGTCAAGAGGGAAAGATCAAAGACTATATAATGGGTGAGATTTCCCGTTTGGGATATGCGGACCAAGTTGAAGATATTTTAGTCCCCATGGAAAAAGTTGTTCAGATTAGAAATGGAAAAAAAATTAATAAAGAGAAAGTTTATTTTCCTGGATATATTATGATAAAAGCAAATTTAGCTGGTGAAATCCCACATATAATCAAATCTGTTACTAATGTAATAGGTTTTTTAGGTGAAACAAAAGGAGGTGAACCCATCCCATTAAGATCTACGGAAGTAAATAGAATGCTTGGAAAGGTTGATGAACTAACTATGTCAACTGATCATATTGCAATTCCCTTTACTACTGGTGAAAATGTAAAAGTAATTGATGGACCTTTCAATGGATTTAATGGAACAATTGAAAAGGTAAATGAAGAAAAACGAAAATTAGAGGTCATGGTAAAAATATTTGGTCGCAAGACCCCTTTAGAATTAAGTTACATGCAAGTAGAAAAATTATAAATGTTACCTATATAAGTAGTTTTAGCTTCCAATTGAAACTTCTTTAAAAGTTAAAGTTTAGATTAATAATGGCAAAAGAAATAGATAAAGTTCTTAAACTTCAAGTTCGGGGAGGTGCAGCTAATCCTTCACCACCGGTTGGACCCGCACTAGGTGCTGCAGGAGTTAATATCATGGAGTTTTGTAAGCAATTTAACGCGCGAACCCAAGACAAACCTGGTAAAGTTTTACCAGTCGTAATTTCTGTCTACAAAGATAAGTCATTTGAATTTGTAATTAAAACACCTCCTGCAGCCGTTCAACTTTTGGAGGCAGCCAAAACAAAAAAAGGATCAGGTGAACCTAATAGAACTAAAGTGGCTTCGGTTACTTGGGATCAAGTTAGGTCAATTGCTGAGGACAAAATGCAGGATTTAAATGCATTTAGTATTGAATCTGCGATGAAAATGGTTGCCGGCACAGCGCGATCTATGGGTTTCACTGTAAATGGAAAATTTCCTACTAACCCCTAAATTTAGTTATGGTAAAATTATCAAAAAAACAAAAATTAGCAAGGGAAAAAGTAGATTCTAATTCTCTTTATTCACTTTCAGATGCTTCTAGTTTGGTTAGAGAGATTTCTTCAACAAAGTTTGATTCCTCAGTTGATTTGGCAATACGTTTAGGTGTTGATCCAAAAAAAGCCAATCAAATGATAAGAGGGGTTGTTACTTTGCCTCATGGAACAGGAAAGTTGCTTCGTGTACTTGCACTAGTTACACCAGACAAAGAAATTGAGGCTAAAGAGGCAGGTGCTGATTATATTGGACTTGATGAATATCTTCAAAAAATTAAAGAAGGGTGGACTGATGTCGATGTTATTGTTACTATGCCAAGTGTGATGGGAAAATTGGGGCCTTTAGGAAGAGTTTTAGGACCAAGAGGCTTAATGCCCAATCCCAAAACTGGCACAGTTACAATGGATATTAAAAAAGCAGTATCTGATGTAAAAGGTGGAAAAATAGACTTTAAAGTTGATAAAAATGGAATCATTCACGCCTCAATTGGTAAAGCATCATTTGAAGCAAAAAAAATCGAAGATAATGCAAGTGAATTGTTGAAAACAATCCAAAAGATGAAACCTTCTTCGATCAAAGGAACTTACATAAAAAGTATCTTTATGTCCAGTACAATGAGCCCCAGTATTAGTATTGAAACAAAAATCGCTTAAGCCTATAAATTGAGGTAATGACGAAACAGGAAAAAATACAGGAAATTGAAGATTTAACAACTGAAATATCAGCGGTTAAGAATCTTTATCTTACAGACATTGCTGGATTAGACGCAGCACAGACTACTGCACTCCGTAGGGCATGTTTTAACGCAAACATCAAATTATCTGTTGTTAAGAATACTCTTTTGGCGAAAGCCATGGATGCTTCTAAAAAAGATTTTGGGCAATTACAATCAGTATTAAAAGGTAATACCTCATTGATGTTTTCTGAATCTGGTAATTCGCCAGCTAAATTAATTAAAGATTTTCGAAAGAAATCTGATAAGCCCTTATTGAAGGGAGCATATATTGAGGAATCCGTTTATATTGGCGATGACCAAATTGACTTTTTGGAATCTATTAAGTCAAAAGACGAGTTAATAGGAGAGTTAATTACCATTCTTCAATCACCAGCTAAAAATGTTATTTTGGCACTTCAATCAGGAGGATCTAAAATTTCGGGAATCCTAAAAACATTATCTGAGCGGTAATGTATAAATTAAATACACTCTAAAATATATAAACTAAAATTAGAAATTCAAATTAATAAAAATGGCAGATTTAAAAGAATTCGCAGAACAACTCGTTAACTTGACAGTAAAAGAAGTCAATGATTTAGCCGATATCTTAAAAGATGAATATGGTATTGAACCTGCAGCAGCAGCGGTAGCTGTTTCTGGAGGTGCCCCAACTGGTGGTGGTGATGCTGTAACTGAAGAAAAATCAGAATTCGATGTTGTGCTTACTGCTGCTGGAGGTTCTAAACTTGCAGTAGTCAAATTAGTAAAAGAATTAACTGGACTTGGTCTTAAGGAAGCAAAGGAATTAGTAGATAATGCTCCGAGCAATATCAAGGAGTCAGTTTCCAAAGATGAAGCTGAGGGACTTAAAAAGTCTCTTGAGGAAGCAGGAGCTGAGGTAGAACTGAAATAGTTTCTACCAAACACTATAGTTTAGGCTTTAGGAATATCCTTTCTATAGCCTAACTGTTTTATGTTTTATTAGCCCCAACTAGTTAGAACCTTATTTTGATACTGATAAATTAATGTAAATGCCGAATACATCATCAACTAGAGTCGATTTTGCTGTTGCAATAGATTCACCAAACTATCCTGATTTTTTAGACATTCAAATCAAATCTTTTCAGGACTTTTTCCAGTTGGAAACTAAGTCTGACGAGAGAATAGAAGAAGGACTGTTTAATACTTTTAAAGAAAACTTTCCAATCACGGATACTCGAAATCAATTTGTTTTGGAGTTTCTCGATTATTTTATTGATCCTCCTCGTTATTCGATCCAAGAATGTATTGAAAGAGGATTAACTTATTCTGTTCCATTAAAAGCCAGATTAAAACTCTTTTGTACTGACCCTGAGCATGAAGACTTTGAAACTATTGTTCAGGATGTATTTCTAGGAACAATTCCATACATGACTCCTAGCGGCACTTTTGTTATAAACGGTGCAGAGCGAATTGTAGTTTCTCAATTACATCGATCTCCAGGTGTATTTTTTGGGCAGTCATTTCATGCTAATGGAACTAAACTCTATTCGGCAAGAGTTATTCCATTTAAAGGTTCTTGGATTGAGTTTGCTACCGATATTAATAGTGTCATGTATGCTTACATTGACCGTAAGAAAAAATTACCTGTTACAACGCTGTTTCGAGCAATTGGTTATGAGAGTGATAAGGAAATTTTAGAAATCTTTGATTTAGCAGAGGAGGTTAAGGTCTCTAAAACCGGCCTGAAAAAAGTTATGGGCCGAAAACTTGCTGCAAGAGTTTTAAGAACCTGGCACGAGGATTTTGTGGATGAGGATACTGGAGAGGTTATTTCTATTGAACGAAATGAGATTGTCATAGACCGAGATACTATTCTCGAAAAAGAGCATATTGAGATGATTCTTGAGGCTGATACCAAAACGATTTTACTTCACAAGGAGGATGCACATATGGCTGACTACGCCATTATTCACAACACTTTACAAAAAGATCCTACTAATTCCGAAAAAGAGGCTGTAGAACATATTTATCGTCAATTGAGGAATGCAGAGCCTCCAGATGAAGATACAGCTAGAGGAATTATCGACAAACTTTTCTTTTCAGATCAACGTTACAACCTAGGTGAGGTTGGTAGATATAGAATGAATAAGAAGCTTGACCTTGAGGTAGAGATGGACAAACAAGTTTTGACCAAAATAGATATTATAACTATAATCAAATACTTAATTGAACTGATCAACTCAAAAGCTGAAATTGATGACATTGACCACCTCTCAAATAGAAGGGTGAGAACTGTAGGTGAGCAATTATCTTCTCAGTTTGGAGTTGGTTTAGCAAGAATGGCCAGAACCATCAGAGAGAGAATGAATGTAAGAGATAATGAGGTTTTTACACCCATTGACTTGATTAATGCCAAAACTTTATCTTCTGTCATAAACACTTTTTTTGGAACTAATCAGCTTTCACAGTTTATGGACCAGACGAATCCGTTAGCTGAAATCACTCACAAAAGAAGACTATCAGCACTCGGGCCAGGAGGTCTCTCAAGAGAACGAGCAGGTTTTGAAGTAAGAGATGTTCACTACACTCACTATGGAAGACTTTGTCCAATAGAAACCCCTGAGGGGCCTAATATAGGTTTAATTTCGTCTTTGGGCGTTTATGCAAAGGTAAATAATCTTGGATTTATTGAAACTCCTTATCGTAAAGTTGAAGAAGGAAAAATTGACCTTGTTAACACAATTTATTTGAGTGCCGAGGAAGAGGAAAATAATTTAATAGCTCAGGCTAACATTCCATATGATAAATCGGGAAAAATTACTACAGAAAAAGTAATTGCGAGAGATCAGGCAGATTTTCCAGTTGTTACACCTGATCAAATTAATTATACGGACGTAGCACCTAACCAAATTGCTTCAATTTCAGCTTCCTTAATTCCGTTTCTGGAACATGATGATGCCAATAGAGCACTTATGGGATCAAATATGATGCGTCAAGCCGTTCCTTTATTACGACCAGAATCACCAATAGTTGGGACAGGATTAGAGCGCCAAGTTGCATCTGACTCAAGGGTTTTAATAAATGCAGAAGGTAATGGACTCGTCGAGTATGTTGACGCTAATAAAATTAGCATCAAATACGATATGACTGATGATGAACGCCTAGTTAGTTTTGATGGAGACTCCAAAACTTACGACTTAATAAAATTTAGAAAAACTAATCAAGGGACTTGTATCAACCTAAAACCTATTGTTAGAAAAGGAGATCGAGTAAAAAAGGGACAGGTTCTTTCTGAAGGATATGCAACTCAAACTGGTGAGCTAGCCCTCGGGAGAAACTTGAAAGTAGCATTCATGCCATGGAAAGGGTACAATTTTGAGGATGCTATTGTGATTTCTGAAAAGGTAGTTAGGCAAGATATATTTACATCTATTCATATTGATGAATATTCGATAGATGTCAGGGATACCAAATTAGGTACTGAAGAATTGACTGATGATATTCCAAATATTAGTGAAGAAGCAACAAAAGATTTGGATGAAAATGGTATGATTCGTATTGGTGCTGAAGTAGAATCTGGAGATATATTGATTGGTAAAATCACTCCAAAAGGTGAATCTGACCCTTCACCTGAGGAAAAGTTACTTCGTGCTATTTTTGGTGATAAAGCAGGGGATGTAAAAGACGCCTCTCTAAAAGCACCACCATCATTAAGAGGAGTTGTGATTGATAAAAAATTGTTTACAAGATCCGTAAAGGATAAAAGAAAACGAAATCAAGATAAGCAAGAGCTCGAATTATTAGAAGAGAAGTTTGAAGGTAAGTTTGAAGACCTTAAAAACTTATTAATTGAAAAACTTTTCAATATTGTTAATGGTAAAACCTGTCAAGGAGTTCAAAATGATTTAGGAGAAGAAGTACTTCCAAAGGGAAAGAAATATACCTTAAAAATGCTCTCCAAGGTTGATGATTACACTCATCTTACAAAGGGAGTTTGGACTACATCAGCAGAAGTAAATAAATTAATTGCTGATCTTATTCATAATTATAAAATCAAAGAAAATGATTTGCAAGGATCTCTTAGAAGAGAGAAATTCACGATTAGTGTTGGCGATGAGCTTCCTGCAGGGATCAAAAAATTAGCTAAGGTATATGTTGCCAAAAAAAGAAAGCTCAAGGTAGGGGATAAAATGGCTGGACGTCACGGGAATAAGGGTATCGTTGCCCGAATTGTCCGAGAGGAAGAGATGCCATTTCTTGAAGACGGTACAGCTGTTGATATTGTATTAAATCCACTAGGAGTTCCTTCACGGATGAATATTGGTCAAATATATGAAACTGTTTTAGGGTGGGCAGGACTTAATTTAGGGCAAAAATATGCTACCCCAATTTTTGATGGTGCAACTATAGATCAAATTAATGAGTTAACAGAAAAAGCTAATGTACCACTATACGGTCACACACATCTTTATGACGGAGGTACAGGAGAACGCTTTGATCAGGCAGCTACTGTTGGGGTCATTTATATGTTGAAATTAGGTCACATGGTAGACGATAAAATGCACTCTAGATCAATTGGTCCTTATTCATTAATTACTCAGCAACCATTAGGAGGCAAAGCTCAATTTGGTGGCCAGCGATTTGGTGAAATGGAAGTCTGGGCATTGGAAGCTTATGGAGCTTCTAGTACACTACAGGAAATTCTGACTGTAAAGTCTGACGATGTTATCGGTAGAGCAAAAACTTACGAATCCATTGTCAAGGGAGAAACTCTTCCAGAACCTGGATTACCCGAATCTTTCAATGTTTTAATGCACGAATTGAAAGGATTAGGATTGGATATTAGATTAGAAGAATAATTAAAAATTATTATTGAGTTATGCCTAGAAACAATGAAATTATTACCCAAAAGAAATTCAATAAAATCACTATTGGTTTATCATCTCCTGAGGTTATCCTTGGTAATTCCAGGGGAGAGGTATTAAAACCTGAAACCATTAATTACAGAACACACAAGCCTGAACGCGATGGTTTGTTTTGTGAACGAATTTTTGGACCAGTAAAAGATTTTGAATGTGCATGTGGAAAATATAAGCGTATTCGGTACAAAGGTATTGTTTGTGATCGTTGTGGTGTAGAAGTAACTGAAAAGAAAGTAAGACGTGATAGAGTCGGTCATATCAACTTGGTTGTTCCAGTCGCTCACATATGGTACTTTAGATCATTACCTAACAAGATTGGATACTTACTTGGATTACCCTCCAAAAAGTTAGACATGATAATTTATTATGAGCGTTATGTTGTTATTCAGCCTGGGAACACTAAAAATTCTGAAGGAGATCCTATTCAAAAGATGGATTTCTTGACCGAGGAAGAATATTTAAATATAATGGAACAGCTGCCAATTGAAAATCAGTTTCTTGAGGACAGTGATCCTGAAAAATTTATTGCTAAGATGGGAGCTGAGTGTTTAATTGAGTTGCTTTCCAGAATAGATTTAGAGACTTTATCTTTTGAATTGAGAAATAAAGCTAACAACGAAACCTCAAAACAAAGAAAAACTGAAGCGTTAAAAAGACTACAAGTAGTTGAGGCTTTAAAAGAAGCTAATGAAAATAGAGAAAATTTACCAGAATGGATGATCCTTAAAGTGATTCCTGTTATTCCACCTGAATTAAGACCCTTAGTACCACTAGATGGAGGGCGCTTCGCAACTTCTGACTTAAATGACCTTTACAGAAGAGTTATAATTAGAAACAATCGTCTAAAAAGACTTGTCGAAATAAAGGCACCAGAGGTTATTTTAAGAAATGAAAAACGTATGCTTCAGGAGTCAGTTGATTCGCTTTTTGACAATACTAGAAAATCTTCTGCTGTTAAAACAGATTCAAATAGACCATTAAAATCTCTATCAGATTCCTTAAAGGGAAAACAAGGTCGTTTTCGTCAAAATTTACTTGGGAAAAGGGTAGACTATTCAGCCCGGTCGGTAATTGTTGTTGGACCTGAATTAAAACTTTTTGAGTGTGGTTTACCTAAAGGTATGGCGGCTGAACTTTATAAGCCATTTATAATTCGAAAGCTAATCGAGAGAGGTATCGTTAAAACAGTTAAATCTGCAAAAAAAATCATCGACCGAAAAGAACCTGTAGTTTGGGATATTTTAGAAAACGTTTTAAAAGGCCATCCCGTTCTATTAAATCGTGCCCCCACTCTTCACAGATTAGGTATCCAAGCTTTTCAACCTAAGCTTATTGAAGGAAAAGCTATTCAATTACATCCCTTAGTTTGTACTGCATTTAATGCTGACTTTGATGGTGACCAGATGGCAGTCCACTTGCCACTTGGGCCTGAGGCAATATTAGAATCTCAACTATTAATGTTGGCTTCTCATAATATTCTTAATCCTGCCAATGGATCACCTATTACTGTCCCATCGCAGGATATGGTTCTTGGCCTATATTATATGACTAAAGCAAGAAAATCATCGCCTGAGCACACTCTTAAAGGAGAAGGTTTGACTTTCTATTCAGTTGAGGAGGTCCACATAGCATACAATGAAAAAAGAGTAGACCTAAATGCTATAATTAAAATTAGAACTAAAGACTTCAATGAAGACGGAGAATTGGTTTATAAGATAATTGATTCTACTGTTGGACGTGTACTTTTTAATGAGGTAGTCCCTGAAAACGCAGGTTACTTTAATGAAGTTTTGACTAAAAAGAATTTAAGAGAGATTATTGGTCAAATTTTGAAATTGACAAGTGTTCCTGAGACTGCTACTTTCCTTGATGAAATTAAGGATATGGGTTATAAATTTGCTTTTAGAGGAGGCCTATCATTTAGTTTGGGAGACATAATCATCCCCCCTGAAAAAAATGAAATGATTGGAGACGCTAATAGTCAGGTTGAGGGTATTACAGGTAATTATAATATGGGATTAATTACTAATAATGAGCGTTATAATCAGGTTATAGATGTTTGGACTTCCACAAATGCTAAACTCACGGAAATGGCAATGAAGCGAATTAGCGAAGATCAACAAGGATTTAACTCAGTATTTATGATGTTGGATTCTGGAGCAAGGGGATCTAAAGAGCAAATTCGTCAGCTAACAGGAATGAGAGGTTTGATGGCAAAGCCAAAAAAATCAAATGTTGGAGGTGGCGAAATTATTGAAAATCCCATCCTATCTAATTTTAAAGAAGGTCTCTCTATTTTAGAATATTTTATATCCACACATGGAGCAAGAAAAGGATTAGCTGATACCGCTTTAAAAACTGCTGATGCAGGTTACTTGACCCGAAGGTTAGTTGACGTTTCTCAAGATGTTATTGTAAATGAGGAAGACTGTGGTACTTTAAGAGGAATAGAGGTTAAGCCTCTAAAGAAAAATGAAGAGGTTGTAGAAACTCTGGGAGAGCGAATACTCGGAAGAGTTTCTCTAAATAATGTTGTTGATCCAAGAACGGATGAAATATTAGCTGAAGCTGGCGTTGAATTTACAGAGGAACGTATTAAAAAAATAGAAATGGCTTCAATAAATAGTTTAGAAGTTCGATCACCTCTTACTTGCGAGGCTAAAAAAGGAATTTGTGTTATGTGTTATGGGAGGAATCTTTCAACTGGAAAAATGGTTCAGAAAGGTGAGGCCGTTGGTGTAGTTGCTGCTCAATCTATCGGGGAGCCAGGAACCCAGTTGACATTAAGGACCTTCCATGTTGGTGGAGTTGCAGGTAATATTTCCGAGGAAAACCGATTAGTGGCCAGATTTGACGGGGTTGCTGAAATAGAGGATTTAAAAACCGTCAAAGGACAAGACTCAGAAGGAAATACCGCTAGTATAGTTATTTCTAGAACAGCTGAATTGAAACTAGTAGATTCTAACACCAAAAATGTTTTAAATACGCACAATATTCCATATGGATCCTCAATTTTCGTTAAAAACAATTCAAAGATTAAGAAGGGAGACGTTATTTGTCAGTGGGATCCATTTAACGGAGTGATTGTATCAGAATTTACGGGAAAAATAAGCTTTGAAAATATTGACCAAGGAGTTACCTATCAAGTTGAAATTGATGAACAAACAGGTTTTCAAGAAAAGGTTATTTCTGAGTCAAGAAATAAAAAATTAATTCCAACCCTACACATTCTTGATGCAAAAGGTAATACTCTAAGGTCTTATAACCTCCCAGTGGGAGCTCATTTAATTGTCAATGATGGCGAAACCATAAAAGAAGGGAAAACTTTGGTTAAAATACCTAGAAAATCTGCTAAGTCAGGAGATATAACTGGAGGTCTTCCTCGAGTTACAGAACTATTCGAGGCTAGAAATCCTTCAAACCCTGCTGTAGTATCCGAGATTGATGGAGTAGTTTCTTTTGGAAAAATCAAAAGGGGTAACCGTGAAATTATAGTAGAGTCCAAATATGGAGATGTAAAAAAATATTTGGTCAAATTATCCAACCAGATTTTAGTCCAAGAAAATGATTTTGTCAAGGCCGGTATGCCATTATCTGACGGCTCAATTACTCCCACAGATATTCTTAAGATTAAAGGTCCGTCTGCTGTACAACAATACTTAGTAAATGAAGTTCAGGAAGTCTATCGACTCCAAGGGGTCAAGATTAATGATAAGCATTTTGAAGTGGTTGTTCGCCAAATGATGCGTAAGGTTAAAATACAAGATCCAGGAGATTCGATCTTCTTAGAGGGACAATTAGTTTATAAACTTGACTTCATTAAGGAAAACGATAGTCTGTATGGAAAGAAAATTGTTGAAGAAGTTGGCTCATCCGATAATCTAAAACCTGGGCAAATGATTTCAGCTCGTCAATTAAGAGATGAAAATTCACTATTACTAAGAGATGGTAAAACTATCGTTGGAGCCCGAGATGCCATAGCAGCAACTGCTACTCCAGAATTACAAGGTATTACAAGGGCTTCTTTACAGACAAAGTCATTTATTTCTGCGGCCTCTTTCCAGGAGACCACTAAAGTATTGAATGAGGCAGCTGTAAATGGTAAGATTGATGCACTCGAAGGATTAAAGGAAAACGTAATTGTTGGACATAAGATTCCTGCGGGAACTGGTTCAAGAGAATTTGATGATATTATTGTAGGCTCAAAAGATGAGTATAGCAGCTTATTGATTGACAGAGAAGAGGAAGAAGTAAACATTTAATAATGAGTGATAAAAAAGATGCTAAAGAGCAAAAAATAAATATTGAATTAGATGATTCTACTTCACAAGGTATATACTCTAATCTAGCCGTTATTAATCATTCTCCATCCGAGTTTGTAGTGGATTTTGTTGTTATAATGCCTGGAAATCCAAAGGCAAAAGTTCGGTCAAGAATTATTTTGACCCCTGAGCATGCCAAAAGGTTCCAAAGTGCGCTGGCTGATAATGTTCGTCGTTATGAAGAGACTCATGGTGAGATAAGCTCCAAAGAACACCCAACTATTCCTTTAAACTTTGGTCCAACTGGTGAGGCATAAATCGCACATGTGCGTTAACCTTTAGATTAATTAGAATTCTGATGTAAAATGAAAGTTTATTTCTGGATATTTTTGTTGTGCCATTTGAAGAGAAAAAGCTGAGTCAGCCAAATAAATTAATTGACCTTTTTTGTCGCTAGCCAAAAACTTTTTCTTTACTTTTAAAAAATCCTGATAATTTTTATTTTCTTCATCAATAACACTGACCCAACATGCCTTATATACATTTAGGTTTTCAAATCTACACTTGGCTCCATATTCATTTTCCAGGCGATATTGGATAACTTCAAATTGAAGAATTCCAACTGTACCAATTACTTTTCTTCCATTTAGATTGAGCGTAAAAAGTTGAGCTACTCCCTCATCCATCAACTGATTAATTCCCTTGTCAAGTTGCTTCGCTTTCATTGGGTCGGCATTGTTAACAAACCTAAAATGTTCGGGTGAAAAGTTAGGAATGCCCTTGTATTGAATTTCCTCACCTGATGTCAATGTATCTCCAATTTTAAAATTACCTGTGTCATGAAGACCCACAATATCACCTGGGTAGGATATATCAACTACTTTTTTCTTCTCGGCAAAAAAGGCATTGGGGCTTGAAAATTTTAGCTTTTTCTTGTGCCTTACGTGAAAGTAGGGTGTATTGCGTTTAAATTCTCCTGAAACAATTTTTATAAATGCTAAACGGTCGCGATGGTTTGGGTCCATATTAGCATGAATTTTAAAAACAAAACCGGAAAAGTCTTTTTCCTCAGGATGGATTAATCTTTTGTCAGTAAATTTAGGGAGAGGGGAGGGGGCAATCTCAATAAAGCAATCAAGTAATTCTTGAACTCCAAAATTATTAAGTGCTGACCCAAAAAAAACAGGTTGTAAGTCTCCACTTAAATATTCTTTTTTATTGAATTTTGGGTAAACTCCACTCACCAATTCTAGCGACTCTTTTAATTCAATTAGTGCAGTATTTCCGATTGTCTTTCTTAAAATATTATTTTCTAACGTATTATATTCAACGGTATCTGCTATTTTTTGCTTATTAGAAGATTCAAAGATTTTGATATTTTTTTTCCAAAGATTATAAATCCCTTTAAAATTATATCCCATCCCAATTGGAAAACTTAGGGGACTTAACCTGAGTCCAAGCTTTATTTCCAGGTCGTCAAGTAAATCAAAAGCATCTTTACCTTCTCGATCTAGTTTATTGATAAATACAATCATTGGAATTTTACGCATACGGCAAACTTCCACTAATTTTTCCGTTTGTTCCTCTACACCTTTAGCAACATCAATTACAACAATCACACTATCCACTGCTGTGAGTGTTCTAAATGTATCCTCAGCAAAATCCTTGTGTCCGGGTGTGTCAAGTATATTGATTTTTTTATTTTGATAATTAAATGCCAAAACCGAAGTAGCTACAGAAATACCTCTTTGTCGTTCAATCTCCATGAAATCGCTCGTTGCACCTTTTTTAATTTTGTTAGATTTAACTGCTCCAGCCTCCTGAATAGCTCCTCCATATAGTAATAACTTTTCGGTTAAAGTTGTTTTTCCCGCGTCAGGATGAGAAATAATTCCAAATGTTCGACGTTTTTGAATCTCTTCAAGAAATTCCATAAATTAAATTTGGGCAAAAATATTATAATTAAATAACTCTACTAAAATTTGTCGATAGGTTTTATGGTATTTATTAGGTAATTTTGAACTAATAATGGAGAAAGAACTAGTTGTGTTGGTGGATCAAGATGATCGTCAGATTGGAACTATGGAAAAAATAGAGGCCCATTCCGCTGCTGTTCTTCACCGGGCTTTTTCAGTTTTCATTCTTAATAAAAATCAAGAATTACTTCTTCAGCAGCGGGCGTTTGATAAATATCATTCACCTGGCCTGTGGACTAATACTTGTTGCAGTCATCAGAGAGATGGGGAGGCAACATTAGATGCAGGTGCTAGACGTCTGATGGAAGAAATGGGTATTAAAGTCCCTCTAACCGAATTATTTACCTTCATTTACAAGGCTTCTTTTGACAATGGACTTACAGAACATGAATTGGATCATGTTTTAATTGGTTACAGTAGCGATAATCCAAAAATAAATTTAAAGGAGGTAGCAGCTTTTAATTGGATGCCTTTGGATGAAATAGAAAAAGATCTGAAACAAAATCCAAAAAATTACACTGTATGGTTTGCCATAATTTTTGATCGATTTTATAAACACATTCTAAACCAAAAAACCTTATGAGAGTAACAGTTTCTAGAAAAGCACACTTCAACGCTGCACATAGACTTTATGTTAAGTCTTGGGACGAAAAAAAGAATGAGTCTGTATTTGGAAAGTGTTCTAATGAATATTATCATGGACATAATTATGAGTTGATTGTTAATGTTACTGGTGATGTTGACCCAGTAACTGGAATGGTAATGGATCTCAAGGATTTAAAGGATTTAATTAAGGCTGAGGTGGAAGACGCATTCGATCATAAAAATCTTAACATTCAAGTACCTGAGTTTGCAGATTTAATTCCCTCGGCTGAGAATATTGCAATTGTTATATATAATAAACTATTTCCGCACTTAGATAAGGAAAAAACTTTAGAAATCATTCTTTATGAAACCCCCAGAAATTTTGTTAAATACAGTGGCTAATTTTGGCCTAATTATAAAATTCATTCAATGCCAAGTATAAAATTTTTAAAAAAAGAAATTAATAATAGTATTGGAGAAATTATTGAAGATGTTTATACGTGGCAACTTTCTAATCCAGACGCTGACCTTAAGAAAAGTGATTTAATTATAGATAAAGCTATTTCAGTTTTTGATGATTTGATTTTAAAAATACATAAATACAGAAAAGAGGGTAAAAACAATCGATTTCAATTAATTAAGGAAGATTTAAACTCTGCTATTGTTGAGTTAAATGATAGTTTGTCTAAACTTAGTTGATTATTCTTAAAATTCTATTTTTTTTCTCTGCGAGATTAAATTGATTAATAATTTACCATATTTAGATACTTTAACTTCCTCAGTTAATTTTGATGCTACAGTATCAAGAAACTTTATGTTTGCGTCTGAAACTTCTGTTAATGCAATATATGGAGCTATCACGTTGTCACCATTAGAACTTGCAAAGTTTAAGGCATATAGGTAGCGCCTTTTTAGTAGATTGTCCATTGCTTTTTGAATTGAGTCTAGCGAATTGGAATCATTACTTGAATTAGCAGCACTTATATAAGCTTTTATATATTCAAGGTTTTTTGCATTAAACTGTCGAGCAATTTTTCGGTATTCTTGCAATAACTCTTGATTTTCAGAGCCGCTAACCTTTGCACTACTTTCAAAGGTTTTTAGAAGTGTATTAATAGTAATTTCACCTTTTTCAGCAAAGAACATTATACGGTCATTAAGAGTGTCTCCATCATCTTTATTTAAGTAGAGATAATATATCTCTGGGCTTTCAATTTCGGTTCTAAATTCAAATTCAGGTTCACCATTTATTACAATTGAGTCAACATTAACAAGGGTTGAATCCAGTATTTTTTGTAAAAACAATGTACCCTTTCTCAATCCATCAACTTTTCCACTTACATGCATCATCAAACCGCTTGGTTTGGGATTTGATTGACAACCCATCAAAAAAATAAGGGAAATAATTAGACAAAAAAATAAGATTTCCTTCAACATACTTTAAAATACTTAGTTTAATTCTTTATTTATAGAACGCTCTAAAGGTACTTCAATTTGGCTCTTTATAAAAATCGAAATTCAGTAATGGGTTGAATCCAAATTTACTTTTACACAATTTATTAGTTATATATTTCTTTTTCATAAATTTTGTTAGAACTTCCAATAAGATTTTTTTATTGATAAGCTTAATATATATTGTATTTTTTTCTAATGATTGTAAGAAAGCTATTTATTCAGTGGTTGGAGATTACATATGCCGTAGCTCAAGGTAGATTTAAAAAAAATACTCACCACAGAAAAGTAGTAAATTCCCATCAGCTTCGGATATTTTGATTAGGTCAAAAAGCATTTGTATCTATGGATTGCACTTAGCAAAAATACTAAATGAGCTATTTAAGTAATTTTTCTAAAAGTCAAATTAATCCGCGGAGAAAGAGGTTTTTTGGTTTTTGGAATTTGATGTAGCCAGTGTTCTTGCATTGATCCTTCCATAAGTAGCAAACTGCCATGGTGGAGTTCTATTTTATAATTTTCACTTTTAATATTACGGTGTTTAAAATGAAAAAAACGATTCGAACCAAAACTAATTGAAGCAATCTGCGGGTGAACACCCAGTTCTTTTTCGTTGTCAGCATGCCAACCGTTACTATCTGAACCATCACGGTAGAGGTTAAGTAAAACGCAATTAAACTCATGATTGCAAATGCTCTCAACCCTTTCCAAAATAGATAATAATTCACTAGTCATAGGTTGGGGCTGGAGTGTTAAACCAGCATACTTATAAGGAGTCATAGTTTTACTGTGCAAGGATGTCAAACGCGGTTGGGCATAAATCTTACCAAAAACCTTAACCTCGTCTTGTTGCCAGGGAATTTTGGACAAAAAGGTTTCGAAATAATAATTTGATTCTTGAATAGATAAAAATTTTTGGTAATAACGTATTTTAGCATCTGGGAGATCGGGCTGTAAATCAGCAGTAAGAGTTTTAATTTTAGCCATATTTAAAATTAGCTTTTTTCTTTATTATAAGTATTATTTATTAATAAATGAAAAAATCCTCTATTATTTGATAATAGAGGATTGAAGTTATAATCAATTTAATCTATTTAATTAGATCTACCGATCGCTTTATAAAGGTAGTTAGGGCTTCACCTTTTAATAAATTTTGCGACAGGCGGGCCAAATCTAGAGATTGCTGAATCAATCTTTCTCGTTTTTTTGTAGTTTTAGTATTTAATATTTGTCCAACTAATTCATGGTTAGTGTTTACTATTAATGTAAACATTTCGGGGAAACTACCCATCATTCCTCCACCAGTTTGTTGCATTTCCTTCATACGTCTCATAAATTCAGGTTGAGTAATAACAAATGGTAAATTACCACTATCCATCGCCTCCATCTGGATTGTATATTTATCACCGGGGACAACTGCTTCAATTAATGGTTTTAAAGCATCTTTTTCATCGTCAGACAATTTAGAGACAGTAGCTTCTTCTTTTTTGATGAGATTTTCCACTGCATCGCCGTCTACTCTAGAGAAAGCAATCTTTTCTTTATCCCCCTCTAGCTTTTGTATTAAATGAGCGATTATCGGAGAATCTAATAAAAGGACCTTGTATCCCTTATCTTTTGCAGTTTCGATATAGCTGTGTTGTTCCTCAACATTAGATGCATAAAGAAAAATCAGCTTTCCATCTTTGTCAGTCTGATTATCTTTCACCGCAGCATTAAGCTCGTCGTAAGTAAGATATTCCCCATCAGTGGTGGGGTAGAGCATAAAACTGTTTGCTTTTTCGTAAAACTTTTCTTCTGTAAGTAAACCATATTCAATAACAACTTTTATATCATTCCATTTTTCTTCAAAAATCTTTCGGTCCTTTTTGAATAGTGAATTGAGCTTATCTGCTACCTTCCTGGTTATATAGTTACTTATTTTTTTTACAGCTCCGTCTGCCTGAAGGTAACTTCTGGAAACATTTAGAGGTATATCTGGTGAGTCAATTACTCCTCTGAGCATAGTTAGAAATTCGGGAACTATACCCTCCACATTATCAGTTACAAAAACTTGATTTTGGTAAAGTTGAATTCTGTCTTTTTGAATGTTAAGATCGTTTTGAATTTTAGGAAAATAGAGTATTCCAGTTAAATTAAACGGATAATCAACGTTGAGGTGGATATTGAAGAGGGGTTCCTCAAACTGCATTGGGTACAATTCTCTATAAAAAGATTTGTAATCTTCATCTTTAAGATCTGTGGGAGTTTTGGTCCAAGCAGGGTTTGTGGTATTAATGATATTGTCAACAGTCTTGGTTTTAGGTTTGGCGTCTTTCTTTGCGTTTTTTGGAAGCGGGAGTGTTTCTTCTTTTGTTCCGAACTTGATCGGATAAGGCATAAATTTATTATACTTATTAAGCAATTCACGTATTCGACTTTCTTCCAAAAATTCAGTAGAATCCTCCGAAACATGTAAAATGATTTCAGTACCTCTTTCCTTTTTGCTAGATTTTTCTAATTTGTATTCAGGTGAACCATCGCAAGTCCAATGAGCAGCTGAATCATTAAGATAAGATTTTGTTATTATTTCAACTTTGTCTGCTACCATAAAGGACGAGTAAAACCCCAAACCAAAATGACCAATTATGCCAGAGTCCTTTGCTTCTTCTTTGTATTTCTCCAAAAATTCTTCTGCACCAGAAAAGGCTACTTCATTTATATATTTATTAACTTCATCAGCTGTCATACCTACCCCTTGGTCTAGAATATGGATTTTTTTCTTTTCTTTATCTAACTTAACTTCAATACTAGGCTCTCCAATGTCGCCCTTGACTTCACCAATGCTACTTAGATGTTTTAGTTTACTTATCGCATCCGTAGCATTAGAGATTAGCTCTCTTAAAAAAATTTCATGGTCACTATAAAGGAATTTTTTGATTAGCGGAAAGATGTTCTCCACCGCAACGTTTATTTTACCATTAGCCATATTAAAATATTTTGTTTTGGAATTAGATGGCAAAAAAAATACCAATTGAAAAATAAATGACAGATTGACACAATTTTTGTTTAATTTTTTTCATAAAAAGATAAACATAGCTTAAATTTGTATCAAATATTTTTTTATGAATCAAAAAGAAAACAAGGAAAGATTATTTATAATATCATCCTTTATGGATTCCACGTTACTAAACGAAAATTATCCAATGTCTGTTTACAATTTCTGCAAAAACAATGATATTGAGGAGAAGACCTTTTATAAATATTTTGGTTCTTTTGATGCTGTAAAAAAAATGATTTGGCAATCTTTTTATGATAATGCTATTTCATTGCTTAAAAAGGATAAAGATTTTGGCGATTCAATTCCTAAGGAAAAGCTCCTTTCTTTTTATTACACTTTTTTTGAAATCCTATTGCTAAATCGAAGCTATATTTTATTTGTATTATCTAAAGAACAAAAAATTCTAAATAAAATGAGTGATTTAAAGATATTGAGGGCTAATTTTAAAGCTTTTGCTACTGAGCTTATAGAAGAGGGAAATATAGAAAAACCTTCTTACCTTCAGCATCCACCAAAGATATTCTCTGAGGCAGCTTGGGTGCAATTAGGTTTCTTGCTTAAATTTTGGGTTGAAGATACCTCTGAATCTTTTGAGAAGACAGACCAAGCTATTGAGAAATCTGTTCAAACAGCTTTTGATGTTTTTGAAAACACACCTTTGTCTACGCTGATTGATTTTGGAAAGTTTTTGTGGAAAGAAAAATTTGTTTCTTCTTGAGGTCTCTTGATTACATCCCTACCAATAAAATCGCGAGAGCTAGCAATTTAGTTTCAACGGGAATTAAGCTTGGAGGCAACTACATAAAATATTACAGTAAAAAGGCTCTTAAAGTAGAGGGCAGTCGACAGCGACTAGATGAGGAAAATGCTAAGGATATTTATAACTCCCTTAAAACCTTAAAAGGAAGCGCGCTCAAAGTTGCTCAAATGCTGAGCATGGAAAAAAACTTACTTCCAAGAGAATATGTTGATCAGTTCAGCTTATCTCAATTTTCGGTACCACCACTTTCATGGTCTTTAGTGAAAAAATTAATCAGAAAATATCTTGGGGCCAATCCAGATTCGGTATTCGATTCGTTTTCAGTTCAATCAAAAAATGCTGCTAGTATTGGTCAAGTCCATCAAGCCACTAAGAATGGAAAAAAACTTGCTGTTAAAGTTCAATATCCAGGGGTGGCAGATAGTATTAGCTCTGATTTAAGTATTGTAAAACCCATAGCATTGCGGATGTTTAATTTAAAGGGCCAGGATACTGACAAATATTTCAAAGAAGTCGAAAATAAGCTAATGGAGGAAACCGATTATAGATTAGAGTTGGAGCAAAGCCAATGGATAGCAGAGCAATGCGAAGCTATTCCCTTTCTCAGGTTTCCAACATATTACCCAGAGTTTTCCTCAGAAAAAATCTTAACTATGGATTGGATGGAAGGATTACACATATCGGAGTATCTATCGCTTCAACCACAAGAGAGTCAAATGAACCATCGTTTGGGCCAAACTCTGTGGGATTTTTATATGTTTCAAATTCATCATTTAAAAAAAGTACATGCAGATCCTCACCCTGGCAATTTTCTAATCGATGAGTCTTACAACTTGGTTGCCTTAGATTTTGGTTGTGTTAAGGCCATTCCTGATGATTTTTACCACCCCTATTTTGAGTTGGCAGATCTCAAAATTGAAGACAACCCCTCACGTTTTCAAGAAATTTTATATGATCTGGAAATTTTGAGAACAGAAGATACAGACAAGGAGGTGGTTTATTTTACAGAATTGTTCGGTCGTTTGATCAATGTATTGACCTTGCCTTTTACACAAAGGGAATTCGACTTTGGCGACCCTATTTTTTGGGGTGAGATTAATAGTTTGAGTGAGACCCTTTCCTCTGATAAGCGACTCCGAAAAATGAATGGTAATCGGGGTTCCAAACACTTTATTTACATTAACCGTACTTTTTTTGGTTTGTATAGCTTGCTTAATGATCTCAAGGCCAAAGTAGATACAGAAGCTTTCCGAAAATACTGCTGACCCAATACAAATTATCGTAAATTCAGATAAATGAAAAGATTTAATATTTTACCCGTTATGCTTTTTTTGATTTCCTTATTTTCTTGTTCTAAGGATGATAGCGAGCCTCAAATGGTTATTCAACGAACTATCTTTGAACACCTGGAAAGCAGTATGGGCTATTCTTATTTGACCTATGCATTGAAGAAAACAGATTTGGACGATGTTTTGAATGATACGGGAGACTACACTTTGTACGCTCCCAACAACAGTGCATTCATTGATTTCTTAATGCGTGGAGGTTACAGTAACTTGGATGAAGTTCCTACAGAAATACTAAAAAAACTTTTACTGAACCATGTAATGGCAAGTCAAATAAGATATCGTGATTTTAAATCGGGGTATTACCCAACTGCTGCCAGCAGTGACGTGAACGACCGACCATTGTCAATGTATATCAATCAAGTTAATATGAGAGTGACGCTAAACGGCAGTTCAAGAATTATTCAAGGTAATGTGTATGCATCAAATGGGGTTATTCATGCTGTTAATGCAGTTATACCAATTCCATCTTTGGTGACCTTTGTAATGGCAGACACTAACCTCTACAACCTTGGCTTAGCCCTTACAAGAAATGATTTAACTGTAGATTTTCCTTCGATTTTAAGCACTGATAATGGAAGTGCACCTGCTCCCTTAACTGTTTTTGCTCCAAATAATACTGCTTTTGTAGAATTGTTGAATGAGCTTGAGCTCGAACGATTAAGCTCTATCGATGAACCTACCCTTAATTTAACCTTACATCATCATGTGGTGAGTGAGATAAATGCGTTGTCCACTGACCTGTCTGACAATTTAACACTGAATACTTTAGGGGGTAAAATAATCGCCAATATCTCGGGTGGAGCGACTTTGACCGACGGTAATGAGAGGGTATCTAATATTATTGCTCTAGACATTCAAGCCAACAACGGGGTATTGCACATTGTTGATAAGGTTATTCTTCCCTTTTAATAAAGCTTAAATTCCAGCAGGATTAATAAACCTTTATTGCTTATTCTGTACTTACTTTTAAGAATTACTAATTCTGGATTAGATTTTTAAGTCACTGTTAGTGCATTTATTTTCGAAAAAATTAGCTATTCAGCTTTCTTTATTTAAATTGCATTAATTGTAATCAATATTTATGTACAATTCAAATATTATTGGAATGGGAATGTATGTTCCCGAAAACGTTGTGACCAATAATGATTTATCAAAAATAATGGACACTTCTAATGAATGGATCGTTGAGCGAACAGGAATAGAGGAGCGGCGTCATATCAAAAAAGGAGACGGAAACACTACGGCAACGATGGGAGCCAAGGCCGCTAAAATTGCAATTGAGTGTGCCGATATCAATAAAAATGATATCGATCTCATCCTTTTTGCTACCTTGAGTCCCGATTATTATTTTCCCGGTTCTGGGGTGATTGTTCAGCAACTCCTGGATATTCCAACCTGCCCGGCTATGGACATTCGTAACCAGTGTTCGGGTTTTATTTATGCATTGTCTACTGCCGATCAGTTTATCAAAACTGGGATGTACAAAAACATATTGATCATCGGATCCGAGAACCATTCCGGTGGTTTGGACATGACTACTCGTGGAAGAGGGGTTTCGGTCATATTTGGCGATGGAGCAGGTGCAGTTGTTCTCAGTAGATCTGAAGATGCTGACAAAGGGATTCTATCTACTCATCTGCATTCTGAAGGAAAATTTGCTGAGGAATTGGCTTTGATCGGACCCAGCACTAACCGATGGGTCCCAGAGATATTAGAGGCCAATGATCCAAATGATATTTCATATTACCCCAACATGAATGGTCAACTGGTTTTTAAAAATGCAGTAGTCCGGTTTTCTGAGGTCATTATGGAAGGTTTACAACAAAATAAGATGACTCCTGATCAAATTGATATGTTTATTCCTCACCAGGCGAACCTTCGAATTTCTCAATTCATTAAAAGGAAATTTGGTCTCAATGATGACCAAGTCTATAACAACATCATGCGATATGGTAACACAACTGCTGGATCCATCCCCATAGCTCTGACAGAAGCTTGGAAGGAAGGCAAAATAAAATCTGGAGATTTGCTGGTATTAGCCGCCTTTGGTAGTGGATTTACTTGGGGAAGTGCTTTTATCAGGTGGTAGTCTTTTTTGCCTTATAAACAATAAACCCAAAAACGTCAACAGTCCGTTGAGGGGGAGTAACTCATATCCTATTTGATAACCGCCTAAAGATTCGGGTGATAAGTTACCCACTAACAGGATCAACAATATGGACATAATTACTACAATCCATACCCTTCGGTCCTGAATTTGAAATGGGGTGAAAATACCGAATGCAAATAACCCCAAGAGTGGGCCATAAGTGTACGAGGCAAAAGTCAACAGTCCGTCGATAACATTCCGATGTAAGATGTATTTAAACATTATTACCACTACTACAAGAACGAGACTCATACTCACATGAGTTTTTTTGCGGATCTTTTTTTGTTGATTTTCAGAATATTGATTCAGTTTTAGGAAATCGATACAAAATGAGGTGGTTAAAGAGGTCAGAGCACTGTCGGCACTGCTGTAGGCGGCAGCGATCAAACCCAGAATAAAAATAATGCCTACCTCTAATCCCAAGCCACCATTGATAGCAACTTCGGGAAATAAAAGATCGGTTTTCGGGCTGCCCTCCATGAGTGGTACGATGATTTCTTTTTGATCGGCATAAAGAAAGATCATCGCACCCAGTATTAAAAACAAAAAAGTAACCACAACCAAGACTAGACTGAATGCAAGCATGTTGATCTGAGCTGCCTTAAGACTGTGGCAGGTGAGATTTTTTTGCATCATATCTTGATCTAATCCTGTCATGCAAATGGTGATGAACATCCCTCCAATAAATGATTTCAAAAAGTGATTTCGGACCATTAAGTTCCCGGTTACCCATGTACGGGTATAGTTTTGAAATCGGTTTTCTGTAAGGATTTCCGACAGATTTAAATTGAGTCCGTTTCCTAGGTGATAGAGTGTAAGGCACACAGCAGTCAACATTAGAAGTGTTTGCAGGGTGTCGGTCCATACAATGGTTTTGATACCACCTTTATGGGTATAAACCCAAATCAGAATAACAGATAAAATAACTGTTACCTCAAATGGGATTTGCCATGCATTAAAAATGAATTGCTGGAGAACGATAGACACGAGAAAAAGTCTGAAGCTAGCACCTATAACTCTAGAAATTAAAAAAAAAATCGCCCCTATTTTATGACTATTGGGCCCGAACCTGAGGTTAAGATATTCATATATTGAGGTTAGATTGTATTGATAATAAACGGGTAGTAAAATTAAAGCAACAAAAAGATAGCCAACCCAATAACCAATAACAACCTGAAAATAAGTAAAACCAGAGTCTCCAACCCAACCAGGTACTGAGATGAATGTAACTCCTGAAAGTGAGGCACCTACCATACCGAACGCAACTAAATACCAAGGTGAACTACGGTTTGCTACAAAAAAAGTTTGATTATTAGCACCTTTTCCAGTGATCAAAGCAATCCCCATCAAAAGTAAAAAATACCCCAAAATAATAGATAAAATAAATGTGGGTGTCATCATAAGATTTGTTAAATATACAAATTCAGAGCTTTGGAATTATTCCTAAATTTACCGTATGGAATTTTCCTCCAAATTATTAGAAAACGCTGTTAATGAAATCGCTCGGTTACCAGGTATTGGAAAAAGGACTGCCTTAAGATTGGCATTACACCTTTTAAAACTTCCAAAAGAGAATACTACCAGTTTAACTCAATCTTTAATTGATTTCAGGGATCATATTAACTTCTGTTCTTCATGTCACAACTTATCAGATATACCTGTTTGTGAAATTTGTTCCAACCCCAATAGAGATGAAAGTCTCTTGTGTATTGTGGAGGATATTAGAGATGTAATTGCAATTGAAAATACTGGTCAGTTTAGAGGATATTATCATGTTTTGGGAGGTTTAATATCACCTATTGACGGTATAGGTCCTCAAGATCTGACTATAGACTCCTTGGAAGAAAAAGTTAAAAAGGGACAAATAAAGGAGATTATTTTTGCACTTAGCGCAACTATGGAAGCTGATACTACCAACTTTTATATTTACAAGATGCTGTCTCCATACAAAATAATTACATCTGCTATAGCTAGGGGAATTCCAGTTGGAGATGAGTTGGAATATACGGATGAAGTTACCTTAGGAAGGAGCATTCTAAAACGCGTCCCTTACGAGAACTCTATTTCAGATAGATAGTATCAGTATTTATTAATTATTGGTTAGATATAAAAAATTGTATTCATTTATAAATTTGGTAGTTTTGTAGATCTTAAAAAAAATGGGAAAATATTTATTAAAACTCCCCAAAATGGGAGAAAGCGTTGCAGAAGCTACCTTAATTAAATGGTTAAAAGAGGAGGGAGATAATATTGAAGTTGATGATGTAATTGTCGAAATCGCTACTGATAAAGTTGATACAGACGTGCCTAGTGAGTTTAGTGGAGTATTAATTGAAAAGTGTTTTGCTGAAAATGACGTTATACAGGTAGGAGATATAATAGCAGTAATACAAACTAATTTAGAAGATCAGAATACAGAAGAAGATTTAATAGAAAAAAGGAATAAACCAAAGAAAACGGTTCTGGATTCGATAATATCTAACGACGAAACTATTACTGAAACCCCTCCGACATATAATTTGCCCGAACCTCAAACTAAATTTGAAAGTTTTGATTCTCTAATTGAGAATAAAACAATTAATGAGTTAACCCCTTCTAATTCAAACAATACATCTGTACTGCCTAATAACAACGATTTTTATTCACCATTGGTCAAGAGTATAGCTAAAGCTGAAAACCTAACTGATGAGGAGCTAAAACTTATTAAGGGTACTGGAAAAGATAACCGTGTGACTAAAAAAGATTTATTAGTTTATTTAAATAATCGAAACCATTCGCCCTCAGTTACTTCAGATAAAGTTAATCAAATAGATTTTATCAGATCTAGTTTGACAAATGAAAACGGTGACCAAATTATAGAGATGTCTCGCATGGCTAAGTTAACTGCTGATCACATGATTATGAGCAAACAAACTTCGGCTCACGTGCAATCGTTTATTGAAGCAGATTTAACCAATATTTGGGAATGGCGAGAAAAACATAAGTATACTTTCCAGAGGCGAGAGGGAGAAAAGCTAACGTTTACACCATTATTTATTGCTGCAGTAATTAAAGCTTTAAAAGACTTTCCATTACTTAATAGCTCCTTAGAGGGCGATAAGATTATTCAAAAACGAGAAATTAACATTGGGATGGCTACTGCCATGGCAGATGGAAATTTAATTGTACCTGTGATTAGAAATGCCAACCACCTAAATTTAGTTGGTTTGGCAAAATCTGTAAATGACCTTGCCAAACGTGCTCGTAGTCAAAATTTAAAGCCAGATGAGATTCAAGGAGGAACTTATACCTTTACTAATATTGGTAATTTCGGTTCACTCACTGGTATACCAATTATAAATCAACCCCAAGTAGGTATTGTTGCTGTTGGAGTTATTCGAAAAATACCTGCTGTCATTGAGTCTAAAGAAGGAGATTCAATTGCCATTCGTAAAAAAGTTATTATTTCTCATAGCTATGATCACCGAATTATTAATGGTGCTCTCGGAGGACAATTTATTAAAAGTATGACTGATTTCCTTGAAAACTGGGATATGCAGCAAACCATTTAATTTTTTATTATGAATTTAAATCTTACACGACCGTTATGTTTTTTTGACTTAGAGACTACTGGGGTTAGTGTATCCAATGATCGTATAGTAGAAATTGCTGTTCTAAAACTATATCCGGATGAAAGTAAAGACAATAAGATATGGCGTGTTAATCCAGAGTGTCCTATTCCTCCTCAAGCTTCAGCAGTTCACGGAATTTATGATTCAGATGTTGCTGATGAACCAAACTTCAAAACACTATCCAAAACAATTTTTAACTTTATAAAAGATGCTGATTTGGCTGGATACAACTCCGATCGTTTTGATATTCCATTATTAGCGGAGGAAATGCTTCGTGCTGAAATAAATTTTGATTTTAAAAATATTAAAACAATTGATGTACAAACGATTTTCCACAAAATGGAACAACGTACCCTTTCCGCTGCACTTAAATTTTACTGTAATCAGGAATTGATAAATGCTCATTCAGCAATGGCTGACACTCAAGCTACTCACGATGTATTAATGGCTCAGCTCGATAGGTATGATGATTTAGAGGGTAATATCAATTTTTTAAGTGATTTCACTAGTCGAAATAAATCTGCCGATTTGGCAGGCTTTATTATTTTTAATAAACAGGGTGAGGAGTGTTTTTCGTTTGGAAAGCATAAGGGAAAAACTGTTGAAAGCATTTTGGAGAATGAGCCTGGATATTTCGGATGGCTACTCAATGCTGATTTTCCTATGTATACAAAAAAGGTGCTTACAGCGATTCGCCTAAGAAAATTAAATACAGAATAATTTTAATTGAAAATCATTTGTGTGGGGAGAAACTACCCCGAGCATATTAAGGAGTTAGGTAGTCCAAGACCAGAGTCACCAGTTTTATTTATTAAGCCTGATACAGCATCTGTTCAAAAAACTCATCCCTTTTTTAGACCAGATTTTTCTCAGCTTATCCACTATGAGGTCGAGGTTTTAGTTAAAATTGATCGAATAGGAAAACATATTCAGACCAAATTCGCATACAAATATTATCAACAAATCGGTTTAGGGATAGATTTTACTGCACGTGACTTGCAGAAAATCTTAAAAAAAAGTGGTTTACCTTGGGAAAAAGCAAAGGGATTTGATGGTTCGGCAGTCATCGGTGATTGGTTTGATAAGTCAATTTTCGATGACGTCAATCAATTGGATTTTCAATTGAAAAAAAATGGTGTAATTGTTCAAAGGGGTAACACCGCTCAAATGATTTGGAAAATAGATGAATTAATTGCCGAAATATCAAAGTTTTTTACTCTAAAAATTGGAGATATAATTTTTACTGGAACCCCAGCTGGTATTGGAAGTATTAGTGGGGGCGATTTACTTGAAGGCTATTTGATGGGTAAGAAAGCTTTTTCAGTTAAAATAAAATGATTTGAAAGCAGAACTGATAAGTATTGGAGATGAAATTTTAATTGGGCAAATAGTCAATACCAATTCTGTTTTTTTAGCAAAACAATTCAATAGAATTGGAGTAGAGATTGTACAAATTACTGCCATATCAGACCACAAAAATGTTATAATTGATGCTCTTGATCAGGCGAGAAAGAGAGCAGATATCATTGTTATTACAGGAGGTTTAGGACCGACAAAGGATGATTTGACCAAGCATACACTTTGTGAATATTTTAATGATCGATTAGTTAAAAATGATGCTGTTTTATTGCACATTGAAAATATTTTCAAAAAATATGTTAATACTCCAATCAACGAAATGAATCGAGCTCAAGCAAATTTACCTTCTAAAGCAACATTGCTTCATAATAAATATGGAACTGCGGCTGGGATGTGGTTTTTAGATCAAGGTCAAATTTTTATTTCACTCCCTGGAGTACCATATGAAATGAAAGCTTTAATTAATGATGAGGTCTTACCCAAAATTAAAGAGCAATTTGTTCTGCCAGCAATTTATCATAAAACGATTATGACCTATGGACTTGGAGAAAGCGCTATTGCTGAGCGAATTGAAAAGTGGGAAGAGAGCCTTCCTAAGGATATTAAACTTGCCTATTTACCTAGTTTAGGTAGAGTAAGGTTAAGGTTGTCCTCTAGTGGTGTGAATATGGCAACTATAAAAAAAGCAGTTGATATACAGGTAAAAAAAGTAATTCCATTAATTAGGGATATATACTTTGGCACGGAAGAAGATAAGCCTATCGAAGTTTTAATCGGTGAAAAATTAATAAAAAAGGGACAAACATTAAGTTGTGCCGAAAGTTGTACTGGAGGCGCTATAGCCACGAGAATAACAGCTAATTCAGGAGCATCTAAGTATTTTAGTGGAAGTGCTATTACTTATTCGCACTCCTCCAAAACAAAATTATTAGGTGTACCAAAATCTTTAATGGATCAATATGGATTAGTCAGTTCGGCTGTTGCGGAGGCAATGGCAATGGGAGCCAAAAAAAATTATAGAAGTGATTTCGCAATTGCTACCACCGGAAACGCTGGCCCCTCTAAGGTAGATCAAGGGCAAGATGTCGGTACTGTTTATATTGCAATTGCTTCACCTGAAAAGCTTGAAAGCTATAAGTTTAATATGGGTAATAATAGAACTCGCGTAATTCATAAAACTGTCAATCAAGCTTTTGAAATATTGTTCCGTATGATGCTAAATTCCTGATTTTAATTATTTTATAATTTTTTTGAAACTAATTAAAATAATGTACATTTGCATGCTATTAAAAAAGAATATTTGTGTCTAGAGTTTGTGAAATAACAGGAAAAAGAGTGATGTTTGGTAATAACGTATCTAAATCTATCAACAAGACTAGAAGAAGATTTGATATAAATCTTATCAAAAAGCGCTTTTATATTCCTGAGGAAGACAAATGGATTACTCTTAAAATTAAAGCTTCTGTTTTGAAAACTATAAATAAGAAAGGCATAAGTGCAGTAATCAATGAGGCAAAAGCCCAAGGTGTTTTATAAGTATTGTTATGGCAAAGAAAGGAAACCGTATTCAGGTAATATTGGAATGTACAGAGCATAAGGAATCTGGAAAGCCTGGTACTTCAAGATACATTACAACAAAAAATAAAAAAAATTCGCCAGATAGATTGGAAGTAAAAAAGTTTAATCCAATCCTTAAGCGCATGACAGTTCATAAAGAAATTAAGTAATATGGCAAAGAAATCAGTAGCTTCGCTTCAAACCGGTTCAAAGAGGTTGACTAAGGTTATTAAAATGGTAAAAAAAGATGAGTCTAACTCATACTCTTTTGTTGAGACAATTATTGCACCCAGTCTAGCAAATGAGTGGTTGAGTAAAAAATAATTTGGACTTTGATTCAAAATATAAGCTACTTTTATAGTAGCTTTTTTTATTTCTATACAAATGAGTTTTTTAAAATCAATCTTTACTAAAGATAAAAAGGAGCGCTTAGACAAGGGATTAAGTATTTCAAAAAAATCTTTTTTCTCAAAATTAGGAACGGCAATTGCTGGAAAGTCCAAGGTTGATGACTTGGTTCTAGACGAATTAGAAGAAGTACTTATCCAATCAGATGTTGGAGTAGCTACCACAATAAAAATTATCCAGGCCTTGGAAAAAAGAGTTGCAAAAGATAAGTATTTAGGTACAAAACAGCTTAGCCAGATATTACGGGATGAAATTGGTTCAATCTTAAAACAACAGCATCAGGATGAGGTCGATCCTTTCGAATCTGAGCTTCCAAATAAACCGCATGTTATTATGGTAGTTGGAGTCAATGGAGTTGGAAAAACTACAACTATTGGTAAACTGTCTTATCATTTTAAATCAGCTGGTAAAAAAGTGATTCTTGGAGCAGCTGACACTTTTCGTGCAGGCGCTATAGATCAGTTGCAAATTTGGGCAGACAGAGTAGGTGTTCCTTTGGTTAAACAACAAATGGGTAGTGACCCTGCATCTGTAGCTTTTGATACTTTGGAGTCGGCTGTAGCTCAAAAATCCGACTTGGTTATTATCGATACTGCTGGAAGGCTTCACAATAAAATAAATCTAATGAACGAGCTATCTAAGGTAAAAAAAGTTATGAATAAAGTAATACCCGATGCTCCGCATGAGGTTCTCTTAATTTTGGACGGTTCAACAGGGCAAAATGCATTTGAACAAGCCAAACAGTTCTCGGCTTCTACAGATGTCTCTTCTTTGGCGATTACGAAGCTAGACGGAACTGCAAAGGGAGGAGTTGTAATGGGTATATCCGATCAATTTAAAATTCCAGTAAAATATATTGGAGTTGGTGAAGCATTAGAGGATTTACAGATTTTTCATGCAGACACTTTTGTTTCAACTTTTTTTAGTTAATTAATTTACATGAAGCTAATTGAAAAAATAGTTTTTTCTTTATCCGTCATTTTTGGATTATTTGTAATTGGACCAGAAGTAAAGTCTCCAGATATAGAAAGAACCTTACCTATTCTAGAGGATAATCTTGAGGCGCTTAAAGATTGGATTGAAGACAGGGAAGCTATAATAGATAATCTGAAGCCTAATAATGCCTCCAAACTGATCTATTTTGATTCGGTTCCAAAAAAAACTCCTTTCAGCGTAGTTTATCTTCACGGATTTTCTGCGAGTATAGAGGAGGGAAGTCCTGTTCATTATAATATAGCTAATGCATTGCGAGCAAATTTATATTTACCTCGTCTTGCTGGACATGGGCTGATCGAGGAAGAGCCTCTTTTAGGCTTTACTGCTGATAAATATTTAGATAGCTCAAGGGAAGCCCTCGCAGTAGCAAAAACAATAGGTGAAAAGGTAATAGTAATATCCAGTTCAACTGGTGGTGCACTATCATTGATACTGGGTAGTGACCCTCAAATTGCTGCCTTGTTGTTATTTGGTCCTAATGTTGAAATATTTAATCCTGCAGCGAAATTGTTGACCCTCCCATGGGGCCTTCAAATTGCAAGATTGTATATGGGTAGTAAATACTATTTAATGAATAATATCACTGAGAAAAAAAAAAAATATTGGACAACACGATATCGTTTAGAGCCTACGGTACATCTTCAAAAATTACTCGATGTGGGCATGCGGTCTGAAATATTTAAAAAAGTTACAGCGCCAGTTTTTATGGGATATTATTATAAAAATAAACTAGAAAAGGATGATGTAGTTTCCATACCTGCAATGTTGAAAATGTTTGACGAATTGGGAACTCCACGGGATAAAAAACAAAAAATGACTTTTGCAAATTCTGGTGATCACGTTATTATTTCTCAGTTGACCACTAATCATTTTAAAGAAGTTGAACTAGAAGCCCTTAAATTTTTAAATAATCAACTGGGAATTGTTCCCACCAAAAAGTAATTTATTGAGAACTAAAAGTATTAAGCAGAATAAAATTAATGTAATTACAATGGGATGTTCCAAAAATCTCTACGACTCTGAGGTTTTAATGGGGCAGCTTAAAGCAAGCAAAAAAATCGTTACACATCAAGAGGAAGGTAATATTGTTGTGGTAAATACCTGTGGTTTTATTGATAATGCAAAGGAGGAATCGATAAATAAGATTTTAGAGCAAATACAAAAAAAGAAAAGTGGCATTATTGATAAATTGTTTGTTACGGGTTGTTTAAGTGAGCGTTATAAGCCTGAATTAGTGAAAGAAATGCCTGAAGTTGATGCCTATTTTGGCACTACTGATTTACCTCAATTACTCAAGGCGCTGGGAGCTGATTATAAACACGAATTGCTCGGTGAGCGTATTAGTACGACCCCCAAAAATTATGCTTACTTTAAGGTGTCTGAAGGTTGTGACCGCCCATGCTCCTTTTGCGCCATTCCACTGATGAGGGGAAAACACCGTTCTACTCCTATTGAAGAATTGGTGTTAAGAGCAGAAAAACTGGCTCAAAATGGAGTCAAAGAATTACTTTTGATTGCACAAGATTTAACATTTTATGGATTGGACCTTTATAAGAGGAGATGTTTGGCTGATTTACTTCTCGCACTTACAAAGGTTGACGGAATTGAGTGGATTAGATTACATTATGCCTTTCCTACTGGCTTTCCAATGGAAGTGATTGAGGTGATGAAAAATGAACCTAGAATTTGCAATTACCTAGATATTCCACTTCAACATATTTCAGATTCTATTTTAAAATCAATGCGTCGAGGGACAACAAAACAAAAAACTACTGATTTAATTCTGAATATTAGAAAAATACTTCCTGAAATTGCCATCAGAACAACAATGATTGTTGGCTATCCTGGTGAGACTCAGGAGGATTTTGAAACTCTAAAACAGTGGGTTAGGGATATGCGATTTGAGCGCCTTGGTTGTTTTACATACAGCCATGAAGAAAATACTCATGCATATGATTTAAAGGATGATGTATCTCATGAAGTCAAACAAAATAGGGCAAATGAGATTATGAAAATTCAATCTGAAATTTCTTGGGAGCATAATCAGAAAAAGGTGGGTAAAACTTATCGATGTGTTATAGATAGAAAACAAGGGAATTATTTTGTCGGTCGAACAGAAATTGATTCTCCCGATGTGGATAATGAGGTTTTGATTGACGCTAAAAAATATTATTTGAAGATAGGGGATTTTACCTATTTATCAATTTTTAAGGCGACCGACTTTGATCTCTACGGAATACCAGTAAATCCCTCAACAATTGTAGATTAAAAAAACACCATTATATTTAACTTAAAAATTTAAATGAAAGCGCAATATCTTCCACTTCGTGATACTGGATTTGTTTCCGGGCTTATATGCGATTACTTGGAAGGTGACCAAGGACTTAAAGCCTATCATAACGGTGTTCCTTCATTTGAAAACTTATACAGACAGGCACTAAAAAAAAAAGCGACCTATCCCTATGACATCAGGTCATCTCTTTGCAATGTGTTGGCTATGCAATATAAGGGGATTGAGACTTCTCCTAAGGTTGTTGAGCATATCAAATTACTTGAAAAAAAAACCACTTTAACTATTACTACAGGGCATCAATTATGTTTGATGACAGGACCACTTTATTTTATTTATAAAATTATCAGCACCATTAAACTTTCGCAACAATTAAAGAAAAAATTTTCAGATTTGGATTTTGTTCCTGTATATTGGATGGCATCTGAGGATCATGATTATGAAGAGATAAGTTCCTTTATTTTTAAAGGTAAAAAGTTTCAATGGAGGAGTACTGAAGGGGGTCCAGTTGGTAAAATTAAAACGGAAAGTTTATCCTCTTTATTGGATCTATTTAAAAAGGAATTAGGAGATAGTATAGACGGAGTAAAGCTTAAAGACTTGATTGAACGAAGTTATGAATCGGGAAATAATCTCTCTGATGCGACTCGTATTTTTGTCAATCATTTGTTTGGTCATTATGGACTTGTAATCCTAGATGCTAATCATCGCGAATTGAAACATTACTTTAGACCAATAATAAAAGAGGATTTACTTCATCATATATGTAATCAGCAAGTTTTAAATCAAATTGCATCGATTAAAAAAAACTATTCCAAAGCTTTTAAACCTCAAGTAAACCCAAGAGAAGTAAATCTTTTTTTACTTCAAGATGGGCGGCGAAGTCGGATTATGAAAATTGAAAACGGTTATGTTTTAGAGGGTTCAGATCAAATTTTTTCCGTTAATGAAATAATGGATAAAGTAGATCAAAATCCTGAAAAATTTTCACCCAACGTCCTATTACGACCACTTTATCAAGAACTTATACTTCCTAATATAGCCTATTTTGGTGGGGGAGCAGAGTTGGCTTATTGGTTAGAGTTAAAATCTTTTTTCGATTCTCAAAAATTATTATTTCCAATATTATGTTTGCGTAATATGGCTTTGATCATTCCTGGAAAAAGTGCTAAGAAAATTCGAAATCTAAAATTAGATTTAACTGACCTATTACTCAAAAAAAATGCCTTGATTAATAAAAAAGTTAGGCAAATTAGCAATATTGATTTGGATTTGTCTCCATTGAAAAATGATTTGGAAATAAAATTTAATCAGTTGGAGGTTTTAATCAATAAAACAGATGCCTCATTTGAAGGAGCTGTCAGAGCTCAGAAATCAAAACAACTTAAAGGGATTGATCATTTGGAGAAAAGGCTATTAAAAGCACAAAAAAAGAAATTAAAAGATCAAGTTGAACGTTTGGTATTAATTCATGAGGAGTTATTTCCTGGAGGTAATCTTCAAGAGCGTGTGGAGAACTTCAGTGTTTTTTATCTAGAAAATGGCAATGATTTTAACTCTTTTTTGATGGAAACTTTTGATCCACTTTCGAATGAATTTACTTTTGTTGAAATTTAAGTTTTACCAACATTTTTTTTTGATAAATACTCTTGTAATGAATTCATTCAATTTGAATTAATTGTATTTTTAGTAAATGCAAAACAAAGTATTGATTCTTGATTTTGGGTCACAATATACCCAATTGATTGCTAGAAGAGTTAGAGAGCTTTTTATTTATTGTGAAATTCACCCATTTAATAATCCCCCTTCTAAGATTAAAGAATTTAATGCTGTAATTTTATCTGGTTCTCCTTATTCCGTTCGTTCTGAGAATGCTCCACACCCTGACTTGAAAAATATTAAAGGTAAACTTCCATTGTTGGCGGTTTGTTATGGTGCTCAATATTTAGCTCATTTTTCAGGAGGTAATGTAAAGCAGTCCGATTTGAGGGAGTATGGAAGAGCCAATCTTTCAAAAATTAAGGTTGGAGAAACTTTTTTCGAGGGTATTGAATCAGGGAGTCAAGTTTGGATGAGTCATGGTGATACCATTGATAAATTACCAATAGGTGGTGTTTTATTGGCGAGCACGCAGGATGTCACCAATGCTGCCTTTAGAGTTGAAGGTGAACCAACTTTTGGTATTCAATTTCATCCTGAGGTTTACCATACTACAGATGGAAAAAAGCTTTTAGAAAACTTTTTGTTAAAAATTGCAAGATTAAAACAAGATTGGACGCCTGATTCCTTTGTCGAAATGACTTTGAGTGAACTCAGAGAAACTGTTGGATCTGAGAAAGTTATTTTGGGTTTATCTGGGGGTGTAGATTCAACTGTTGCGGCTGTTTTACTTCACAAATCCATTGAAGATCAGTTGCAATGTATATTTGTTAATAATGGTTTGTTGAGGAAAAATGAATTTAACAATGTTTTAAAACAATATGAGGGGATGGGTCTAAACGTTAGAGGAGTTGACGCTTCTGATCTATTTCTAAAAGCTTTAAAGGGTGAGTCAGATCCTGAGACGAAAAGAAAAATTATTGGTAATACTTTTATTGATGTTTTTAATAATGAGTCAAATAAAATAGACGGGGCTAAATGGTTAGGGCAAGGTACTATTTATCCAGATGTGATTGAATCAATTTCTGTAAATGGCCCCTCTGCTACTATCAAATCTCATCATAACGTTGGAGGATTACCAGAATATATGAAATTAAAACTGGTTGAACCTTTAAAAATGTTATTTAAAGATGAAGTAAGAAGGGTTGGTGCCAGCTTAGGTATCGATGGAGAAATACTTGGTCGTCATCCTTTTCCAGGTCCTGGTTTAGGAATTCGTATATTAGGAGATATCACTGCTGAAAAAGTAACAATGTTACAGGAAGTTGATGAGATCTTTATTGATGGCTTAAAATCCTGGGGTCTATATGATCAAGTATGGCAAGCGGGAGCAATGTTATTGCCAGTTGATAGTGTTGGTGTTATGGGAGATGAAAGAACTTATGAGAAATGTGTTGCCCTTCGGGCGGTTCAATCAACCGACGGAATGACTGCTGATTGGGTAGACCTACCATATGCTTTTCTTCAGAAAATGTCTAATAAAATAATTAATAAGGTTAAGGGCATAAATCGCGTGGTCTATGACATTAGTTCCAAGCCACCCGCAACCATCGAATGGGAATAATTTGCTGGTGAAAAAATACAGGTTACTTATTATTTTTTTTATAGCTTTTGTTAGTCTGGTTCTAAAAGCCCAGCAAAAGCCGGAGAGCTTTATATCCCATAAAGTTAAAAAGAAGGAAACTATTTTTGGAATTACCCGAAGCTATAATATCAGCGAGAGGCAGTTAATCGAATTCAACCCCTTACTTGAAAAAGTTGGATTAAGGAAAAGAATGTTACTGCGAATACCAGTTTACAAACAACAAAAAAAGGAAGTGATTGATACTTTAGTAGATGAAGGTAAGGGCACTCAGGTCTATATTGTGAAACCAAAAGAAACCAAATGGCGTATAGCATATAATTTTAAAATAACCATTCCTGAGCTAGAAGCTTTAAATCCTAAAATACAAGAAGGATTAATAGCAGGTCAACAGATCAAAGTACCTATTTTAAGAAGTTTTACGCCCAGTCAAACCTGGAATAGCAAATATAACTACTATACTGTCAGACCAAAGGAGGGCTATTATCGTATTGAAAAAAAAATCGGTGTAACCAAAACGGTTTTGGACTCTTTAAACCCCCAAATTTCTGAGCTTGGATTACAGGCAGGCATGGTGCTTCGAGTTCCAGGAGAGGCCAAGGGAGATTTTAGAATAGAGAATGATTTACTAGTTGAAAAGCTTTCTCTTTTGGATTCAATTAATCGATTTAAAGCTGTTAAGCTGGCAGTCCTACTTCCTTTTAAGGCAAATGAAATTGAATACGACTCCATTGAAGATACCCAGAAACTACTACAAACAAGAAATTTACATACAATATCCACGGATTTTTATTCTGGGATTTTGCTTGCTGCTGATACTTTGAGTAAAAGGGGTATACAGATAAACCTAAATACATTCGACACTGAGAATAGTATTTCAAAGGTCAATCGAATCATCAATAACAATTACTTGTCTGAGTCGGATATAATAATAGGTCCATTGATTCCCTCGAATTTTGACTTCTTATCTACTAAGCAGAAATTATTAAAAACACCTAAGGTAGCACCTCTTTCGACAAACCCCATATCCATGCGCCCTAATGTATTCCAATCAGTTACTTCAAAAGATTTTTTGAGAGCCCGAATGTTTGAGTACTTGGATCGTAAATTAAATCGTGAGGATAATATTGTATTGGTAGTTGACTCAATTAATCGTCCTGTTGAACGCGAACTATTAAAATTATTTCCTAAGGCTACTATTCTAAGACCAGAAAAAAGTAATTACTTAATTCCCGAGTTGGTAGATTCCTTATTGGTAGATTCCCTCCCCAATCGTGTGATCTTGGAAACTCAAGATTTTTCATTGATATCAAGTGCAAGTTCACAAATGAGTGCCCAGCAATCTGATTTAAGGGAGGTTCAGTTGTTTACTACCTACCGCGGTAATGCTTATGAAAACCAAAGCTTATCTAGGAAACAGTTAGGGTCTCTAAGTTTTACTTATACTGCTGCGAGCTTACCCTATCGATTAGGCACTTATAATGATTTTCAAAAAAGATTTATAAAAGTATTTGGCAAACCACCTAGTCGTACTGCGATTCGCGCTTATGACCTTACCATGGATTTAGTTTTAAGGTTTGCCTTCATTGGAGACCTAGAAAAAATTGACACACTCGGTGAGACAGATTATGAAGAAAGCCGATTTTTGTATCAGAGACAAAATAATAGTTTTTCAAATACTGGTTACTACTTGCTCCAACACCGTGAACTTGATATTGTTGAGCTTAAGAAATAGAATAAATAATCATAATATAAGACTAGATTTTGTAAATTTGAGCCCGGTTAGCTATTAAATGTATTATTGAATGCCGGATATAAAATATATTTTTGTTACAGGAGGGGTATCTTCATCCCTTGGGAAAGGCATAATCGCTGCTTCTTTGGCTAAGCTGCTTCAAGCCCAAGATTTTAAAGTAACTATTCAAAAATTTGATCCCTACATTAATGTAGACCCAGGCACTTTAAATCCCTACGAGCACGGTGAGTGTTATGTAACTGATGATGGTGCTGAAACTGATTTAGATTTGGGCCATTACGAACGATTTTTAAGTATTAAAACCTCCCAAGCGAATAATGTTACAACGGGAAGAGTATATCAGAGTGTAATAGAAAAAGAACGTAAGGGTTTATTTCTAGGGAAAACGGTTCAGGTTATTCCACATATTACAAACGAGATAAAAGAACGGATGCAGCTATTAGGTAAGTCCGGAGAATTTGATATAATAATCACTGAAATTGGAGGAACAGTAGGTGATATTGAGTCACTTCCTTATATTGAGTCTGTTAGACAATTGATTTATGAGCTTGGAGAAGACAATGCTATGGTAATTCACCTTACATTAGTACCATTTCTTTCAGCCGCAAAGGAACTCAAGACAAAACCCACCCAACACTCGGTAAAAACTTTAATGGAGAGCGGAATCAAAGCTGACGTTTTGGTTTGCCGAACCGAGTACGAATTATCCCATGAGCTCAAGAAAAAACTCGCACTCTTCTGCAATGTTAGAGTCGAGGCCGTTATACAGTCTATAGATGTAGAAACAATTTATGATGTTCCTATCAAAATGATGGAAGAAGGACTAGATAAAGTTGTATTAAATAAACTAAAATTGATTTCCAAGCCCCCTAAGCTTGATCATTGGAAGTCCTTTTTGTATAAATATAAAAATCCAAAACGAAATCTTAGTATTGGATTAGTGGGAAAATATGTAGAATTACAAGATTCTTATAAATCTATTCTGGAGGCTTTAATTCACGCTGGAGCCATCAATGAGGCAGAGGTTAAAGTAGTTAGTATTCACTCTGAATTTTTAGACCAAACTAACTCTGAAGAGAAATTGAAATCCTTGGATGGATTAATTGTAGCACCTGGATTTGGAGGAAGAGGAATTGAAGGTAAAATTGATGCTATCACCTATGTCAGGGAAAATAAAATACCATTTTTTGGAATTTGCTTTGGCATGCAAATGGCCGTAATTGAATACACTAGAAATATATTAAATCATAAGAATGCTAACTCTACTGAGATTAATGAAAATACTGATTACCCTGTTATTGATTTGATGGAGAGCCAAAAGGGAATTGTCAATAAAGGTGGAACAATGCGCTTAGGTACTTGGGATTGTAAATTAATTAAAGGCAGTAAAGCAGCTAAAGTATATGGTCAAGAAGTTGTAAATGAACGACATCGTCACCGATATGAATTTAATAACGAATACTTTTCAGAAGTCTTTGACAGCGGTTCTTTTAAAGTTGCTGGTATTAATCCTAAAACTAATTTAGTTGAAATAGTTGAAAACCATGATCATCCCTGGTATGTTGGTGTGCAATTTCACCCGGAATACAAAAGCACGGTATCTGATCCTCACCCTCTATTTGTTGATTTTATTAAAGCAAGTATTAACTATCTTAGCCAAAAGTAACCGAATTAATACCAATGGAAGAAAAAAGATTTGATCCTTATCAATTTATTGGATTTGTTCTTATTGCTCTAATACTTACCTGGATGCTTTATGTCAATCGTCCAGGGGAAAAAGGTATTTCAGATGCACAGTCAACAAATATTGAAACAGTAACAGAAAATCAACAACCATCTCCAATTCAATTAAACGATTCTTTAAAAAGAATCAACTTACAGAGTACTTTTGGTATTTTTAGTAATTGGATGGTGGATAAGGGGGCAGAAATTCAAAAAATAGAGAATAAGCACCTTCTTATAGAGGTTAACCCTAAAGGAGGGGTTTTGTCGCTTGTAAGATTAAAAGAGTATTCAGATTATTTGGATAGGCCACTGGATTTAATAAAAGATGGAAATAATAAATTTAACATTCAATTTACCACAAAAGATGGCAGAAGACTAAATACCAAAGATTTTTATTTTTTGCCTAGTTTAACGAATGATAATGGTAAACAAAAATTATCCTTAAAAGCCAATATTAATCTTAATCAATATTTGGAGTTTATCTATCGAATAGACACAGAAAATTTTTTGGTTGACTTTAGTGTAAAATCCTCTGGAATAGCCTCCCTGTTAGATAAAAGCGAGCCTGCAAAATTGGAATGGGAAAAGTCTGCCTACAGGAACTCAAGAAGTATTGATTACGAAAGTCGATACACTGAGCTGACCTATGGTTATGAGGACGATAAAGTTGATTACCTTTCCCTTAGCAGTAATGATGAGGAAACGGTCCAGGAGGTTAGATGGGTTTCATTTAGACAGCACTTCTTTAGTGCGATTCTAATTCCTGAAGAAACGGTTGATCAATTAATAGTGACATCTCAAAACTTATCAAGTGATGAATCTCTCGACGAGGTATTCACCAAAAAGTTTAGCCTTAGACTTCCACTTGCTTATAAGTCTGGTGAATTTGAGAGTAATTTCCAATACTATTTTGGGATTACAGATTATCAAACCTTAAAATCTTATGATCGAGATTTAGAATCATCTATACCTGTTGGTTGGGGAATTTTTGGTTGGTTAAACCGATTTGTCTTCATGCCTCTTTTTGGATTTTTATCCTCTTTCTTACCTCATGGTTTGGCGATTATTCTAATGACGATTATTGTTCGATTGGCAATGTCTCCAGTGACCTATAAGTCCTACGTCTCACAAATTAAAATGAAGGTTCTCCGTCCAGAGATTGAGGAGTTAAATAATAAGTACAAAGACAATGCGGTTAAACGTCAGCAGGAAACAATGAGTCTATATAATCGCGCTGGGGCCAATCCTATGGCGGGTTGTATTCCTGCTTTACTTCAATTGCCTGTATTTTATGCTTTATTTACCTTTTTTCCAATTGCTTTCGAATTGCGTAAAAAGAGCTTCCTTTGGGCTGATGACTTATCCTCTTATGACTCGGTATTAGAGTTAGGTTTTAGTATACCTTTCTATGGTGATCACGTTAGTTTATTTCCAATTTTGGCCTCCATAGCTATCTTCTTTTACACGCAGATGACGACCGGCCAGCAAGCTATGCCTCAGCAGCCTGGAATGCCCAATATGAAAGTAGTGATGTATCTGATGCCACTAATGATGTTGTTCTTTTTTAATAACTATGCGAGTGGATTAAGTTTGTATTACTTTGTTTCTAATCTACTTACCATAACGCTTATGTTGGTCATCAAAAATTATATTATTGACGATCAAAAAATTCATGCTGAAATTGAGGAGAATAAAAAGAAGCCTAAAAAGGTAGGAGGTTTTTCAGCAAGATTACAAAAAGCGATGGAAGAGGCAGAAAAACAAAAAAAAGCAAGAGGTAGATAGTCGTTACCTCTAAGTCAATTCATTAAAATTTAATTTCTTGCCGTAAATTTAAATCATGAAAAAGAAAAGAGTCATTGTCGGACTGTCCGGTGGTGTTGACTCTAGTGTTGCCGCCCATTTACTTACTAAGCAAGACTATGAGGTGATTGGTTTATTTATGAAAAACTGGCATGACGAGTCTGTAACCCTTTCTAATGAATGTCCTTGGTTGGAGGATAGCAATGATGCAATGTTAGTAGCTGAAAAATTAAATATTCCTTATCAGACTATTGATTTGAGTAAGGAGTATAAGGAGCGTATCGTGGACTATATGTTCGATGAATATGCTTCTGGCAGAACTCCGAACCCAGATATTTTATGTAATCGCGAGATTAAGTTTGATGTTTTTCTAAAATTGGCACTTTCCTTGGGAGCAGATTATGTTGCTACAGGACATTATTGCCAAAAAGACACTATTATTAATTCTAATGGTAAAATCCAACACCGCCTGATTAGCGGTGCTGATGCCAACAAAGACCAATCCTATTTTCTTTGTCAATTAACCCAAGATCAACTAGCAAAAACCTTATTTCCAATTGGTCATTTACAAAAGAAAGAGGTACGAGAAATAGCTAGGAAATTGAATTTGGTTACAGCCGAGAAAAAAGATTCCCAGGGACTGTGTTTTATAGGTAAAGTAAGTCTACCAGAATTTTTACAGCAACGATTGTTAGCCAAAAATGGAGATATCATTGAGATTCCCTTTGATTTTTATAAGGATAAACCAGCTCCTAAAGCTACGATTAGCCAATCGGTGAAAACAACTTATAATCCCTCCGATGGTGAAACTGTTGGTGAGCATTTAGGGGCTCATTTTTTTACGATCGGTCAACGTAAAGGATTGTCCATAGGGGGGACTTCTAAGCCACTTTTTGTTATTGATACGGATATAGACGAAAACATTGTTTATGTGGGGCAAGGGAAAGACCACCCAGGGCTATTTCGCAAAGCTTTGAAGGTAATACGTGATGAGATCCATTGGGTTAGAAATGATATGAAAATTAAACCTGGAGTTGAGCTGGAAGTTAAAGTACGAATTCGATATAGACAGCCACTGCAAAAAGCCAAGCTTGTTTCGAAAAAAGACGCTATGTATATTTTCTTTGAACAGCTCCAGTTTGCTATTACTTCTGGTCAGTTTGTGGCATGGTATAAGGGTAAAGAGTTGGTAGGTTCAGGAGTTATTTTTTAAATTTACTTATGAATAAAATTTGCGAGTTATTTAAAATAAAATATCCAATTATTCAGGCTGGAATGGTCTGGACTAGTGGTTGGCGTTTGGCTTCAGCCGTCAGTAATTCTGGGGGTTTAGGATTGATTGGTGCTGGATCAATGTATCCTGATATTTTAAGAGAACACATTCAAAAATGTAAAAAGGCGACTGACAAATCATTCGGGGTTAACGTTCCGTTATTTTATCCGCAACTAGAGGAAATCATGTCAATTATTATTGAGGAAAAAGTCCCAATTGTTTTTACTTCAGCAGGTAGTCCAAAACTATGGACAGCTTCTTTGAAAAAAAAAAATATTAAGGTTGTTCATGTAGTCAGCTCCGTAAAATTTGCGTTAAAATCTCAGGATGCAGGTGTGAATGCTATTGTTGCTGAAGGTTTTGAAGCAGGGGGGCATAATGGAAGGGAAGAAACCACAACATTTACACTAATTCCAATGGTTAAAGCAGCTATAACATTACCGCTTATTGCGGCGGGTGGAATAGCTACTGGTGGCGCTATGTTAGCTGCTGCTGCTCTGGGAGCAGATGGCGTTCAGGTAGGAAGTCGATTCGTCGCATCAGATGAGGCATCATGTCATCCAAGCTTTAAAGATGAAGTTGTTAATGCAGCGGAGGGAAGTACGATGCTGACCTTAAAAGAAATTACTCCAGTTAGGATGCTGAAAAATTCTTTTTTTCAAAAGATAACTGCACTTTATGAAAAGGGTGTCGATGTTGAGGAATTAAAAACCACCCTAGGAAGGGGAAGGGCAAAAAGGGGAATGTTTGAAGGTGACTTGGATGAGGGTGAGCTCGAAATTGGACAAATTGCTGGATTGATAAATGAGGTTATCCCTGCAGCACAAATAATAGGTAATCTTATCGAGGAATACGATCAGGCTCTAAAAAATTTAAAAGTTATTAACTACGATCCCTAGAGATTGAACGATAATTCCACTTGGTTCCGAAGAATATCCTCAAAAGTTTCTCTTTTACTAATTAAATGTCCTTGACCTTCGTGCCAGAATACTTCTGCAGGACGATAACGAGAATTATAATTGCTGGCCATTGAAAAACAATAGGCACCGCAATTCCGAAACACCAATAGATCGCCCTCCGTAATCTCAGCAATTTTTCGGTTATTGCCAAAAGTATCTGTTTCGCATATATAACCAACTATGGAGTAAAAACGCTCTTTACCTTGGGGATTAGATAGATTTTCAATATGGTGGTAAGAGCCATAGAGCATAGGTCTGATAAGGTGGTTAAAGCCACTGTCTACTTGAGCAAAAACAGTAGAGGTGGTCTGTTTAACGACATTTACCTGTGTTATGAAATGTCCTGCTTGACTTACCAAAAATTTACCAGGTTCAAAAATTAGTTGGAGTTCACCACCGTACTCCATACAAAATTTAGAAAACCTAACCGAGAGTTTTTCACCTAATTCTTCAATATTGGTTTCGATATCATTTTTGTGATAAGGTACTTTAAAACCACTTCCAAAGTCTAAAAACTCGAGTTCCTTAAAATGCTTGGCAGTATCAAATAAAATCTCAGCAGCATGAAGAAAGACGTCTATGTCCAGAATATCACTTCCTGTATGCATATGTATACCGTTGATCTTCATGGCGGTATTTTCAACTATACGTAACAAATGGGGTATTTGATGAATGGAAATTCCAAACTTAGAATCGATATGCCCTACCGAAATATTACTATTTCCTCCTGCCATGACATGAGGATTTATCCTAATACAAACAGGTGTTTTGGGATGACGAGTTCCGAATTGTTCTAGCACCGAAAGGTTATCAATGTTGATTTGAACACCTAATTTAGCTACATTTTCAATTTCATTTAGTGAAACACCATTAGGTGTATATATAATGGCTTTTGGCTCAAACCCTGCATTTAATCCCAACTGGACTTCCTGAATAGATACCGTATCTAAACCAGCTCCTAAATGTCGCATAAACTTTAAAACGGAAACATTAGAAAGCGCTTTAGCGGCATAGTTAATCCTAAGGTTCTTTACATTAGCAAATGCCGAAGTTAGTCGCTCATATTGAGAGGTAATCTTTTCACTTTCGTATACATATAGGGGCTTACCAAAGTTTTCGGCAATGCCCAATAAATCACTATTCGTCAATTCTTTATTTTTTAGGCAAATTTAAAATCAAATCCTAGTTTAAAGGATAAATACACGAGATGTTATAAAAATTAAACATATTGTTATAAATGTAACAATATAAGCAGGCTTCTTTCGAAGGTGATTTACTATTTTTACCTATTATAATTTTAAAGATGAATCTACACGAATATCAGGGAAAAGATTTGCTGGCCGACTTTGGTGTTGGTATACAACGTGGTATAGTAGCGAATAATAAAGCTGAGGCAGTCGATGCTGCAAAAAAATTGACAGCTGATACGGGTACATCATGGTATGTCGTTAAAGCACAAATTCATGCTGGAGGAAGAGGTAAAGGGGGTGGTGTAAAGCTTGCTAAAAATTTAACTGAGTTAGAAACGATCGCTGATCAAATCATTGGTATGCAATTGATTACACCCCAGACTCCACCCGAGGGTAAAAAAGTAAATAAAGTACTGGTTGCTGAAGATGTTTATTACCCTGGAGATTCAGAGCCTAATGAGTATTATGTTTCGGTTTTACTTAATCGTGAAACAGGAAGAAATATGATCATGTACTCCACGGAGGGAGGAATGGATATTGAACAAGTGGCTGAAAATACGCCAGAGCTAATTTTTACTGAAGAAATTCATCCTGCTCACGGATTGCAGTCTTTCCAGGCAAGAAAAGTAGCCTTTAACCTAGGATTAAGCGGTATAGCTTTTAAAGGAATGGTTAAATTTATCACAGCACTATACAAAGCTTACGTAGGAGCTGATGCCTCATTATTTGAAATCAATCCTGTTTTAAAAACATCTGATGATAAAATTTTAGCAGTTGACGCCAAGGTTACTCTGGATGAAAATGCATTGTTTAGGCATAAGGATTACGAAGATTTACGAGATTTGTCAGAGGAGAATATCACAGAGGTTGAGGCACGTGAAGTAGGATTGAATTATGTTGCCTTAGATGGCAACGTAGGCTGTATGGTTAATGGGGCTGGATTGGCTATGGCCACGATGGATTTAATTAAGCAATCTGGGGGTTCACCCGCAAATTTTTTGGATGTAGGGGGTACAGCAGATGCTGCTCGAGTAGAAAGTGCCTTTCGTTTAATTCTTAAAGATCCAAATGTTGAGGCAATCTTGGTAAATATTTTTGGCGGAATTGTACGATGCGACCGCGTTGCGCAGGGTGTTGTAGATGCCTATAAAAACTTAGGTGATGCGATTAAAGTACCTATTATAGTGAGATTGCAAGGAACTAATGCTGACCTAGCTAAAAAGTTAATCGACGAATCAGGACTTAATGTTTTGTCAGCTACTGCATTTGAAGAAGCCGCCAAAAAAGTGAAAGAAGCCTTATAGGTGTCAATATGACATCTTTTTTTGTTTAAAACTAGACAAATTGTCATTAATATTTAGACGGCACATGTTTTGAACTAAGCTTTGAAAAGAAAGTTTAATTTAAATCTATACATATGAATTTATTAAAAAGACAAAACCCCGATTTTAACTCTTTATTTAACGAATTAATATTTAATCAAGATTGGAACAATCAAAAGTTGTCTCTGCCTGCAGTAAATATAATTGAAGCAGATGACCACTTTGATATTCAACTGGCAGCCCCAGGTATGAAAAAATCTAATTTTCAAATAGAAGTAGAAGAGGGTGTGTTGATCATTTCCTCTGATACAGACACTCAGTCTGACAAGACCGAAACTTGTTTTACTCTTAAGGAGTTTGGTTACCATTCGTTTAAGCGCTCATTTAATATTCCTGATACAATTTATGTAGACAAGATCAGTGCTAGTTACAAAGAAGGGATTTTAACTGTTAGTTTACCAAAAAAAGAAGAAGCCTTACCGCAACCCAAAAAATTGGTTTCCATAAAGTAGATTAATTAATGGTTTAATCAAAGATGCTTGGTAATTTATTTTGCCAAGCTTTTTTTATTTTAACTGGTTTTGTAATGACTTTATTTCATCGCGTAAACGGGCTGCTTCAATAAAATCAAGATCCTTAGCTGCTTTTTCCATTTCTTTTCTGGAAACTCTTATTTTCTTTTCAATTTGTTCTTTAGTCAAAAAACGATTCTTTGCCTCTGCTGCCTTTCGCTCACTTAATTCTTGAGCAAATGTTGCAACAGAATTTTTTGAAAGGGCATTATCTAAAGATTTATTCAGAGCAGTTGGCTTTATTTTATTTTTTAGATTGTAAGCACGTTGCTTATCCCTTCGGTAGTTTGTCTGGTCAATAGTTTTTTGCATGCTTTTGGTAACATTATCTGCATACATTACAGCTTTTCCATTAACATTTCTCGCGGCCCTTCCGACCGTTTGTGTCAATGAACGATGACTTCTGAGAAAACCTTCTTTATCTGCATCTAAGATAGCTACTAATGAAACTTCAGGTAAATCCAAACCTTCCCGAAGAAGGTTAACACCGACCAGAACATCAAAGAGTCCCTTTCTTAAATCTTGCATGATTTCTACTCTTTCTAATGTATCGACATCACTATGTACGTAGCGAGATCTAATATTTAGCCCACTTAAATATTTAGTCAATTCTTCTGCCATTCTTTTGGTAAGTGTAGTTACTAATGTACGTTCGTTTTTTTCGACTCTTTGTTGTATTTCCTCTATCAAGTCGTCAATTTGGTCTAGACTAGGTCGAATTTCAATTTCGGGATCCAACAGACCAGTCGGTCGAATAACTTGTTCAACATAAACACCTTCTGTTTGTTTAAGTTCATAATCAGCTGGAGTAGCACTTACATATAAAACTTGATTTTGTAGTGCTTCAAATTCTTCAAATTTTAATGGTCGGTTATCCATTGCAGCAGGCAGTCGAAAACCAAAATTTACAAGGTTTTCTTTTCTACTTCGATCTCCTCCATACATGGCATGAACCTGGGAAATAGTGACATGACTTTCATCTACAACCATTAAATAATCATTTGGGAAATAGTCTAACAAGCAAAATGGCCGCGTCCCTGGGTCTCTTCCGTCCAAATAGCGAGAGTAATTCTCTATACCTGAACAATAACCTAGTTCTCTTATCATTTCTAAATCAAATTCTGTACGCTCATGAAGTCTTTTTGCCTCTAAAAAACTACCTATGGATTTAAAATAATCCACTTGTTTTGTCAAATCATCTTGAATTTCGTTAATAGCTTTTTGAAGAATATCGGGAGAAGTAACAAACATGTTGGCAGGAAAAATTTTAAGACTTTCGTAATTCTCTAAAACGCGATTTTCAATTGGATCAAAGGCCTCTATTTCCTCTATTTCATCTCCAAAAAAATGTATTTTAAAGGCAATATCTGTATATCCAGGAAAAATATCGAGAATATCACCGTTTACCCTAAAGTTACCACGATTAAAATCTCCAGTAGTTCTTGAATATAAACTTTGGACCAGTTGGTAAAGTAATTTTGTTCTTGAAACTACTTGATCTTTTTCAACCGTAATTACATTTTTTTCAAACTCAACTGGATTACCAATCCCATAAAGACAGGATACTGACGCAACAACTAATACATCTCTTCTCCCGGAAAGTAGAGAAGAGGTAGTACTCAATCGCAATTTCTCAATTTCCTCATTAATGGAAAGATCTTTTTCGATGTAGAGTCCACTGGCAGGAATGTAGGCCTCTGGCTGGTAATAATCATAGTAAGAAACAAAGTACTCCACAGCGTTATTTGGAAAAAATTGCTTGAATTCAGAGTATAGCTGTGCGGCAAGGGTTTTATTGTGTGCTAAAACTATCGTAGGACGTTGCAATTCTTTTATAGTATTGGCAACAGTAAATGTCTTGCCCGAACCAGTCACTCCTTGAAGTGTTACGTGTTTTTCTCCTTCGGAAAAGCTATTTACAATCTGTCTAATTGCCTCGGGTTGGTCCCCTGTTGGAAAAAAATTTGATTCAAGATTGAATTGCATAACACTAAATTAAAGCTTAAATACTCATTGCACAACATTAATTATTATTAAGCCGAATGACAATTAGGATTGGATGAATTCAGAATAAGGTGTTATTTTTGGAAAAAGTTAAGTTGTGAAAGAAAAATTAATTTCGAAAAAAAAACCTTTTTTTTCAATTTCCAAAAAGTTGTCACTTTTTCTAAAAAAGTACGATCGTTGGATGGACATTTCAATATGTTATGACGACCTATTACGTTTTTCAGGCTCAGTTACTGTCTATAATAAAAATGATGAGGATACTCTTTGGGTTAGGGTTTATTATTCTGATTCTGAGCGAGAAGAAATAGATTTTAATTTAAAAACGATATACACTTCTCTTCACTCTGATGGCAATATTTCTTCTTTACCTGACCTAAATATTGATGCAATTGATTACTGCACCTTTGGAAATTCAAAACCCTTTAGGATAAAAATCCGAAATATTTTAAACGATAATTTCACCTATTTCTACGTAAAAAAAACTGACGCTTCAAGAGTTTATGGATTGGAATTTGAGCATATACTTTCTCCATATAACCTAAATTATATGGTCAATAGTGATACATTAGTTGAGGAGCATATTTCTGGTATTCCTGGGGATATTTTTATTAAAGATTATTTACCGGATTGCACTTCATCAGAAAAAGCTCAAATTGCAAAAGAATATGTAAAATTTAATGAGCGCTGTATGATTAGGCTCCTTGGTGATATGCGAGCTTATAATTATGTTGTGATTCCTATTCACGATTTTGACCACGTAATCTATCGAATTAGAGCTATTGATTTTGATCAACAAAGTTTCGAAGGAAAGTTATCTGTTTATCGACCTCAGTTTTTTAAAGAAAATCACCCACTAATTAAGGTTGTTAAGGAGAAACTAAATCATGAATCAATTATTCAATATAAAATTGAAGAACGTTCTATTCTTTCCCGAAGATTAATCAATTCAGGAAATCGTATTGATTTTTTGATTTCTATTATGAAAAATGATGTACTCTCCACTGCTGAAAATTTGGACCAACTTAAAAACGAGATTTTTATTTTCACCAATGATCCTGCTTTTAAAGAAAGCAAATCCATGGGTGAGTTGATGCAGGCCGCATTTGATTACACACGAAAAAATTATGAAAATGTTAGCCTAAGTGATTTGCTTTAGTAAAAATTATCATAATCATCATCATTCGTTTTTAAATCATCGCTTAGATCATTTGAGCTCCCAAATTCCTTATTTGGAGGAGTTTCAGGAACTTCACCGTGGCTAAATATTAAACTTGGGTATCCTTTAGATACTTCTTTTTGAGCAATTTCAATTAACTCTACATAAAAGGTCCAAAGATTTAGAAAATCATAAACGTAGATTAAACGATTATCAGATTCAGAAAGGATTTTTTCTAGGGGTTTATCATTCATAGGCTTTTCTCCTAACCCCATATCTAACAATGGCATTTCCTCTCCTTGATTCCATTGCTCATCAGAACGGTAAAAAGAAGCCATTTCATTACCTGCAAAACCAAAAGATTGGGACAACGCATCATGAAGTTCTTCTAAGCTTGAACTAGCTTCAATTTCAAAGTCTCGGATAACATCTTCCTCAGTATCCAAAATGGCTCTCATTCTGTATATCATAAAATTATTATTTTACTATTATTCTTAATATAAATAAAGATTGGGCTCCAAACAAAAGGCTAGCTATAATCAAATGTAAAGGTTGAGAACTGAAAGGAAAGTCTAGATAAAACATTAAAATTCCAGTAATAATTTCTAAACCAATAAGTCCTAGAATTTGATTGAAAATCTTTAGGTTGAGATTTACTTTACGTAACATCCAAAACAAAGTCAGGTGAATTGCAAGAACTATTAGAGATAAACTTCTGTGGAAATAAAATTTCAGTGGAGCTGGATCAAGCCATTGGCTGACTTGTAGATGCATTTTTAAATCGACAAATTGTCTTACTTGGGTTCCTAAGCCAATTTGGAAAAGGGTAAGCGCTACAGCGAATATCGAAAGTGTTTTCATTAATTGACTAGCAGGTATTGGGCTTATTTTTCTTTGACTAATAAACAATAGGATTATTAAACCTAGTACGATAAGTAACGCCATAACCATATGAATAGTGATTCGGTAAGGTAATAAATTAGAATCGACTACTGTTTTTCCTAACCAAGCCTGAAAAACCATTGCAATCAAAATTAAAAAAGAAATAATTGGTATAATTTTCTTTTTTTTCTTGGACAAAAATGATAGTACGGTCATCACGAGAATTGCTAGCCCAGCTAATGCTCCCAACAATCTGTTTAGGTACTCGATCCATGTATGATATGGATTGAATAATGCATAGTCATGTTGCGTGTAAAACCCCCAATTTATTGGATTGTAATCAAATCCAGAGTAAAAATCATTTTTGGCAACTCGAAGCTCTTCATCTAAAATAATTACTTGCCCCTTTAAGTATAAATGATTGGGTTTCCAGTCAAGTTGAGTTCTCTCGGTTGGAGGTACCCAATATCCAAAACATTTGGGCCAGTCGGGACAGCCCATTCCACTTCCGGTCATACGAACAATTGATCCAGCTGCGATCACTAAATAAACAATGATCAAGCTAAATTTAACCGATTTTATAAAACTATTATACATTGGTCGCTAAACCTATTTCGTTACCTTTTCTTAGCATTAAATTAAATGCTGCTTCATAATCGTTGGGAATTTCGCCTTCCAAAATAGCCTCTTTAATTGCCTCTTTTATAACACCTATCTCTTTACATGGTTTTAAGTTAAAATGTTTCATGATCATTTCACCTGTAACCGGAGGTTGAAAATTTCTAATACGATCTCTTTCCTCTACTTCAATTATCTTTTGTCTTACAATTTTAAAGTTATTATGATATTGCTTAAAACGAGTTGGGTTTTTTGTTGTGATATCGGCTTCACAGAGAGTAATTAAATCTTCTAACAAATCCCCAGCATCAAACACTAACCGCCTTACAGCCGAGTCTGAAACGATGTCTTCTGAAATAATAATAGGTCTTGAACTCATCATTACAAGCTTTTGAACGTATTTCATTTTTTCATTCAATGGCATTTTTAATCTTTTAAAAAGCTTGTAAACCATTTTTGACCCAACCAATTCATGTCCATGAAAAGTCCACCCTATTTTTTGGTGGAATTTTTTAGTTGGAGCTTTACCGATATCATGAAGTAAGGCCGCCCAACGGAGCCATAAATTATTTGATCTCATACCTAAATTGTCTACAACTTCAAGGGTATGGTAAAAATTATCTTTGTGTTTTTGTCCCTCAATTTCTTCGATACCTTTAAGATTTACTAATTCTGGGATTATTTTTTCTAGTAATCCGGTTTGCTCCAATAATAGATAACCTATGGAGGGTGTTTGAGTCATCAAAATTTTATTGAGTTCATCAACGATGCGCTCACTTTTAATTATTGATAAGCGATTTACATTTTCTTTAATTGCATTTAATGATCGGTTCTCAATTTTGAATTTGAGTTGAGCAGCAAATCGAATTGCACGCAACATCCTAAGGGGGTCATCAGAATACGTAATTGAGGGATCTTGAGGGGTTTTGATGACACCATTTTCCAAATCTTTCAATCCATTGAAAGGATCAATTAGTTTACCAATATTTTTTGGATTTAGACTCACTGCCATTGCATTAATGGTAAAGTCTCTTCTTTTCTGGTCGTCTTCAAGTGTTCCTGAAAATATTTTTGGATTCCGACTTTCTCTAGAATATGATTCCTTTCTGGCACCAACAAATTCTATATTAATTCCTTTCCATTGAATCATTGCAGTTCCATAGGATTTAAAAATTTTTATAGGACATGCGTTGGTTAACTTTTTTTGAGTAACCTGCGCTAATTCAATGCCTGATCCTATAGCTACAATATCGATATCTTTAGCCCTTTCGATTCCTAAGAGATGGTCCCTTACAAAACCTCCAACAATATAAGTTTCTATACTGAGTTCTTTAACACTTTGAAGAAGTACTTCAAAAATTTTTTGCTGCAGAACACCATGGAAATTATTATTTAACATATTATGCCCTAACAAGTTTAGTTTTTCCTGTTTTTTCAAGCTTTAATATTCTTGAGGCCTTATTACTGACCTTATCAATGTCTTGTTTAATGATGTAGTCTACACCACTGATGATTTCCTTAGAAATATCAGCAAACTTTTTGGGGTGGCCATGACCACTTAAGTTGGCCGAGGTCGAAATTAGTGGTTTCCCGAAGGCTGAAATCAAAGGTGTACAAAAATGATGATTGACTATTCTTATGGCAACAGTTTTCTCCTCAGTAATTGCATTAAAAGCGATTTCAACTGGATTTGAGTAAATCACCGTTGTCGGTAGATCACTGAAAATGTATTTCTTAATGTTTTTTGGTAATTTAGGAACATAATCCTTAAGCATATCTAGATCCGAGACCATACAAATCATAGCTTTACAATTAGATCTTTTTTTCAATTGATAAACTTTTTCAACAGCGGAGGGATTGGTAGCATCGCAAAGTATACCCCAAATCGTATCAGTTGGAGAAAGTAATAATTTTCCAGCTTTGAGGAGTTTTAAAATATTTTTCATTGTTGATGCAAAAATAATACTTTATAACAGCTTGATCAAGGTTTAACTTGTTTTGAAAACAATTGGTACCAAAAAGGCATCAATGTTTTGAAAATCTTCTTTTTGGAAGGGTCTATAATACCCATTAAAATTAACTCCAAAGATTTATGAAGCCTTAACCAAATATGTGCTATTATTCTCGTATTTCCAACAAAATGTTTGTCTATATATTTATGATTTGACTTAACAACCTCTGATTTAGTAAGTATTTTTATTGTTTTATTTTGTCTAGACGAAACCCCATGAGAATGAATGCATTGCCAATCATTTAGTAAGACTCTTTTTAGCCCTTTTTCAAATGCTCTTTTAGATAAATCGACGTCTTCGAAATAAATCCAAAACTTTTCATCCCAGCCATTCAATAAATTAAAATGTTTAGCTCTTATTAAAACAAAGGATCCAGAAATCCATTGAGGATATGAAACACTATTTTTACTTATTGCTCTTTTAGTTTGATCAGGAAACAAAAATAACCTGTTTAATGACCGAATAAGTCCTAAACTATTTAAAGCATTTGGAAAAATACCGTAAGGATGAGTATTATTTCCTTTTTCATCTAGTTGCTTGATTGAAATCAAATGATATTCAGAATGAAGGTCGCAGAAGGGAATCAGTGTTGGTAAACAATCTTTTGGTAAATTAGTATCAGGATTTAAAAACAATAACCATTTGGTTGAAGCTTTTCTAGCTCCTATATTGCAAGCTGCGGCAAACCCATCATTTTTATTGTTTTTAATCCAAGTTATAAATGGGAACTTTTCTATAAATTTTTCAAGAATCCCGTCATTCGAGTAATTGTCTACAACAATAATTTCTTGAGCTAAATCGGTTTGTTGAACTAAACTTTGTAAACACGACTCTATTTTAGCCCAAGAGCGATAGTTGACAATTACAATACTTAAATCGAGCATATATAGGTATCCATTAAACTGCCACGTTGTGTTCTCTCAGCGCGTTGTTTAAAGAGGTTTTTTTATCAGTACTTTCTTTTCTTTGACCAATAATTAATGCACATGGAACTTGATAGTCACCTGCTTTAAAACTTTTTGAGTAGCTTCCTGGAATTACAACTGAGCGCTTGGGAACCTCACCTCTATATTCAATAGGATTTTTGCCTGAAACGTCGATTACCTTTGTAGAAGCAGTTATAACAACATTAGCTCCCAAAACAGCCTCTTTACCTACCCTGGCACCTTCAACTATAATACATCTAGACCCAATGAAGGCATTGTCTCCAATAATAACAGGAGAGGCTTGTAGCGGCTCTAATACACCCCCTATTCCAACGCCACCACTAAGGTGGACATTCTTTCCTATTTGAGCACAACTTCCGACCGTTGCCCAGGTATCTACCATGGTTCCTGAATCAATATAGGCGCCAATATTTACATAACTTGGCATTAGAATTACTCCATCAGAAATATAAGCTCCATGTCTTGCAATCGCATGAGGAACGACTCGAATACCTTTTTTTTTATATCCATTTTTAAGTGGTATTTTATCGTGAAACTCTAGGGGACCTACCTCAATGGTCTCCATCTTTTGAATTGGAAAATAAAGTACAACAGCTTTTTTAACCCACTCATTTACCTGCCATCTATTTTCCAAAGGGCTAGCAACTCTAATTTTTCCTGTATCTAATTGGTTGATTACTTGTCTTATGGCCTCTTGTGTTTCGCTCTTTTCTAATAATTTGCGGTCGTCCCAGGCCGATTCAATTATTTTTTGCATTTTTATCTTTTTTCAAAAATACTGAATTCAGTAGTTTTAGACTATACAATCGTCTTTTCAAAAAAAGTATATTTGCAATTAATATGGGGGTTATAATTGGAATTGATTACGGAAAAAAAAGAATTGGCCTAGCTCACACAGATCCCAATCAAATGATTGCTAGTGGTTTGTGTACGCTATCAACCCCTAAAGTGATTGAATTCTTAGAAAATTATTTGAATCATACCCCCATTGAAAAGTTCGTCGTCGGACAGCCCAAGCAGAAGGATGGTAAATATTCAAGGGTTGAAAATGACATTCTGAAATTTATTACAGAGCTACAAAATAATTTTGAAACAATTCCTGTTTTGCGTCAGGATGAACGCTTTACCTCAAAAATTGCCTTAAAAAGCCTAATTGAAAGCGGGGCCAATAAAAAAGTAAGAAAAGACAAGGCTTTGGTTGACCAAATTAGCGCAACATTGATTTTACAATCTTTTTTGGAGTCTGATTCTAAAGCAGTGATATGATTTTACCTATTATAGCATATGGCTCAAATGTATTAAAGACCAAAGCAGTAAATATAACTCCTGATTTCCCAGATTTGAATACACTCATTCATAATATGTGGGAAACAATGTACAACGCTAATGGAGTTGGAATAGCGGCTCCACAAATTGGTAAATCAATTCGATTGTTTGTAGTTGATGCCTCACCTTTCGCAAAAGATGACGAAATATCTGATGATGAGATTTCTACTTTAAAGGATTTCAAGAAAGTGTTTATAAATCCAGAAATGATCCAAGAGACAGGGGAGGAATGGGATTTTAAAGAAGGCTGCTTAAGTATACCTAATATTCGAGAGGATATTTCCCGAAAGGAAAATATTATCATTAGATATTATGACGAATCCTTTGAGAAAGTTGAATTAAACTTAGGGGGTTTAGCCGCAAGGATTGTTCAACATGAGTATGATCATATTGAGGGGATTTTATTTACCGATAAACTAAGTTCACTTAAGAAAAAACTTCTCAAAGGAAAACTTAATGATATTTCTAACGGTAAAACTAAAACTGAATATAAAATGCTTTACCCCCAAGTAAAAATTAAAAGATGAGTAGTAATTTTTTAGATAAAATCATTTCAATTTCTGGTAGACCTGGCTTATTCAAATTGCTTTCGCGAACTAGAAATGGAGTTATTGCTGAGTCTATCATAGATAAAGAAAAGACCTCTACCAATTCTATCCAACATATTAACTTATTGTCTGAAATAAAAGTTTATGGGTTGGTCGAAGAATTTCCTTTAATTAAGATTTTTCAAAAAATATACCAACATGAATCGGGTAATAAAACAAAAATAAACTCCAAATCAGATCCTAAATTTTTAGAAGCATATTTTTTTGAGATTTTTCAAGATTATGACCGAGACAGGGTTTACCCTAGTCATATAAAGAAGATTATTAAATGGTATAATATTTTGTTAGATGTTGGTGTTTTAAAATTTGAAGATGAAACATTAACTGGGAATAATTCAAAAAATAATAAATGAGTTCACGTAAAGATCAATTAGAAGCAATTGAAAGGCTTTTAGATATAATGGATAACCTGCGTGAAAACTGTCCTTGGGATCGCAAACAAACTTTTCAATCCCTAAGGCATTTGACTATTGAAGAGACCTATGAATTGGGGGATGCAATATTGGAAAATGATTATGATGAGATAAAACAGGAATTAGGTGATTTATTATTGCATATTATTTTTTATGCAAAAATTGGAAGTGAAAAAAAGGCCTTTGATATTGCTGATATTGCTAACCTGATATCTGATAAATTAATTATTAGACATCCTCATGTTTATGGCAATGTAAATGCAAGTAATGCAGATGAAGTCTCCATGAACTGGGAGACAATTAAACTCAAAGAGAGTAAAAAAAGTGTCCTTGAGGGGGTTCCGAATAGTTTACCTGCTCTTGTTAAAGCTTTCAGAGTTCAAGAAAAGGTTTCTGGAGTTGGTTTTGATTGGGATGATAGTGAAGGTGTTTTGGATAAAGTAAAAGAGGAGTTAGATGAGTTTAAACTAGAGGTTTCCAAGAATAATATAAATGAAATGGAGATGGAGTTTGGTGATTTACTATTTTCATTAATTAATTATGCTCGTTTTTTAAAAATCAATCCTGAAACAGCATTGGAACTTACAAATAAAAAATTTATTAATAGATTTAAATATATAGAATCACAAGCATTTAGATTAGGAAAAAAAATTAACCAGTTATCACTTGAGGAGATGAATTTTTTTTGGCAGCAAGCCAAATCTAATTAGTTAGTATTTTCTTCTGATTTTACTTCGATATCACTATCATTAAAACTATTATCCAATTCTCTTTTCATTTTTCGAAGAGGAACTAATTCTTCTTTCAAGTGCTGTTCCGCAGATTTTAATTCCTTTAGTTTTGAGCTCACTTCTAAAAGTAGTGGGTTTTTATTACTGGTATTGGAAAAATAATCCATGTTGTTTTCTAATTGAAGGACTTCTGACTTAATTTCGTCCATCTTTTTTTTGATGTTTTTAATTTCCTTTGATAGCTCTTTTTCATCATCCTTAATGAGGAAAAACCGAATATGATTTTTAGCCTCTTTCTTGAGATTAACATCCATTTTTGACTTATCAATAATTGAAATAAATTCTTTATTGTAATTATCTGATAAATTCTTATTTAAATTTCCTTTTAGGATTCCAAGATTAATAAATTCTTCCCATTGATTAGCAGAAAAAATTTTAAATGCTTCAAATTCATGAGGAATTTTAAAGTCTTTAATTCTGTCAATGAAAACTTCTTTTTTCTTTTGAATCTCTGACTCCATTTCACTTATCTTTTGATAGCCTGCTTTTATACGGTCAAAATATATATTACAATTGGAACTAAACTCTCTCCAAAGCTGATCAGATAATTTTCTTGGAATAAAACCAATACTTTTCCAATCCTTTTGAATATTTTTCATTTGGTTAGCATATTCATTCCAATCTTCTTTTTCAAGAATATCTTTTACTTCTTTAATGAGTGCTTTTTTGAGCTCTATATTTTTTCGTTGTTCATTTTTTTGTGATTTGTAAAAATTATTTTTTTCTCGATTAATTTCTCTACTAATTTCCCTAAACTTATTCCAAGTTAATTTACTGTGTTTTTTTGGTACCTGACCAATTAATTTAAATTCTTCTCTAATTCTATTCAAATTTTCGATAGACTTTTTCCATTCATTATGATCTTTCGGAGAATTATTTTTGATATTCTCCATTTTTATTATTAGTTCGTTTTTTTTATTAAGATTGTCCTCAAGGATAATATCGTATTCTTTATCAAACTTTTGTCTTCTATTATGGATTACTTGACTAGCTTTTTGAAATCTTCTCCATAATTCTTCTCTATGCTCCTTAGCCACAGGACCTAAATCATTTTTCCAAAGTCTATGAAGAATATTTAAATCCCGAGAAGCTTTTAGTATGTCTGAAATTTCAGATAATTTTTCAGCCTGATTAATTATCTTAATTTTCTCTTCATAATTGTGTTTAAAATCTAGATCGCGTAATTCTCTATTGAGATGTAGGAAATCATAAAAAATTTCAGTATGATGCTTAAAGGTGTGCCATATATTATTAATGTGAGCTCTTGGGACAGGTCCAGTTTTGTGCCAAATTTCCTGTAGGTTCCTAAATTTTTTATAAATAGCATTAATATTTTCATCAACGTTAATGAGATTTTTAAGATTTTCAATTATCTCAAGTTTTTTTTCTAGGTTTAGTTTTTGAGTTTGCTCTCTTTCTAGAAAAAAACTTCTTTTTTTCTTTTTGTGATCCCTTAGAATCTGATCAAACTTATTCTTATAATTGGGTCTAAAATAGAAGTCAATTTCAACACCACCCTCTTTAATAAACTCTTCTTTTTTAGCCTTATTTTCGTTTTTAAATTTCCTTTCAAAGTGTTGGGATAATTCTTGGATATTTTTACCCTTATTGTACCAATTATCTTGATTCGTGAGTTTTTCCAACTCACTGATAAGCTCCGTAATGCTAAATGAACTATAATCAATTTTTTCGTCCAGGTTTCTATCCTTTTTGGATGAAGAGGACTGATTCTTTTTGATAGAGTGCTCAGGGATAAATTCAGTTAATCCATTTTTTACATCGCTAGCACCTTCAGGAGTAACCGTTTTCTTGGGAGTCAACAAATTTTCTTCCTGAGGATCGTTGGCTTCTTCATCTTTCTTGGCCATATCAATCAGGTTTTAAGAGTTAAACGCGAAATTTTCCTAAAAATTACAAAAAAAAAAGAACTGTTTCTATTTGTTCCAAATCTCCCAGGATTTTTCTGCTTGGTATTCAAGCATTTTTAATCCGTTTGAAATTATAGCTCCTCTTCTCTTACCCTCTTTAAGAAATAATGTTTCTTTGGGGTTGTAGATCAAGTCAAATAAAATATGGGTTTTATTGATTTCATCGTAGGGCAGTTCTGGAGATAAATTAATCTTTGGGAATGTTCCTACTGGTGAAGCATTTATAATTAATTTATAATTTTTCAATAAATCTGCATTTATAGATTGATAGCTAATTTGATCATTTTTAGGATTTCTTGATACATACTGATAATGTATTTCGAGCTTGTCTAATACAAATGCAACTGCTGAGGAAGCCCCTCCTGAACCCAATATCAATGCTTTTTTAGGGAGAAGAGATTTAAGTTTTGTTAGGGATTCTTCAAAACCATAAACATCAGTATTGTGCCCAGTTGTTCTCCCATCTTTTTCAAACCGAATTGTATTTACCGCTTGCATTTTTTTTGATGGTTCAGATAGGTGATCTAAAAAACGGATTACTTCTCTTTTATAGGGTGTCGTGACATTGAGACCTGAAAGATTTCTGTGAGATAAAATAGATGGAAGTAATTCGATAGAATCCAGATCAAAATTTTCGTAAGAACAATTGGATAGTTGATCTCGCCTGAATTTTTCATTAAAATAGTCCTTGGAAAAAGAATAATCAATATTCCTTCCTATTAGACCAAAAACCTTTTTATTTATTTTTTTTGACCCCATACCTCTCAAGAAGTGTTACAGTAATAGCCCCTAAAATTATAAATAATATAAGGAACCAAAAATCACTTGTTTTTATATTAGGAAGAAGATAATCATAATAGGCAATCTCAGGATTACCTATTGAGTTATTGATGAGATCTCCTTCTTCATTTAGTTTAAAAACCTTTTCTCTCCAAGGCCATATGACTCCTAATGATCCACTAATAAATCCAATTATAATTGCAATTGTGATTTGATAGTATCTTTTCAATACATAGCTTAGAATGTTCGAGAAAAATATTAGTCCTGAAATAGATCCAATAGAAAAAATAGCTGCCAACCGAAGTAATTTCATTCTATGAGTATCGTTTGTAAATTCAAAATTCATTTTTATTAAATCACCCAGCGTATAATAAATGGCATTCACTGAATCTACTAAAAGTAGAGTGTAATTGCCTAGGAGTAATAAAAGGAATGATCCTGAAAGCCCTGGCAAAGTCATTCCGCAGACACTTATAACTCCGCAGAAAAAAACAAAGATTGATCCATCGTTTTCAGTGAGGGGTTTAGATAACATAATTGTAAGGCCAATAAATAGTCCAATTACAAAAAAAAGAATTGTTTTAAATTTCCATTTTTCTACTTCTTGATAAACGAAATAGAGTGAAGCTAAAATCATTCCGAAAAATACGGCGAGAACTTGAATTTCATAATACTTGATTAAATAGTCCAATATTAGTGAAACACTAAAGTAGCTAATAATGACCCCTGAAAATAATAGAGTTAAAAATCTACCATTTACATATACGAAGAACTCAGACCATTCTTTTTTAAATAACAGCGACAAAGCTTTTAAATTAAATTTTTGGAGAGAATCAATCAATTCTTCATAGAAACCAGCCACAAATGCTACAATACCCCCGGAAACCCCCGGGACTTTATTGGCTGCACCCATTGCAACTCCCTTTAAAATCAAGATAATATTTTGCAGTAAAATCGGGGTAAACCAACCCATGATTACATTTTTTTCTCCTTCTTACTATTTAAAATCAATACCAACCCTGAGCCAAATAAAAAAAGTATAGTAGCCCACAATACATGGGCATCTTCATAATAGTTTAAAGGGGATATGGGCCTAAAAAATGACTTGTTTTTGTCACCTATGGTTATATTAAAAACTTCCTGCCAAGGCCATATTTTATGTATAGCTCCAATCATTAGTCCAATGAGTATAGACATGGTTTTATCATTTTCATTATCCAATAACCACTTTAATATTGAAGAAAAAACCCGAAGTCCAATAATAATACCTAATCCAAAAATGAATAATTTTGTATAAGTTGGAATTATAATATTCAGATCGAAACTAATCAAACTTCTAATTGCCATTTTAATTAAATTTAATATGGTCTGGTATGCCCCTAGAATAAGCAAAATGTATGCTCCTGAAATACCAGGTAATATCATCGCAATTATACCTATAAAACCGCAAAAGAAAAGGTAGATTAATCCAATATCATTACTTTTAGGGCTGATTTGAGTGATAAAAAAACTTATCACTGATCCTAAAATTAGTAGTCCAATGTTAAGATAACTCCATTGATTTACCTGCCTTTTTAGAATTAGTATACTGGTGACTATGATTCCAAGAAAAAAAGACCAAAGAAAAATGGGGTAAGTATTTATTAAAAACTCTATAATAAATGAAAATGCAAAAACCGCGCTTAAAATTCCAGAAAAAAGACTTAGAAGGAAATTACCATTGATTTTTTTCCAAAATAAATCTACTGTTAATGTTTTAAAGTTTTTTATACTAATAGCATTAATGGAGTGGATTAATTTTTTGTAAACACCAAGAATCAGTGCAATCGTGCCTCCTGAAATACCAGGCATAAGATCAGAACAACCCATTGCAACTCCCTTTATAAATACACTTAAATTATTTGAAATGAAATTTGTCAAGTATTAAATTTTAGCACAATATATAGCGAAAAACCCAAATTTAATTTCTTGGAGTTATTTAAATCTCTGGTGGGCGTTGGCTAATTCAGGAAATAATTGTTTGAACTCCTCAGGGATTTTAAAATTACGTTTAATTTTATCAAAAATGCTTATTGCCTCATCTTTTTTACCCAAACGCATTTTACACCCCGCTAATCGGTATAATATGGCTGACTTGTTATTAAAGTATTGCAAGGCAAGTTGACAAATAGATAATGCAGCTTGCCATTCTTTCAGATACATTTGAGCATCCATCCAAATAATCCACGTTTTAAAATCATAGTTGCCTAGTTCATTTGCATTTTGACATGCAATTGATGCTTCTTTGAAAAAATTCAATTTGAAATGAATTTCAGCACTTTTTTTCCATAAATCCTTACTATCAGAATTCGATTTTAGTGATTTTTTAACGTAGTATTTAGCTTTGGGAAAAGTTTCACTTTTAACGAAGTAATCAACTAATGAAATCCAGCTTTTTTCGTGATTTGGTTCCAACTTTATAGATTCTTTAAAATATTTAACAGCTAATTGTTCATTGCCTAGTTTAAGATGACATTCTCCTATTCTGTGAATTACATATGCATTAGAGCCATTTAATTTTACTGAAAACTCGTAATTATCAATTGCTTGATTAATTCTACCTGTTTTTTCTAAAAGTTTACCTTTTTCAACATACGCTCCAGTAAATGTATCATCACTTATAATGGCAAATTCAAAAGCCGAGAGAGCCTCCTCAAACTTATTAATTTTTGTGTACAATTTACCCAGCTGATGCCAAGCAATTTCAGAATATGGGTTGGCCTCTAGGATTTTATTTAGGGTATTAATTGCCTCAATATTCTCTTCCAACTGGTCGTGGCAATAAAGTAGGTTGTAAAGAGACTGATAATCCAAAGGGTTTTCTTCAACACATTTTAAAAAAAAATCTTTTGCTTTAATATAATCCTCTAAAAAAAGGTATTCCATTCCAATTAAACTCCAAATTTCCGTTGGCTCATCAGTTGAATTAAGTGCCTTTTGGAGATAATTTACAGCTTTGGCGTGGTCTTTCTGTTTGGAAGAAATATTTGCCCTTTGTAAAAAAATTTCCTCATTTTCAGGAGATAATTGTTCAATTTGTTCAAGTAGATTTTCAGCAGCAATAAATGAGCCATCAAATAGCAAAATTTCACTTTTTAACAACATTAATTCAATATTATGGGGATGCTGTTCCATGGCCATTTTAAGGGCTTTTTTTGCAAGATTAAATTGGGCAAAATCAATATAATAATGAATAATACCTTCAAATTCTATTGCATCAAAAAAAAGAATTTGATTGGTCTTTAGCATATTTTCAAACTTAACTAAGGATGAATTATTTTCTTCGAATGAAGGATTGTTCATGTAGCTTTAATTATAAAATAAAGTTATAGAACAATTAAAGATTCATTTTGTGTGAGTGTCTATTGTTTTCAACAAAAATATTAACATAACACTCTAGCTAAATTTCATCAAGTGTATCGGATATTATTTTACATCCATAAATAATTTCCTCTTCTGAAATTGTGAGAGGAGGAGAGATTCTTATTGCATTCTTTTCCCATAAAAGCCAGAATAGAAGTAACCCTTTTTTTAAACATTGATGGACTAAATAATTTGGAATCGTATCATTTCTAAAAATAGGGGCAAGCATCAGTCCTGTACCTTGTATTTTTTTTATCTTCGGATTGACTAAATGCTTTCTGAATAGTTTTTCTTTGTCCGAAATTTTATTAATAATTTTTGAATCTTCAATTTCTTTCAAAGTTGCCAATGCTGAAGCTGCTATTACTGGATTACCCCCAAAAGTAGTGATATGCCCAAGTTTTGGATTTAATTCTAGTTTTTTCATGAGCGATGAGCTAGCAGAAAAAGCTCCAATGGGAAGACCACCTCCCAAAGCTTTACCCATCACTACAATATCAGGTGAAACACCATAGTTTTCAAACCCAAACATTTTGCCTGTTCTTCCAAATCCAGGTTGAATTTCGTCAAGAATTAACAACGCACCCACTTCACTACACCTTTCCTTTACTTTTTTTAAATAATTAAGTCTGGGTTCTATGAAACCTGCACCTCCTTGAATAGTTTCAAGGAGAACTGCAGCAGTTTTTTCATTGATTTTCTTTAAATCACTTTCTTTATTGAATTCGATAAAATTAACTCCGGTTAGCAGGGGACGATACCCCTTTTTTTGCTCTTCATTTCCCAATAGACTTAGGGCACCATGTGTGCTGCCGTGGTAGGATTGATCTGCAGCGATTAACCCTGATCTTTCGGTGGCCCTTTTTGCTAGTTTTAATGCTCCCTCAATAGCTTCTGTTCCTGAGTTAGTCAAGTAGACAACTTCTTGATTATCTGGAAGAAGCTGTACTAGTTTTTTACAAAGTTTAACGGATGGTGACTGGACAAATTCTCCATAGACCATAACGTGCATATACTTTTTGGTCTGATCTTGAATAGCTTTAATCACGCTTGGATGAGAGTGACCAAGAGGACAAGCTGATACACCTGCTATAAAATCCAGATAGGATTTTCCATCCGTGTCATACAGATAATTACCATCCGCTTTTGCAATTTCTAAACCCAATGGATGTGGAGTAGTTTTGGCTTGGTATTTTAAAAAATCCTTTAGCATTAATTAACACTATTTTTCAGGAATGGCTCAGGTGTTTTTATGTTTTCTATTGGATTTATTTGATACTGTTTGTCTTCCTCGCTGAATAGGTCAGTTATATTCCTTGGACGCTCATTTTCTCTCCAATAAAATCCTTTTAATTTTCTTTCGTTTATTGGTAAATCCTTTTCAGGAAGTAATTGCCCGTCTGGGCTTACAAAAAAAGTGATATCCACGATTTGATTGTCTTTGGTAATCATCTTTAAGCTACTGCAAGTCGTCTTGTCAATTCCTATTAGCTCATTTTCTTCGTCAGAATACATATAATATATTACTTCAGTATTTTTAGTTATGTCAATTTCTACTAATTCCCCATCTTCAAATAAGCCATCTAAAAGACCACCTTTAATCTGATTAAAACCTGTTTCACTAAGTGAATCTTTTTCTATAATCCAACTATTACCAATAATTTTTAACGAATCCAATTTTTGGTTTTTCATATTAGAAGTAAGAAAAATTTTATTTCCTGACATTTGACTTTTACCAAACCATAAAATAGGATTCCTAGCATTTTTTTGACTCTCCGTAAAGATTTGATTTTCTTTTCTACTCAAAGGAAGTTTAAGCATTTTGATTAAACCCGAACTTTGATTTAGATGTAATGAATCTGATTTACCTCTTAAATCAGATTTAAAAATTCTTACGTCATAATAACCTCTTAAAATTTTTTTATCTTGGGGACCTGTAGCAATAAGTGTATCAGCATGAATGAATAGGGAGTCATTATCAACAATATTAATTGCCATGGCCCTTCTGGTTATAATTGCAGAATCTCTCGATTTAAAAATTTCACCGTAATGGCCATTGATTACTGATTTATTGAGAGTATCAATAATACTGATATTATTTGTAGCTGCTGCATAATCTCTTTCATTTTCAAAATAAAGGCTGTCACCTCTGATTTCTTTATTATTGTAGAAAATAATAGCATTTTTTTGAAAACTACCTTTTTGTAGTTTTGTATCATAAGAACCTTTTTCACAATAGATATCATATTCTTCACCTTTAATAGATGTCTTTCCATAAAAAAAAGCCTTGTCACTTTCGGTAAAGTAATCTAGTTGCTGCGATGTTATTTGATATTCAGGGTTATTAATTTTTACATCGGATATAAACCGGTATTTTTTCAAATCCATAAAGTAAATCCCTCTTTTACTAGTCAGCTTAGTTTGTTCGTCTAAGATGGTTCCAAATGTGTTATAGTAGGCTTTTGACTTCGGACGATCTAAATAAAGAGTATCTGTTTTTAGGTTCATGTCAGTCCGTTCAAGTAATACTTCCCCCCTGGCTATTGCTAGTTTTTTTGTCCCATCGTATTCAATATAATCACAAGTTATTTTTAAAGTATCTCCCTGAGTAAAAATTACATTACCATTTGCCTTAAAAAAATTTTTTTTGGGATAGAAATAAGAAATATTTGATTTTATTAAAGCTCCTTCGTGTAACAGGTGAACTCGAATATTATCTTTTTTAACTAATATATTTGCACCAGGAAATTTTTGCTGATCTTGAGTTGATCCGCCAGCCTGAAGAATTTCAATAATTTTTGGACCTTCTTGGGCAATTATGGAATTTAACCAAAAACCTACTACCAAATTAATAACAATGAAATATAAATTCTTTATCACACTAAATGCTTTCTAAGGCTAAATTTAAATCTACCTGAAAATAGTTTGTTTTCTATCTGGACCCACAGAAACGATTTTGATTGGGGTTTGAAGTTCTTTTTCAAGAAAGTCGATATAGTCAGAAAATTTTTTTGGGAGCTCATTAATTTCTTCAATTCCGGAAAGATCTTCCTCCCATCCTGGAATATCAACATACTGTGGCGTAACACTTTCTGATTGAATATCAAATGGAAAGTAATCGATAACTTTTTTTTGGATTTTATAGTGAGTACAAACTTTGATGGTTTTAATACCTGTGAGAACATCACCCTTCATCATTATAAGTTGTGTAACACCATTAATTCTAATAGCGTATTTAAGCGATACTAGGTCAATCCACCCAACCCTTCTCGCCCTTCCAGTAGTTGCTCCAAATTCGTGTCCAACTTTTGCTATTTGTTTTCCTGTTTCATCAAATAGTTCTGTCGGGAATGGGCCACTTCCAACACGAGTAGTATAAGCTTTAAAAATCCCAAAAACTTCTTTTATTTTATTTGGAGCTATTCCTAAACCAGTACAAGCTCCGGCTGCGGTCGTAGTAGAAGAAGTAACAAATGGGTATGTTCCAAAATCAATATCTAAAAGGGACCCTTGCGCTCCCTCAGCCAAAATCTTTTTACCAGCCTCTTGTGCTTTGTATAAATAGTTTTCACTGTCAACAACTTTACACTTTTTCAATGTATTTAGAGCTTCGAAAAATATACTTTCTAATTCATTAATGTCAAATTCTAGAGCAGAATCGTGATATTCAAGCATTCTTAAGTGTTTTTGCACTAAGGACTTGTAACGTTTTTTCCATGTTTTGGTAAAAATATCACCAACTCGCATACCATTTCTACCAGTTTTATCCATATATGTTGGCCCAATTCCCTTAAGAGTGGATCCAATTTTTGCTTTCCCTTTGGAGGCCTCTGAAGCAGCGTCTAGCAAACGGTGCGTTGGTAAAATCAAATGAGCTTTTTTAGAGATTAGCAGTTTTGAGGTAAAATCAATGCTGTAAGGGGTAAGGTTTTCAAGTTCTTTTTTGAAAATCACGGGATCAATCACCACACCATTTCCGATTAAATTAATTGCTTTAGGATGGAAAATACCTGAGGGGATTGTATGAAGTACATGTTTAATTCCCTCAAATTCTAAAGTATGACCAGCATTAGGCCCACCCTGGAAACGAGCGATGATATCGTACGATTTAGTTAATACATCTACTATTTTACCTTTACCCTCGTCTCCCCACTGGAGGCCTAACAATAAGTTTACAGACATTTAAATTACAGATTTGCTGTTCTTTTTCGTGCCATAGAAATATAAAGAATGGTTATGGATTTCTATATCGAAAATTTCCTCAATTGTTTTTTTAATATTTTCTATTCTTGGATCACAAAATTCTTTTACCTCTCCTGAATCTGTTAAAATTATATGATCATGTTGGCGGTCAAAATAAGATTTTTCGTATTGAGCTTGATTTTTACCAAACTGATGTTTCCTAACCAAATGACACTCTAAGAGCAATTCAATAGTGTTGTATAAAGTGGCTCTACTTACCCTGTAATTTTTATTCTTCATTGTAATGTATAGAGACTCTATATCAAAGTGTTCATCACTGTCGTATATTTCGTAAAGAATAGCAAAACGCTCAGGAGTTTTTCTATGCGAATGCTTGTTTAAGAATTTAACGAAAACTTCTTTTACAATTTCTTGATTTGATTTGTTAATATCCATTTCAACAAATATAAGTTTTAAATTATTCTCTGAGAACTTTATCGATACCTTTCAGCCTAAGAAGTTTGGAGGCTAGGCGATTAAGTATTGTTTGATTTTTTACTCTGACACTAATTAATCCTGTAAAAATTCCATCGTCACTGTCAAATCTTATTTTATCAATATTCACATTCATTTCGTTAGAAATTAATTGAGTAACATCACTTACAATTCCCATATTATCTATTCCAGATAATTTTAATAACGCCTTATATTCGTTAGATGAGGAGTCGATCCATTTGGATGATATTATACGATATGCAAAATTTGACTGTAAAGACAAAGCATTGGAACATTCTTTTTTATGTACTTTAACCCCATCATTTACGGTTATATAACCAAATACAGGGTCTCCCGGTATCGGATTACAACAGGATGCCAAGCTATGCTTTAAAGTTTCTTTTTCTTTTCCAAAGACTAATGTGTCAAAACGTTCTGTAATTTCTTCTTTATCAATCTTTTTAACATCTAAGTTTTTTCTAGTAATCCGTTTCTTGAAAAAATTAAGGAAGGTACCATTATACTCACTGTAAAAAGCTTTTAGCTGTTTATTATCAATTGTTCCAAGTCCTACACGGTAAAATAAATCTAGACTACTGTTTAGATTAAAATATCTTAACAAATAAGCGGTAGTTTTGTCATTAAGTTTAATCTTTAGATGTTTAAGTTTTCTTCTGAGTGACTCTTTTCCATCATCAGCAATTCTCTTCTTTTCCTCATTTAGTGAAGATTTAATTTTAGATTTAGCTCTAGAAGTCTTAACAAAATCTAACCAGTTGGCTGTAGGCTTAATATTTTCGGAGGTTATAATTTCAACATGTTCACCACTTTTTAAGGTTCTACTTAATGGAACTAATTTTCCATTTACTCTTGCACCTCTCGTTTTCATTCCGATTTCGGTATGTATATTAAAGGCAAAATCTAATGCTGTAGCTCCTTTTGGTAATGACTTAATATCTCCCGTAGGAGTAAAAACAAAAATTTCCTTTGCGTATAAGTTTAATTTAAAGTTTTCAACAAAATCAACTGGATTTTCTGCATTATTTTCCAATACTTCCTGAAGCTTGTCTAACCAGGATTCAATACCGATATCTTTTTGACCTCCGTGCTTATATTTATAATGCGCAGCATAGCCTTTCTCAGCAATTTCATTCATTCTTTCTGATCTAATTTGTACCTCTACCCACTTATTATCTGGCCCCATAACTGTTATATGTAAAGCTTCATATCCATTTGATTTGGGAGAAGTAATCCAGTCTCTTAATCGAGTTGGATTAGGCACAAAATGGTCGGTAACTATTGAATAAATTTTCCAAGCCAAAAACTTTTCATTCCGGTGAGTACTTCTATAAATCACACGAATAGCAAATTTGTCAAAAACTTTTTCAAAAGGAATATTTTGCCTAATCATTTTTCTGTTTATCGAAAAAATAGACTTACTTCTTCCTTTAATTGTGTAATCTAAAGATTCTTCAGCTAAAGCATTTTTTATGATTTTTGAAAAAGATTTAATGTATGAACTTTGTTCTTCCTTACTTTCCTCAATCTTGTTTTTAATTGATCTAAATCGAATTGGTTCAGTATATTTAAAACTCAAGTCTTCTAATTCAGTTTTAATGTTGTACAAACCTATCCTATGTGCTAGTGGAGCATAAATATAAAGTGTCTCAGAAGATATTTTAAGCTGTTTATCCTCAGGCATTGCATCTAGGGTTTGCATATTGTGAAGTCTGTCAGCAATCTTGATGATTATTACTCTTATATCGTCATTTAGAGTGAGAAGTAGTTTTTTGAAGTTCTCAGCTTGAAGAGATATATCACTTTCTTTACTTAACTTAGATATTTTAGTAAGACCTTCAACAATTTTGGCAACACCCTTTCCGAAAAGTTTCACTAACTCTATAGGTTTAAAATCGGTATCCTCCAATACATCATGCAGTAAAGCCGAAGCAATTGAGGTTGCATCCAAACCTATTTCATGTGCCACAATTTTAGCAACATTAATGGGGTGATGGATATAAGGTTCTCCTGTTTTTCTTCTCTGATTTCTGTGTGCATGAACAGCGGTATCAAATGCAGAGCGAATTAATTTTTTATCTTCTGCTGAAAGCCTTTGATAACTGATTTGCAAAAGTTCTTTATACTGTTTTGCTATCTGCTTGTTCTCTATTTCATCACTTACAATCATAGGCATAATAAAGGTACAGGAAACTTTTAATTCCTCAAAATCAATATTCTATGCAATGATATATCAAAACCCCTGCTGAAACAGATAAATTTAGAGAGTCGATTGGAAATTTAACAGGAATTTGTACTACTTGATTAGCTTTTTTGATCCAAATATTGCTCAAACCTTTTTCCTCAGTGCCAAAAACTAATGCAAAAGGCTTTTCATATTTCACCCTTTTATAGTGTTTAGCCTTATTTATTAAAGCGGCAACTATTATATTAAAGTTATTTTTTTTTAAAAAGGAAATTACATTACAAGAGGTTTCCATGGCTACTGGAATAGAAAACACTCCTCCCAGGCTATTTCTAATAATATGGGGATGATAAAGATCAGTTTTTGGATTAGCTATGATTACTGCATCCATTCCTGCAGCAGCAGCGGTTCTTAACAAGGGACCAATATTTCCCGGTTTTTCGGGTGATTCCAGTACCAAAATTTTACTTTCTAGATTTACATCTAAGTTTTCCAAATCATGATTAATTGTTTTTACAATTGCTAAAACCTTCTCAGATCCAGATCGTATACTTATTCTATCAAAGAGTTTCGCAGAAACTTCATAACAAGCATCAAAGCCTTTATCAATTAATTCAATACCAGTGTTCTCCCGGAAGAAAATAGTTTCCAAAGAATAGCCCATTTCCAGTGCTCGAGATAATTCTCGTTTTCCTTCTATAACAAAGCATTGTTGTTTTTTCCGTTCTCTTGACTTGGATTGAAGAACAGTCAAACGTTTGATAATTTTATTACTACTGCTGCTTATGTATTTCAATTAAGAAGTTTTTCCAAAGATACTGGGTTTAGTGTAATAGTTTTGTCTAAAATTTCTCAATATTTTTATGATAGTTAATCACTAATCCTACCATTTCATTATAACTTTTTAAACCGCTTGGTTCTCCATTAGCTTTTAAAAAAGTATCATAGATTTTTTCGAATATCACCTCAAAAGGATTTTCATATTTTTTCCAAAAATCAGATGTTTCCTTATAATTTTTTATAACGCCAGAGTTAATTTTATTTGCTAAATGATTTGCTCTAGATTGATCAATAGCATTAAGTTCTGAAAAAAAGTATCTGAGTGCAAAGCTATATCCTGCATAACGAACATAAGGATCATCATTTTTTATGGCAGATTGATAAGCTATAAAATTAGCTTCTTTTTCAGATGCATAGCCCATTTGATGAGCAGTTTCATGAAGTGTGGTAGTGACTAAATTAAGTGTTGGTATTTTCGAATTAATTTGCGATTCAAGAGTAAAAGGATTTAAATATCCTGCATAACCCATGTAACTAAGAGGAATACTAAATAAAGATTGTTTTACATCCAATAATTCAAATGTTAGACTTGGGTTTGTTGGATGATATACAGAGGTTGACTTTAAAAAAAAGGATTTTGAATTATTTGGGATCACGGGAAGACTGTCAACCTTAACTAATTCTTTCTGTAATTGATTGACATTTACGATTAACTCTTTTATTCCTGCTGTAAGTTCCTCTAGATCATAATCAGTAGATATACCAAGTTGTTCACTTAATGCTAATCTGTGATAATTTAAGCCCCAACTCAAATGAAAAATCCACAAGAAAAGAATCAAAACTACTCCCAAATCATTAAAAAATGACCAGGGTCTTAAACACCAATAATAACTCTTTTTTATGACCCGATTAATTAACAATATGGCAAAAGTTAAGTATAGTATATCGCCAAATGAAAAAGGAAATTTATTAAAAAAAAACCGGTGAATTTCAAACACCCATGGGTAGAATAATTGACTGTAATATGCTTCAGTAAAATAAGGATTTTCCCTTGCAAATTTAACAATAAATAACAAGGGAATTGCTGAAATCCATATAGTTAATTTTGAATTTTTTAGCATTTTCTCTTTCCCATAATCTGGGAATTATTTTCATTGTTCCACAAGAGAAACAACTTCAATTTCAAATATTAGATTTGAGCGTGCTGGGATCATTCGGTTGCCTTCTACTCCATAGGCTAGATTATAGGGTAAAAAAAGCGTCGCTTTGTCACCAACTTTTAATAGTCTGACCCCTTCTTTAAAACCTTCTATCATAGCTGCTTCTTTGTTAACATCAGCAGTAATTGGCTTATATGCGTCAGCAGCTAGTCTATTTGGATCAACTCTTTCATAAGATTCTGCAATATTCAACACACTCGTATCTAAAAGCACGCCATCTTCAAAATAGACAGAATAATTTACGTTAGTTATATTAGTATTGGTAACATTTGGTCCATCTCCCTTTTCAGAAATGAAATAGCTTAATCCCGAATCTGTTTTTGTAGCTTGAGCTCTATGATTTTGAAATCTTTCGAGTGTTTCTTTAATAATTATTGCGGTTTTTTCAGCAGCTTTTTTAGCTAAATTTTCTATTTCTTCAAAATGATTTGAGAAGATTTTTGTAGCATCAAATTTTTTGGCTTTGCTTCCTATTCGAATAATATTGACTTTAAAAATTGTATCGTTTTGAGCAATACTATCAACAACTACTTGACCTTCAATTACCTTGCCAAAAACAGTATGTTTTCCATCAAGCCATGGGGTTTCTTTGTGTGTTATGAAAAACTGACTACCATTAGTACCAGGTCCAGCATTTGCCATTGAAAGTATTCCAGGGCCACTATGTGAAAGATCAGTAAACTCATCAGCAAATTGATAACCTGGGCCACCTGAGCCAGTTCCTGTTGGATCTCCTCCCTGAATCATGAAATCATCTATTACCCTATGAAAAATTAACCCATCATAATATTTTTTACCACTAAATTCATCTGACACTTTTTCATTTTTTCCTTCAGCAAGTGATACAAAATTAGCTACAGTTACTGGTGTTTTTTCTATTTCTAATTGTAAAATAATTTCTCCTTTACTGGTTTGTAAATTTGCATATAACCCATCATCTAGAGATGCATTTTTATCTGAACAGCCAAAAATTACAGCCAATAAGAGCAGAATATAGATTGTGATTTTTTTCATTTTATTTATTTTTTTCGATTTTTAGCATTTCAATAGTAAATCTGAGAGGTTGATTGATTCCAATTTTTTCACCGTCTCCAAGATAACCAAAACAAAGGTAGGAAGGAAAAAGAAATACGGCAACATCGCCTCCAGTCATATATTTCACTCCCTCTCTTAAGGCAGGAATTAAATCTTCCTGATCAACATGGAATGAAACAATACCTAATTGGTCCTCGTCGTATAGTAAGTTTTGATTAAGATCTTCAATTCGGTATCTAAAGGTAACTCGATCTCCTTTGATTGGTTTTTTGGCAGGAATTTTACCTTTTTTTTTGAAAGCATACCAAAACCCAAGTGGACTAGAATTAAACTTTAGAGTTGTTTCCTTCATGATCACTTTATTAAAGAGATTCTGTTCAATATTGATTTTACTTTTGTTTCGCTTTGCCGACTCTTTAAGGAAAATCAGCTTTTGTTTATTAATAGGTCTTCTCGGATCTGACTCTCCACAAGCAGATGACATGGATACGAAAAATAATATTAAAATAATCTTATGCATTAAGCTATATCTTTATTTTTTTCAATACAGATAGTAATTTAGATTCAGTTTCTTTTAATGATAACCTCGAAATACCTCCGGCTGCATTCACGTGCCCTCCTCCGTTAAAGTATATTTTTGCAAACTTATTAACATCAAATCCCCCTTTGGATCTGAAAGACATTTTGATGATTTTGTCTTGTTCATTTTCTATCATAATTATTGCAAATAAAACACCTTTTAAATTTAAACCGTAATTCACAAATCCTTCAGTATCCCCCTTTTTAAATTTATTTTGATTAAGCTCCTCTTGAGAAAGCGTCATATAAACAACCGGTAATGAATCGATTTTTTTTAGGTTGTTGAGAGCAGTTCCTAAAAGTTGCATTCGATTAAAAGTATAACTGTCATAAATATGTTGATGAATTTCACTGTGTTTAGCACCTTTTTCAATCAGCTTTGAAATAACCTGGTGAGTTTTTGCAGTAGTAGAGGGGAATCTAAATGACCCAGAGTCGGTCATTATTCCGGTGTATAAACAAGTTGCTATTTTTTCATCAATTTGATCTTTATTTAACTGATAAATCAGGTCAAAAATCATTTCACACGTTGATCCGATTGATGAATCTGAATAGGTGATTTGAGCGTAATTATCAGGATTTTCGTGATGATCTATCATGATTTTGATAGCTTTACTATTTCTGACAAAAGGTTCTAATTCATCTATTCTAGATAGATTATTGAAGTCTAAAGTAAAAATTAAATCAGCAGATTGAATTAGTGTTTTTGATTTTTTTTCTTCATCTGAAAACTTTATTATTTTTTCTTGTCCAGGCATCCATTTTAAAAAATCAGGGTAATGATTGGGAGATATAATTTTTGATTTGTGGCCAATTTTATTTAAGAAAAAATTAAGTGATAATGTACTTCCAATAGCGTCACCATCTGGATTTTTGTGGGGTATTATAATAATTTTTTTGGTACTGCTTAATAGTTCATTGAACGCTAAAATTAGTTTTTTTTTCATCAGCTCAAATATACCAAATTTTAGACCTTGTTCATTTTATGTTAACGATGAATTAAGAATTTTACATAGTTGAAAATACAAGCGATCACATTTTTTTTAATTTTACATCAAAAATTAATAATGGCTTTGAACCGGACTTTTATAATGATAAAACCCGATGCAGTTAAAAAGGGTTATATTGGCCCAATTTTAAATAAAATCACTGCCTCTGACTTTAAAATCGTTTCCATAAAGATGACTCAGCTATCAAAAAGAGATGCAGAAATTTTTTATGCTATTCATAAAGATCGCCCATTTTTTAATGACTTAATAGCCTTCATGTCAAGTGGACCAATTGTGGCAGCGGTATTAGAGAAAGAAAATGCCGTTGACGATTTTAGAACTCTACTTGGTGCTACTAATCCTGAAGAAGCTGCTGAAGGTACAATTAGAAAACTTTTTGCTAACTCGATGGGTGAAAACGCAGTTCATGGTTCTGACAGTGATGAGAACTCAATTATTGAAACTCAATTTCATTTTTCACAAAGTGATATTTTTAGCGAAATATAATTTTTTCAATCAGTTTATCACCTGTTTCTTCATTAATCATTCTAATTATTTTTTCCTTTCCATAGTTTAACTCCTCTCTCAAAGGTGCACTTGAAAGAGAGATTGTTAATGTTTTTTTTCTGACTACGATTTTATCAGTATATCTTTCGATATTCTCTCCCATCAATTTAGACCATAGTTGGACAACTTTTGCATTAGTTAAACCAGTTTTCAGGGCTTTAGATCCCACAATATCATCCAAAACTTCACCTATGGTTTGTGGTTCAAACTTCTTTTTGGGTGATCTCATAACTATAAGTCTTTAACAAATCTGACATAATGATATCTTTTTTCTTGGTGTTCCAAAACTAATTCGTATTTATTTAATTTAATAATTTTTTCTCTCCATTGATCCCACCTGGTCTCAAATTGAATGAAAAAATCTTTCCCGTCATCAATAATTGTAAAGGGATTTTGATCCTCTGTAATTATAAAATTATTATTAATTAATGGCTCAACCTTTTTTCTTATTCCATTATTTTTTTCGATGAAATAATAATCTAAAAGCCTATTCTTTCCTTTAGGGTGGAACGTTTCATTTTTTTGTGAGATAAAATCAATCCTCCAATATCCAGCCAGAAGTCCAACGTCAGTTTTTTCAGGTTTTGAATTGCATCCAACATAAAGAAATAATATTATTATTGGCCAATTATAAATTTTCATCTAGTTTAGATTAAAAATTTCATACTTTGAAGATGTATCTGATAATGCCAATTTTATTCTGTCCTCGTGTGTATCAGATATAAATATTTGTCCAATACTTTCATTTTCGAATAGTTTAATGGTTTGACTCACTCTATTTTGATCCAATTTATCAAAAATATCATCTAATAAAACAATTGGATTAACTTTAGCTACTTTTTTTATAAAGTCAAATTGAGCAAGTTTTAGTGCAATAAGGAAAGTTTTTTGCTGCCCTTGACTACCAAATTTTTTTACAGGTACTTCTGTGATCACAAAATCTAAATCGTCCTTGTGTAAACCTATACTAGTATACTGAAGGACTTTATCTCTTTCTAAATTTTGAGATAATAATTCATTCATATCACTTTTATTTAAGTCAGAATAATACTGAATATCGACTGATTCTTTTTTTGCACTAATACTATCATAATGTTTTTTAAAAATTGGAATAAAGGCTTTCATAAAAGCTATCCTTTTTTTATAAATTGGCTCTGAAAGCTCACTCATTTGGTAATTGTAAATTTCTAAATTGTCTCGATTAAATGTCCGATTCATTGCAAAATACTTAAGAAGTGCATTCCTTTGTGCTAATGTTTTATTGTAATCCACCAAGTTTTTTAGGTAATCCTTATCCGTTTGTCCAATTACACTGTCAATGAACTTTCTCCTAGTGCTACTACCTTCAATAATTAAATTTCTATCGGCAGGGGAAATTATTACTAAAGGAATTAGTCCTATATGATTAGCAATTCTCTCATAGCGTTTACCATTTCGTTTTATAACTTTTTTATGTCCCTTCTTTAGGCTGCAATTTATTTTTTCATCTCTATTTTCTATTTTAAACTGTCCTTCTATCATAAAAAAATCCTTGCCAAACTGAATATTTTGATGGCTTGAGGGGTTAAAATAACTTTTAGTAAAAGCCAGGTGATAGATACTATCTAAAACATTTGATTTTCCTATACCATTGTTTCCAATAAAACAATTAATGCGTGCTTCAAAATCGAATCGTGAAGCCTCAATATTTTTGTAATTGTTAAGCGATAACCTTTTTAGAAACATTTGCTACAAATATAATCTACCTATGAAATGTAAAATAAATTTAGACTTATAAATTTGATTGTTTTTCATTATTTATTCAGTTTTTGGTATTGGTCTAAAAAAGATTAATTTTGAAATTCTAAAAATCATAGATGTCAACCTATAAAAAAAGAGGCCAAAAAAGATCCAGATCCACTAATTCGGTAAATCAAGAACATGTAGAAAGTTCAACTGCCGAAGTATTTAACACTCTGGAAACCTCAGCTTCCAAAACTGAACAGTTAGTTTCAAAATATCAAAATTTGATTTTAATATCAATTGTTGTAATTGCGTTATCTGTTCTTTGTTACTTGGGATACAGAAACTATATATATGAACCAAAAAAAATAGAGGCTGTTGGAGAATTAAGCCAAGCTCAATATTACTTTGAGTTAGCAATTAATAGCGATGATTCTGACTCTCTTTTCTTGCGTGCATTAAATGGAGGAGATGGTAAATATGGATTTTTAGACATTATAGAAAATTATGCAGGCACACCTGCTGGTATGTTGGCTAACTACAGTGCTGGTATGTCCTATTTAAACCTAAAAGATTATGTAAATGCTATTAATTATTTAGATAAATTCAAATCTAAAGATGTAATATTAAACGCACTTGCTAAAGGAGCCATTGGTGATGCATTTGCCCAAATAGGACAGCCAGAAGATGCCTATGATTATTATGTTGCTGCTTTCGAAGCGAGCAATAATCTTTTTAGTGCTCCTAAATATCTCTATAAAGCTGGAATGTTAGGAGCTAATCTTGGTAAAAATAAATTAGCTTTAAATTATTTTAAGCGCATAAAATCTGATTATCCTGACGCTGATGAGGCAAAACTTGTAGAGGTTCAAATAGGTCGATTAGAAAATCTAAGATAATGGCTTCTGCCAACAAAAATATTTCCTCACATGATGATTTAAATATTCCGGATGGAAAAAACTTACGGATTGCTTTAGTTGTTGCTCAGTGGAACCAAGTAATCACGAATAAGCTTTATCTGGGTGCTAGAGAAACATTACTCAAGCATAACATATTAGCTAAAAATATAGTAAAATTTAATGTGCCTGGGAGCTTCGAACTTATTTATGGAGCAAGCAAAGCTCAAGCTCAAAACTTTGATGTTGTGATTGCGATTGGATGCATCATTCAAGGGGAAACAAGACACTTTGAGTTTATAAGTAATGCCGTAACCCAGGGGATTAAAGACTTGAACCTAAATGGCAAGTCTCCTGTTATTTTTTGTGTTTTAACAGACGATAATATTAGGCAATCTCATGCACGTAGTGGAGGAAAATTCGGCAATAAAGGAGAAGAAGCGGCAATTGCTGCACTTAATATGATTGTGCTTTAGCTTGTTTTCTCCTTATTAATTTCTAACTGTGATTGCAGTTTAAGTTGCTTTAGTTAAATTTGATATGGCATCTTATAAAATATTTCAACTTTTTGATTAATCATGAAAGTCAGCATTTTTAAACTTAAAAAAAACCGTAGGTTTAATTATACACCTAGATACTTTAAAGGTAAAGACCAGGGTAACCTTTATGATTTTGATTCTAAGTTTTCAAAATACCGTGATACTTACAATAAGAATGATTTGGGTCACCAATGGAAGGAGGCAAGATTGAAAATGAGAACTCGTAGTAACCGAGGACTCTCTATTAGATTATTTATTATAGTATCCTCTTTATTACTATTATTCCTTTATATTTTAGATTTTGACTTTTCCATTTTTACTGTTTTTAATTAATGGCTGACATCATTTCACTTTTGCCGGATCATGTCGCTAATCAAATAGCTGCTGGAGAGGTAATTCAAAGACCAGCATCTGTTGTTAAAGAATTACTTGAAAATGCCATAGACGCAGAGGCAAATGAAATTAAGTTATTGATTAAAGACTCTGGCAAAACAATGATTCAGTTAATTGATAATGGGATTGGTATGACAACTAGTGATGCTCGTTTGGCTTTTGAGCGACATGCTACTTCAAAGATAAGATCTGCAGATGATCTATTTTCAATTAGCTCTAAAGGTTTTAGGGGAGAAGCACTTGCATCTATTGCTGCAATTGCCCATGTTGAAATTCATACTAAAACCGAAGATGACGAAATAGGGACTTGCCTTAAGATATCAGGAAGTAAATTTGAAATGCAGGAGGTTTCAGTTGTCCCAAGGGGGACCTCAATTTCTGTAAAAAATCTTTTTTTTAATGTTCCAGCGAGAAGAAATTTTCTAAAGTCAGATAAAGTTGAATTTCGTCACATTATCGAAGAGTTTAATCGAGTTGCACTCTCTCATCCAGAGGTCAAGTTTATTTTCTATCAAAATGGAACGGAACTGTTTTCGCTTGCTGAAAGTAATTTCAGAAAAAGAATTGTCAATGTTTTTGGAAATAAAATTGAAGAAAAATTAATTCCTGTTGAGGAAACGACATCGGTTGCAGGTTTTGAAGGTTTTGTTATTAAACCTGAATTTGCAAAAAAATCAAGAGGTCAGCAATTTTTCTTTGTCAATCGAAGATTCATTAAAAGTCCTTTCTTACACCACGCTATATGTTGCGCTTTTGAGGGTTTAATTAGGGATCGATATCACCCTGGTTATTTTTTACATATTCAGATTGATCCTAAGACGATAGATATAAATATACACCCTACCAAAACTGAAATCAAATTTGAGGAAGAGCAAAACCTTTACGCCATTATTAAATCGATGATAAAACATAGTTTGGGAATGTTTCAAGTATCACCCATATTGGATTTTGATCGAGATCCTTCGTTTGACACACCATATTCATTGGCACAGAATAAGCTAACTAAAGTTCCTTCAGTTGAGATTGATTCAAGTTTCAATCCCTTTCAGCAAGTCGATTTAATACAAACCAAAGCATCCAAAGAAACATGGGAGAGTTTATATTCAGGACTAAATATCTCAGCAACCCAAAAAAACTCTGATGATGAGCTTAAAATGGCGGTTGAACAAACACCAAAAGTTTTTCAATTGTTCAAAAAATATATTGTTACAAGCACCCGCTCTGGGTTGCTAATAATTAATCAAAAACGCGCTCACCAAAGGGTACTTTATGAGGCTTTTTTATCCAGTATCACAGAAAAAAATATTAACAGTCAACAGCTGATGTTTCCGAAAGAATTAGAATTGTCAACCAAGCAATTGGCCCTATTTGATGATTTTGAAGATAACCTTAAAGCTATGGGTTTTATTTCTGAGAGACATAACACTAAATTGATGATAATAGGAACTCCTTCAATCTGTGATGACCATCAAGTTGAACAGTTGTTTGAGGAAGTTCTTACTGCTTCAGATTCATCAGAAGATCTTGAGAGTTTTAGTCAAGCAGATTATATAGCAAAACTTATGTCAAGATCACTTTCTGTAGATAGTAATAAACCCCTTTCTACAATTGAACAACAGGTACTTGTTGATGATCTTTTTGCTTGTAAAGAGCCACTGACCTGCCCTTTTAATCGTAAGATTTTTATTACTTTAGATAAAGAAGAATTAGATAAGAAATTGAATTGATGCGCAACATCACCGAAACAGTAAAGCATTTACTGATCATTAATGGTATTTTTTTCTTAGCCACACTTACATTAGGCAATCAAGTATATGATTGGTTTGCTTTACATTACCCAACTAATTCAAAGTTTGAATATTGGCAGCCATTAACTCACATGTTCATGCATGGAGATTTTTCTCATATTTTTTTTAATATGTTTGGATTATGGATGTTTGGTACCCCATTAGAGCAAATGTGGGGAAAGCAGAAATTCATATTTTTTTATATTTCAACAGGTCTAGGGGCTGCCTTGCTCCAACTATTACTTTACTACTATCAAATAGATATGGTTAATTCCTCACTAGCCGATTTTGGTTTGTCAGACTATGATATAGGTCAATTTTATGAAACTGCCCAACTTCCTACTCAAGCAATAAACGAAGTTGGAGAGAAAAGTCTTTCAGGAGCATACAATGCATACCGCTCTCTTATGGTTGGTGCCTCTGGAGCTCTCTACGGAGTTTTGGTTGGTTTTGCAATGTTGTTCCCAAATGCTCAATTGATGTTATTGTTCCCGCCCATACCTGTAAAAGCAAAAATACTTGTTCCTATTCTTATATTGGCTGATCTTTTCTTTGGCTTTTCTTCATATTCCATTGGTCCAATTGCCCACTTTGCTCACGTTGGTGGAGCACTTACAGGACTTGCAATGATGTGGTACTGGAAAAAACATCAGTTTAAAAATAACCGCTGGGATTTATGAATTTCTTGGATAAAATGCGCTATAGAATTTCTGCTTTTTCCATTGCTGAAAAAATAATTTTGTTCAACGTATTTTGTTTTTTAATACCAATGCTGCTTAATACATTTTTTTTCTTGCTAAAAATACCCTCAGGAGCTTATATGAACTGGATTCAACTTTCTCCTAAACTCGACATCTTTATTACAAGACCTTGGACCTTGATTTCCTATAGTTTTTTTCACAGTAGTTTTTTTCATCTATTATGGAATATGCTTTTGCTTTTCTATGCAGGCAGGTTATTACTTAACCTATTTCCAGATAAAATATTTATAAATAATTATTTTTTAGGAGTCTTTGCAGGAGGCCTAATCTTTGTTTTGAGCTATTCGCTTTTTCCGGTTTTCAAGGGGAGTTACCCCCCTATGATAGGAGCCTCAGCTGGAGTGATGGCAGTATTTATATTTATATGTACTTATAACCCTGATCGAGAAATTAGGGTTTTATTTTTTAACATTAAACTAAAATATCTTGGGATGGCATTTTTCTTATTAGATGTTATTCAAATACCCTATGGTAATGCTGGTGGTCATTTGGCACACATTGGTGGAGCATTATTAGGCTTTTTCTATGCAAGACAATTGGAAAATGGGCGAGATATTGGAATAGGATTTGAGCGAGTTTGGCAGTACTTTTTTATGTCTAAGCAACTTAAAACTGTTTATAAATCCCAAAAAAAAGAAAATCACAATTCAAACAACAAAAATAGTGCTGAACATCAAAAAAAAATTGATGCTATTTTAGATAAGATTAGTAAGTCAGGATATGACAGCCTTTCTAAAGAGGATAAAGACTTTCTTTTTGAAGCAGGAAAAAAATGATTGGGGAGTTTCATTTGGATTTAATTGCTAAAGCATGAAATTAAATTTCATAAGCAAATCCTTGATGTTTATCAATCTTATATTATTGATCCTTCAACTAATTCTGATGGGTACATTTGGGGGGTTTTATTATTATCCTTTTTTAAACTTGATGGTACCTTTTATTGTTTTGATTAATTGCTTGTTTTTTATCTTTTGGATTATCAAACTAAAATGGCCGTTTGTAATGTTTGTTTTTTCTGTTTTAATTGGTCATACTGAGTGGGAACGCCTTTATAAGCTCCCAAATAATGCAATTCCTGTTTCAAAGGGACTTAAATTGATGAGCTTTAACGTCAGATTGTTTAATAGTTATAATTGGATAGATAAGGAAAATATTCCTGAATCCATCTTATCTTTTGTAAATCAGGAGAGTCCAGATATTTTATGTTTACAAGAGTTTTCAAAAGAATTTAGCCCATCATTTGAAAGTTATCCTTATAACTATATTCAATCTTCAAGTAAGAATGGTCAAAACGGCTTAAGCATTTTATCTAAATTCCCCCTCTATAACAAGGGCTTTATACCTTTTGAAAATTCAAATAACGGTGCCGTATATGCAGAAATATTTTACAAAAGGGATACGCTAAGAATTTATAACCTTCACTTAGAATCATTAAGAATTAATTTTAAGGATACTCTTTTAACCAGAGTAAACTCTCAAAAATTTATTAATAGAATTACCAATGTAATTAAAAAGCAAGAAGCTCAAATGGCTGAATTTGAAAAGATTGATAAAAATAATTTACATCCTTCTATCATCTGTACTGATTTAAATAATAATGCTTTTTCTAAGATTTATAAAGGTATTAAAAATAAAAGGTTAGATGCTTTTTCAATTGCAGGAAATGGGTTAGGTGGGACTTATAATTTGGCCAATTTTCCTTTTCGAATCGATTTTATTTTTTTTGACCCCAAAATGGAGATAATTGACTTTAACACCTACAATATTAATCTCTCTGATCACAATCCAGTGAGTGCAGTTTTAAGGTGGAAATGATAATTAAATCTGAAGTTTTTTTAGATAATTATTACTTTCCGGGCCTACATTAAAAATCAAATCTAGAATGCTTAAATTACCGATAAATCCATATTTTGAATTAAATACCTGATGATAAGTTGGTATTTTATAAATGGTTTTTTGTTTAGCACAAATTAATTCGGAAAATTCGTTAACCTTATTTGTTTTTTTAAATTTTATAACTATTTCTAATAACGAAAATATTTTTTTGATCAAAGCGATGTTTAGATCCATTAATTTCTCATGTCTCCTATGAAAAAAAGGATATAGATCATCTTCATAAAATTCAAAGAAGGGAGACGAACGATATGAAGATTCCAACGATTTCCAGTGATCTCTTTGCCAAGAGGAGTCATTAAAAATTTTAACCTCGCTATCTAGCTGATTTTTTTGAAATTTATTATGTGAAATTGGAATAGTGAGTTTTAATTTACCATTTGCGCCATAAATTTCCGTACGATTGCGATATGTTTGTTTTTGGTAATGATTGGTCAAAACAAATGAAACCTCTTTTTTTGCAACTATCCATGCCATATACCTAATTGAAGGAAGATATGCAGGACAAACCCCAGCGTTCATTAGCTTGCTTTTTTCTTTTTTCTTTTTCGGATAAATAAGTAGCCTTGCCAAATTATTATTGATATTAAGAAATATGGAAAGTATGAAACACGTTTTCCCTCACCTCCCACAGTGCTAAACACTCTATCCCACCTGACCTTCCAATTACTTAACCCATCATTAATTCCAGAAATACTAAACCAAATAAATACAGGTTTTCCAACAATGTGATCTTCAGGCACAAACCCCCAAAAACGGCTATCCTCTGATCGGTGTCGATTGTCACCCATCATCCAAAAATAATCTTGCGAGAATGTGTATTGATTGACTTTTTTATCATTAATGAAAATTTCATTTCCTATCGTTTTAAGGCTATTATTTTCATAATCTACAATGATCTTTTTGTAAAGTGGAAGATTAGATAAATTTATTGCTATTGTTTGACCACTAGCAGGTATTTCAATCGGTCCAAAATTATCTTGATTCCAATCAAATGGAATTTTATTGGGAAAGAAGTTAGTATTAGGAGTTTTTACATTTTGATTTTTTTGAACCAAACTATCAACCCAGCCTTGTTTTTTTATTTCTTCTGCTTCTTCAATAGTTAGATTAAGTTCTTTAGACTTTTCGAGTACTTCACTTATCCTTAAGCCTAATGATCTGACCAGGGGAATAGGTATTCCCCTTTCTCGGGTTATAACTATAAAATTATCTATGCTATTACCACTTGTTCCAACTATGTACGGTGAAAGTTTGGCATAACTATTTTGTGTGATATTTTCTATACGAAATCTTCGGTAAAAATCTGTTAGCCCTAATTGAGAAAGTTTTCTAGAAGAAATACCTTTATTGCTGTAAGCAGTATAGCTGTGTTGAATCCTTGCACGATCTGGTAGCACATTTTTGTTTCCATTAATATAAACAAATCCTTTTTTTATTTCTAGCTTATCTCCAGGCAAACCAACACATCTTTTAACATAATTTGATTTTTTGTCCGTTGGTTTTTTTACTCCTGCTTCTCTAACAAAAAACTGCCTCACTGTATCTGCTGGCCAATTAAAAACAACAATATCGTTTCTTTTAATTTTTTGAAATTTAGGAAGTCGCATGTAAGGTAGCTGTGGTTTTTTTAGGTACGATCTCATTTTTATTAATGGCAGTGTGTCGTGAACCATTGGAAAAGCAATGGTAGTTGAGGGAACTCTAGCTCCATAATGGAATTTACTAACAAAAAGAAAATCCCCAATTAATAATGATTTCTCTAATGATCCAGTGGGGATGATGTAGGGTTGAAAAAAATAATTGTGAACAAAAGTTGCAGCTACAACAGCAAAAATTATCGAACCAATCCACTCATTAAAAGTTGATCTTACGATCATCGATTTATCGGAAATATATTTTGGATTTTTTTGGTAATTAATAGTATAGATAAAGAAACCTAGAGATAAAATAGTCAAAAGACCATCTGTAGGACTGTTTTTACCAAAGTGTTTTGCGGTATCTACCCATAGGACCATAAACATCATAATGTTAATGACTGGAAGAAATAAAAGTAAAACCCACCATTTAGGACGATGTAATATTTTTAAGAATATAATTGCGTTATAAACCGGTACAATTGCTTTCCAAGCTTCTTCTCCAGCTGTTTTATATAGTTTCCATGTTCCTAAGAAATGAATTACTTGTATTGAAAGAAAAAATAAAATCCACTGAAATTCATTCATATTAATTAAAAATTTAAAACATCATCTATTTTAAAAATCCCTTTTTTACCAACTATCCATTCAGCAGCAATTAATGCTCCATAAGCAAACCCTTTCCTATCAAATGCCTCATGCCTAATTGTTATTGAATCAATATCAGATTTATATTGGATGGTATGAATTCCAGGGACTTCGCCCTCTCTAATTGATTTAATTTCTAATTCATCTTCCCTAGCATCTTGCTTACACCATTGTTTCAAATTAGAGTTTTCGATAATTTCTTCCGCAAGAGTTATGGCAGTTCCACTAGGTGCATCTAATTTGTGAATATGATGTATTTCCTCCAAAGAGGCTTTATATTCTGAATGGTTCTGTACAATTTTTGCCAGAGTCTTATTGAGCTTAAAAAACAAATTTACTCCTATACTGAAGTTCGAGGCGTATAAAAAAGCAGTCTTATTGTGTAATGCAATTTGGGTAACTTTTTTATAATGCTCTAACCACCCTGTTGTTCCGCAGATTACAGGGATTGAATTTTCTAATGCAATAATTACGTTATTAACTGCAGCGGTAGGGATGCTAAAATTTATAGCAACATCTGCTTTAATTAGATTACCGTGATCATAATCTTTGTCTATTTTATAGACTATTTCGTGTCCTCTTTCTAAGGCAATTTTTTCAATTGCTTTTCCCATTCGACCATAACCTAATAGCCCTATCTTCATTTAAAACTTTTAAATTTTAACTAAAACTTTCAATCCCACATTGGTTTGTGAGCCTAAAAAATCAGAGTTGAGTTGAGGTTTTACACTTAAATTATCTTTAACATTAAATTGCATTAAATGTGCGCTAACATTAGCATCTAAAATATTTAACATATAAGTCCCTAATATAAAAAGAAATGACATATCTCTATAATTTTTGTGGAACTTCATACCTTCAATTAATTTACTTTTATCTGGTATCAGTTCGATAAATTCGTCATCCTTATACCCAGCATTTCTTCTTTTATATGCAGTTCTATATCGACTTAATTCGTCCTGATTATAAACATAGCCGTATACTGATCCACCTATCGCAGCAAATACAAGAGGAACCTTCCAGACTTTTCCAATATATATTTGACCTAAACCGGGGAAAATTGCTGAGTAAAATGCAGCTTTTGATGGAGTTAGAGGATCTTCTATCAAGCGTTGTTTTCGGCTTTTAGGAATCTCTTTGGGGAGTTCTTGAGCTAAAAGTTGCAGATTGACAGTAAATAAAAATAAGAGAAAGACACTAGTCTTCACGTTTGATTCTTTTAATTAAATCTTTTAAATTTTTATTGGAGCCAAAGGGTATCATAATTGAACCTTTACCTTTTTTATTTACTTTAACGAATACACTAGAATTTAAATATTTCCTAAGTTCATTTTCAGCATCGGTATGAACTTTAGAAATTTTAGCGTATTTTTTCTTAGTTTCCTTACCTAAATTGAGTTTTTTTACTAACTCTTCAGTATTCCTAACAGAAAGTCCTTTTGAAATGATTTTTTCATAAATTTTTAATTGCTCTTCCTGCTGTTCAATGTTTATTAATGCTCTACCATGACCCATAGATAAAAAACCATCTCTAATTCCTGACTGAATGATGGGGTCTAATTTGAGAAGTCTCATGTAGTTTGCGACAGTAGACCTCTTTTTTCCAACCCTTTGGCTTAGTTGTTTTTGAGTTAGATTTATTTCTTCAACCAATCTATTATAAGAAAGTGCTATTTCAATAGGATCAAGATCTCTTCTCTGAATATTTTCAACCAAAGCCATCTCAAGAATTTCTTGGTCATTCGCAATTCTAACATAAGTAGGAATAGTTTTGAGTTTAATACATCTTGCAGCTCTTAATCGCCGTTCACCTGAAACTAATTGATATTTATTATTATCTAATTTCCTTACTGTTATGGGTTGTATTATGCCAAGTGTTTTAATAGATTCAGCCAGTTCTAAAACTGATTCCTCGTTAAAATTTGTTCTGGGTTGGAAAGGATTGATTTCAATTTGTTTTAAATCTAAATCGATAATATTTCCTGTAACCTTATCTGCACTAATCTCATTTATTGAGTTGATCTCATTTTGAGGATCATCTAGAAGAGCAGACAAACCTCTACCCAAAGCCTGTTTTTTATTTTTCTTGGCCATCAACAGTTTGTTTTTTTTTCTTTTTCAAAATTTCGTTGGCAAGGGATAGATAATTTTTTGCCCCTCTACTCGTAGCGTCATAATCAATAATATTTTCCCCAAAACTAGGAGCTTCACTCAATCTAATATTACGTTGAATTATTGTTCTGAAAACCATCTTTCCAAAGTGCTTTCTAACTTCCTCTACCACTTGATTAGATAATCTTAAACGAGAATCATACATTGTAAGAAGTAGTCCTTCAATGTCAAGGTTTTTATTATGAATCTTCTGTACACTTTTTATAGTATTTAAAAGCTTACCTAATCCCTCCAAAGCAAAGTACTCGCATTGTATTGGAATCACTAAAGAATCAGCTGCAGCAAGTGCATTTAGTGTAATCAATCCTAACGAAGGAGCACAATCTATAATTATATAATCGTATAAATTAACGACAGGATCCAAAGCTTTTTTTAACATATACTCCCTGTTTTTTTTATCTATTAATTCAATCTCTGAGGCAACTAAATCAATATGAGATGGTATTATATCTAGATTTGGAGTGTTAGTTGTTAATATAGTATCATCAGCCTTAGCAGTATGTTCCAATAATTGGTATGTGCCTAATCTCTGACTTTTTACATCTATACCTAACCCAGAAGTTGCATTGGCTTGTGGATCAGCATCAACCAAAAGAATTTTTTTCTCGAGTATTGCTAGAGCTGCCGCCAGATTGACAGCAGTTGTTGTTTTACCAACACCCCCTTTTTGATTTGCAATTGCTATGATTTTGGCCTTTACCAAGTAAATGAAATTTGCCTAAAAATACAATTAAAATTATGGCCAAAAAAATAATACTGAAATTTGATGATTATAACTTATTTTAAATCATAACCATCTTCAAATTCTATATAAAATATTGTCTCATCCTCTTTTTTGTGGCCATAATTTTCTCGTGCGAAATGTTCAAGACTATCTTTATCATTTAACTGCTGAAGACTCCTTTTATCTTTATCAATGATGTTAATCAATGCCTTCTTTTGCTCTTCGAGCTTTTCCACTTCTTGGTTTAATTCGCGATGAATTTTAAAGGAGTTTGTGTCAAGAAAAGCCATCCAAAACACAAAAATTAAAAAAATTGAAATATATAAATAGCGATATATGTTTTTCACAGACATACTAAGCTTATTAATTATTCAGATACCTTAGCGACACGCTCTTTTGTTATTATCTCATCTGACTTGTTTCCCCAGCTATTTAAAATATAATTCATTACATCAGCGATTTCTTCATCATCTAGTCCGTTATTTAACATGACACCATTATACTCCTCATCATTTACAATTATTGGCCCAGAAAGACCATATTTAATATTACTTATACTTCTATCAATGTTATCAAATAAGTAGTCAGATTTGGCTAGTGGAGGGTTAATTCCAGAGACACCCTCTCCTTTACCTAGATGACATTGAACACAAAATTCATCATAAATAAGGGCACCATCAGCTATACTTTCATGTAGTGGCTTATTTTGTATGAGCCATGAAGTTTGAAAAAAAATATAACAGCAGAAAAAGGCTATGCCTTGTTTCATTCTTTTAAAATTACTTTTAAAATTCCTTTACCGTCAACTCCTAAATAAAGGTACCCATCAGGACCTTCTTTTACGTTTCTTACTCTACCAATTTCATCAAGAATTTTTTCTCGTTTTATGACCTTTTTATCCTTTATTACTAACCTCTCTAGGTATTTAAATTTTAGAGAACCAACAAATAAGTCTCCTTCCCAATCTTTATATACTCCCGATGTTGAAAATGCCATACCACTTGGAGCTATTGATGGTACCCAATAATATAATGGTTGTTCCATGCCTGGCATTACTCTTTTATCGGTTATTGAAGTACCGCTATAATTAATTCCATAAGTAATTACTGGCCATCCAAAATTTTTACCTTTCTCAAGAATATTTATTTCATCTCCACCTTTTGGTCCATGCTCGTGCTCCCATAGTTCCCCTGTTTTATAATGAAAAATTAGACCTTGAGGGTTTCTATTCCCATAAGTATAAATAGCTTTTTTAGCTCCCTCTAAATTAATAAAGGGATTATCATCTGGAATACTTCCATCTAAATTTAATCTATAAATTTTGCCTCCGTCTTTTTTAAGATCTTGGGGATTAACATCTCGATTTCCCCTGTCTCCAACTCCAAAAAATAAATGGCCTTCATCATCAAAAACAATTCTTGAGCCCCAATGTTGGCCTTTTTTGGTATTAGGCACCGCTTTGTATAATAGTTCAATGTTTTTAACTTTAAATTCTTCATAAGTACCTCTATAAAGAGCTGTATTTCCTCCTTCATCTCCTTCAATATTAACTGAAATAGCTAAATAAATTATTCCATTAGATTTGAAATTTGGATGAAGAGCTACATCTAGAAGACCACCTTGACCTCTTACATAAACTTTGGGTAAACCACTTACTTCTGTTTTTACTCCCCTTAAAACATGATATAAAGTTCCTTTTTTGTCAGTTACGAGTAATTCTTCTTCATTTATAAAATCCATTCCCCAGGGAATATCAATACCATCTACTATTAATTCGGTGGTATACTTTGATTGATCAGGTGTCTCGATCAACGGAGGATTCTCCTGAGAAATACATGAAGTAATGTAGAAAATAGAATTGATTAAAATTAAAAAGAAATAACTTTTCATAATAGAGATCATTTATGGTTAATTTTTGATTGCTAATTTATATGCCTCGATAGTGGTGTAATATTTTGCCATCATATTTGGAATTTCCCATTCAGGTAACATCCCTTCTTTAAAATATTTAAGAAAATTATTAGTAACCTGTCCAAAGTGAGCTTCATGTCCAATTTTTAATACGTTTGGGATAAGAACCTTCCATACTGAGTCGGATATTTTTTCAACTTTAATTCCAGGAAACTCAGATTGTAATTCAGTTATAGTTAAATTTAAATCCGTTTCAAAGCCACTACCAATTTTAGAATTTACATATAGGGTAGGTTTAAAGTTTTCCTCGGCACCTTGTTTGATCACTAAATCACTTTTTGTTCCTCTCATTATACTTTGGTGAGTGTCTCCAGTTCCGTCTGGTGCTCTGAAATTCCAAATAACTGAGACTTTGGCATGTTTGCCTTTTATTGTGTAATTCATTTCTCCGTTACAATATATGTGTAAATCATTTTCTCTTTTGTCTTTCTCTAAGTAATTTGGATAAGAATCTTGCCCAGTAATTTTTTTAAATTGATCCTTTGATAGTATAGTCGGCCATCTTTTAGCGCTTAGCATATCGATATCAGTCTTTTTAATGATTTGATTTGGAAAAGCCTCCCATTGAACTAAGTCCACTAGATGAGTAGTTACATCAATAATTCCTTCACCTTGTTGCTCTGTATCGAGAAACCAGGCTGGTCTTACCAGTGGTTTTCCAGATACATACTTAAATAAGTGGTGAATACTTTCTTTACTGATAGCAGGATTTTCCGGTGTTCCATCTACAAGTTCTCCAAAAACAGAGGATACCATTGAAAGGGCCTTTTGGATTCCTGTAGTAACCTCAAAACGCTCCGTCATAATATCATAAACTAAAACATTATTCTCTTTGGCAACTCTAAAAACTTCTTCTAGTTTTTTCAATCCATCTGGATTGGTTACTAGTGGCTTATCTGCATAAACATTCAATCCTGCTCTAACTGCCGCCAGTACATAATCAATTTTTTTTGAATTTTTTCCCGACACAACCATTACATTTCCTGGCTTTTCAGAAATCATTAGCTCAAGAAAATTGTCGCCTAAATGGGTGTTAATACTCCAATTAGTAGGGTTATTATCCCTATTATTGTATGCATCAATACTTTTTAAAAATGTATTAACTTCAGGTCCTTCTGGGGCATAAACATCCACAGTTGAATCAATATTTTCATAAGAAGTTTTTTGGATAAGAGCCGCATGAAAGTGCCCTGGATCGAGCGTCATAAGCTTGACTGTTTTGTCGTTTCGATTAGAAGAACAGCTTAAAATTGTAAAAGCTATTAATAACAAATATGTAAGTTTCATTCGTTTTTATTTATTCAAAATTAAGTATTTAAATGATCAGTTCCATAAGGTTTTCGTTGCGATCTGCTCAATAATCTATTTGCTTCATCGTCATTAATGAATCGTTCCCTTATAAAGTCCCATTTTAATTTTCTGGGTATTTTCATAGCAATGTGACTAATCAGACACACGACACATGCCATATGACCAATGTCAACGGGAGATATAGGTTGATTTCTACTTTGAATACAATCCAGCCAATTACCGTGTTGATCATCTATTTTGTATAGATGAGTTTCATTAACGCCAATCTCAGATAATAATATATTAGGGTCAGACGCATCCAACGCTTTTTTACTTTCCTCCATTGCCACTGGGTCTGAGCTTGAAGCAACATAATTACCTCGAGAAACGAATATCCAACCCTCAGATCCCTCGTATCTAACGCCATTAGGGTAGCCTCCACTGGTTAAAACACTAATACCATTACTGTATTCATGCTTAACCATAAAATCACCGTGCACATTCCATAGTCCTGATTTTGGGAAATCTGCAATAGATTGAACAGATATTGGACCTTTAAGCTCTGTATCCATTCCCCATGCTGCAGAATCATAATGATGTTGACCCCAGCCAGTAATCATTCCAGCGCCATAATTTTCATGTCTTAACCAACCAGGTCTGCTGTATCCCTCCTGAGGGTGAACTCCGATTTCAGTATAGGGCACTTCAGGTGTTGATCCCAACCACATATCAAAGTTCAAGTTTTTTGGAATTGCCATAGGAGTTGATTCAGGTCCAGATGGATCTCCTGGAAGTCCAATTTTTACAGTGTGTAATTTTCCAATTCTACCGTTTCGCACAAGCTCTGCGGCAATTCTAAATTGAGGCATAGCCCTTTGCTGGGTTCCAACTTGCAGAATTACATTACTTTTTTTAACAGCGTTAACTAATTGCCTTCCTTCCTTAACGGTAAGAGAAGTAGGCTTTTGAAGGTAAATGTCCTTTCCAGCAAGCGCTGCTTCTATTGCAGGCTGAGCATGCCAGTGGTCAGGTGTAGAGATCATTACAGCGTCAATATCTTTGTCTAACAACATTTCCCGATAATCCTCGTACATTTTAGTTCCGTTATATCGCTTTTTGCCTTTTCTTTCTTTATAAAAGTCATCTACTAAAATCTTTCCATCTTTCATACGATTAAAATCTAGATCACATACTGCCATAACATTTGAAACATCATAGATCATGGTTTCTGGTAAATCATGACTCCGAGCAATACGACCGCATCCAATTTGTCCAATATTTATTCTATTGCTAGGTGCATTTTTACCAAAGACAGTTGCAGGGACTATACTTGGAATACCAAACATTGCAGCCGAACTAATTGTTGTTTTTTCAATAAAACTTCTTCTTTTCATCATTTATTTTTTAATTGATCTTTATTTCTGGTTTATAGGCAAAAGCCTTCCAATGGGACTCAGCTTGTTCACGGCTTAAAGTACCATCAAATACAAGCATTCTATAATTTAACTTATGTTTTTTACTATGTTTTATTTGCCATTCTTTGTGACGAATTGGACAGAACTCAAAAAACATATCCCCACGATTCTTATTTGCAGTTATTGGCCACACTCTCATTGGTTCTGGATGAGCACGGTTTTGAGGGTGACTCATAATAAGAACTCCATTAGTTGATTTTTTATTATTAGATTCCCCATAAATAATACACCATTTTGCTTTAGTACCATCCGCAGTCGTCCTATTTTTACCCTCTGAGGTCAAAACATTACAATTATTTTTGTTCCATTGTTCTTTAAATCTAAAACCTAATCCACCGCCATATCGGTATGCTTCAAATAGGATTCCTTCTTTAAGAGGGGTAGTAAACTCTGAGGTATAGTCAATAAAATATTGATTTGGATTATTATTTTTCCACACTTTAACTTCTAAGTTTTCATTAATTGCAATTTTATGATTATTTTTTTTTATAAAATTTAGATGCTCTTGTTTAGCAGTAAATCCGGCAAAAACTTTACCACATAATTTACTTTTGAACTCTTTAAAAAGTACTGTTCCCTGGCCTTCTTTCAAGTTCCAAAAATCAACCTCTCTATCATTTATTTTGGTTTTTGTCCAAGGTCCCCATACACCATAATGATGATAATGATCTGGAGGTTGAATCCTTGTAAGTGTATCTCCTCTGGGAGAAATAACTGGATGTATATAACCCGATTTCTGGTACAACTTATTAACCCCAATTGGAGGGAGTTTCATTTTGTATCTATATCCAATCAAAGATTGACCATTGTAATCAATTTTTAACACACCATTTTGTTTTTGGAAATTAAACACTTCATTGTTTGATAAATTATTGGATTTTTTTAGACAATATGAAATTGTTTTTTCTGATTCTTTATGCTTAAACCAAATCTTTGATTGTTCTTTTTCAATTTGATAAGGAACAATCATTTCCCCTTTCTGTGAAACTTTCAAAAGAACCATTTCTTTTTTTATTGATTTAAAACTCTCTTCATTAAATTTAACTGAAATTAGACTTTCAACAGAATTTGATTTACTATTGGCAACCTCAAAACAAACAGATCTATCTTTCTGAGCAATAGAGGACTTAATAAAAAAAATACTACAAATGATTATTAAAAATTTAATTTTTTCTAACATTTTAAAATTAAGTTAAGTTTTCAATTTTTATTAATTTGCAACATCATAGAATTTTGGAATTGATTTCATCAAAGTTGGCATTAGTGAATCTATTAATTTTTTATTTACAAATGCTATATTGTTGTTCTCATCTGAATCAAGTAAATGGTCGTAAAGTTCTATTTTTGGTTCCTCCTTCCTAAAAAATTTTGTTAATCGGTATTTTTCTGTCCTTATACTTACACCATCTTTCCAGTAGCTATAAGCAATATTTTTTTTATTTGAATTTATAGAATTTATAGAATTTATTTGCTTTAATAAGCTTTCCCCATCCAATTTATATGGAGGTGTGATTGAACAAAATTCCATAAGAGTAGGGTAGATATCAACAGTTTCAACAATTGAATTGATCTTTTTATTTTTATTTTGTTTTCCAGGAAGTTTTATAATAAGGGCACTTTTTAAGGACCTCTCAAACAAGGTGTGTTTTCCCCACTTTCTGTCGTTGCCTAAATGCCAACCATGATCACCCCAAAGAATTACCATGGTATTTTTGTCTAGATCAAGTGATTCAAGTTCTCGGATTAGTTTTCCTATTAGATTATCAATATAACTAATAGATGCATAATATCCATGGATTAATTTTCTAGCATATTCATCTGAAACAGTTTGTTTTAGAGTAGGCTTTTCATCAGAAAGCTCATAATTATAAAACTCACCCATTTTACCAAGACTTACCGGATTGACCCCCGTTGGAATATTTGGATCAGGTGCAATGGAGATGGAATCTCTATGATAAATGTCCCAATACTTTTTTGGAGCATTAAATGGTAAGTGTGGTTTAAAAAAGCCTACTCCTAAAAAAAAGGGTTTTTCTTCCTCTTTTAATCTTTTTAATTCGTCAAGTGCACTTTTTAAAATTAGTCCATCTGGGTAACCGTCGTCAGAAATATCCTCATTTTCATAGGGTTTAACCTGACCCTTAAGACTTTGCCGATTTTCTCCATTGGCATATGCAAAAAACGCATTCCATCCGGTTTTCCATTTTCCAGGATTAAATGTAAACCGATTCCAGCTATGGGGCATTTCCTTTATTTTAGTTGGCTGTTCTTCATATTGATAAACTAATCCGTCTGCTGAGTGGCTTATTTTTCCCACTCCAACAGTATTATAGCCATTTCTTTTAAGGTGATGAACAAAAGACTCCGGTCTTTCTCTTTCTGGCTGTTGGGATGTTTCTTCGTAAAAAGCTTTATTATCGACATGTATCCTTTTTCGTGGTCGCATACCTGTCATTAGGCTATATCTTGAAGCACCACAAGTAGGCACTTGCACATAATGTCTTGTAAAATAGCTTCCTTCGTTCGCTAATTTATCTATGTTAGGACTTTTAACAGTTTGATTCCCATAGACTCCTAGTTCAGGTCTTAGGTCATCAACTGCAATAAAAAGTATATTTGGCGAGGTTAGTGATTTAGTATCTTTTTCAGACTGACAACCAGTTGACAAGGCTATAAAAAGCAGTAAAATAATATGATTTTTTCCTAACAAACTAAAATAAATACTTTATATCGTGTACGTACACAAGATAAACTTACATAAATTTACCTGAAATTCAAATCGTGATTCTTTATTTTAAAATGATTTAAATTTCAACTAGAATCATAATTTAAAGCTCTCTATTAAGAAGATGAAAATAGGATTAATTTTTTTATCACTACTGATTACTTTTAACTCATACTCGCAAAGCTTGCCTGAGTTTGAAATTACTAAAAGTTGGTTAAATAAAATTGAGGCTATGGTTGAAGGGAAAAAACGTTTAGCGTCAAATAAAAAGAAGAATCTTTTAATTTTTTCGTTACACACCGGATATAATCATTGGACCATACCTCATACTGAAGAAGCAATTAAGATAATTGCAATAAAAACAGGGGATTTTAATGTTGAAGTATCAAAGGATGTTAGCGTATTTGAGAAAAAAAACATATCGAAATATGATGTTATAGTATTGAATAATAATTGCTCTGACAGGGACAGAAGAGATATGTTTTGGGACGTAATAAAGGAGAATAAATTTTTGGAGGAGGAAGAGGTCCTAAATAAGGCAAAAAGACTCGAAAAAAATCTCTTGAAACATATCAAAAGAGGAAACGGCCTTGTTGTACTTCATGGCGGAATAGTTATGCAGAATAACTCTTTGGATTTTAGCGAAATGGTTGGAGGAAGTTTTGACTTTCATCCCCTACAGCAGGAAATTAACGTTAAATTATTTGATCCCAAACATCCCTTAGTAAGTAGTTTTGAGGGGAAAGGCTTTACCCATTATGATGAACCATATTTTTTTAAAAATGCTTATTTTAATTATAACTTTAGACCTTTATTATATATGAATCTTGACCAAATTAAAATGACTCGTGATCGGCCAAAAGATAATATAAAGTTTATTTCATGGATAAAAAGATATGGTAGAGGAAGAGTTTTCTATTCCTCACCCTCACACAATGCTCAAAGTATGGATAATCCAAAATTGGTTAATTTTTTTCTCAATGGATTATATTATGTAGTTGGAGAACTAAGTTGCGATGATTCACCAATTTTAGTTAACGAATTAATTGATTAGATAAATAATTCAAATGAAAGGAGTTCTTATACTTTTATTAATAGCTACTACTTCTGTTTTTAGTCAAGAATTTAAAGGGGAGCTTTTAGTTCATCAAAACGATACTTTACCATACAGGATTTTAATTCCTGAAAAATATAACCCCCAAAGTCCATTTCCGCTGTTGATTTTTTTACATGGCGCAGGGGAGAGGGGAAGTGACAATAAATCACAATTGGTACACGGAAGTTATCTTTTTAAATCTGAAGACTTTAGAAATAACTATCCCGCAATAGTTGTTTTTCCTCAATGTCCAGAGAAATCTTCTTGGGCTAATGTTAAAAGAAATTCTAATAAGGAAATTGATAAAAAGTTTGATTTTAAAGATGATATATTTGAAAACAAACAATTAAAGATGGTAGAAAGATTATTGACATTTATTGAAAAAAAATATAAAATTGATCCTACCAGAAGGTATGCAGGTGGGCTCTCGATGGGAGGAATGGGAACTTTTGAATTGGTAGCTAGAAACCCTGATTATTTTGCTGCAGCTTTCCCAATTTGTGGAGGAGGTAATCCTAAGTGGGCCAATCTTCTAAAAAGTACCCCTTTTTGGATTTTCCATGGGGAAGATGATGGAGTGGTTTCAGTTGACTTTTCACGTAAAATGTATGAAGCCCTTAGTGTAGAAAAAGCAAGTGTCAGGCTGACTATCTACCCAGATGTCAATCATAATAGCTGGGATAATGCTTTTGCTGAGCCAGATTTGATGCATTGGTTGTTTTCAAATAAACGTTGAGAATTGGCTTCAATTCCTGTGAATGAATTTTAATTAAGAATTTTGTAAAGTAGTTTAATATTTATAGAAAAAGATGAATTTAAAAAAACAAATCAGAAAAGAAATGACTATTGACCATCTTAACGTAGCTATTTATGAGCATCCTGAGGTGATGGCCGATAATGCATCTGATTTTGTAGAGAAAAATATTAAAAAAGCGATTAATAAAAGTGGTTTTGCAAATATTATCCTTGCAACAGGCTCCTCACAATTTCTGTTTTTGAAAGCATTAAGAAATAAAGAGATTGATTGGAAAAAAATCACTGTTTTTCATTTGGATGAATACAAAGATATTTCGCCAAACCACCCTGCTAGCTTTAGAAAGTATTTAAAAGATAGAATCTTGAGTTTTGTTAACCCCAAAAAAGTCTATTTTTTGAATGGCGATGCAGCAGACTGTGAACAGGAGATGAGAAAATATGAGCAAATCTTAATTAATCATCCCATTGATATAGCTTGTATTGGAATTGGTGAAAACGGTCATATAGCCTTTAATGACCCTGGTGAAGCAGATTTTAATGATAGGGACCAAGTGAAGCTTGTAAATCTTGACGAAGCCTGCAGGAGACAACAATTTACTGAGGGTTGGTTCCCATCTTTTGATGATGTTCCAAGGAAGGCGCTTACTCTTACTATCCCGGCAATTTTAAACAGTAAGGTGATTAGCTGTGTTGTTCCAGATCAAAGAAAATCTAAAGCTGTTTACGATACATTAAATGGTAAAATAAATACTAGTTGTCCTGCATCTATATTAAGAACTCACTCTCAATCAAGACTTTTTTTAGATCAATTTTCAGCCTCAAGGCTTGATTTTTAAATTTCTCAATATCTTTGAATCAATTACTTAACTTATTCTATACTTGATTAACAAGAGTTAATTAAATTATAATGGTTAAAAAACAATATTGGGGCTTTCTTCTTTTTCTTGCTTTTTCTTTACTATTTGATGAGCTTAAATCTCAGGAGGCGAGTTTTATTTTTAATAGAACCAGCTTTAGTGTTTTTAATCCCGCATATACTGGAAGCGAGGGATCGATTATTTCTTTTAATAGAAGAAGTCAATGGAATAATGTGGAAGGGGCTCCTAGAACCAATTTTCTAATCTACCACATGCCCAAAAAAAATAATGTCACCATTGGTTTTACTGCTCAAAATGATAGAGTGTTTATTGAGGATAAAACTTTTTTTACCGTTGACTACAACTACCAACTTCAGCTTTCTGAAAAGCGCTTTTTGTACTTGGGTCTAAAAGGTGGTGGATTTTATAATGATATTGACATTAATGGTTTAGGTAGAATATTCGATGAATTTAACCCAGCACTTTCATTAGTGAAAAGTTATTTTACACCCGTAATAGGGGTAGGTGCACATTATAAAGCTCCCAATTATTTTATTGGAGTAGGTATGCCAAATTTATTTAACAATAAAAGGTTTGAAGACAGTGAGGTTTGGGAAACAAATGCAAGTGATTACTCTTTTCTTCATTTTTCTTCTGGATTCAATATATCTGTAGGAGATTTCAGCTTTAATCCAGTATTTGTTTATAGAACTTTAAGAGACAGCCCAAATCTTTTTACAAGTACATTTAATTTAGCTTTTAAAGAAAAAATTTCCATTGGAGCCGGTTACTCGAACAATGATAATTTAGCACTATTTTTTACCTCAAAAAATAAATGGGGGTTTGAATGGGGGTATGTTTATGAATTCACAAGTATTGCATTAAGTGATGTTACAAAAGAGCCTGCCCATGAGATTATGATTAGAATTAATTTGGATAATAAGCCAAATGCTGAGGAAGAACAATTAACAACATCAGAAGAAAATGAGGAGTAAAAACAAAATAATATTTTTTGGCTTAGCCTTTTTCTGTGTGCTTTTATCTTTTTCTCAAGATATTATAATTGATGGAGGAACTGTTAAATGTCCTGCTCCTCTAGCTGCAGGACACACTAAACCAATTGGTCTAAAAACATATCATGTTGTTGATTTAGCTTCGCTTCAGTCTGTTATAAATACGGGAAGCTATGACGTAGGTGCTGGAACTGTAACTCCAACTGACCTTAGCTGCGTTTGTACAACTCAAATTACTAATATGAGTAGTTTATTTTCAGGTAAACAATCATTTAACGATAATATATCAAATTGGGATGTAAGTAACGTAACAAATATGAACAATATGTTCAATAATGCTCGCGCTTTCAATCAAGACATTAGCAGCTGGGATGTCAGCAATGTAACTGCTATGCAGCAAATGTTTGAAAATGCAAGATCATTTAATCAAAATATAGATGCATGGGACGTAAGTAGTGTTACTAATATGAGTAGTATGTTTAAAAATGCTTTTCAATTTAATCAACCAATCACATCTGCACCAAATAGATGGAATGTAAGTAATGTTCTTAATTTTCATGGTTTTTTATGGGGTGCAAATTCCTTTAACCAGACAATTGAGTGGGGAGGGTCAGACGGAACTGTAAGCGCAAATAACATGTGGGGAATGATGCGATCATCAAGTTTAAACTCTCCTATCACCTTAAATACTGACAATGTAATTAACATGCAAACTATGTTTGAAGGCGCAAGTGTTTTTAATTCTCCATTAAATTTTTCTAATACATCTAATGTTAGACGAATTGGCTGGATGTTTAAAAATGCTTTAAAATTTAATCAACCATTAAATTTTAATACCTCAAGCCTTCTAGATATTAAACAAGCTTTTTTTAACGCGAAAAATTTTAATCAAAATATAAATAATTGGGATGTTAGCAGTGTATCCAATTTTGAATTAGTTTTTAAAAATGCAGAAGATTTTAATCAACCGCTAAATAATTGGGATACAGCTAATGCTACTAGTATGAAACAAATGTTCCAATCATCTTCATTTAATCAGGATATATCTAGTTGGGATGTTTCAAAAGTCGCAAATATGCAAGAGACTTTCAGAAGCACTCCCTTTAATCAAGACATAAGCTCTTGGAATGTTTCAAGTTTAAAAAACGCGTCAAGTATGTTTAGATTTGCAACAGCATTTAATCAAGATATAGGATCTTGGAACACCTCAAGTTTAGAAAATACAATTTATATGTTTGGAAATGCTGATGCATTCAATCAAGATATTGACGGATGGGATGTTTCAAAAGTTCTGAGATTTGGTGGAATGTTTCAGAATGCCATTAATTTTAACCAAGACTTAAATTCATGGGTCACCTCCAGTGCAACAACTATGAACATTATGTTCGATGGTGCTACAAGTTTTAATGGCAATATTAGCAATTGGGATCTTTCGAATGTTACTACGACTGAGGGAATGTTTAAGAACGCTCAATCTTTTGACCAGGACATTAGTGGGTGGAATATCATTATTGTCAATAATATAAAAGAAATGTTTAAAAATGCAGATACATTTAATCAAGATATTGGAGGATGGGATATTTCTAATGTAAATAGCCTGTTAAGTGTTTTTAATGGAGCTGACAACTTCAATCAAGACTTAAGTAGTTGGAATACAACAGGGGTCATTGACATGAATAGTACTTTTAAAGATAGTGGATTCAACCATGATATAAGCAATTGGAATACATCCTCGGTAACTACTTTTCGGAGAATGTTTGAGGGAGCATCGAATTTCAATCAAAATTTGAACAGTTGGGATACTGGCAGTGCAATTAATATGGAGGGTATGTTTTACAAAGCATCTGATTTCAACGGAGATATAAGTGATTGGAATGTAAGTCAGGTAACAAATATGAAGTATTTGTTTCTGCAGGCCTCTTTATTTAATCAAGATATTGGTGGTTGGGATATTTCTTCAGTTGATTCAATGGATAGAATGTTTGAGGATGCTACTGTTTTCAATCAAGATATAGGACCATGGAGAGTAAATATCTCAAATGGTGCTAGAATGCAGAAAATGTTTTTAAGGGCCTCAGCATTTGATCATGACATTTCTGAGTGGTGCGTTGAGAATATAGCTAGTGAACCAAACTCTTTTAAGGTTGGATCTCTTTTAACAGATTCAACTGACCCCCAGTGGGGAGTATATGTGATAAGATGTGATGTTACACCTCCTACTGTAGTTACTATGTTAGATAGTGATTCAGATAATTTATTGGTAGAGACTGATGTAGTTCAAATCACCGTTACTTTTGATGAGCCAATGATGGACTCCCCACAATATAGTATTGATGGTAGTAATTATCAAAATTTATCTAAAACAACTTCTTCAGTTTGGACTTACAATTTTGATGTATCAACATATTCTGGAGGCGATGGAACAATTAGCTTTACAGTTTCGGGTACTGATTTAAACTATAATGCTTACGTAGGCTCAGATAAAATTGATTTTATAATTGACCGAGTTCCTCCGACATTGACTCTAACGGATAATCATCCTGATCTGCTACTTAACTTATCAGATTCAGTGTTAGTTCAGGCAAGTTTTAGTGAGTCAATGAGAACGCCACAACTAACAATGTCACCTACTTTAATTGTGAATGATCCAATGTCAGCAGGAGGTAATGACTCTAATTGGAACTATACGCTGGACGTTTCCTCATTAGGAGCTTCAGATGGTGTTTACACTGTTACTGTATCAGCTACAGATTTAGCTGGAAATTCATATGTTGGCACTGAGAGTATTACATATGCCTTAGATGTAACCACTCCAACAGTTGTTTTATATGATGATGATTCTGATAATGTAGTTACATCCATTGATTCTTTAATAGTAACAGCTACTTTTTCTGAATCTGCTCAGCTTACACCAACTATCTCCCTTGGATCAGTAGTTACTGGTGCACAGATGAGTCCCACCAGTTCGCAAGACAACTGGACATACTTTTTCGATTTTAGTTCACTATCAATTACCCCAGGTGCTTATCCAATCACTGTCTCTGGGGCTGATCTAGCTGGAAATCCATACTCTCCTTCAGGTGGTTTGCTAAATGGAGATGAAACTAGTGTCGATACCATTCTATTGGATTATCAACTATTTACCCCATCCATAACTGTCACAAATGTGTCAAAAATATTTGGAGCCCCTCTATTTACATTGACAGCCACATCAACAAGCGGTGGAGCAATTACATTCCAAAAAGTTGATCCGTCATGTTCGTTTATTTCAATTTCAGGATCCGATGTTACTATAATTGGTGCTGGTACATGCCAAGTTAAGGTTTCTCAAGCTCCCTTCGGTGCCTACCGATCTGCCGAAGTATTTATAAATATTAATATTGAAAAAGCAGATATAGTAATTGAAACTACTGATTATGAGGCTCAATGTGGAGATCAAACTTTTCAACTAACTGCAGATTGTTCTTCAATCCTTAGACAAGAAGACCTTGTTGGATCATATAATTTTAATGGGGGACTGGATGATAACACAACAAATCAATATAATGGTGTACCTGTAAATAATCCTGTACTGACAGACGACAGATTTGGAAATCCAAATTCAGCCTACTACTTCAATGGCACAAATGAGATTTACTTCGGAGATGAAATGGCAGATCAGTGGTCTGGTTCTCCTGATCATTTTACAATAAGTTTTTGGGCTAAATCTAATGAATCTGTATCCAAAAGTATTGCTACACTTGGAAAGTATAATTGTGGACCGCAAAGAGGAACTGTAATAAAACTTGGAAATACTGGTTGGTTTAGTGGATGTAATGAAGGATGGAATAATATTCCAGTAGGAAGCTCTGCATCGGATGGAAATTGGCATCACTATGTTTACACAAATGATTCTAGGGGAAGAACATTTTACAGAGATGGTGTATATGTCCAAAATAAACCAGATCAAAATTTATTTAACATAAAAGATTATGGATTGACAATTGGTGGGGGCTATCAAAATACAGGAGCAACAGGGGACTTTATAGGATCAGTTGATGATGTTCGCGTTTGGAAGGTTGGACTGAGTGATGAGGAGGTAGCGTTCCTTTACAATGATCAAAATACTACCTGTAGTAGATCAGATTTTATATTTAGTTCACTAAACACAAACATTGTGTCAGTAACAGGGACAAATACTGCATTTATAACTGGCTCTGGAGATAGTGTTATACAAGTTACGCTTCCAGATAATGGAAATTATAACTCCTCAACTGCTACTTTTAGTTTAGCGGTAAGTAAAGGAGATCCAATTATATCTCATGGTGATTTATCCAAAAATTATGGTGAATCATTTACTCTTACAACTTCTTCGACAAGTGATGCAAATGTAATATATACAATTACTGATACAAGTATTGCAACTGTTTCCGGTTCAACCGTAACAACGAAAGGAGCTGGTAGCACTACAATTTTAGTAAATCAATTAGAAAATCAGTGTTACAACTCAATTTCAACATCAATGACCCTAGATGTTAATACTGTGAGTCAAACTGTATCTTGGATGACAGATATCTATAAAATATTTGGCGATGAATTTACCCTTGACATGCCCATTACTGATTCAGATTACATTGGTGCAATTACCTTTAGCTCTTCTGATCCAAGTATTGCAAGTGTTAACTCCGTTACTGGGGATGTAATTATTGAAGATGTTGGGGCAGGATCAGTGATTTTAACAGCACATTTAGCAACAGACGGTAACTTTGATTCAGCAACAGTAACAACAAGTTTGTTTATTGATAAATCAAATCAGTCAATTATTGTTGGCACAATTCCAATAACAAAACCATTGAAGGATTTTTCTGTATTTCCATTATCTGCTGTCGCCTCACCGTCTGGTGCCCCAGTTTATATTGAACTTGATCCTGGATCAGCTGCAACACTAAGTGGAACAGTTGGAAATTATGAGCTCATCAGTATAAATTCTACAGGGTTAGTAACAATAACATTTAAAACAATAGAAGCAGATCATCCAAATTATAATCCAGTATCCACAGTTTTTGTTATGGATGTGATAAAATCCAATCAGAACATTACGATAGACCCAGCCTTAAATTATGTTTTGTATTACTCTGAAAATTTGACATATACAATAAGTGCTACATCTGACTCTGGTTTACCAATAGATTACAATTATGTGTCAGGAGGTGCTGTTGTAACAGGAAATAAATTAGAAATTAATGACATTGGTGTAATAATAGTCGATTTAAAACAACCAGGAAATGCAGCATTCAATATGGCACCAACAAGGAGAATTATTATAAATGTTCTTCAAGGAGTTACTGTATTATCAAACTTTAATTTACCTAATAAGGTTTTTAATGATGATGACTTTACTTTAATAGAACCTCTATCTAATAGACCCGGTAATATTTTATATACAAGTAGTGATCCAACAGTAGGTGAGGTAATTAATGGTAAAATTGTTATTAATGGGGTAGGTTCGACTAAAATAACTGCTATTCAACCAGCAAATAGACTTTACACACAGGGAGTGATTAGTACAATATTTTTTGTAGGTGACACAGACTTAGATTCAGACGGTATTGGTGATAGTTATGACAATTGTCCTGGGTTAGCAAATCCTGATCAATTAGATACTGATGGTGACTCACTCGGAAATTTATGTGATTTGGATGACGATAATGATAATTGGTTGGATGAAACAGAAATAACTTGCGGATCTGATCCTATTGATATTGATAGTTTCCCAAGAGATAATGATAATGACGGTCAAGCTGACTGTATTGATACGGATGACGATAATGACGGATGGTCTGATCAAGAAGAGATAGTTTGTGATTCAGACCCATTTGACTCTAACATAACACCTATAGATACTGATTTAGATGGCATCTCTGATTGTGAAGATACTGATGATGATAATGATGGATGGTTAGATGAAGAGGAGTTGAATTGTAATTCAGATCCGTTAGTTTCAGCAATAAAACCATTAGACACTGATAATGATGGTATTTCTAATTGTGAGGATAAAGATGATGATAATGATGGATGGATGGATGAAGAGGAAATCAACTGTGGATCACATCCACTAAATGAAGCTTCATATCCAACAGATACCGATAACGACGGACTAAGCAACTGCTATGACGAGGATGATGACGGAGATGGATGGTCTGACGAAATAGAGGAAAAGTGTGAAACGGACCCATTAGATTTTTTTGATATTCCAATAGACAGAGATAAAGATGGAGATCCCAGTTGCACAGACCCAGATGACAATCAAATATTTGTATCACCACTTTTAACTCCTGGTGTAAATGGTCCAGAATCTACATGGAAGATTATTAACTTTGAACAGTACCCCAGTTCAATTGTGAAGGTATTTAATAGATATGGTCAAGTAGTATTTAGAAAAGTAAATTATCAAAATGATTGGGCAGGCACTAATAACAAAACTGGGGAACTTCTCCCTGCTGGATCTTATTATTATGTTGTTGAAGTACCTGAGACGGGCAAAGTAAAAAAAGGTTGGCTATATCTTACTTATTAATAATTAAATTAAGTCGGGATGACAGGATTTGAACCTGCGACCCCACGCACCCCATGCGTGTGCGCTACCAGGCTGCGCCACATCCCGAATATTTTGAATAAACTTTTCTAGAAACTTTGTCAGGTGCAAAATTCAAAATCTTCTTTGTATTAAACTAATTTCAGAAAGACCCCAACATTATTTTTTTCACCATTAAGAAAAAAATACCTACTGAGATATTTTAATTTTACAACGATAAATAAATGAACTTAAAGGTAAATTCAATATATTATAAAATGTTTTAATATATTTTAAATTGGCTTTAAAAGTAATATTTCAAAACCTCTTCCTCAAATTTTTATAATCTAAATAATTATGATTTTTCAGAATTTAGAGATGTTTTTAGTTTTCAAGAATGAGCTGGTTGATTAATTTTTAAATGATAATGTAAATTGAAAGAAAAGCATAGTGTCATATATAAGAGAAAAACTTTTTTTTCTTCAACCATAAAAATCATTTTAATATGCTTTTGCTATTCCCTAATTAGTTGTAAAGAGCTTAACTCAATTGATAATCCAACTTTTCAACCTGCAGGAGTCAATTATAAATGGTGGTTTAATCAAAAAGAAAAAGAAGTAACAAAATGGAGTGTTCGCAGGGATGAAAATATTTTATGGAAAGTTCCTCTAGAAGAGACAGGTCAAAATGGTATTACAAGGGTAGGGGATTTACTTTTTTTTTCAATAATGAAGCCTGTTTACGATACTATTACAAAAAGAGGAACGGATATTTTAGCACTATGCTATAATGCAATAACTGGAGAAAAAGTGTGGCAAAAAGAAATAACCGGTATAATAGAATCTCTATACATGTATGGTTTTAGCAACTCAAGTTCTCCAACTCCCGTAAGTGATGGTAAAAAAGTTTGGTTTATTAACGCAAGTGGAAAAGTTGTTTGCTTTGATTTAAAGGGTAATATAATTTGGGAAAGAAGCTGGACGCCTATTGCTAAACTTGGTGATATAATTTTTCCCTTTAATAAACAATATGAACCTATTCTACATAAAAATATTTTAATTAATGTGGAACCAGAACCACCTCATACGGCCAGGGAAGATCATAACCCCAACTGGCATTATTTGGTTGGTTTGGATAAAGATACTGGTGAAGTATTATGGAAATCTAATGCTGCTATTGGTCACTATTCTACCCCAATCATGGGAAAAACAAAAAATAAAAAATACGGAGTTATGGTTGCCCGCGTAGGTTCAGCACATCAGGTCCCTGAAAAACCATATGGGTATTCATTGGTTGATATTGAAAATGGTTTTACCATATGGGATTCTGAATTGCCTGCCAAAGATTTTTTCTACAACAGTACTTGGAACGAAGATCAAACTGTATGGATATATGATGAAAAACTGTATGTTTTAGACTCTAATACTGGAGAAAAAATAAAAGAGATTAGCTTAACGAAAAATGTTACGATTTCCATGTATAATGAAGACAAAAAAAAATATTCCAAGCAAATTAATGTTGATTTAAATGATCAAAATATTGAAGTTGTGCCTAATTTCTACAGCAACCTTATGAAGGGTGAATTTTACTACTTTTTGACAATTCAAACTCACCCCGACTATATTAAAAAAAGGCTTGCAAATGGTCAAAAGGTAAGAGGCCCATTTTATTCTGCAGCAAGAGTTAACCTTAAGTCTAATTTAGTCGAATATTTAGAAGTTCCAGTGGATGTAGGAAATGACGGTCAATTTGTTTGGCGAACCCTAATTCCATCTGGGACTAAAAATTCAAGAGGAATTGATGTTGCTGAAGACCGAAGAGGTAAATTAAATGGTTGGTTCAGGTGTTTTAACGCAAATCCAGTCGCGGTAAATTCAACATTGTATTTTACATTGGAAAATGGTATGACCTATACTTTCGATACTTCATCTTTCGATTGGGATGAAAATGCGTTTATTAGCCTTAATGATATGGGCTTGAGTGGAACTACGCGAACATTATCTCACCCACTGGTCATTGGCAATAAAATTTACCACAGAACAGCTAAAGCTCTTTTTTGTATTCAGGAAGATTAACTTGTTTTTTCAACAAAAGGCTAGATTTTTTAAAGTATTAACATATAAATTAAAAACCCTGATGATAGAATATAAAGGTTATATAAAAAATCTAAAGTCGGGGTGGCAGGATTCGAACCTGCGACCTCCTGCTCCCAAAGCAGGCGCGATGACCGGGCTACGCTACACCCCGAAAAAGTTTATTTATAATTTAAATAGGTGGTCAAATATAGGGTTTAAATAAAATACTGCAAACCCACCAAGAATATATTTATTGTGAATAACTTTTAAAATTTATTTAATTGATTTTAACATTTTCACAACATTTAGTTTGAAGTAAAAAAAATACTTTTAAAAATGAATCATAAAGAAAGACTTTCTCCTGCCTACTTCTTTTATAAAAGTATTTTACGTAAAGTTAGTTTTGATACGAATCTTTTTGGGAAGGAATTAAAGAAAGCTATTTCAGTATTGTCTAAATATGAAGCAATTCATTTATACAACTGGGCATTGACTTTTAGTAAATCTCAACCTCAACTTAATCTATCACTAGATTACATGGATTAAATCTTTTGTGGACTAATTACCTTAATATCTCCGAAATTAATTGCCGCCCTAATAATACTTGATATAGTTGATTTTAGGACATTTATAACTGGTAACTTTAGTTTACTTTTAGAATGAATCAAGCTTACCTCCCTAGCAGGTGCAGGGTCTGGAAAAAATTTTAAATTTTTCTTTTTTTCTGTAGTCATCGAATCAGCATTTAAATATGGAAGAAGTGTCATCCCTAATCCCTCGTCAGCTAATTTGATTAACGTTTCAAAACTTCCGCTTTTAAGGTCAAATCGGTTGCTGGATAGAGAATTTACTTGACATAAGTTCAAAACATGGTCCCTGAAACAATGACCATCTTCCAGGATTAATATATCAGTACTATTTAGGTCATCAATCTCAATATGATCTAAAGATTTTAAAGGGTTTGAATTTGGAATATAGGCTACAAAAGGTTCATGATATAATGGTAGTTCGAGAATGGTATCCATTCCTAATGGTGTGGCAGCTATACCCGCATCTAAATGCCCTTCATTAATTAGCTTGGTTATATTTACGGTGGTCAGCTCCTCAATTTTTAAGTCTACTTTTGGGTATTTCTTGGTAAAGGTATTAAGGAACATAGGCAAAAGGGTAGGCATTACTGTCGGAATTATTCCTAATTTGAATTCACCTCCTACAAAACCTTTTTCAGTAGAAACAATATCATCCATCCTGCTAGCTTCCTCCGTTATTTTTTTTGCCTGCACAATGATTTTCTCTCCGATATCAGTCAAAATAATAGGCTTAGTAGATCTATTAAAAATTTTAACGCCCAATTCTTCTTCTAGTTTTTGAATCTGCATACTAAGTGTTGGTTGAGTAACAAAGCATTTTTCAGCTGCAATAGTAAAATTTCCTGATTCGGCAACTGCATTCATATATTTTAGTTGAGTTAATGTCATAAGAATTTATTATTAATTATTTAAAATTAATAATTTTTATCTATTTTTCTATTAAAAAACTATTATTTATTAACCTTAATACAAGATTTAATTTTTTAAATTAAGACTAATCTATTATGACAGCTCTAATATAAATATTACTTATTGGCATTTCTCTTTTATCAATTTCTAGTTGGTTGATTTTATCTACAACATTCATCCCTTTTATAACTTTTCCAAATGCAGTATATTTTCCATCCAAATGGTAAGCCCCTGGAGACTGTTGGACAATAAAAAATTCATAGGGTGATGCTAATTTATATGGATTATTGATTTCGCTACTAGGCATCGATATTACACCCCTGTGATGTGAATATCCTTTTTTTGTGTCTGGAGGGAGAAGATAGCGTCCAATTTCTTTTCTTTTAATCATACTTTCACGACTATCAGAATTTCCTCCCTGAATAATAAATCCTGGCACTACTCGATGAAACATTGTTCCATCAAAATATTTTTTCTTTGTTAGATAAATAAAATTAGCTCTATGATAAGGTGTTTTTTTGAATAATTTAATGTCAATATTACCGAACTTAGTTATAATTCTTACCTTATCTTCTTTATTTTCTTTGCTATAATTAAATAAAAATGGAATAACATTTTTATCATTAAGATGAATTGATTTATCCTTTATAAATGTGTTTTTTTTTATTGATTCTTTTTTTTCAATAACTCTTAACTTTACACTATTATTTTTTTGTTTTGGGTGACATCCGTAATTAACAATTATTACAAGAGAGAGTAGAAGCATTTCAATACATTTCATGGAATTAAAAACTTTTTTGAGTTTAGTTACAAAATTAAAAGAAATCCCCCTTCCTGGCTTCAAATCTCATTTACTTTTAGCCCCTTTAAATAGACATGCCGATTTAAACAATACAAATTGCAATAATATCAACCCTAAAAGAGCTGCAGTTTTAATACATTTTTATCCTAGTTATAATGGTCAGCTGAGTTTAGTTTTGATTGAACGTAATAAATATCCCGGCGTCCATTCTGGACAAATTAGCTTTCCAGGTGGAAAATATGAGGATAAGGATAAAGACTTATTCGCAACTGCATTGCGGGAGGCTAATGAGGAGGTAGCAATACAAAAAAGTACTGTAGAATATATAAGGACTTTGTCTAAAATTTTTATTCCGCCAAGTAATTTTATGGTAACTCCTTTTCTTTCATGTAGTTCTTTTCGTCCAGACTTAATCCCGGAGAGATCTGAGGTGTCTGAAATTATAGAACTTCCTTTAAATGATTTACTTGAAACGAGAATTTCCTTGACTAGACTCATTAATTCTTCGAAAAACACAGTAGAAGTTCCTTGTTTCAAATACAAACAAAAAATAATATGGGGAGCTACAGCAATGATATTATCTGAATTAAAAATAATAATTCAAAATACCCTTACCAAATAGTTTATATTTGCTTAGAGCCTTATAATGGTTAATATGCTGAAAAAAAATCCTTTTGGTCACTATTTGTTCTTAAAAAAGCTTCTTATTCGATCCATGGGTTGTCTAACTCATAGAAGATATAGAGGTTTTAATCAACTTCAAATCGAGGGTTCTGATATAATAAGAGATTTACCAAATCAGAATGTACTTTTTGTTTCAAATCATCAAACTTATTTTGCTGATGTTGTAGCTATGTTTCATGTTTTTAATGCTAGTCTGAGCGGAAGAGTTGATTCAATTAAAAATGTTGGATACTTGTGGAGACCTAAATTAAATATCTATTTTGTCGCAGCAAAAGAAACCATGAGAGCAGGTTTTCTACCTAGAGTTTTAGCCTACGCAGGTTCGGTCTCTATAGATAGAACTTGGAGAGAAAAAGGTCAAGATATTAGTCGTCAGGTTAAAATGAGGGATATATCAAATATTGGATTGGCTTTAGATGATGGTTGGGTTATTACTTTTCCTCAAGGAACAACTACGCCCTTTAAACCTCTTAGAAAAGGGACAGCTCACATAATTAAGCGATATAAACCCGTAGTTGTTCCAATAGTTATTGATGGATTCAGAAGATCTTTTGATAAAAAAGGGATTAGAATTAAAAAACGAGGAATACTTCAATCTATGGAAATAAAAAAACCTTTGAAAATTGATTATGATAAAGAATCTATTGAGTCAATAATAAAAAAGATAGAGTTTGCTATTGAGCAGCATCCTTCTTTTTTAAAGGTAATTCCGGAGGAGGAACTCTTTAATTTAGAAAAATTAAATAAAGAAAGAGAGTGGTAAATTATTTTAGTTATTATTTTGAACTTTAGTAATTTTTTAAGTGATTAAAAAAACGCTTTTTCTTACAATAATATTTTTAGTTTTAGCTTGTAAAACAAGTTATAAAACAGCTGATTTTACTAAGAAAAATCTGCCATCTGCTCCTGACTTTTCGTCCAACAAAAGCTGGGCAGTTTTACCGGGCTATTATCCTGAATCATTAAATATATCAAAGGATACCATCTTAAAAAAAGCAGATGTTTTTTATATATACCCTACTCTTTTTACTGATAGAAGATCAATGGACTGGAATGCTGATATTTGGAGTGAAGATGTTAGGAATGAAGTGCTCCAAATTGCTGTTAAGTATCAAGCTTCAGCATGGTCAAAAGCGGCCAACTTATATGTTCCGTATTATCGGCAAGCCCATTATAGAATATTTTTTGAACGATTTAAGGATCAAGGAATTGAAGCATGGAATATCGCTTTCAAGGATGTCAAGAATGCTTTTCAATATTACTTAGAAAACTTCAACAAGGGAAAACCAATTATTATTGCATCTCATAGCCAAGGAAGCATGCATGCAAAAGAATTAGTCAAAATATTTTTCGACGATAAACCATTAAAAAATCAATTGGTTGCAGCTTATTTAATTGGAGCAAGAATATTACCAAATGAATTTAAAACCATTCAATTAATGACAAAGCCTGACGAATATGGTGGATTTGTAAGCTGGAACTCATTTAAGATGGGTAAGATTCCCAAAAATTATGTTGAATGGTATGCGGGTGGAGTGACGACTAATCCAATTAACTGGGATAACTCTAAAAATTCATTAAAAAGGGAACATAAGGGTTTACTTAGCAAAGATTTAAGTATTTACCCAGAAAGTTTAACTGTAAAAGTTAAGGATGGCCTTTTATTGACCTCAATTCCTGACATACCAGGTAAATTATTCCTATCATTTATAAAAAATTATCATTTTGCAGACATCAATCTTTTTTGGAAAGACATTCAATTAAATGCTATTCAACGATTGGAAGCTTGGAATAAAATGAATTAATGAATAAAAAAACAAAAGTAGTTTGGATCACTGGAGCATCTTCTGGAATAGGCGCTGAACTTGCTAGACAATACTCCAATCTTGGTGTAAAATTGATTTTATCCTCCCGAAGAGCTGAATTATTGGGTCAGGTTAAATCTAATTGTTGTTATCCCGAAAATATAAAAATTTTACCTTTTGATTTAATCGATTTTAAATCTGTATCAGAACTGGTTAAATCAGCATATGAATTGTTTGGAACCATCGATATTTTAATTAATAACGCTGGAATCAGCCAGCGCTCATTAATAATTAATACAGATTTTGAGGTTTATAAAAGACTTATTGAAATAAATTATCTAGGACAAGTTGCTATTTCGAATGCTATTCTTCCTTACTTCATAAAACAAGGAGGTGGAAGTTTTGCTATTATAAGCAGTGTAATGGGTAAATACAGCTCTCCATATCGGTCTGGTTATGCAGCCGCCAAGCATGCTTTGCACGGTTTTTTTGACACACTTAGAATGGAGCATCAAAATGATAACATTTTTGTTACTATTATTTGTCCTGGCTTTGTCAATACATCTATTTCAAAAAATTCTCTTACTGGAGATGGAACTCCCTTAGGTAAATATGATCGGGCAAATGCTCGGGGATTATCTGTTGAGTTATCAGCAAAAAAAATAATTAGTGCCATTCATAAAAAAAAATGGGAAATTTCATTTGGAGGTAAGGAAAGAATGGGAGTATATTTAAAAAGATTATCAAATAAGCTACTACATTATATTGTTAAAAAAAGTAACGTAAGGTAGGGTTATGAATGCAAATTTTAAAAATCAACGTAGAAAGGCAATTAAGCAAATTTCCTTTTCTTCAATTGGATTGACATTATCTTCTTCAATCCAACTAAATGCCAAAGGAATTAAAAACCCGATAAATCAATTTAAAATGAAAGAAAAAATAAACCACTCTGTTTGTAAATGGTGTTTTAGTAAAATTCCTCTTGAGGAATTTGCTGTTAAGGTAAAGGCAATGGGTATAACTGGAATAGACCTGATTGGACCAAAACAGTGGCATATTTTAAAAAAGTATGGTTTAATTTCTTCAATGTGTAATGGAGCAGAAATTAGTCTTACTGAGGGATGGAACGATAAAAAATACCACAGAACCTTGGTAGATAATTACCTCAAACATATAGATATGGTTTCTGATGCAGGTTTCAAAAACTTAATTTGTTTTTCAGGGAATAGAAGAAATATTGGTGATGAAAAAGGTTTGTTAAATTGTGCTGAGGGTTTAAAAAAAATTATTGGTCATGCCGAAAAAAAAGGTGTAATAATTCAAATGGAATTACTTAACTCTAAAGTTGACCACGATGATTATATGTGTGATAACTCAAATTGGGGTTTCGAATTGTGTCGTAAAATAGAATCAGATAATTTCAAATTACTATTTGATATATATCATATGCAAATTAGTGAAGGTGATATAATTCGGACTATAAATGACAACCATGATTTTATAGGTCATTATCATACAGCAGGTGTTCCTGGCAGAAATGAAATTGACCAAACGCAAGAGTTATTCTATCCTGCAATTATGAAGGCTATATCAGCAACTGGATTCAAAGGATTTGTGGCACAGGAGTTTATTCCAAAAGGACCTTATCCGCTTCAATCTCTTAAGAAAGCAATTGATTTGTGTGATGTTTAAAATAATTTAGCTTTATTAAGCATAATAAAACTCAATCTTTTACTAAAATATTTTGTAAATTACACCAAAATTTTAGTGATGAAAAAACAAATATTTCTTCTTATAGCATTAATTGGATGTTTTTCATTTAGTAGTGCACAAACTTCAGATAGCCCTTGGGCAGTAAATATTGGTGCTAACTTGGTTAGTATTCAAGATGATGCAATTGATTCAGATACAGGTTTTGGGGCTCCGGCCATTAGTCTATCAAGATATATCATGAGTGGTTTTTCTATAGGAGCCCAATACAGTTTAAACTCCTTAGACATAAAAAACTCTAGCATTGATTATTCATCTATTGATGCGATTTTAAAATATAATCTTGTTGAGGGAGATTTTCTTCCTTATTTATTTGGTGGTTATGGTCTTTCAAATTTCAATAAAGATTCTGACGCAGAGGGAATGTTTCCTTCCGTTGGTGCAGGAAGAACAATCCTAGGTGGTGTTGGATTAAATTATTTCATTTCTGACAAGTTGGCCATAAATGCTAGCACCTCTTATCGTTCATCAAGTGAAAAGGCTACGTATAATCACCTACAACATGTTGTTGGTTTCAGTTATGTATTCGGAGCTCAAGATACTGATAATGATGGAGTTTCTGATAAAAAAGATATTTGTCCAGAAGTTCCTGGTTTAAAAGAGTTTGAAGGATGTCCTGACACAGATGGAGATGGAATCCCAGACAACAAAGACGCTTGTCCTGAAGAAGCAGGGACCCCTGAATTAAATGGTTGTCCAGATGCAGACGGAGACGGAATAGCTGACAAAGATGATGCTTGCCCAGATGCTGCAGGTGAAGCATCAATGAATGGTTGCCCCGATTCTGACGGAGATGGTGTTGCAGATAATGTTGATAAATGTCCTCAAAAGTCAGGTGATGCTTCTAACGAAGGTTGCCCATTGGATGACTCCGACGGAGATGGTATCCCAGATAAAGACGATTCTTGTCCTAATGAATCAGGCGAAGCTGCTAATAATGGTTGCCCTGTAGCTCCACAAAAATTAATCGATTTCATTCAAGGAGAAAATTCCACACTACTTTTCAAAGCTAGTAGTAGTGTAATCTCAAATGACTCTAAAGTCAAATTAAGTGAGTTAAAAGCAATATTAATGGAATACCCTAGTGCGTCTATTATGATTGAAGGACACGCTTCTAGTGATGGTAGTATGAAATACAATCAGAAATTATCTGAAGAAAGGGCTGCTAGTGTAAAAGATGCACTAATATCCTTAGGCATAAGTGATACTAGACTTGAAACATCAGCATATGGTGAAACAAGACCTGCTAAAGATAATTCAAATGCTGCAGGAAGAAAGGCAAACCGTAGAGTAAAGTTTCAAAGAAGAGTTGAAATTAAGGTTGTCGAGTAATCATAATTAATATCCGATTAAAAAAACTCCCAATTGTCTGGGAGTTTTTTTTTATTTTTTTTTAAGATTCCTACTCTTATCTGACTATCGACACTCCTTTGGAGATTTCAGTTTCAATACAACTTAGTTCCAAATCAAATTGATCCTCATAAGCCTTAGTGATTAATTCGATGTAATATTGAATATAATCTTTGTGTATTAAATTGATGGTACAACCACCAAAACCACCACCCATCATTCTTGATCCTACTACAGAGTTGTGCTTTTTGGAATAATCGACTAAAAAATCTAGCTCTGGACAGCTAACATCATACTTATTTGATAAACCCTCGTGTGAAGCATACATTAATTCACCAAATTTAGTAATATCACCATTTTGAAGTACTATGGAAGCATCAATAGTTCTTTTTTCTTCCTCCGCTACAAAAGTTGCCCTTCTCAATACTGACTCTTGCAATTCATTTTCAAGGGTTTCGATGACTTTCAAGGGAACTTGAGCTAATTGATGATAATGAGGGTATTTTGATTTTATCATTTCCATAGCTATTTCACACACTTTTCGTCTATTGTTATATTCGCTGCTTGCTAATTTATGCTCCACATTAGTGTTGAGTAAAACAATCTTATAAGGATCAATATTAGCATCTAAAAGTTCGTATTTAAGTGTTTCACAATTAAGTAGAATAACTTTTTTTTCCTCACCCATTATTACCGCAAATTGGTCCATTATACCGCATTTTGTGCCTACAAAATCATTTTCTGCTTTCTGCGCTATTTTTATTTGCTCCAATTTACTTAGATTCAAATTAAACAAAGAATTTAAACCAAAAGTAATCCCACATTCAAGTGCTGCTGAAGAACTTATTCCAGAGCCCATTGGAAGATCACTTTCTATTTCACAATCAAATGCACTTAGTTGTTGTGGTCTTAATTTTAAGATTCCATTAATTACCCCCAAAACATAATTAGCCCAATGATTATTTGGTTTTGGTTTAAGTGGTTCATATATATTAAATTTAAAATCATCTTTTGCTTTTGAACTTACATGACATACACGTCCTTCTCTTTTTTTAAACCTAATCGTAATATTAAGGTCTATAGCAGCAGGAAGTACATGACCACCATTATAATCAATATGTTCTCCAATAAGATTGATTCTTCCTGGGGACTTAACAGTTAAATGAAAATTTTTATTTGCTACCAAAGTAAGGAATAAATTACTGTGAGAATTAACATAATTACAAATGCTCCAATATTAAAAGTTGAAGTTGTTCTGAAGATTCCTTTTGGTAGTGCAATTCCCTTTCCGTCTTCTAGTCCACTGTTTTCCTTGTAACTCACAAATATAATCACTCCCATTGTCAACAATGCAGTCAACCCCATTTGATCCATCCAAGGGAGTTTTGGAAAAATTGATTCAATTGTGTAACCGTCAACCCACCCCTTCGCACCTACTTTAAGGTACATTGCTATTGGAATAGAACTTAATGCACCCCATATAGCACCATTATTACTGGTTTTTTTCCAAAATAGACCAAGTAAAAAAACTGCTAATATTCCTGGGCTCACAATCCCAGTATATTCTTGTATAAATTGAAATGCCTGGTCAATCCCTCCAAGAAGAGGTGCCATGGTAGCACCTATAATAAGAGCAACAGCAGCAGATAACCTTCCAACTTTTACAGTTTTTCTATCGTCTGCTTGTTTATTTATCAATTGTTTGTATATATCCATAGTAAATATTGTGGAGGTTGAGTTTAGCATTGAGGCTAATGAAGAAACAATAGCAGCTGTTAGTGCAGCAAAAGCAACACCTTTAAAACCAACAGGAAGAAATTGCATCAGCCACGGATAAGCTTTATCAGCTTTTCCTTCTGAGGGTATATTTAACATTCCGTTGTCACCAAGGCTGGCTAATATCTGAGGATCTTTAACAATTACATAGGCTGCAATTCCAGGAACAACAACTATAAGTGGTATAATTAATTTTAGACATGCGGCAAATAAAATTCCTTTTTGAGATTCTTTCAAGGATTTTGCAGCGAGTGTTCGTTGGATTATGTATTGATTAAATCCCCAATAATATAAATTTGCAACCCAAAGACCTCCAATTAGTACTCCAATTCCTGGTAAGTTTTTGTATTCTGGGTTACTTTTATCCAAAATCATTTCGAATCGATCTGGAGCTTCTTGGTATATATATTTTAACCCCTCTATAATTCCCTCACCTCGAGATACAGTGTCAAGAGCCAGATAGGTGGTCACTAAACCGCCTAAGACCAGAAATACTACTTGGATAATATCTGTCCAAGCCACTGCTGATAAACCGCCATACAATGAATATGCGGCAGCAAATAATGCTAAACCAACAACAGCATAAAACATGTCAATTCCAATTACTGTTTCCAACGCAAGCCCTCCTAAATACATTACAGAGGCAAGATTTACAAAAACGTAAAGTCCAATCCAAAATATAGCCAATATGGTTTTTAAATTAGAGGAAAACCGCTTTTCTACAAATTCTGGAATGGTATATAAGCCCTTTTCAATGAAAATAGGCAGGAAATATTTTCCAACAATAATAAGTGTAATGGCAGCCATCCATTCGTAGGATGCAATAGCCAGTCCCAAAGCAAAACCTGAACCTGACATGCCAATGAACTGCTCTGCAGAAATATTAGCAGCAATTAGTGATGCACCAATCGCCCACCAAGGGAGCGATTTACTTGCTAAGAAATAGTCTTCAGCACTTTTTTCTTTTCCGTCTTTTGTTCTGGAGACCCATAAGCCCACTCCTAAAATAACAAACGCATACAGGCTAAAGATTAAGTAATCTAAAAATTCAAAACTAGAATTCATATTCAATTATATTTATTTTATAATTCTCTTATTTTTTTCTCCCACCTCCAGGCTGAACCTAATGCCTCCTCAAGAGACAGCTCTGCCTCCCATCCCAAAACTTTATTGGCTTTTCTTGTATCTGCGTAAGCTGCTGTTATATCTCCTTTTCTTCTTGGTGAAATTTCATAATTTAATGACTTACCAGAAATTTTTTCAAAGGCTTTAATAACCTCCAAAACGGTACTTCCTTTACCCGTACCTATATTAAAAACCTCAAAATTTTTAACTTGATTTTTGCTTGTTATATGTCTTAGCGCAATGACGTGTGCCTTTGCAAGATCAACTATATGAATATAATCACGGATACAAGTACCGTCAATGGTTGGGTAGTCGTTACCAAAAACACTTAATTTTTTGTGAATACCTGCAGCAGTTTGAGTAATAAATGGAACAAGATTTTGTGGTTTTCCATTGGGTAATTCTCCAATTTCACCTGAGGGATGAGCACCGATAGGGTTAAAATATCTCAGAGATACTACTCTTAAACACTTATTTGCGATTAAAGCATCAAAGAGAATTTCCTCCCCTACTTGTTTAGTATTACCATAGGGTGATTCAGCTTTTTTGATCGGAGCTAGCTCATTAATTGGCAATTGATCAGCTTGACCGTAAACAGTGCAAGAAGAACTAAAAATAAAAGGAAAACCATGGCCCTTTTTATCAATTTCTTTAAGCAGATTAAGCAGTGAAACTAAATTATTTTCATAGTATTCAATTGGTTTAATTCTGCTTTCACCAACTGCTTTAGAAGCTGCAAAGTGGATTACTCCTGAAATATCTGGATTGAGCTCAAATAACTCTTTGACACTATTTTTATCTTTTAAATCTAATTCAATAAATGTAATCGGATGGTCAATAATTTTTTTAATACCCTCTAATACACTTAGAGAGGAATTAGATAAGTCATCTACAATAATTATATTAAAACCCTGTTGAATTAGTTCCACACAGGTATGAGAGCCGATATAACCTAGCCCTCCGGTTACAAGTATTTTTGAGTTAGAAATAGTATTTAATTTTTATTGCAAACAAATTTAAAATTTTTTCACAGATGGATAGGTTATTGTATGCAAATTCAAACTTTATATTATTAGTCAATTAGCTAATTTACATTTAATTATAATTACTAAAATATAAAAAGCTGAAGCTGGAGATATAAAAGTATCTTAGTCGCTTAAATTTCGATGAATGTCCACTGTTAAAAATATTGCAATTATTGCTCACGTAGACCACGGCAAAACAACTCTCGTTGATAAGATCATGTTCCATTGCCAACTGTTTCGTGATAATCAAAATAAGGGAGAGCTTATTTTGGACAATAATGATCTTGAAAGGGAAAGAGGAATCACCATTTTATCGAAAAATGTATCTGTAAATTATAAAGGTGTTAAAATAAATATTATTGATACTCCTGGTCACGCAGATTTTGGAGGAGAGGTAGAAAGGGTATTGAATATGGCTGACGCTGCGATTTTACTTGTTGATGCTTTTGAGGGACCCATGCCACAAACACGTTTTGTACTGAAAAAGGCATTGGATTTAAAATTAAAGCCATTGGTAGTCATTAATAAAGTAGACAAGGAGAATTGCCGTCCGGATGAGGTACATGAATCCGTTTTTGATTTAATGTTTGATTTGGGCGCTGAGGAGTGGCAATTAGATTTTCCAACTATTTATGGATCGGCCAAGAATAATTGGATGGGTGAGGACTGGAAGAATCCTACTGATTCCATCGGACCACTCTTAGATACTATCCTTGAACAAGTTCCTTCCCCAGTTATCAAAGAGGGAAATACGCAAATGCTTATTACTTCTTTAGACTATTCCCCATATACAGGTAGGGTCGCAATTGGAAGGTTAAACCGAGGTGTTCTGAAATCCAATATGAACGTTTGTTTGATAGATCGTGAGGGTAAAATAATAAAATCAAAAATTAAGGAACTTAATGTTTTTGATGGTTTAGCAAGAAGAAAAGTTGATCATGTTGAGGTGGGAGATATTTGTGCTGTCATCGGTTTAGAAGATTTTAATATTGGAGACACTATTGCTGATCTAACACAGCCGCAAGCACTCCCCACAATTGCAATTGATGAACCGACAATGAGTATGCTTTTTACAATTAACGACTCTCCATTTTTTGGCAAGGATGGTAAATTTGTCACTTCTCGACATATTAAAGATCGTTTAGAACAAGAACTAGAGAGAAATCTTGCTCTGCGGATAGAGAACACTGGTTCAGCAGATAAATTTTTAGTTTTCGGTCGTGGTGTTATGCATTTATCAGTTTTGATAGAAACCATGCGAAGAGAAGGCTATGAACTTCAAATAGGCCAACCTCAAGTGATCATCAAAATAATAAATGGCGTTAAGAGTGAACCAATTGAAAACCTTACCATTGATTTACCAGAAAACTTATCAGGAAGAGCTATTGAAATGGTTAGCAGTCGTAAAGGAGAAATGGTAAGTATTGAAAACAAGGGGGACCGAATGCTTTGTGAATTCATAATTCCATCCAGAGGAATCATAGGGCTCCGAAATCAATTATTGACCAATACTGCTGGTCAGGGAATAATGAATCACCGATTTATGGAATTTCAGCCATTTAAAGGCCAAATACCCGGAAGAACTAATGGATCTTTAATTTCTATGGAAAAAGGAAATGCAATTCCATACTCTTTGGATAAACTGCAGGAACGCGGAAAATTTTTTATTAATCCAAATGAAGAGGTATACACCGGTCAAGTAATAGGTGAAAATTCAAGGCCTGATGACTTAGTAGTTAACGTCACTAAAACAAAAAAACTTTCTAATGTAAGAGCTTCAGGAAGTGATGAAAAAGTGAATTTAGCTCCGCCGATTAAATTTTCTCTTGAAGAGGCACTAGAATACATACAATCCGATGAATATGTTGAGGCAACACCAAATTACTTGAGACTTAGAAAAGTTTTTTTGGATGAAAATGATAGAAAAAGAAACTCGATAAAATAAAATTCAATTTAAAAAGAAGTAGGTTTGTCCCTCCACTTAAAATTAAATATAATACTCTATTTGAGTGATAAAATCTCATGAACTGTATATTACAGGTTCTATATGAATTATTAATTCTTAATAGTACTTAGAAACCGAAATTTTAAAATAACTATCCTGTTTAAAAAATAACAAGAATAGCTCCTTATCTGAAACTCCACTAAAAATTCTTCCCTCCAGTGAGACAAGCATATTATTTTTAAACCGACGTGATGCCTCCATAGTAAATAGATTTGTGCTTGTCTGAAAATCATGAATACCACCAGCTAATATAGAAGTATCCTGAGAATCATTAAAAGCTAATTTACTTCCATAAAAAATATCATCTTGAAGTCCACTAACAGCCCAGTCTCCACGTTCATCATAAAGATACTCAGCTAAAACTCCTAGATCGAGGCCATTATTGTCAACATTAGAAAAGGTAAATTCAAAGCCTCCATTCATGGCAAGAAATTGCTGTTCTTTTGCAGTCCTATAGATAGATTCAAATTTTAACAATAATGCTCCTGCAGTAATTTGTAGGTCAATTCCATACTGATTAATAAGTGGGTAATATGCTTGAGTGATATTTTTTTCATCAAATTTAAAATACGGCTCTCGCCCGTTTCCATTAAAATACGATAGACCAATACCAAAAGCTCCAAAATAGTGGTTCCATCGAGCGGCAAAATCTGTATTAAACTCTCCTTTTCCGCTTTCGTATTTAATATCATCAGAATCGATTACATTATTAAATCGAAACCTTCCTTTTTCTCCAGGGAATCCTCTTTTACGATGATAGGGTAGATAGAATATATCTATGGAGCCAAATCTCGATAAAACCCAACTGAACTGGACCATTGGTTGTCCTAACTTTTCTTCCCCATCAAAACTTTTTAGGGCATCTGTTTGATTCACAATGTCTACTAGATGACAGCTTTTTGTTACTCCCCAAAAGACTTTTTTGAAACCTATATTTAATTCCCAATTATTCTTAGTCTTTTGGTAATACATCTCTCTTAAATCCCAGTAAGTTCTATTTTTGTCTCTATCAAAATTAAAATAGATGGAGAAAATAAAATTTTCATAGCCTTCATTCCACTTGAATTTGTAGGTTGGCTGGATACCAAAAGATGGATAATAATTAAATTGATTTTCAAACTGTGGAGTATCGAAGAAATATCGACTTTCGCGACTTAACTCCCATTCTTTGGAAATATCGATTACCTCCCCCTGAGCTAATAAAAAATTAACATTAAAAAAAATAAAGGTTATAATAAGTGAAGATTTATTCATCTATTTAAAACAAAGTTAAAGGGAAAAGTGTATTTTCTATATTTAGTTTATTAAAAAAATATAATTTTACAATTTAAAATGAAAATCAAATATTATCTGATAATAAATTGAATATGATCTATGTATCTAAATAGTTCTATTTCAATATAATTATATTTTAAATGAAAGACTTAAAATACATTTTTGCATATACAATTCCGGCATCGGCCTACATTTCATTTATCTCATCGGGTATTTGGACTTACTCAACTGTTTTTTATGCTTTTTTAGCGATTCCCATCTTGGATGTTTTAACTGGTGAATCAAAAGAAAACCTTTCTGAAGAAGACGCCTCTTACAAAAAAACTAAATGGATATTTGATCTGATGCTATATTTTAATATTCCAATCGTTTTTGGATTGCTATTTATATTTTTCTCAAATATTCAATTAAATGATTATACGACTTTCGAAATAGTAGGTTTAGTATTATCTGGTGGAATATTACTTGCGACTAATGGAATAAATGTAGGTCATGAATTAGGACACCGAACTTCTTATTTTGAACGTTTTTTTTGCAAGATGCTATATATGCCTTGCTTATACATGCACTTTTACATCGAACATAATTTTGGTCATCACCTAAAGGTTGCTACTCCAGAAGATGGAGCTTCAGCTCGATACAATCAGACTTTATATTCATTTTGGTTTTCATCTGTTACTAGACAATATAAAAGTGCTTGGAAGATTCAAATCGAAATGTTAAATCGCAAAGGTTTATCATTTTTTTCAAGTAAAAATGACATGCTTTGGTATCACCTGATTCAACCAATTTACTTAATTGGCATATATGGATTATTTTCATTGAAGGTTATGTTCATTGCTATTTTAATTGGGGTAGTAGCTTTTCTTTTTTTGGAGTGTATAAATTATATAGAACATTATGGATTACGGAGAATCAAATCGGAATTTGGTCGTTATGAAAGAGTACAACCATATCACTCTTGGAATTCAAACTTTAAGGTTGGTCGAATCACATTATATGAACTAACCAGACATAGTGATCACCATTATAAATCATCGAAAAAATACCAAATTCTTAACAGCCATAAAGAATGCCCTACATTACCTTTTGGATACCCTACCTCTATATTATTGAGTTTAGTTCCACCTCTTTGGTTTAGGGTAATGAATCCACTTGTGCCTAAAGCTATGAAATCTCTTTAGGTAATTTGCTTTAAAGAAAATTATTTTCACTCGATTTGTATTCTGTTTAAAAAAGAATCTAATTTTAAAATCCCCATGATTATTTAAATCGGGTTCCAAAAAAATATCACAAATTGGTTTTTTGATGCTCTTGTCGCTTATAATATTTCATATTATATTTCATTGATTAATTGTGGGTTTTTTAGACACCTTCTTGGATTTGAAATGTAAATGATCTGAATACGAAAAAGACTGACATGAATTTGTACCCAATTTTTAATAGTGACCTCGGAGAGATTCAAACTCCCAACCTCTTGAGCCGTAATCAAGTGCACTATTCAGTTATGCTACGAGGCCTAAATGCTGTAAATCAATAGTTTAGCCATCATTTACGACTGTTGTTAATAACGCTTGTAACAACGTGTGTAACAACATACGACTAATTATTGATATTTCACGCCTCAAATATATAGATATTATAGAATACTAACGCCGGTTATTTTGAGCATAATTAAATTTAATTTGCTGCTAATATTCCTCTTGCATATCCCATTAGCTTAATAGTTTCATTCTTGGGATATAAAAAACCCTCATATATGTACAACTTAAATCCATCAACTTTTTTATTTGCGAATATTTCAAGTTCCTCATCAGATATTGATTCGAAAACTGAATATCTCCAAGCTGCAGTTCCACTTTCATTTTTATAATCAACCTTGGCATCTTTTTTTTCTATTCTTGTTCCGTCATCAAAAAGAACTATAAAACCTTTTCCATCTATGTTAAGTGTTAAGCCAGTAGTAGTTATTCTCATATATTGTCTGGTGTTCCCGTTTTTGTCAATAGTTTTAATAAATTTTATTGGTTTTTGAACTAAAGCAGAAAGGCCTTTTCCAAATGATGGACTCTCAAATTTTAATTCACCACTAAACTTATCAGACTTTGTTGTTATTTAAGATTGGGCTTTTGAAATAATTTTTAATTCCTTTTTGGTAAGCTGGGCCATTATAAATGTTGGAATTAAAAGAAGAATAGTTATAATTTTTTTCATTTTTTTTTTTAATTCAAAACACAATATACCAATTTTACAGAATACTAACGCCGTGTTCTTTTTCGTATGCTGTAACTTTTTCAAGTCTTTCTTTTTCATCTACCGAAGTAACGATTTGTATTTGATCAAATATTGGTATTTCTGGCGTTTGATCATCAACGGTTTTATGACTGTATCTCGGAATAGTGTAGGGCAGAAGCTTGACGATAAACTCTAGTTTTTCTTTTTCGCTTAATGTATCTAGATACGCTGGTATATTGTTAAACTCCCGTAATACTAGTTCTTCTATATTTTCTGTAATTGCTGATCTTTTGTTTGGCGAACCTAGTTGTCGACCGCCAGTCTTATAACCTTTTGCCATTGTCTATTTTTATCTATTTTAGATATTATTAATTAAAGTTTAAACATATTAATATGATTTTACCTCCATTCATTGAAACAAAAATTGTGTTTATTGCAGTAAGTATAGCTACTTATGGATTTTCAATTAATACATTAATTTCAATTATCGTTATGATTGTAGCTGATTATTTGATAAGGATGGCTACTGCTGGATTCACTTTTAAATATAAAACCTACCCATCTGGAGTTAGTCAAAAAATGCAAAATAGTGCATATTGGATTTCAATGTTCATCATTACAGGTGCAACATATCTTTTTAATCATTCTTAAGTTTTAGTCACGCTCCTCGCCTTCGTGTCTCCAACAGTCGGCCATTGAACCATTGCAACCAAAAACCTCATTGGTTCCATCCCAGCTTTTTTCAGACATCCATTCTTGTTTACGCATACGTTCCCTATTACTAATCCACCAGTCCCTTATTAGTGCATACATATCTTGAGCTCGTTGAATTTGTACTAATGAGTACTTTACCATAAAATTTGGGTCATTTATGACTTCATACAGAGGAGCAGCTGCTTTAATACGCTTTCTAAAAATAGCTTCATCACTTTGAAATTTCTCCCAAAATCCCCAATGCATTTTTTCCATAATTAAAATTTTTAATCATAATGAATTTAAAGATTTTTCCCTAATTCTTAACCTACTTTAAACTATTATAGTTTTATATTCTGCTTTTCCAAGTACCACCATTTCATAGAAACATTGTTAGTGAGATGGGTCTAAAAAAGATTTAGATTCTTGACTTCCAAGTTCCACCATACTTGTAATGAATATTATTTCTTCTGTTTTGATTTTAAATACATCAAAAGGAATGAAAATGACATTATAGAAAATCCAGTGGTTTTAAATATGAAACCATAATCCCCAAAAATATAATCCCCAAATGCAATAAATAGACCAACAAAAAAAACTCCTTGACTATTCTTAATTAGGTATTTCATTACACTAAAATAATATAACTATGGGAAGAACATCTGGAACTCCAAATAAAATTACTGCTGAGGTCAGAGATAAATTACAAAACCTTATTGATGACCTAATTAAGTCACTTGATATTCACGAGCTTGATACTAACCAGAAAATTAAAATGCTCCAATTATCCTTACAATATACATTACACTCATTACAAACTTTTTCTGCTGGCAACTTAATCTATTATTTCAAAGTTTTCTTTGTAAAAGTACCATCTACAAAATCAACCACATTTCGCTCTTTACCAATTGTATAATAAACTTTACCTGTAAATTTATCAAAGACAGAATATCCAGAATTTGCAGTTCGCGCATCATAAAAGTACCTGTTTCCAAAAACATAAATAATAGTAGATAGAACTATTGCAATAGCTATAATATAGTTTTTCATTTTATTAAAATTTTAGATTCACTCAAAGATAAATAACATAGGAAATAACAAAACCTACAAAAGGGGGTTGGCAACTGATTAATGCGAAGTATAGGGGGTGAAGTACCAGAACTTAAAGAGGAGGATATGCCTGAGTTGAAATAAAATCTTAATAATCATTATTTATTTAGATGAACCTCTAACTCAATCTCAATCATAAATTCAGGAAAAGCCAACTCTTTTACCCCTAACCAAGAGCCTGTTGGAAAATGTTTAGTATATATTTTATTCCTGTAAGATGCAACCTCTAAAAATCTATTCATATCAGTAGTAAAAATATTTTCAACTACAACGTCATCAAATGTAGCATTATAATGGTCTAAGACCTTTTTTAAATCTGCATAACAATTTTTCATTTGTTGCTCCATATCCCCTACAGCTGTTGGATTAGCTGATTCATCCATACTTACTGCACCTGAAATCTTAATCTGATTACAGATTTTAACAGCATGAGAATACCCAAACCCCTTTTCAACCTCAGGTCTTAGTAAAAAATATTCAGGGTTTTGATTACATTCATCACTTGATTTCTCGGACTTATTTGGCTGAGCACAGGACAAAAAGAAAATGACTGATACCATTACGATTTTTTTCATTTTAAATAATTTATGGTTAATAATTGCTAATATAACAAAAACTACAAAAGGGGATTAGAAGTACCAGAACTTAAAGAGGAGGATATGCTCTAATTTAAAAAAACCTCCTACATCAGATAAGGTAGGTAAGTATCTAAAGCTATTTGTCAATGTGTTGTGAGAGGTATCCAGTTACATCAAAAAAATCGTTAATTCTCGTAACCTTCCCATCTTTATTAAACTTGAGTAATGCAAACCATTTGTGAGTAACTTCTTTTTTACTCTCAGAGTGAGTGTGGTACCAGTTCCCATAAATTCTTACATTGTCTGGAGATGAAGATGTTTTGGCATCATGTCTAAAGGTATTTCCACCCGCATATATTGCATTTTTAAAAGAATGGTTTTCATATATTGCTAAATAACCCTTGATAGCATCTGAAAGTTCATTATAGGAACTAATTTGATTCAATAATTGTTTGTCTGGTCCAGTCCACTTAACTGAATCAGCAAATAAACTTATAATAAGTCCATGGTCTTCATTTTCAAAACCCTTGATAAATTTAGTTTGAAATGAGCGTACATTAGAATCAAAGGTTTCTTTATCTGCAGAGTTATCCTCAACTCGATTTTCAGGACTTGAACAACTAAAAAGATGAACTAACAACATTAATAAAAGTAATTGTTTCATTATAAATAATTTATGGTTAATAATCTACTAATATAACAAAACCTACAAAAGAAGGGTTAAGTTCCAGAACTTAATGAAGAGGATATGCTTATGATATAAAAAACCCTCCGTGAAGGAGGGTGTAAAGAATAATTTACTCAAATTGGCTTGCGTCAAACTTGAGTGTTTTGTTAACGAGGTCTAAGACCCCTTTAGCAACTGTTTTTTTGCCATCTGTAACGTTATCAAATGTGTAAAGCTCAAATATCTTTCCTTTTCTTTTCCATATTCCTTGAAGTGAAGCTTGTGCAAAATTTTCTCCTACTTGCGTCCATGCCAAACCCGTAAACTCTCCGGCATCTTTGGTGTCCATTTTATTTGTAAAAACATAGGATAAATAAACTCGTCCATACTCTCCTGCTTCGCCAGAAACATTCATTTGGTTACTGTCAACTCCTAAAGTTACTGAATCAACAGTAAAGTTAGCTTTGAACATATTCTTACCCAAAGGGATGTCTTGTCCAAATATAAAACTACAAAATAGGACTGATACAAATAATAATAATTTTTTCATTTTAAAATATTTATGGTTTTGAATTACTAATATAAAAATAAATCATAACGCTACCCATTAAGGATTGGCAACTGACTTAATGAGGAGGATATGCCTATGATTTGATATAAAATAACTTAATAAATATATATTAAACCTTGTTTAACTCAAAAATCTCATAACTCACCATAACCTCTTCAAAAATTGGTTTTGATACAGAATTCGAGCCATTCAAAAATGAATTCAAAGCATCCATGTTGTGTACAGCAATCTTGAACATTACTGCACTTTTGTCAGGGGACACAGTACCTAAGGTTTTTGTTAAATCCGCAATTTTTCTTCTTTCATCCATGCCCTGTTCGGACTGCATAAAGCCCATAAATTTCTCAAACTTGCCCTCTTTTAGCTTTGCAACTACAAGAATATCTTTCATTTTACTTGATTTAAAATTAGTATGATACAAATATAACAAAACCTATAAAGGGGGAGAGGGGGCTACTTCTAAATTAATTTATATTTAATATTCTTGTTCTTACATAACTGCTTAATGAAATCCTATATAAGTTCTTGAACTTCTGATCATCTTTAATTAATTTGTTATTAATTTTGTTCAAAATATTTAAAATTTAAAATGAAAATGATGAAAGCAAAAGGAACAATTTTAATAATAATATTATTATTACATAGCTGTGCTGTAATAAGACCAGGTCAAGTAGGGATTAAACAAAGGCTTGGAAAACTTTCAAATAAAGTAGTTAAAGAAGGAACAGTTTTTTACAATCCAATTACAAGTAAGGTTGTCAAAGAATCTACTCAAACTCAAAATATAAAACTTTTACTTAACCTACCAAGTAAAGAAGGTTTAAGTGTCAACTCCGAAATTTCAATTCTTTATAGACTTGAGGAAGATATGGTTGCCTCTATTTTAGAAAATCTCGGTAAAAGTTATGAATCTATAGTTACAAGTGTCTTTAGGTCTGCAGCCTCAGATGTTTGTGCTCAATTTTTTGCAAAAGATATGCATTCAGGTATGCGTTCTAAAATCGAAAGTGAAATTTTAGCTAAAATGAAAATTAATTTAGAAAAACAAGCTAATGGAATCGATTTAATTGCTGTTTTAATGAAATCTATACAATTGCCCAGAGGTTTAGCAAATTCTATTGAAAGAAAACTTCAGGCAGAACAAGATGCTATGCGAATGAAATTTGTATTAAATGAGGAAAAACTTGAAGCTGAAAGAAAAATCATTAGCGCCAAAGGAGAAAGAGAAGCTCAAATAATAATCTCTGAAGGGTTGACTGATGAAATCATAAAAATTAAAGCAATTGAAGCATTTAAACAACTATCGAATTCTAACAATTCAAAAGTAATCATCACCAATGGAAAAACACCTTTGATAATTGATGAGAAAGAGGAATAATTAATTGTCGGGTTTTATACTGCTAACTAGAATAAATACTTTTATAGTTTGTTATTCTGGTGGTATCAGCGAGTATTTATAACAATCTCATTTCTTTTATCTAATAATATTTTTGTCAAGGATGGAAGTATTAATGAAGATGGCTTCATTCAACCTTATGTTGAATTAGTGGATGGATATTCTTCAAGAGATTTATTTAGTTCAGCTTTAAATGGGATAAATTAATATTTCCAAGTACAAGAGATGTCTTACTTTCTGTAACGGAAAATGAATTCGGGTAATATTTTACACCTTAAATACATAGATATTTTAGAATAATAACTCAGTGTTTTTTTACATAATCCAACCTTTTGATTTTACTCTTATAATAGTAAATTATAATAAAATCTTCCTAAAATTTCTCTAAATCCTATTTCCGTTTTAGAAAGGGAACTTGCCGAAGGTATAAGATTTATGAAATTTAATTTGACTCTAGGGGCAGTTTTATAATCAACTTTATAAGCGGTAACATTAAATCCCTTTTGCTGAAATATTTTTTTTGCTCTTTTCATGTGAAATGCTGAGGTTACAAGTATAATACTTTTATTTTCTCCTAGTAATTCATGAACAGCTTCAGATTCTTCTAACGTATTTAGAACATCCTTTGTTACAAGAATATCTTCAGCGTTTATACCATATTCAATGGCATATTTTTTTAAAATATCTCCCTCTGATAGTTTCGTTAAATTATATGGCATTTTACCTCCTGTAAAAACGATTTGTTTTGATTTTTTTTCCTTATAAAGTTTCAACCCTCCAAAAAACCTGTCTGCGTCTCCCCACTCAATATTATATTTATTCCTAATCTCATTTATTCTTAAAGAGCCACCTAATACCACGATTGCATCAACTTCATTTATTTTTTCTATTTCTAGTTTATTATATTGACCTTCAACTACCTTTAAAAAATTTTCTGAAAAAAAGGGTGTCGATATAATATAAAAAAGAACTAAAGAAGAGTATATGACTTTTTTCTTTTTAAAATAAGTACCCAATAAGATTGATAAGAAAAGTAGAATCAAAGGCATTACGAAAAGAGGCAGTATTTTGTGGAGGTAAATCATTTATGATTGCAAAAATTTGGAATATTATAAAATAATTGCCTTCTTTTTTTATGAATTAATTTTGATTCGTAGAATTAATCTCAATCCAATATCCCTGAGGATCCCTTACCCAAAGTTGTTTAATTCCATCTTTTCTAACCTGAACAACACCAGCCTCTAAATTATAATTAGTAAACAAAACATTATTTTTTTTTAAATGATCAACAAATTTGTCAAAATCAACTGGGCTAAACGCCATGTGTATTTGTTTTGGTGTTTTTTGAATTTCTTCATCAGTGAAAATCAGATGGATCTCCTTACCCTCGTAATTAGCGAGCCACCTGTGAGTGTATTTTGTGCCTACTAAGGTTGGAATATCTTTAAACCCAAGAATATCTCTATAAAAATCTCCGGTAATTTTTAAATTATTGACAGGTAATGCTTGATGATCGAATTTAAGGTTGCTTTGAGATTTTAATGAAAAAAGTATCCCAAATGTGGTGATAAATAATAAAGCTATTTTTTTCATTCCTACTGATTTAATAAATACACCAATATACCAATTTTAAAAACGATCGAATACTCAACATGATTTTAAGATTTTTTTTTTTCTTTCGTAATTATATCTAGAAAGATAATAGAATTAATAATTAAATATAATATGGCAGGTAAAGTTTGAAAAAATGTATCATTAATTTTTAATCTGACTGCAACACCTAAGAGCATCATAATACTCAGCCCCAGCGATGATATAATTAATAATCTTTTATAAAATACTCCAACAATGCAACCCATGCCACCCAATAATTGGAAAAACCCAACAATTTTAATGTATTCAGACAAACCATATCTATAAAACTCATTGATGAATACATCACTAAAAAAACAGGCTAACCCAAAAAAAATAAAAGATAGACCTGAAATAATCGACAAAACTAACCTCATATTATTAATTATATAAATCCTCAATTATTTCATTTCTACAAAGAACACATAATCTTGCATATGGACTATTATTGTATATATTGCTATACCAAATAAAGTCTATTTCTTCGCCACAACTATTGCAAATGTTTTTATTAAGGCTATTCAGATCTTTCATTTGATATTAAGTACGATCAGTAAACATACAACTACAAAAAAAATTTTTATGAAATGTAATTTAAATAAGAACAAACTTTTTCATTTATATGTAAATATAAACTTACTTGAATGATTAAATACATTAAAAACAATTTCATTTAGTTAATTTTGAATGAGAATGAGCATGAGAAAAAGATATTTTTTTGTTTTAATTTTTTTTGTTTTTCTGCAGGTTTTTGGACAAAATAAAAAAATCAAAGTTTTTTTAAGTTGTCGCTGCGATGATGATTTTTTAAAACAGAATACTCTTTTTTTTGATTATGTAAGAGACATGTCACTTTCCGATATAGAAGTTTTTGTTTTTGAAATTACAAATGCTAGTGGTGGAAGGAATTATACATTTAATTTTAATGGAAAAAATAATTTTATCAACAAAGAGAATCAAATTAATGCTATAATACCTCAAAATATTAGTCTAAATAAGTCAAGAGAAATTTTATTAAATACCTATAAGTTAGGAATGGCTTCATTTTTATCAAATACAGATTATCAAAATAAAATAGACGTAAATTTTACTCATGAGAAAATAATAACTGATCAGAAAAAACTTGATTCCTGGAAAAATTGGGTTTTTGAAGTTTATGGCTCTTTTAATTTTGAAAATGAGAAAAGTATTAATGAGGAAGAATTTAATTTAGGATTTGATGTAGATAGAGTTACTGAAATTTGGCGATTAAGATCTGATTTTGAATTCGACCGCTCAATCAAGTTTTTTTACGGAGGAGAACAAAATTATAGTAGTGAAAGAGAAAGCCTCTATTTTTCGGGGAGTTTAGTTCGGAGTATTTCTAATCATTTTTCTACAGGATTTTTTTCTTCCTACAGACAGGATACATTCAGAAATTATAAATCTTCAATTAATATTTCACCAGCTGTCGAGTATAATTTTGTACCTTATGATGAGGTTTTGACTCGAGAAGTGACTTTAGCTTATAAATTGGGTTATAATATTTATAATTACATTGAGGAGACGATCTATGAGTTTATAGACCAGAAAATGTTTAATCATTCTCTAACTTTAAATCTTAGGTTTAGAGAAAAGTGGGGGAGTATATATTCCTATTTAGTTGCATCTCAATTTTTAGATTTACCAGAACAAAATAGACTTACAATAAACAATAACATTAATTTAAGAATAGTTCGTGGACTTTCATTAAGAATTTCAGCCTACTTCAGATTTATTAGAGATCAAATTAATTTACCCAAGGGTGAGGCATCAGTAGAAGATTTATTACTTAGGCAAAGACAAATATCTACTAATTATCAAAACCGAATTTCGATGGGACTTAGCTACACTTTTGGATCTATATTTAATAATATTGTGAACAATCGCTTATAAATCAAACGATATTTTTTGGATTAATATTTGCAAGTATTCGCTCCAAAAAGTCGATATATAACACACATGCCAGAAAGAGCATTAAAAAGTAAAACAACACCTGCAGAAAATTAAGAAATTGAAAAGATATTGCAATCGAAAACAAAAGGCGCTGGAAATAAAAAAATAGAGATTATACAACGTGTTACCCTTTCTGAATTATTCTGATTAGTTATAAAAATTTTCACTCACCTTATATAAAAAATATAAACAGAAAAGGTTTCTTTTTTTAGGTTTATTAAATCTAATTTTTTAATTAGGATTTTGGTCGTAAATATTTAAATTGAAAATCATTTAATTTTAAGATTAAAATTCCTTGAAAGGTATTAGCGTGATATTAAAATGAGTAGTATATTTACTAATTACTTTATAGTTTACCATCTATGAAAAAGAATAATAGAATTATCTCACCATTAGCAAGCTTTAATTATCATTTGGAAAATTATAACGGTTTAATTAGGGATTTTAGAAAAAATAATGATGTTTCTCATATTGGATCAATGTTGAAAGACTGTTATACCTCTGAATTAACAAATAAGATTTACCAATATGATTATGATGCTTTAGTGTTAACAGATATAAGTCAAAACATACTTTGGGTTAATGATGGGTTTAAAAATATGACTGGTTACACAAAAAAATTTGCAATTGGTAAAAAGCCTTCTTTTCTTCAAGGAGAAAAGACTTCAGCAATTGTAAAAAAACAATTAAGAGAGAATCTTGCATTTAACCATACTTATAGTGGTTCTATTGTTAACTACAGAAGAAATGGTGAGCTTTATTTATGTCAAATCACAATTTTACCCATTTATAATTTGGATGAAAAATTAAAATATTATGTGGCTATTGAAAAAGACGAGACTAAATTGAATCGTTCTGACTAGGGTACATCCTCTAAACCAGAATTTATAGTTGAATATTTATTAAAAACAATTTTCATACAACTTTCATAGGTTTTTTATTACACTGTAGCTTCTTGTAAAAGGGCATTACCCAAATTATTTAAGTCTCATAATTCCTATCTATTATTCCTAATCAATAAAATTTTTATTTGTCGCGTAAATATTATATTTGCTGAAATTTTCTTACATGTCAATAATAGCAATTGCTATTGGGATTTTTTTATTAATTAAGGGAGGTGACTGGTTAATGCGTGCATCTGTTGCATTATCACTTAACTTTTCTATACCTAAAATTGTAATTGGAATGACTGTAGTTTCGTTTGCTACTTCAGCCCCAGAATTAATTGTCAGTATTCAAGCTGCCTTATCTGGCCACCCTGATTTCGCACTGGGAAATGTAGTGGGTTCTAATATCGCTAATATAGGACTGGTTCTTGGATTAACTGCAATAATATCTCCTATGAGTGTTCCAAAGAGTTTTCATAAAACTGATTGGCCTATGATGATTCTATCATCTGTACTTTTTTATTATTTAATTGTAATAGATAATAAACTTGATTCTAGAGAAGGAGCTTTTATGTTCATTCTATTAATATTTTTTATTATTTATCTAATCAAATTCAAAAGGAAGACCGATTTGGATGAGAATAATGATATTCAACAGGTATTGTCAATGAAAAAGACAGTGAGTTTCCTTTTACTAGGTGGCTTTTCTCTTTGGTTAGGCTCTGAAACTTTGATTAAAGGTGCTGTGAGTTTGGCACAGAGTATGGGAGTTAGTGAGAGAATTATTAGTGTTTCTATTGTGTCTTTGGGAACTAGTATTCCCGAACTTACCGCATCAATTATTGCAATTATGAATAAAGAAAAGGCAATTTCTATTGGTAATTTGGTTGGTTCCAATATATTTAACTTAATGGCAGTTTTGGGTATTACAGCCATGATTCATCCCTTATCGGTTGAAGACCCCGGCTTATTAAGCAATGATGTATTATGGATGCTAGGGATTTCTTTTATAATTCTACCCCTAGTTTTTTTACCAAAGAGTTACCGTTTGTCATTTAGAGATGGATTAATTCTTATTATTCTTTATGGATTATTTATTTTACCATTAATTCTCTAAATAAAAAAATCCCGCAATAAGCGGGATTTGATACCTATTCTTAAAAAATCAAATTAAACTTTAGCAGATTTTACGGTTTTGATAATTATACCAGCTATTTTGTAAGGATCACCATTTGAAGCAGGTCTTCTGTCTTCTAACCATCCTTTCCAGCCTTGCTCAACTGTCATAATTGGAATTCTTATGGATGCTCCTCGGTCAGAAACACCAAAACTAAACTCAGTAATCGATTGTGTCTCATGATCACCTGTTAATCGCTGATCATTGTCTGCACCGTAAACAGCAATATGTTCATCTACTACTGGACGAAAAGCCTCACATATTTTTTCGTATGTTTCTTTTGAACCACATGTTCTTAAAGTTTCATTTGAAAAGTTGGCGTGCATACCTGATCCGTTCCAGTCAGTCGCTCCAAGTGGTTTTGGGTGCCAATTAATAGCCAACCCATACTTTTCACCAAGGCGTTCAAGTAAATACCTAGAAATCCACATTTGATCTCCTGCTTCCTTAGCTCCTTTCGAAAAACATTGGTATTCCCATTGACCAGCTGCGACCTCTCCATTAATACCCTCAACATTGATTCCGGCTTCTAAACATTGGTCTAAATGTTCTTCAACCATTTCTCTACCAAATGCGTTTTTGGCTCCTGCTGAGCAATAGAACTGTCCTTGAGGGGTTTGATCTTTAGGAAAACCAACTGGCAGGTTAGTTTCAGGATCCCATAAAAAATACTCTTGTTCAAATCCAAACCAGAAATCATTATCATCGTCGTCAATCGTTGCTCTACCATTAGAAACATGTGGGGTGCCATCTGCATTTAAAACCTCAGTCATAACTAGGTATCCATCTTTTCTATCAGGATCAGGAAATAATGCTACAGGTTTTAATAGACAATCTGAGGAACTACCTTCAGCTTGTTGAGTTGAAGAACCATCAAACGACCACAAAGGGCAGTCTTCAAGTTTTCCTCCGAAATCAGATACTATTTTTGTTTTGCCTCGTAAATTGGCGGTAGGCAAATAACCATCCAACCAAATATACTCCAATTTAGATTTACTCATATAAATTAATTTTTTTGTTAGAGCAGTAAAAATAAAATTTCTAGCCAATTACATACATTTTTCGTGCATCAATTCTAAAAACCTGTCTACATTTTTATGATTACTTTAATATTTTGGATCTAAATTTTGATATTCTTAAAATAATTACTCAGTTCGTAATTTTTTTTCATTTTCAAAATATATTTTTTAAATCAAATTTCAATTCACTTGATGAATCTTTTTTATGAAAGAAATCATTTAAATTTTATTAAAAAAAACAGACTAAATTTATAATAATGTTATTTTATTAATTATTTGATTGGCTAATTATAAGATAGCACGAATAACACTAAATTTGTATTTTAAAAAAAGGATGAGTAACAAAAGGTATCATCTTAGAGGGGTATCTTCTCAAAAAGAAGATGTCCACAATGCCATAAAAAATATTGATAAGGGACTTTATCCAAATGCCTTTTGTAAAGTTGTTCCAGATTACTTGACTGGAAGTAAGAATCACTGTATAGTAATGCATGCTGACGGAGCTGGAACTAAGTCTTCACTTGCATATGCGTATTGGAAGGAAACAGGAGATTTATCTGTCTGGAGAGGAATTGCTCAGGACGCTTTGATAATGAATGTTGATGATCTTTTATGTGTCGGTGTTTCAGACGATATAATGCTTTCATCAACTATAGGTAGAAATAAAAATAAAATTCCTTCATCGGTTTTATCAGCAATCATCAATGGTACCGAAGATTTATTAAAAGAATTAGCAAAATACGGAGTAAATATTCACAGCACTGGAGGAGAAACTGCAGATGTTGGTGATTTAGTTAAAACTATTATTGTTGACTCTACTGTTACCGCACGAATTAAGAGGAGTGATATTATTGATAATTCTAATATAAAGGCTGGTGATGTTATTGTGGGGCTTTCCTCATTTGGCCAATCAACATACGAGAATCAATATAACGGAGGTATGGGCAGTAACGGACTAACTTCTGCCAGACATGATGTTTTTGGTAGATATATTAAGGAAAAATATCCTGAGACTTTTGATAACGAGCTTCCAGGTGATTTGGTTTATTCGGGAACAAAGAACTTAACTGATAAGACAGATACACCCTTAGATGTAGGAAAACTTGTTTTATCCCCAACTAGAACCTATGCCCCTGTTATTAAATCCATATTTGAATCCCTAGGAAGAAGCGATATTCACGGCATGATACACTGTAGCGGGGGAGCTCAGACAAAAATATTACACTTTATTGAAGGCCTTCACGTAATTAAAGATAATCTTTTTGATTGTCCCCCTTTATTCGAATTAATTCAAAAAGAATCTGGAACCTCTTGGAAAGAAATGTATGAAGTATTCAATATGGGACACAGAATGGAAGTTTATTTACCAGAAGATAAGTCAGATAACATCATAAATATTGCAAACTCTTTTGATGTAGACGCAAAAGTTGTTGGGCGAGTAGAGGAGTCCCAAAAAAAGAAATTAACTATTAAGTCTTCAAAAGGAGTTTTTGAATATTAATTCTTATATTTTAATAAGTTGTGCTCTGAACTAATGAAGAAGACATTTTACATTTATTTTTTTGTTTCAATCGGGTTACTCGCTCAAGATCGTGATGAACTTTTAGAGGGATTATTTGATGATGAGCAAATAATTACTGGAACTCTATTACCAGAAAAGATGTTATTCACCCAATCACTCTTATGGGGTAAAAAAGGACTTTTTCGAAAAACAGGTATTTCAAAATTATCTTTAGAACAAAGACAGAAGGAACTAAAAGTTAGAAATGTAATGCTTAAGTCTCACCAAGTAATTGGATATCTTACATTGGCAGGCATGGTTGCTCAAGGTATTATGGGCGGGCGACTCTATAATGGTGAGACCCAACTCTATGATGCACACAAAAAATTGGGTGAAATCGTTACAATTGCTTATTTTACTGGCGCAGGAATGTCACTTTTTACTCCACCCCCATTAATTAAAAAAAAAGTAAAGGGGTTTAATTCAATTAAGGCTCATAAGTTGCTTGCTTATATCCATTTTTCAGGGATGATAGCCACTAATGTTTGGTCTAAAAGCGATAGTGAATTATTCCCTAATGTTTCAAAAAAAGATTTACATAAATATGCTGCTTATACCACCTTTGCTAGCTATGCCACGGCGGTATTGGTCTTTAAATTTTAATAAATGAAAAAAAAATTCTTTAAATTATTATTGTTATTTCCATTATGTTTAATGGCACAAGAGCGTTGGGCTTTAGATATGGAGCCCTCCTATATTAAATATGATGCTGATCATTTTTTACATGCATGGTCAGGTTCAAATAATAGTATAAAAGGGATTATAACGGGCGATAAAAAAGAATTTCAAAAAATTGCTATTGCAATGTTAGTTAGAGATTTTGATAGTAAAAATAGCAATCGGGATAATAATGCCCTTGAAATACTTGAGGTTTTAAAATTCCCTAAAATTGAATTTTTCTCTGACGAAATTGAAATGAATAACAATAAATTATTTATTAACGGGGAGATGAATTTTCACGGTATCGGTATTAAAAAGCTCATTGAGGCAGATGCTAATTTTAAAAACAATAAGCTAATTTTATCAGGAACTTTTGAAATCATCTTATCTGATTTTAGTATTAATCGACCCTCTTTTATGATGAAAAAGATGGAAGATTTAATTAAAATATCTTACGAACTTCATTTCACTAAGCTTTGATAGAAACTATTTTAAATTCTAAATTTGCACTAATGCTTAGCTAAATCAGATGATAGAAAAACTGGACATAATTCAACAAAGATTTAATGAAGTTTCAGACTTGATTATTCAGCCAGATATTATCTCTGATCAAAAAAAATATATACAGCTTAACAAGGAATATAAGGACCTTAGTTTGATAGTTTCTAAGGGAGAAAAATATCTTAATTTACTTTCTAATATCAAGGAGGCGGAGTCAATAATTAAGGATGAGAATGATTCCGAGATGGTTGAGATGGCAAAAATACAATTGGAGGAATCTAAAGCTCAGTTTTTACCATTGGAGGAGGAAATAAAACTTTTATTAATTCCTAAGGATCCTGAGGATGTTAAAAATGTAGTTATTGAGGTAAGAGCGGGTACTGGCGGTGATGAAGCAAGTATTTTTGCTGGAGACCTGTACAGAATGTATAGTAAATATTGTCAAGATAAGGGATGGTCAGTAAGCTTAGTGGATGCAAATGAAGGAACTGCAGGTGGATTTAAGGAAATTATTTTTGAAGTTTCGGGTGATGAGGTATATGGAACCATGAAATATGAATCAGGAGTTCACCGTGTTCAACGTGTTCCTCAAACTGAAACTCAAGGAAGAGTTCATACCTCAGCAGCTACAGTTATGGTTCTACCTGAAGCAGAGGAGTTTGATGTAGAGATTAATATGAATGATGTTAGAATAGATTATTTCTGTTCATCTGGACCTGGTGGCCAATCAGTAAATACTACTTATTCAGCAGTAAGACTTACGCACGAACCAACAGGTATTGTTGCTCAGTGTCAAGATCAAAAGTCACAACATAAAAACAAGGATAAGGCTTTAAGAGTTCTCAGATCTAGACTCTACGAGTTAGAGCTCAATAAAAAATTAGAGGAAGACGCCGAAAAAAGAAATTCATTAGTTTCCTCAGGTGACCGTTCCGCAAAAATTAGAACTTATAATTATCCTCAAGGGAGAGTTACAGATCACCGTATTGGGTTAACTCTTTACGATCTTCAAAATATTATTAATGGTGATATTCAAAAGTTGATTGACGAGTTGAAGCTTTATCGGAATACCCAACAATTAAAAGAAGCTGGAGAAATCTTATGACCACCAATGATTTATTTAATCAAATAAAAGCAAAGCATTCTTTCTTATGTGTTGGATTGGATGTAGATACGGATCTTTTTCCAGCTCAAATCAGAGATCAACCAGACAAAATTTTTAATTTCTCTAAATCAATTATTGACGCCACCGCACAATATTGTGTTGCTTTTAAATTAAATATTGCATTCTTTGAAGCCTATGGAACAGAGGGTTGGAAGTCCCTTACAAAAGTGATGGACTATCTTAATAATTATTACCCAGAAATATTTACAATTGCCGATGCTAAGCGTGCTGACATTGGCAATACCTCAAAACGTTACGCTAAAGCGTATTTTGATAATTTTGATTTTGATTCTATAACTGTAACTCCCTATATGGGAGCGGATTCTGTAGAACCATTCCTCACCTATAAGGATAAATATACTATTTTATTGGCGTTGACATCTAATAAAGGTGCTGCTGACTTTCAACTTCTATCCTCTGGAGATAATATGCTTTATCAGAAAGTTATAAAAACCTCATTAGCTTGGCAAAATTCAAATCAATTGATGTTTGTAGTTGGTGCTACCAGAGCAGATGCTTTAATTAATATTAGAAAACTGATTCCAGAACACTTTCTTTTAATCCCTGGGATAGGTGCACAAGGCGGCAGTTTAGAGGATGTCGTGAAAACTGGCTTGAATAATCAATGTGGTCTTTTAGTTAATTCTTCTAGAGCAATAATTTATGCTTCTAATAAATTTGACTACGCACATAAAGCAGGGCTAGCAGCAAAAAAAATTCAGGAAAATATGAAAGAAATTTTAATTCAAAATCATATTATCTGATGCTAAACTACACTGTTTACTCATCAAGAAAAAAAAATGCAAATTGGATAACATTTATTCATGGGGCAGGAGGAAGTAGTGCAATATGGTTTAAACAAATAAGATTTTTTTCTAAGTATTTTAATCTACTGTTAATTGACTTAAGAGGTCATGGTGCATCCAAGAGTTTAATAAAGAATCCATTTAAGTCTAAATATACTTTTAATTCAATTGCTGAGGATATTTTTGAAGTATTGGATCAGGTCAAAGTCCAAAAATCTCATTTTGTTGGAATATCTCTAGGTACAATCCTTATTAGAAAATTGGCTGAAATAGACCCCAAAAGGGTTTCAAAGATGATTATGGGAGGAGCTATTTTGGAGTTAAATTTACGATCAAGACTTCTTATGCATTTTGGAAATGCCACAAAATCAGTTTTACCTTACATGTGGCTTTATCGTTTTTTCGCCTTTATTATCATGCCGAATAAAAACCATAGGGAATCTAGAGTTTTGTTTATTCGCGAAGCTAAAAAACTCTATCAAAAAGAGTTTATCCGGTGGTTTAAATTAACTTCGGAGGTTATGCCTCTATTGAAGATTTTTAGAAGGGAGGCTATTGAAATTCCTACCCTATACATAATGGGAGACCAAGATTACATGTTTTTACCTTCTGTGAGGAAAGTGGTTAAAGTTCACCCATCTTCAGATTTATTAGTAATTGAGGATTGTGGACATGTGGTTAACGTAGAAAAACCTGACAAATTCAATATTGGAATGCTTGGGTTTTTAAATGAATCCGTTAGTTAGGAGAAAACGACAGTTTTGTTTCCGTAGACCATTACTTTTCTATTAACATGTAACTTAAGAGCACGAAGTAGAACTATCCTCTCGAGATCTCTTCCTTTTTCAATAAAATCAGCTATTGAGTTAAGGTGGGACACCCTCGAAATATCTTGTTCAATAATTGGTCCAGCATCTAACTCCTCCGTTACGTAATGACTTGTAGCTCCAATTATTTTGACCCCTCTGTCAAATGCAGAGTGATATGGTTTTGCTCCGGGAAAGGCTGGCAAAAAAGAATGGTGGATATTTATTATTTTATGACTATACTCATCTATTAGTTTAGAGGATACAATTTGCATATATCTTGCTAAAACAATAAAATCAACTTTATGTTTTTTAAGTAAATTCAATTGCATGTTTTCAGCATTTGCCTTAGTTTCTTTAGAAATAGGAACATGATAAAAAGGAATTTCAAAGCGATTGGCAATAATTTCTAAATCAGAGTGATTACTTAAAATAAATGGTATTTCAGCAGCTAATTCTCCTGATTGTTGTTTTGCTAAAATATCATAAAGACAATGATCATATTTTGATACGAAAACTGCCATCCTTGGTTTTTGACTTTTTAAATAAAAATTGCAGTTTAAAGAAAAACGATTCCCAATTTCATCATTAAAACTTTTTTTGAATTTTTCAAGATCAAATGAATTTCCAATGAAATCTGACTCAATACGCATAAAAAAAGCTCCATTGGGTCTATCCACATATTGATCTATATAGGTGATATTCCCCTCTTTATGATGCATAAAGTTTGTAACAGCTGCAATAATGCCTTTTTGATCATTACAATACATCAAAATCGTTATATGATTCATTTAATAAATTTTACCAAAAATACAGAATCAGTTTCGTAGAGCAATATTTTTGAGTTTTTATTACTCAATAAAAAAAGCCCCTGGAGAACCAAGGGCTTAAAGTAACTAAGAATATGGTTAATAATTATCCCTCGTTAGTTCTAAAATCTGCATATGCTTCCATGCCGTGTTCAGCAAGGTCAAGTCCATTTATCTCTTCTTCTTTGTCTACTCTTAGTCCAGTTGTAGCTTTTACAATAGTTAAAATTATAAAGGAAGCCACTACACAAAACGCTCCAACAATTCCAACACCAATAAGCTGAACAAGGAATTGGTCGAAACTTGCTAATTCCCCAAAAATTCCAACAGCAAGAGTTCCCCATATACCACAGATTAGGTGGACTGCGACTGCACCTACTGGATCATCTAGTTTAAGTTTATCGATTAATACTATTCCGAGAACTACAACTATTCCAGCAATAATACCTATAAGTATTGCATCTGTAGGACTCATTTGATCAGCACCTGCTGTAATACCTACTAGCCCTCCTAGGACACCATTCATAAACATTGTTAAATCAAAGTTTTTATATAATAAATTTGAGAAGAATGCAGCTGACACACCACCTGCAGCAGCAGCTAAAGAAGTAGTTACAAGCGTTAATGAAGTAAGTGTTGGATCTGCTGATAAGACTGAACCACCATTAAATCCAAACCATCCTAACCAAAGTATAAAGACTCCAGCAGAAGCGATTGGTAGGTTATGTCCTGGCAAAGCTTTTGAATTTCCATTGCTATCAAATTTACCAATTCGAGCTCCTAAAAGATATATAGTAATAAGGGCCCCCCATCCACCAACTGAATGAACTAGAGTGGAACCGGCAAAGTCATAGAATCCCCAGGCATCAAGAAATCCACCTCCCCATTTCCAGGAACCTACAATTGGATATACAAGTCCTACGTAAAGGATTGAAAAAAGCATGAATCCGCTAAGTTTTATTCTTTCTGCCACTGCACCAGATACAATTGTTGCAGCAGTTGCAGCGAACATACCTTGAAATAGGAAATCAGTCCACCAAGTGTACCCTCCATCAGCGTATCCAAAACCCATTCCCCCATCAGGAGCGGTTATTCCAAATCCAGCAAATTTAAAGATTCCTATTTCCCCGTCCTCAAATCCTGGGTACATAAGATTGAATCCTCCTAAACAATAGAGTAAGAGTCCAACCGTGATTACAAAAAAGTTTTTAAATAAAATATTGATTGTATTCTTTTGACGGGTGAGGCCAATCTCTAAAAATGAAAAGCCTAAATGCATAAAGAATACCAATGCAGTACAGATCATCATCCATACATTATTTACTGTAAGTATAGTAGTTTCCATGTTAATTAAATTGTTTTTTGTTTAGTTTAATGATTCATTTCCTTTTTCTCCGGTTCTAATTCTGTAGGCTTCTTCAACAGGTAAAATAAAGATTTTTCCATCGCCAACTTTATCGGTTGCTGCGTTCACAGTTATTGCGTTTACAGTTCTTTCGACAAACTCATCTGAAACTACTACTGATATATATCTTCTTTGGATTTCAGAAGTGCTATAGGATATACCACGATATACGTGGCCTTCTTTTTCATTACCTACACCGGTAACATCCCAATAGCTAAAGAAATTTACTTCAACATTGTGAAGTGCTTTTTTTACATCGTCAAATTTTGATTTTCTGATTATGGCTTCAATTTTTTTCATATTATCTGTTTCGTTAATTATAATTGTTTACTAAATAATTTAAATCTTGGTTACTGAATTTGAGGTATTTTTCTTTCGTATTTGTTTGGTTTAAAAAAAAACTCCTACCATCTATTTGAAATAGTTGGTAGGAGTAAGAACTAAGTTATTGTTTTTCTGATTTTTAAAAGCTTAAAATGAGTAGATAGCAGCTACCATAAATACACTTAAGCTATCAGTGGCAGCACCATCAGCATCTGTATAGAATTTAGATGAAGCTGAGTCCATTCTAATTTCAGGCTTTATCATTAAATTACCGGAAGTAATGCTACCTGTAATTGTGAAAGAAGTGTTATCTCCATCTACGCCTAGGGCACCAAGATTTCCATTCTCACTGAATGATTCAAACCTAGCACCTAGAGCAAATGAATCAGAAAAGGTATACTGAGGATAAAGAGCAAACCCAGAGAATTCTACATCGTTATCATCAGAATAACTTGTAGCATTAACACCTAAGAAAAAGCTGTCTCCAAGATCTATGCCCCCAGTAAAGTCAATCTGACTTACACCAGCTGTACCACCTCCTAAATAGTTAATGTATTGGCCAAATAATCCAAGTTGAACACCAATCATAAAGTCTTCACCTATTGGCTGAGATTCGGTGTAATCAGTTGAATTAAGAACACCCAACATTAATGAAGCATCATCAGATAATGCTAAGTCAGCCTTAATTCCACTGTGAGAGAATGGGCCATAGGAGAACATATATGAAGTAGAGTAATTAAAGTTAGCTACTGGAGATATAACCTCATACCCCAAGAAGGTATTAAAGTTACCCATAGTAAGTGTAAATGAATCACTCAGATTGTAATACGCATATAATTGATTTACAATATTTGCACTCCCAGTAGAATTAAAAACAGCATCAGCACCTCTTGGACCATATACTAGATCAGCAACAAATCCAGATTTTTCACCTTCATACGACATTATTATATTAGCCATACCCATAGAAAATCCTGGCAAATTTGCGAAAGATGTACCTGGTGCAGCCTCGCTGCTTCTAAAATACGTATCAACAGAACCTGCAACTGAGAAAGTTGGTGCTGGTTCTTCTTCTTGTGCATATGTTGATACAGTTAGTAAAGCAACAGCTGCAAATAAAATACTTTTGTTTAATAGTTTCATAATAGAATGTTTAATAAAATTTATAATTATTTATTTTGTGTTTTCTTTTATCCAAGCTTCGAAACCACCGCCGTCGAATCCACCAATACCATGTTCAGCTTCATCAAGACCTTTTATCTCAACTTCTTCTGAGACTCTAAGCCCAATAGTAGATTTCAATATACCGAACCCGATGAGTGCAGTAACAGTAGCCCACACACCATATGCAAGTACGCCTATGGCTTGAATTCCGAATTGACTACCGCCACCACCGTTAAATAGACCAATGCCAGCATCACCGTCAACACCCCAAAGTCCAATTACTAGTGTACCCCATGCGCCTACTACTCCGTGAGCAGATGCAGCACCTACGGCATCATCAATTTTCAATACTTTGTCAATAAATTCAATGGAAAAGACAACGATTATACCTCCTACTAGTCCAGCAAGAAATCCACCGCCAAAAGTCATGTTTCCACAACCAGCTGTAATTGCAACTAACCCAGCTATAGCACCGTTAAGTGTCATTCCTAAATTAGGTTTTCCATCTTTTAACCATGTTGTAGCCATTGCACCAACTGCTCCCGCTGCGGCAGCAATATTTGTAACCATTACAACTGCAGATGCTGCGGTAGAGTCGTCACCACCCCATGCGAGTTGCGAACCTCCGTTAAAACCAAACCATCCTAACCAAAGGATAAATACACCAAGTGCACCCAACAATAGGTTGTGACCTGGAATAACATTTGATTTTCCGTCAACATATTTTCCTAAGCGTGGACCAACCATCCAAGCACCTACAAGTGCTGCCCATCCACCAACAGAGTGGACTATTGAAGATCCAGCGAAATCGATAAAACCAAGGTTGGCTAACCAACCATCACCATTCCATTGCCATCCACCGGATATTGGATAAACAATAGCAGTTAGGAAAATGGTAAAAAGTACATAAGTCGTATACTTTGTTCTACCTGCAATAGCACCAGATACAATGGTAGCTGCAGTAGCACAGAATACAGTTTGGAAAAACACATCGTGAGGTCCATCTCCTGGGTTAAAGAAGATGTCAGATGTGGCGATCCAACCATTTGATGCTCCATACATTAGTCCATATCCAATTACCCAATAGGAAATTGTACCTACGGATATGTCTAAAATGTTTTTCATTGCAATATTTACAGCATTTTTTGAACGCGTGAAACCAGATTCTACCAATGTGAATCCTGCTTGCATGAAGAACACTAAGATACCTGAAAGGAGTATCCATAACATTGTGAAGTCATCGTTTACTTCAACAGTGTTTACTGAATTAATTAGTGAAAGATTTAACATAATATTAATTTATTTTTTATGATTCTATCAAATGTATATAAAAGGTTCACCCTACTCTGAAATTATTAGGGGTCAAATGTTCATTTTTATGATATTAAAAAACCACCCCCATAATTTATAGTGGTATAATAATTTTTATATGTAAAAATTAAGAAATATTCAAAAAACTAGTGAAAGTGTTTATGAATAATCATTCCAAGATAAACCATCAATATTCCAAAAATGACAGAAATCAAGCTGTAGATTATAAAAGTTAAATGATCCTCCGACTTAAGTAAATTTAAATTTTCATATGCATAAGTTGAAAAGGTCGTAAATCCACCGCAAAGCCCTATGGTGGAAAATAATACCATATCTGATTGGTCATTTGAAACAGTCCTGAGGAAATAGCCAGAGATTATACCTATAATAAAACAGCCTATAAGGTTGGTACTAAATGTACTCCAAGGAAAGCCATATCCACTGTATGGAATAAGCCTAGAAAGAAGATATCTGAATACCGTTCCTATACCTCCACCTATGAAAACTATAAGCAGCTGTTTCATAAATTAGTTTTAAAAGTTTTGGGTAAAATATTTAATCAAATAAAGACCTAAAAGTGACATAATAAAAACCATTAGGATTTTGATACTACCTTTGTAATGTAATTTATGACTTTTTATATCTTTTCTGTAAGAGTATATAATAATACTCAAAAAAGTAATTAAGAAGAAAATTGCAAATAGCAGCTGTCCTTGGCTAAACATTATTATTTTTCACTAATTTAGAAAAATATCTACCACTTTTTAATACTAAATACATAATTATCAATGATAAATAAAGAATTAGAATCAGTAGCTAAATTTCATAATTCATTTGGAATAGATTCACAAGAATTTCCAACAGTTAAAATACCAGAAGAAACCATAACTTTGAGGTATAATTTAATGAAAGAGGAAAATGAAGAGTATTTTGAAGCAGCCAGAAATAAGGATATGGTAGAAGTAGCAGATGCGCTAGGTGATATGTTATACATTTTGTGTGGAACTATTTTATCCCACGGTATGCAATACAAAATTTCAGAAGTTTTTGAAGAAATACAGCTAAGTAATATGAGCAAACTTGGTGCAGATGGAAAACCCATTTATAGAGAAGACGGAAAAGTTTTAAAAGGCCCGAGCTATTTTAAGCCTGATATAAAATCTATTTTAGAAAAAGGTTAAACAATTGCATATCGCCATCCATACGGATCAGAACTTAAGTTATACTGAATCGAAGTTATTTTTTCTTTTAGAGTAGTAGCTAGTGAGTTATTTATTTCTGGGAGTTTAAAATTCTTGTTTCTGTATCCAAAGCTTTTAATTGGACTAACTACCACTGCAGTTCCACTGCCAAACATCTCCTCAAGAGATTTATTTTCAGCAGCGTCAATTATCTCAGATACAGTTATAGGTCTAACTTCTACATCAATATCCAAATCCTTTGCAATCTGAATTACACTTTTTCGGGTGATCCCATCAAGAATTCTGTCATTAGTTGGGGCAGTAATCAACTTATTGTTAATTTTAAAAAACATATTCATAGTTCCCGCCTCCTCAAGATATTTATGAGATTTTGCATCGGTCCAGATAATTTGCTGATATCCTTTTTTTTGGGCTAATGATGTGGGATAGAATTGAGCAGCATAATTTCCAGCTGCTTTTGCAAAACCAACACCTCCATCTGCAGCGCGGCTAAAATTCTCCTCAATTAAAATATTAACTTCTCCTCCATAATATGATTTTACCGGACAACAAATAATAATAAAAGTATATTCTATAGAAGGTGAAGCTTGAACACCTGCCTGACTTGCAAATACAAATGGTCTTACATAAAGTGAGTTTCCAATACCTGTTTGAATCCAGTCAGAATCAATTTTAAGTAATTCCTTTAAGCCATTAAAAAAAAATTCCTCAGGAAACTTGGGGATTTGAAGCCGTTCAGAAGACCTATTGATTCGATTGTAGTTTTCTGAAGGGCGAAAAAGCCATATTTTATTTTGATTATCCTTGTAGGCTTTCATACCTTCAAATACTGCTTGTCCATAATGAAAAACACTAGTAGAGGGTTCAAAAGATATAGGTTGGTAAGGCATAATCTCGGGTTCTTGCCAGGAATCACTTATGTATTTGCACATAAACATATGATCTGTAAAAACAGTACCAAATGATAGGTTTTCTAAATCTACATTTGGTAATTTTGAAACAATAACCTTTTCAATTTTCATGTTTTACAATTGAGATTCATAAACAAAATTACTTTTTTAGATTGAGAAATTTCCAATGTTTCATAAATTTTAAATTAAACCTAAATTATTTACAACTAACCAAAAATTGATGTGGTTTCCTATCATTTAAAAAAATTGTTTTTTTAGACATGTTATTATAAAAATGAAAAAAAAGATTTTTAAAACTCAAGACGGATCTCCTTCATTTTTAATTCGTGAACTAGACGAGACGTATCATTCAAAGTATGGTGCGCTGACTGAAGCATCATATATATATATTGAAAAAGGTCTTTCATCTTGGATAAAGAAAAATAATAAAAAAGAGGTTAGTGTTTTTGAAATGGGATTGGGAACTTGCCTTAACGCATATTTAGCTTTTTGTTTTTGCAAAAAAAATAATATTAAACTTAATTATTACGCAGTAGAGAAGTTTCCACTTTCGAAAGAAGAAATCGAGTTATTGGGGATGGAAAAATATTTACCATATCCTAAATTTCATAAACTTTTTAAATGGTTAAATTCATCAGATTGGAATACTAATAATTTTTATGAAGATTTTTTTTTTAAAAAGAGTAATTCGGATTTCTTTGATTCAAAAATCAATAATAAATGCGATATTATTTTTTACGATGCTTTCGGCTATAATGCCCAACCTGAAATGTGGGGGGAAAAAGCTCTTGAAATTTGCAGTAGAACACTTAAACCTTGCGGATATTGGATTAGTTATTGTTCAAAAGGATCAGTTAGGCGATGTTTGGAGAAATTAGGTTTTGAGGTTGATAGGTTGCAGGGCCCTCCAGGAAAACGAGAAATATTAAGAGCGATAAAGACTGTTTAATGTATTTTTGAAAAAAAGTTATAAATGAAATTATTGATTACAGGAGCGACTGGTTTGATTGGTTCTAGTATAATAGAAAATACTCAAAAAAATGATATTAAGGTCCATTATTTAACTACTCGTAAAAGTAAGATCAATTCGATTTCAGGAGCCGTAGGTTTTTTCTGGAATCCAAGTAATCAGGAAATTGATATTAAATGTTTTGATGGTGTTGATACCATAATTCATTTAGCAGGCGCTAGTATTTCAAAAAAATGGACATCTAAAAATAAAAAAGAAATTTTTGAGAGTAGGGTTTTCTCTACTCAATTATTAAAAAAAGGGTTGGAGGATAGTGGAACGGGAAAGATTAAAACTATCATTTGTGCCTCAGCCATTGGCATATATCCAAATAGTTTTCATGAAACCTTTACTGAAAAAAATAAAATTCTTAATGAAAATTATCTTCAAGAAATTGTAATTGCCTGGGAAAAGGAGTCAAGAAAACTTTCTTCTTTGGCAGCTAATTTTTCAATTATTAGAATTGGCTTAGTGCTTTCAGCCCGGGGTGGCTTCCTAACCAAGTTAGCCTTGCCGATTAAATTCATGGCTGGATCAGCATTTGGCTCTGGTAATCAATGGCAAAGTTGGATACATATATCTGACTTGACACTTCTATTTCTCCATTGTGCAACAAATAATTGGAAAGGTCTTTTTAATGCTGTTTCTCCCAATCCAGTATTACAACGTAAACTTATTAAGGAGATAGGAAAGGCTCTTAATCGCCCAGTTTTTTTGCCAAATATCCCTTCTTTTATTTTAAAAATTTTTTTGGGGGAGCGTTCCATCTTGGTTTTGGCTAGTCAGAAAATAAGTGCCAAGTTAATTTTAAAAAAGGGCTTTTCATTTCAATTTTCAAGCCTGGATAGCGCGTTGAGAGAGATTTACAATAAAAAAAGATGACATTTTGACAAAATTGATTATTTGGCAGTAATTTTGACAATTTAATTTATAAAAACATATGGCACAAAAGGAAAAAAGTTCAGTGAGTTCAAAAAAGAAAACACCAGTCCGTAAAAAAAAAGCAAAACCTGATCAATCGAAGTTTATGCGGGAGCTGAAGGATTCTCTAGAGCAAGAAAAAGATAAATATTTGAGGCTATTTGCAGAGTTCGAAAATTTCAAGAAGCGCACCTCAAGGGAGCGTGTCGAATTATTCAAAACAGCGGGTCAGGAAGTAATTAGTTCTTTATTGCCTGTTTTAGATGATTTTGACCGAGCCACCTCTCAAGTTTCTGAGGGTGGTGACGAAAAAGATATTGAAGGGTTTCTACTAATTAAAAATAAATTTGATGATATCTTGAAAAGCAATGGATTGGAGGAAACTAAAACCAAAATAGGAGATGGTTTTGATGCTGAAATTCATGAAGCTATTACCCAAATTCCTGCTCAGGATGATTCTCAGAAGGGAAAAATAATTGATATTATAGAAAAAGGTTATCAATTGGGAGAAAAAATAATAAGATACCCTAAAGTGGTCGTAGGACAATAATAGACATGAAAGAAGATTTTTATGATATTTTAGGTGTATCAAAAGGCGCTTCAAGTGGAGAAATTAAAAAAGCCTACCGCAAAAAGGCAATTGAATTTCATCCTGATAAAAATCCAGGTGATAAGGCAGCTGAAATAAATTTTAAAAAAGCCGCTGAAGCTTATGAAGTTTTAAGTGATTCAAAGAAAAAATCTCAATATGACCAATTCGGACATGCCGCATTCGAGTCAGGTGGCTTTGGTGGTGGCGGAATGAATATGGACGACATATTCAGTCAATTTGGAGATATTTTTGGCAGTGCTTTTGGAGGTAACTTTGATGGTTTTAGTAGTGGTTTTGGACAAGGTCAATCTAGAGGTAAGGGTAGCAATTTAAGAATTAAAGTTGGGCTCTCGCTTGAAGAAATCGTAAATGGTGTTGATAAAAAAATCAAAGTAAAGCGAAAAGTTCAAGCTCCAGGTGTTACATATTCTACTTGTTCAACCTGCAAAGGAACAGGACAGATTATGCGTGTTACAAATACTATTTTGGGTAGGATGCAAAGTTCTTCGCCTTGCCCTGCTTGTAATGGCTCTGGTAAAACATTGTCCAATCGTCCATCTGGAAGTGATTCCAATGGTATGATAGAAAATGAAGAAACTGTGTCTATTAAGATTCCTGCGGGTGTTGAAGAGGGAATGCAACTGAAGGTTAACGGTAAGGGAAATGAAGCTACTGGAAATGGTGTTTCAGGTGACCTGTTAGTATTAATTGAAGAAATACCCCATGACTATTTTGTTAGAGAAGGGAATCATCTCCATCTTGATTTATATATTAGTATTTCTGAGGCTGTTCTAGGAGTTACTAAAGAAATTAGTCTTTTAGAAGGAAAAGTTCGTATTAAGTTGGAGTCGGGAATTCAGTCTGGTAAAACACTAAGACTCAGAAGTAAGGGTGTTGGAGATCTCAATGGTTATGGTAAAGGTGATTTATTGGTTCATGTGAACGTTTGGACACCCAAAGAATTAAATAAAGAACAGAAGCAGTTTTTCAAAAAAATGATTGAGGACGATAACTTCAAGCCAGCTCCAAGTAAGACTGATAAGTCCTTTTTTGAAAAGGTAAAGGATATGTTTTCCTAGAGATGTATTCTGTTATAAAACCATACATTTAATTAGCACTAACTTTTAGTATAATCTCTTTTTTGTTTCAATTTTTCCTATCCTCATAAATAAGGTTGGTTTTTGTTTTTAATATTATCTTAGTGACAAATTTCTAGGATGAAAGAAATAATAAATTTTTTTAATTACAAAATGCACCTAGGCAGTGAAATTGTGATTACTCCAAAAGTAATTTTAATTATATTTTCTGTTTTTTTTACAACTTATTTATTTCTTAAATTATTCAAGAAAATTACACTTAGAGCCCTCAATAATGAGACTCGTTCCAAGTTTCGAAGCATATTTACATTTCTAAATTACTCAATTTATTTAATTGTTATTTTAATAACTCTGGATACAGTTGGAGTAAATGTGACCGCAATTTTTGCAGCGTCAGCCGCTTTATTGGTTGGGATTGGCTTAGCACTTCAAACACTAATTCAGGATGTTATTTCAGGTGTTTTTATACTGGCAGACCAAACTGTCCACGTTGGCGATATAATTCAGGTTGATGGCCAGATTGGTAAAGTTGAAAATATCATGTTAAGAACTACAAGAGCAGTTACAAGGGATAATAAAGTATTAATCATTCCTAACCATAAATTTCTTACATCTATTCTTTACAATTGGACCGAGAATGGAACACTTACTAGAGAATCTATTTCACTTGGTGTATCTTATGATACAAATGTAAATCTACTTAAAGATGAAGTAATTAAACTTACAAATGAGCATTCAAAGATTTTAAAACATCCTGAACCGATCTTATTATTTGATAATTATGGAGATAGTGCACTAAAGTTTGAACTTTTTTTCTCCATGAATAGAAGTTTTGAGGCCAATTTTGTAAAAAGTGACCTACGTTACAAAATATTTGAAAAATTAAAAGAACTTGATATCGAAATACCCTTTCCTCAGCGAGTTGTTACACACAAGAATAATCCCTCAAAGATTCAAAAATGAAAAAAATACTTTTGATTGAGGACGAGGAGCCTATCAGACGAGTTTTATTAAAGATATTGACTGAAGAAAACAAAGGCTATGATATCACTGAAAGTGAGGATGGAAAAGATGGTTTTCTAAAATTGACAAAAGAGGACTATGATCTGGTTTTATGCGATATTAAAATGCCAAAAATGGATGGAGTTGAAGTTTTGCAAAATGTAAGAGAAAATGGAATTGATATCCCCTTTATAATGCTAACAGGGCATGGAAATATTTCTACTGCCGTTGAGGCAATGAAAGCTGGTGCGTTTGATTTTATATCAAAGCCTCCTGATTTAAATCGATTGCTTACTTCTGTTAGAAATGCATTGGAGATAAAAAATCTGGTCACTGAAAATATCAAACTTAAGAAGAGGATTGCCAAAAAATACACGATAATAGGCGAATCAGAAGCTATCAATAAGATTCATATTATGGTTGAAAAAGTTGCTCCAACTGATGCAAGAGTATTAATCACAGGAAATAATGGGACAGGAAAAGAATTGGTGGCTCATTATTTGCATAAAAAAAGTAAACGTTTTAACGAGTCGTTTGTTGAGGTTAACTGTGCTGCAATTCCTTCTGAACTTATTGAAAGCGAACTTTTTGGCCATATGAAAGGAGCATTCACCTCTGCAATTAAAGATCGACCTGGAAAGTTCGAAATAGCTAATGGTGGAACACTTTTTCTTGACGAGGTTGCCGATATGAGTCTATCAGCTCAGGCTAAGGTTTTAAGAGCTCTTCAAGAAAATAGGATTAATCGTGTAGGTAGTGAAAAAGAAATTAAAGTTAATGTTAGGGTTATAGCAGCAACTAATAAAAATTTATTAAAGGAAATTGAAGACGGAAAGTTTAGAGAAGATCTATATCATAGATTGGCGGTAATTATAATTAAAGTTCCCCCTTTAAGTGATAGAAAAACAGATATTCCCCTGTTGGTTGAATATTTTGTAGAAACCCTTTCAACTGATCAAGGGGTTGATAAGAAAATTTTTTCAGAAGATGCTATGCAAAAACTTATGGATTATCCATGGACAGGCAATGTAAGAGAGTTAAGAAATGTTGTAGAGCGTTTATTGATCCTTGGTAACAACCCTATCAGCGTAATTGACATAGAGCAGTTTGCCTCAAAATCAAAATAATTAATATGCGGAAAAGGCTATTAATATTAAGTCTTATTTTTTTTCAATTTATCGGTGCTCAAAAGATTTCTTCAGTAGAGGATAAAATAAGGGACATATACGTTAAGTCATTAACAGAAGGTAAAAGTTATTCTTGGTTAGAGCATTTAAGTAAAAATATAGGAGGGCGTTTGTCCGGCTCACTTAATGCTCAAAGAGCAATTGATTGGATAAAAGATGAATTGAACAATATCACTGCCTTTGATTCTGTTTGGTTGCAGCCAGTAATGGTGCCAAAGTGGGTTCGTGGTACATTTGAATATGCCAACATTGAATCTAGTCCCGGGAATACGATAAATGTAAATGTATGTTCTCTTGGAGGCTCCATTGCTACTCCAACTGGTGGAATTCGCGCCAATGTAGTTGAGGTTGAAAGTATTGAGGAATTAGAATCTTTGGGAGAGAAGAATATAAATGGAAAAATTGTTTTTTTTAACAGACCTATGCAATCGGAATTAGTCAATACTTTCCAAGCATACGAGCGAGGTATTGGTCAACAATATGCTGGTGCAGCTGACGCCGCTAAATATGGTGCACTGGCAGTCTTATTCAGATCAATGAATCTTCGTTTAGATGATCACCCTCATACTGGGGAAATGAGCTATGGTTCTTTACCCATTAGTAAAAGGATTCCAGCAGCTTCAATCAGCACAAACGATTCTGAACTCCTAAGCTCAATGATTTCATTAAACCCTCATCTTCGGTTTTTTTTAAGACAGGATTGTAAAAATTATCCTGAGGTTAAGTCATATAATGTAATAGGACAAATTAAAGGAACTGAGTTTCCTGATAAAATTATTTTTATTGGAGCTCATTTGGACTCATGGGATTTAGGAGAAGGCGCACATGACAATGGAGCCGGAGTAGTCCAATCCATGGAAGCTATCCGACTATTAAATAATATAAACTATAAGCCTAAAAATACTTTAAGAGTCGTTTTATTTATGAATGAGGAAAATGGAGGTCGTGGAGCAAAAGTATATTCTGAGAGTGTTTCAAAAAAGAGGGAAAAACACCTTATGGTATTGGAGTCTGACTCGGGTGCCTTTACTCCCCATGGTTTTATTTTTGACACTAATGATAAATATTTTGAAAGGATTTTAAAATGGAAACCCTTTTTTGAGCCTTACTATATCCACCTTTTTAAAAGAGGGGAGATTGGAACAAACCTAAGGCTCCTAAAAAAAGATGCCCTTGTTTTATCTGGTTTAAAAACAGACTCACAACGATATTTCATTCATCATCATTCTGAAATAGATACTTTTGACGCAATAAATAAGAGAGAGCTCGAATTAGGGGCTGCTACAATAGCAGCAATAATATTTTTGACAGATCATATTGGATTCGAATAATTTTTTTTTCAAATTCAGAAAAGCTTAATGAACTTAATCAGATACACAAAAGAATTTCGCTATAATATAAAATTGGCTTATCCGGTTATAATTGGTATGCTTGGTCATACAATAGTTCAGTTTATTGATAACATTATGGTTGGTCAATTAGGTCCAACAGAGCTTGCTGCCGTATCGCTTGGCAACAGCTTTGTATTTATTGCAATGTCATTAGGTATTGGTTTTTCCACTGCAATTACTCCCTTAATTTCAGAGTCCTTTGGCGCAAAAAACCATACTAAAGTTAGACAAGTATATGTTCATGGATTATTTTTATGTATATCATTTGGAGTCTTGTTGTCAGGCTTAGTTTTAATGTCTCAGCCTATTTTATTGCAAATGGGACAGCCAGTAGATGTTGTAAAATTGGCAAAGCCTTATCTTTTTTGGGTAGCAATTTCATTGACACCACTTGTTGGATTTCAAGGATTTAGACAGTTTGCAGAAGGTCTTTTTCAAACCCGATTAGCAATGTATGCTACAATTGTTGGAAATGTGATTAATGTGATTTTGAACTATCTGTTAATCTTTGGTTTATTGGGCTTCCCTGAAATGGGGGTCGAAGGTGCTGCAATAGGAACCTTAATTTCCCGTTTCATAATGTTTTTTTTTATAGGATATATTATAAACAGGAATAAGCTTTTTAACAGATATCATAGAAATCTATTTCAAGTGAAATTATCTCGTAGAATTTTTAAAAAAATTATTGGGCTTGGTTTCCCCTCTGCACTTCAAATGTTTTTTGAAGTTACTTTTTTTACTACAGCCATTTGGATGTCAGGATTACTTGGTGAAAATGCACAAGCTGCCAACCAAATCGCCTTTAATTTATCTTCCATGACTTACATGGTTGCGATTGGTGTTGGAGTAACAGCTATGATAAGAATAGGAAATGAAAAAGGCAAAGGAGATTTTTTTAATTTGAGAAGGTTAGCTATTTCTAACTTTTTACTTATTTTTTTGTTGGACTTCTTTTTTTGTCTTCTATTTATATTAGCTCATGATTTTCTACCCTGGATGTATTTTAATAGTTCTGATTCAGTTATTTCTAATGATGTACTTGAAGTAATTTTATTAGCTGCGGACCTAATTTTAATTGCTGCATTTTTTCAAATTGCAGATGGAGTGCAAGCGGTTGTTCTGGCTACACTAAGGGGTATGCAGGACGTTTGGCTACCTGCCTTTCTTATTTTTTTAGCCTACGGAACTATTGGTTTTCCAATCAGTTATTATCTAGCACTAAATACTGATTGGGAAATTAATGGTATTTGGATAGGACTCCTAACTGGACTATCAGTTTCAGCTCTATTTTTGATTGCTAGATTTCATTATATTACAAAAAAATTAATCTCTCAATTATAAAAATTTATATATGGATTTACCTAAGTTCCTCATCGCTGATAGTTCAGAGCTTGAAGACACTATTTTTGTAATTCACACTGCTTATCCTAGATTTTTAATTAATGTAATCAATGATGAGATTCATTGGATGGAGGAATTTGAAAAGGAAGATCGTGAGGTATTAGAATCCCAAACTGCTTTACTTATAGATGAGGCTCTTAGCTATTACGACAAGGAAATTAAAAATTTTGAATAGTTAGGTGGAAGAGATTATCGCTTTAGATCGTCAACTGTTCCTCTTGCTTAACGGCATGGGCTCACCCTCATTTGATCTGTTCTGGATTACTATCACTGACAAATCAGTAAATATTTGTGTGTATGTTTTGTTAATTACTTACTTTCTTAAAAAAACCAATTTAAAATCATTTTTGATACTTTTAATTTTCACAGGATTGTTGGTTTTAATTACAGATCAATTTACCAATCTTTTCAAGTATGGTTTTCAGCGTTTGCGTCCATGCCATGAACCTAGCCTCAGGGGTTTAGTGAGATTAGTCAAACCTAATTGTGGTGGTAGTTTCGGGTATTTTTCAGGTCATGCCTCTAACTCCTTTGCCCTAGCTATTTTCTTTTCATTAATCTTAAAAAAACGATTTAAGAAAATTCCTCTAATTTTAATTAGTTTGGCAAGCACAGTGGCTTACAGCAGAATCTATTTAGGTGTACACTACCCATTAGACATTATCTCAGGAATTATTTTTGGTGCATTAGTGGGATATATTACTTACTTGACCTGGTTAAAAATTTCACCAAGGAAAATCTATTAATATTTTAATGCCCCTCTTTTAAAAGATCAGAGGATTTAGCTTTAAACTTATTGAACCTAGGCTTGGATATATTTAGAATGTAAAGGTCATTGGGATTATTTTCTTCATAATCCTGATGGTACTCCTCTGCGTAATAAAATTTCTCCAGAGGCTTTACCTCTGTAACTATCTTTTTATCAAATGCCCTTTCTGCAGTTAATTTATTTATATAATCGACAATTATCTTTTTTTCCTCTTGGTTTTGATAAAAGGCAATCGAACGGTACTGTGTCCCTCTATCAGGGCCTTGCCGGTTAAGTAATGTCGGATCATGGGAGTCAAAAAAAACTTCTAGTAGGGTTTTAAAACTAATTATATTAGAGTTGTAAATTACTTCAACAGTCTCGGCATGACCTGTTCTTCCCGTGGTAATCTGATAGTAATTTGGGTTTTTGGTCTTTCCACCTGCGTATCCTGAGAAAGCCTCTTCAACACCTGCTAAACTCTCATATATGTATTCTACACACCAAAAACATCCAGATGCAAAATAGGCCTTTGCCATTCCCTGGTGATTTTCAATTGGTTCCCAAACTGGATTTTTACTATTTTCAGCTGGTGGAGCACTAAGATTACATTGATAGAGAAATAATAAACCTAAAAGAATATACATGGATTTATTTTTAAAATTTATCTAATTTACCCGCCGGTCTATTTCCTGAACCTTCAATTCCATATAATTTATCTCCAAGTTCTTTTCTCATTTTATCTGCAAGGGATTTTATTTTTTTAACAATTTCTGGATGTTGATCTGCTACATCTATTGTCTCGCTAATATCTTTTGTCAAATCATACAATTCAATTTTTTCAACCTTGTTATCATAATCATACTCAATTTTGTAACCATCCATACCCCCCATTCTCCCGTTTAGTGATCGATACGTATGAGGAAAATAAAGCTTCCAGTTCTTGTAACGAACACCATGCATTTCATTCTTTTTGTAATAAAAATAATAGGCCTCATGTGGACTTTTTTCTGTTTCACCCTTCCAAATATTCCAAACACTCTTACCATCTATTTTCTTATTCGGTAATTTGCTATTTGTAATTTCAGCAATAGTCGGTAAAATATCAATAGCCATTATTGGAGTATCAATAGCCCTACCAGGACTAATTTTTTTTGGATAATAAACTATTGTGGGCTCACGTTGACCACCTTCCCAGGCAGTGCCTTTTCCCTCTCTTAGAGGGAATGCACTGCCAGCATGATTTCCAAAACTTAACCATGGTCCATTATCGCTAGTGAAAATAAATATTGTGTTTTCTTCTATATGGTGCTCTTTTAGTTTTTCTAATATTTGTCCCACAGACCAATCAATTTCCATTATAACATCTCCATATAACCCCTGCTCACTTTTTCCTTTAAATTTTTCTGAAACCGCAATAGGGGTATGGGGCATGGGGTGCGGAACATATAAGAAAAAAGGATTTTCTTTATTCCTGTCAATAAAATCAACAGCAGCTTCAGTAATTTCTGTCGTTAATTTTGCTTGGTCCTCTAAGGTTCGAATTTCTTTAATTACCTCAAAATTTTTGAAAAAAGGCAATTGAGGATATTTTTTAGCTAATTTGTGATCCGCGGGGACTTGATTACCATCATAATCTACTGGCCACATGTCATTGGAGTATGGGATACCCAGAAATTCATCAAAACCATGATTGTTAGGTAAAAATTTCCTGTGATGTCCTAAATGCCATTTACCAAAGATTCCTGTACTGTATCCATTTGCCTTAAGCATTTCAGCTAGTGTGGTTTCCTCTGAGTTAATACCGTGATTTGACCTAGGGGACAAAGCCCCAGATATTCCAATCCTATTTGGATAGCAACCTGTTAAAATGCCTGCCCTTGAAGCTGAACAAACAGCTTGAGCGGAATAATAACTTGTAAGGCGAATTCCTTCTTTTGCCATTTGATCTAAATTGGGCGTAATTATATTTGGAGAACCGAAACAGCTTAAATCCTGATAACCTTGATCATCAGTAAAAACAATAACAACATTTGGAGGTTTATTGGTTTCTTTTTCTCTCTCATAATTACAAGAGAATGATAAAAAAAGATATAGTGAAATTAAAAGGTTTTTCATTATGATTTTTTAAAATTACAAATTAAGTTTTATTTACGTTTTTGGATACCATCAATAAAATTAAACATTGATTTACAATAGGATTGCCAGCTATAATTTTTAAATGTTTGACTTATATTTTTTTGATAGTATGAAAGTTTTTTCTCTTTAAGTATTTCATATAGATTAACTGCTATTTTCTCTGGAGTTTTTTCTGTTACAACACCCGTCCTATCTTTTTCAATAGGGGCCATTAGACCTGGTAGGTTAGAAACTAAAATAGGAGTTTTATAATAATAAGCTAGAGGAGTGACACCACTTTGAGTTGCTCCCCTATATGTTTGAGCTACTACATCAGCTGCGCAAATGACGTCTCTTGTTTGCTCAGCATTAGTATAATTAAAATCACAGATTATGCGATCCTCTAATTTTAATTTCTGAATTAAATCAGTGTATTTTTCTTTTTTTTCATAAGACTCTCCAACAATCGCAAGCAATATTTCTGATGATTTTAGTGGTGATTTTGAAAAAGCTTCGATCAATAAATCCAACCCCTTATATTTTCTTATCAGACCAAAAAATAAAACAATTTTTTTCTCCTTTGACCACCCCAATTTTTTCCTTGCTTGAGCTTTTGGAATAATATTAGGTAGGTTCTCTCCAATTGGGTGAAATCCAGACCATATATGGGTGTTAGGCTTATCAACTTCTATTTCGTCAGAAACAGCTTTAGATAGCGTGACAAAGGCATCCATTCTTTTTCCAAATAAATTATTCAATATATAATCCCATGGTTTTCTCTCATGTGGAATCCAGTTATCAACAACAGCTATTTTTTTTATATTCGAAGACAGTCCTCTTGAGATCCAGTTCCAACATGGAGCAAGAAATGGGGTCCAATAACGAAACAAAACTATATCGGGATCATATTGATTGATTTCATTTGAAGTCTTAGTCCAATTAAAAGGGTTTATACTATGAACTTTTCTTTTGATATTAATTCCTTTTGGCGCTGGAATTGAGCTGTATTGAGTTTTACCTGGGAAAAGTAATTTAGGATATTGATATTTGAAAGTAAAGACCAAAACTTCATGTCCTAGTCTTGATATATTTTGTGCTAAATAATTTTGAGTATCTGCAATGCCGCCTCGGTAGGGGTGAGCAGGGCCTAACAAGAGCACTTTTTTTTTAGTCCTCATTAAGTAATTTAATTTTCAATCTCTTGTCAATTATGTACCAACCCAAAAGACTTAGACTAAAATAGGCCAATCCAAAATAAAATAACCAAGGTATTGTGGACAAGTAAAATTCAAATTGTGAGGGAATGATAAAAAACAATAATCCTATGATATTTCTAACCAACTCAAAGCTAAAGGCCCAAATTTGACGATCCATGACAGAGGTATACCCAAATATGCTCAGCAATATAACTCCACCAAAAAGTAAAGCTTGTAAATTTCCAAAAGAGGAGTAGTTTGCTAAAAGGAGTAAAAGCATTAAAGTGGTCCCGAGCCATTGAAATATAGCCCAGCTTTTCAATAAGCCTCCCGATTCTGGATTGTACTTTTCTATTTTATCTGCTGAGGTAATGGTAATTCGAGGGAATCTTTTCTTCACATCTTCAGGGCGATACCCTGTAGGCTTCCACCAGAGGGTCAATTTCTCTTTAATGGAACGAGTATGCCAAGCGTCAAAAATTAAACCCCAAAGGTGTTGAAAATTTATAATCAAAGGATTCCAAGTTCGCACAGGTTTAAGTACACCATAAACAGGGGGCTCATCCTCCAATTCTTCCTGAAATGTTCCAAACCATCGATCCCATATACAAAAAATAGGAGCTAGATTTTTGTCTATATAAATTGGATTAATAGCATGATGAACACGGTGCTGCGATGGGGTCACTAAAAAGTATTCTAAGAATCCCAGTTTTCCAATATGTTGTGTGTGATACCAAAACTGACCAAATAAATGCAGGGGAGCCAAAAGGGTAATTACATCTGATGGAACTCCTAAAATTGCCGCAGGAATTAAAAATAATGCAGTATACCCTAATAGATCCGAAAAACTTTGTCGCAATGCACAAGCTAGATTAAATTCCTCACTACTATGATGAATAATATGTTGATTCCAAAAAAGATTGATTTTATGATTCAAGCGATGTGTCCAGTAGCCAGAAAAATCTAAACATATAAATGCAACGATATAAACTAAAACATTGTTTTCCATATTGTAAACGGATAGTTTACCGAGTAAATATGGATAGGAAATAATTACAACAACTAATCCCAAGATGTCTTTAAGTATATTTGTCATTCCTGAGCTTAGGCTGGAAAGGGTGTCCATGAAAGTATGAGTCTGTTTTTTCTTAATATGCCCGTAGATAATTTCAATAACAATTAAAATGATGAACATTGGGACAACCCATAACAAGACGTTTGCATAAACCTCCATCAAAAAATTTTTACGTTATCAATTTATAAATTTAATTGCTTATAACCCATTCCCCTTTTTTGATTAAGGGTTCCGCTTGTTTGAATTTGACAGTTTTGGTCTCTCCAGTGCTTATATTTTTAATAATCACTCTCTCGTTTCTGCCAATTTTTGGCATATCCCTTACAATGGTTTCTACGGTAGCGCGTTGAGTTTCACTTACTCCTGCTCCAGCACTCCTATTTCTCTGAGCAAGTTCATCTGTGTTGTAAACTTCATCTTTGGAAGTTATATATCCTTTTGGAGTGGCAGTTTTTTTAGCTTCTTGAATTTGAGATTCACTTTGTTGAGGTAACCCACCTTTAAATAAAAATGAAAGTACTTCCTTATTCAAGTTGTTGATCATAAATTTGAAAAGCTCAAAGGCCTCAAACTTATAAATAAGTAGAGGATCTTTTTGTTCATGAACGGCTAATTGAACTGATTGCTTAAGCTCATCCATTTTTCTTAAGTGAGTCTTCCAAGCCTCGTCTATTAATGCCAAAGTAATATTTCGCTCAAAATCCTCAATCAAATATTTACCTGCACTTTCATAGGCTTTTTTGAGATCAGTAACTACATTTAACGTTTTGATGCCGTCTGTAAAAGGAACTACAATTCTTTGATAAGTATTTCCAGGTCTCTCATAAACATTCTTGATTACAGGAAAAGCCAAAGCAGCATTTGAGGCAATTTTATTGCTGTAATGTTGATTAAGTAGATTAAACAGTTCGTTAACAATATCATTTTCAGAAGTTTCCTTAAACCCCTCTGGGTCGATAGGTGATGTAATAGAAAAATTACTAATGATTTCAAATTCAAAGTTTTTATAATCACTTGAAGCCTTATTAGTCAATACTATATCTTGTATAGTGTCATATAGTATATTGGCAATATCCATCTTTAACCTAGTACCACTAAGCGCATGTTTTCTTCTTTTATATATTACTTCACGCTGGGCGTTCATGACATCATCATACTCTAATAACCTTTTTCGTATACCGAAATTATTTTCTTCTACTTTTTTCTGAGCACGTTCAATAGACTTTGTCATCATAGAATGCTGAATTACTTCGCCCTCTTCAAGACCCATCCTATCCATAACTTTGGCTACGCGTTCTGATCCAAATAGTCGCATTAAATTATCCTCCAAAGAAACATAGAATTGAGAGCTTCCTGGATCACCCTGTCTTCCAGATCGACCTCTAAGTTGCCGATCTACTCGACGAGAGTCATGCCTTTCTGTTCCAACAATTGCTAATCCCCCGGAATTTTTAACCTCATCAGAAAGCTTAATGTCTGTTCCTCGACCAGCCATATTAGTAGCAATGGTAACCACACCTGGGTTTCCTGCCTCTGCAACTATATCGGCCTCTTTCTTATGAAGTTTTGCATTTAGTACATTATGGTGCACTTTTTTGATCTGAAGCATTTTACTCAAAAGTTCAGAGATCTCGACCGAGGTAGTACCAATTAAGACAGGCCTTCCAGCTTTAGAAAGTGAAGTGACTTCCTCGATTACAGCATTGTATTTCTCTCTTTTTGTTTTGTAAATTAAATCGTCTCTATCTTTCCTTTGAATTGGTCGATTAGTAGGAATTTCAATCACATCAAGTTTATAAATTTCCCAGAACTCACCCGCTTCAGTTATTGCAGTTCCAGTCATACCAGAAAGTTTTTCATACATTCTGAAATAATTTTGCAGAGTAATTGTGGCGAATGTTTGAGTTGCAGCCTCAATTTTTACGTTTTCTTTCGCTTCAATTGCTTGGTGGAGTCCATCAGAATAACGTCTTCCATCCATTATTCGGCCAGTTTGCTCATCGACAATCATGACCTTATTTTCCATGACTACATATTCAATATCTTTTTCAAAGAGCGTGTAAGCTTTAAGCAACTGATTCATTGCATGAATACGCTCTCCTTTGACGCTGAAGTCCTTGAATAATTCCTCTTTTAATTCGGTTTCTTTCTTTGGTTCGAGTTCTTTAGCTTCTATTTTGGCAATCTCTCCTCCTATATCAGGTAGAACAAAAAAGTTTTTATCTTCAGCGTCTGATGATAGAGTTTCTATTCCCTTGTCCGTTAACTCTATTTGGTTATTTTTTTCATCTATTGTGAATAGCAGTTCTGAATCGATTTGATGCATTTCTCTGTTATTATCCTGCATGTAAAAGTTTTCAGTCTTTTGCAGTAGTTGACGAATCCCTTCTTGACTTAAAAACTTAATTAAATTTTTATTTTTGGGTAAACCTCTGAAGACTCTTAAAAGAAGAATACCTCCTTCTTTAGTATCACCTGCGCTAATTTTTTTCTTAGCTTCTGTTAAAATCCCTGTTAAGTAGTTTCGCTGACTGGAAACTAATGAGGACACTTTTGGTTTTAGAATGTCAAATTCATGTCTTTCACCCTCAGGTGTTGGTCCTGAGATAATCAATGGAGTTCTAGCGTCATCAACCAGAACAGAGTCAACTTCATCTACGATTGCAAAGTGGTGTTTGGGCTGCACTAAATCATCTGGGGTATGCGCCATGTTGTCCCTGAGGTAATCAAACCCAAATTCATTATTTGTCCCATATGTAATATCAGCTAGGTAAGCTTTTTTTCGCTCTTGACTGTTTGGTCTATAATAATCAATGCAGTCGATACTAAGACCATGAAACTCAAACAATGGTCCCATCCAAGCACTGTCTCGCTTAGCTAGGTAATCATTGACTGTTACTAGGTGAACACCACGTCCAGTCAAGGCATTAAGGTATATCGGTAATGAGGCAACTAGGGTTTTACCTTCTCCAGTTTGCATTTCAGCAATTTTTCCTTGATGCATTACAATACCTCCAATAAGCTGAACATCATAATGGATCATATCCCAAACGATTGGCTTTCCAGCTGCATCCCAAGAATTTGACCATTGGGCTTTCTCTCCGTTTAATTTTATGTAAGACTTATTTTGAGATAGCATTCTATCAAATTCGCTTGCTGTTACTTCAATTTTACTATTTTCTAAAAATCTTCGAGCAGTTTCTTTTACTACTGCAAAGGCCTCTGGTAATATTTTTTCTAATGTATCATCAGTAATTTCTCTAATTTTTATTGTCAAATCTTCAACTTGCTGGTATAAGTTCTCTTTGTGGTCAATATCTTCTGTTTGGTTGATTTCTTCTTTAAGCTTTTTGATTCGACCTTCAATTTCATTAAGATTTTTTTTGAGTAAATCCTTAAATCCAAGGGTTTTATTTCTCAATTGATCATTAGTCAATAAATTGTATGAATCAAAGTATTTATTTATTTCACTCACAATTGGTAAAATCCCAGCAAGGTCTTTTTTGGTTTTATCCCCTACAAAAACTTTTAAAACTGAATTTAATAGACCCATTGGTTTGGTTTAAATCTTAATAAAAATAAATAAAAAAAGAGCCTCTAAAAATACTTTAATCCTCAGATTTTAAATATTAATATTCATCTTCATTCCAGAGATAATCTTCCTCAGTTGGGAAATCTGGCCAAATTTCCTCTATTGATTCATAAATATCCTCCTCGTCTTCCATTGACTGGAGGTTTTCAACAACCTCTAAAGGTGCTCCAGTTCTTATAGAAAAATCTATTAATTCGTCTTTTGTTGCGGGCCAAGGGGCGTCGCTTAGGTATGATGCAAGTTCTAATGTCCAGTACATAGGTATAGAAATTTCTGCAAAAATAAATTTTTAAGGGAATTAGACAACAAAGGACTCCTATTTTTTTTTGAAATCCATTTAATTTCACTAACATCCATGTCATAAGTGAATTTTATTTCCAAAGTAAAAAGGTAATCAGAAAGGCGGTTGATATATGCAATGACCGCATTTGGCACACTTTCTTTATCCTTTAGTTCAGATATTAATCTCTCTAATTTTCTGCACGAGCATCTGTCAAGATGGTTATATGAAATAATACTATTAACCTCTGGTATAATAAAATTTTTAAGTTCAGGCAGTTTCTTAGTAATTAAATCAATTTGATTTTCTAAAAAATAATATTGTTTTTATCTAATGGTTTTAAGCTATGTTCCATTTTAGATGATTCGTAAGCCCTATGATCAGATAATTGAGTAGCTATTGACATTAGTTCTTGCTGAAATATTATAAGAGTATTTTTGGTGTTTTTATCTATTTCAAAATTTCTTATCATTCCTATCCAAACATTCAATTCATCCAAAGTTCCACATGTTTTAATTCATATGTTGTGCTTATTGACTCTTTTTCCAGAAAATAGTCGAGTTGTTCCATCGTCTCCTTTTTTGGTTTATATTTTGGTACTAATCATTTTAATTACTTTCTATTTTAAAGAGGTTAAACAAATGAATTTACTTAGCTTTAAAAGAAGCATAATTAAAATTAAGAAGATTTATTAAGAGTATTGAATTGCTCAAAAGTCGTTTAAAAAGATTAAAATTATTTTTTAGAACTATTTCGCTTAAGTCTTCCACTTAGAGCTAAAAGAAAATAAAGAATCATTATTAAACAGGATAATCTGGCAATATAATCTCCATATTGAGTATAAAAAGTAATTTCTTTCGCCGTAGAAAAATATCCTCGAAGCAATCCCTTATGGTTGTATGGTAATTTATCAATTAACTCCCCTTTTTTATTAATAATTGCGGAAATTCCTGTATTAGCACTTCTAACAATACTCCTTCTGTTTTCAATTGCCCTAAGTCTAGAGTAACTCAATAACTGCCTGTGTCCAGCAGTATTTCCCCACCATGCATCATTAGTAATTATCGCAAGAAAATCTGCCCCTTTCCTAATATATTCTGTTACAAATGATCCATAAATTGATTCATAGCATATGATTGGTCCTACTTTTAGATTCTCTGTTTTATGTTTAAATACTGTTCTTTCTTTTTGGGTTACCCTACTTGAAACTGTTCCTCCAAGGTCAATCAGGAATTGACCTAGGATAGGTTTAAAGAAACTTTTATAAGGCATGTTTTCAACTCCCACGACTAATTTAGATTTATGATAAAACTCATGCTGTGAATTACTTTGCATTTTTAGTGCAGAATTATAAAAATCAATCCAATATCCTTTTTTCATCTCATTAGCAGTCGAACTTGGCTTTTTCTCAGATTTATAAATATTAAAGGATTGAATTCCACTGACCAATTGTATTTGAGGATTCTGTTGAAGTAGCGAATCTAAATCACGGTAAAGTTGACAATTATAAAAATCGTCAAGGGGCTCACCTAATCCCGAGGCAAAGTATGTTTCAGGAGTAAAAATATACCTGGTTTTTCCAGTGATCTGTTTCGAAACCATTTGAATCATTAAATCAAAAAAATAACGATTGTTCCTTTCGTATTTTTCTTCGTAAGGATCAATATTGGGTTGAAGAAGTAATACCTCAATTCTTGACTCTCCTTTTTCCTCTGACTTATATATGATCAAAGAAATTATAATGGGAAAAGCGATACCTATCAACCAAGGACTAATTTTTGTTACAAATTTGGAATTTTTAAAATTTGGGGGATGATTTTTCAAAACTTCAAATACACCAATATTAATTATCAAAATCCAAAGGGATCCACCAAATATACCAGTGTATTCATACCATTGTATCCAATGAATATCTTCAGAAAAAACATTACCTAAGTTTAACCATGGCCAAGAAAATTCCCATTGCATGTGAAATTTTTCGAAACTAATCCAGAGTGTAACCAGGAATATGTATGCTGTTCTAAGAGGTAATCTCTTTTTTGACCAATTGAAGAGCATCATTAAAATGGTGTAAAATAGGGTATTACAAATCACCGCAAAAAACATTCCGAAAACAGAGGAATTTACAATCCACCAAGTTGTTCCTAGATTCCAAATAAAAAAGGAAAGAAAAGCATTTGCAAAAAGTCTTATTCTTTTTCTTTTTTTATTGTCTTTAGATATTATATGATCTGAAAAAAATAACGGTATTAGTCCAACAAAAATCAAGAACGAGAAACCACTAACTGGCCAAGAAAGTGTCAATAAAACCCCAGAGAGCAAGCTAAGAAGTAATGGTTTTTTGATAAAAAACATATATTTTATATCCTCAGATTTTTTTCTTAAAATATCAAACCTTAATTTTCCGGATTATTTTACCAAAAGGTAAAGACAAATCTAATGATTAAACAATCAGTTCCGCATTTTTTTACATCGTTAAATTTATTGTGTGGCTGCTTTTCAATATATTTTGCTTATAAATTCCAATTCGAAACAGCTTTTTTATTCTTATTGGCAGGTGTGTTTTTTGATATATGGGATGGTTTTTTCGCCAGATTATTGGGAGTTGAAAGTGAATTAGGAGTTCAGTTAGACTCCATGGCTGACATGGTTACATCTGGTTTGGCACCTGGAATTATTTTGGCGCAATTGTTTGTTTTGGCTGGCAATCATCCATTAGAGGTTGTTCTTGGGTGGCCTATTAATTCTGTTGTTGAATTCATACCGTGGGTATTTATTGGTTTTATCTTACCCCTTGGTTCTGCATTTAGGTTAGCCCGATTTAATATTAATGGATCGCAAAAAAACCATTTTATAGGTTTACCAACTCCAGCCATGGCAATGTTTTTTGGATCCATTCCATTAATTGTTCAGCATCCAAACCTTCTCTTTTTGAAGCCAATAGTGATATCAAATCCTGGGTTGATTTTAATGGCGGTCCTTTTTGTTATTTTAATGAATACTAATCTTATTCTTTTTTCCTTTAAGTCATTTTCTACCGGAATTATTGATTTAATTTTGCGAATATTAACAATCACAATAACATCAGTATTTATCCTTTTTTTTGGTTTGGGAGGAATAAGCTTTGCAATTTTATTCTATTTAGTTATTAATCTTTTAAAAATTAGTATTCTTAAAATTGGTAATGATTCTAATATTAATTGACAAATATTTTAATTTCATTTATAAAATATTGTTTATAAACTTAATATTGTAAACTTTTAAGAGTAAACCTAAAGTAGAATAAAAACAGATTCTAAATTTTACTCTACAGTCGATGACTGTTTTCGAGTGTTGAATAAATTTGTCACAAAAAGTATGATATTTCTTTTTGTATTTAATTAATTGATCTATGTCTTCTTTAAATAGGTAAAATAGTGGATTTGTAACAACAATATCTGACCTCTTTAGCATTTCAATATATTCTGCGCTTCTAAAATCTCCATCTCACTTAAGATGACTTACCTCAATCTCGTCAAGAGCAGGTATACTATTATTATTTTTATCTCCTACATATTCTAAATAAACCGCTCTCCGAATTATTTTTGCTAAACAAGTCTATTTCTTGATTTTTATAACATGTTGCTGTTAATTTTTTTTAACCGATACCTTAAAATTATATGAGAAGTAGTGGAAGAAATTACTTACCCTTGGATCATCGCAATTACAATATACACTTTTTCCTTTGAAGTGATTTGTAATGTCTTAATTCTCTTTCTATATCCTCTAATTGAGTATAAAACTCATCTTTTTTATTTATTTTGCCTTTTCTAATGTGCTATTCTCGTTTGCCATAAATAAAATAAACTTCTAATTCGTCACACCATCATTCCACAGTAACTGATTTAGCAAGGTTTCTTGGTTGGTCAACATTACAACCTCTATTTATTGCAATTTGATATGATAAAAGCTGTAGTGGAATAGTTGCAAGTATTGGAGTAAAGCATTCAGAAACATTGGGTATTTCAATAACATGATTTGACAATTTTGCTACTGTTTCATCTCCCTCAGAAACTATTGCTATAATTTTTCCCTCTCTAGATTTAATTTCTTGTATATTACTAACCACCTTTTCGTAATTTGTTTTTTTTGGAGCAATTACAACAACAGGCATATTTTTATCAATCAATGCTATTGGACCGTGTTTCATTTCGGCAGCAGGATAACCCTCAGCATGAATGTAAGAAATTTCCTTCAGCTTTAGCGCTCCTTCTAGTGCAACTGGAAAATTGAAACCTCTGCCAAGATATATGCAGTTTTGGGAATCCGAATAGTTTTTCGCAATTTCAACTATTGAGGGAGAGGTTTTAATAAGTTGCTCTATTTTTTCTGGAATTTTGGATAATTCAGCCTGATAATCAAGAAGTTGCCGAGAATCAAAAGTTTTTTTAAGTTTGGCTAATTTTAGTGCAATGAGAATAAGAACTGTAATTTGAGTTGTAAAAGCTTTCGTGGAAGCTACTCCTATTTCAGGTCCTGCATGTGTGTATATTCCAGAGTGCGTTTCTCTAGAGATAGATGATCCTACGACATTACATATTCCATAAATAAAAGCTCCTTTCTCTTTTGCAATTTTTAATGCAGCAAGTGTGTCAGCAGTTTCTCCTGATTGGGATATGCAAATCACGATATCATCTTTTTCAATTATAGGGTCCCGATATCGAAACTCAGAGGCATACTCAACTTCAACGGGAATACGAATAAAATGTTCGAAAAGATATTCTCCAACCAAGCTAGCATGCCAGGAAGTTCCACAAGCAACAAAAACTATCCTCTTAGCATTTAGGAATTTCTCTTTATATTCATTTATACTATTAATTTGGATCGTTCCTTTGTCAACTAATAGTCTTCCCCTTAGCGTATCGCTAATTGCTTTAGGCTGTTCGTGAATTTCCTTTAACATAAAATGCCTATAACCACCCTTTTGGATGCTATTCAAACTCCATTGAAGCTCTTCTATATAAGGCTGAATTGGCTCATCACTTATAATATTTTTAATTTTAATTTTACCGTTTTTTGATAAAACTGCCATTTCGTTATCTTCTAGATAGATAACCTTTCGTGTATGATCCAAGAAAGGGGTTGCATCAGAACCAACATAAAAACAACTCTCTCCAAGCCCGATGGCTATCGGACTTCCCAATCGAGCTACAATTAATTCTTTTGGGTTGGAGGTATCGCAGACTACTATACCGTAAGCACCTACTACTTGATTTAAAGCTAATTGGACAGCCTTATCTAATTTTACATTTTCTTTGACCTTAATTTCTTGTATTAAGTTTACCAATACCTCGGAATCTGTATCGGAATAAAATGAATATCCCCGCTTGGTAAGCTCCATTTTAAGGGTATCATAGTTTTCAATAATTCCATTATGTACAATATATAGTTTGCCAGAATTTGAGCAGTGGGGATGTGCATTTGTGTCATTTGGCATACCATGTGTAGCCCATCTTGAGTGACCAATACCTAAACAAGGAGCAATATTAGGTTTAGTCTCAAGCATTTTTGAAAGGGTATTTACTTTACCCGTAATTTTAGTTAACTGATATTCAGAGTTATTACATACTAAAATACCTGCACTATCATAACCCCTGTATTCCAATCGATGTAACCCACTTATCAAAATAGGTTTAGGGTCCTTGTTTCCAATATAAGCGACTATTCCACACATATTATTTCTCTCTTAGTTCCATTTGTAGTTGTTTCTTTATGAAACCAAAGCATTCATAATAATGAACAGTATCTTCATTTGTATTGAGAATAAGTTTATAGCATTTGGAATCTTTTGATCTTTTTATTAATTGTTTAATAAGTTTAACCCCAACCATTTTACCCCTGAATTTCTTGAAGACCACCACATCCTCAATAATTCCAAGTCTTCTATTAATTTTTTGCAACAAATGCAATGAAGCTGATCCCATGATTTCTCCTTGGTCATTTTCAGCAATTAAACAGATAATGTTATTATTATTAAAAAATGAAGATTCAAAGGGTTTGGTGTTTTCCCAACCAAACCCCTCATTCATTAGAAGTGATAGTTTTGATGCATCTTTAAGTTCAGCATTACGGATTCTCATTCAATGAATATTTAATAAACACATTAAAAAACTACTTTATTTTTTCTTAATTCAAAATTCTTACCTAGATATACTTTTCTGACCATTTCATCTTTAGCCAATTCACTTGGAGTACCTGCTTTTAGTATACTTCCTTCAAACATTAGATACGTTTTGTCAGTAATTGCAAGGGTTTCTTGAACATTATGATCTGTGATAAGTATTCCTATATTTTTTTTCTTAAGGTGTGCAATAATTCGCTGAATGTCTTCAACGGCAACTGGATCGACTCCAGCGAAGGGCTCATCTAGCAATAAAAATTTAGGATCAGTTGCCAAAGCACGAGCAATTTCAGTTCTTCTTCTCTCGCCACCGGATAGCAAATCTCCACGATTTTTTCGAATATGGGTAAGTCCGAACTCTTCAACTAATGCCTCAACTTTTAATTTTTGTTCTTTTTTGGATAATTTTGTGAGTTGAAGAACACTTAAGATGTTTTGTTCTACACTTAGTTTTCTGAAAACCGAAGCTTCTTGAGCAAGGTATCCAATCCCATTTTGTGCACGCATGTACATAGGAAAAGTGGTGATATCTTGTTTATCAATGTATATTGTACCTCCCTGGGGTTTAATTAAACCTACAATCATATAAAAAGAAGTTGTTTTACCTGCTCCATTTGGTCCAAGTAAACCTACAATTTCTCCTTGCTTAACTGAAATTGAAATTCCTTTTACTACTTTTCTTCCTTTGTATGACTTCTCTATATTTTGAGCGCTTAAAATCATTTAAATTATCAGAGATTTTGCATTTGTTTTTCCAAACGTCTGAAAGTGAATTTCGATATAAATATACTTACTTCATATAATATAAGTAATGGGATACTGACAATTATCTGACTAATAATGTCTGGTGGCGTAATGATTGCTGATAAACTCAATACAATTATAAGTGCAAACTTCCGATTCTTACTTAAAAATTTTGGAGTAACAATCCCCACCTTAGTTAAGAAATAAATTATTATAGGTAATTCAAAAATAAGACCACTTGCTAAAACTGAAGCTCTAAGCAATCCAATATAGCTAGATAAGTCAAAGTCATTAAAAACCTCGCTGCTTACAGTATAATTACCTAAAAAATTAATTGATAAAGGAGTAACAATGTAGTAACCAAAAAATACTCCAACAAAAAACAACAAAGAAGCAATTGAAATGAATCCTCTTGCATTTTTTCGCTCAACATCATGAAGACCAGGGCTTACAAACTTCCAAAACTCAAATATAACATAGGGAAAAGCCAAAATGAAACCTGCTAATATAGATGTCCATAAATGGGCCGAAAATTGACCAGCAACTGTCCTGCTTTGAATCCTAAATGGCATTTCCGTTATACAAAAACTATCTCCTTGACCAAATGATTCAGATAGGTTACAAAACCAACGATAAGTAGGAAAATCAATTTTTTTTGGACCAAAAATAATTGTATCAAAAATAAAGTCTTTAGTTAAGAAAGCAATGGATGCTAGAATTAATATAGAAAGGCAGGACCTAATCAAATGCCATCTCAAGTCCTCAAGATGGTCTAAAAAAGACATTTCATTTGGATTTTTCATTAATTCAATCCTTCGTTAATAAAATCTAGAATGTGAGTTACCCCAACATAAGAATCTTTATGGTCAATTATAATTAAATGGTTTATTTTTTTATTTTGCATTAAGTAAAGCGCATCAATTGCCATTAAATTATCACGAACACATTTAGGATTTTTAGTCATAAATTGACCTGCATTAAGTTCACTTATATTGTCATTTTTTTCTAACACCCTTCTAATATCACCGTCGGTAATCATTCCAACTATGCTATTATCTTCAATTACTACAGTAGCTCCTAATCTTTTTCTTGATATTTCTAAAATAACATCTTTCATTTTTGTTTTGGGTGAAACTTGAGGCTTACAATCATCCTTCAACAAATCTCGGATCTTGAGATTAAGTTTTTTGCCAAGGCTTCCAGAGGGATGAAGTAATGCAAAATCTTTTGGTTTGAAATCATTTAATTCCATTAGAGTCATAGCTAGTGCATCGCCAATTGCCAGTTGTGTTATTGAACTTGATGTTGGAGATAGTTTATTTGGGCAAGCTTCTTCCTTGAAAGGTGTAAAAAGAATTAGGTTCGATTTTTTGGCAAGTGTTGAAGATCGATTTGAAGTCATACAAATTAAGAAATTTCCATTATTTTTCAGGAATGGGATTAAGTCAGTAATTTCTCTAGTGTTCCCACTTTTAGAGATTGCCAGAAAGATATCATTTGGTTTTACAGCTCCTATATCTCCATGTGAAGCTTCTCCTGCATGAATAAAAATTGCTGAAGTGCCAGTTGAATTTAATGTGGCGGAAATCTTTTTCCCTATTAATCCACTTTTACCAACACCACAAATAACGATTTTTCCTCTTGCATTGAATATTGAGTCTACGACTTTACAGAACTCTTTTCCAATTGATTTTTCTAGTGATATTAATGATTCGGCCTCGAGTTTGATTGTTTTTCGAGCAATTTTAATAATACGAGAGTGTTCAATCAATTTAAATTTCTTTGATTAGTTTTTGTTTTTTAAAAAACTTATATTGTAATATGCAAATTTAGTTTTTTTTTGAATTTAAATATTCACAATTGGAGGACCCCACTGATTTAAAATCATCTCTCAAATTTTTTTTTGGATTCTCTTCATTTAAAGACCACCAGGAACCTATAATTGAAAACCTACTTTCAAAAAAAAATACTTTTGTAATTATGCCTACAGGTGGCGGTAAATCTCTATGTTACCAGCTACCAGCCATGATTTCAGAAGGAACAGCTTTGGTTGTTTCACCCCTAATTGCTCTAATGAAAAACCAGGTTGACGCAATAAGGGGTATATCAACAAATGATGGGATAGCTCATGTTTTGAATTCTTCTTTAAACAAAACAGATACTAAAAGAGTAAAGGCTGATCTGGTTTCTGGAACAACAAAATTATTATATGTAGCCCCAGAATCTTTAGCAAAAAAAGATACAATTGAATTTTTCAAACAAATTAGAATTTCATTTTTAGCAATTGATGAGGCACATTGTATTTCAGAATGGGGTCACGATTTTAGGCCTGAATACAGGAATTTACGATTTATTATAAATCAAATTGATCAGAGAATACCAATAATAGCATTAACTGCAACAGCAACACCAAAAGTTCAAGATGATATCATTAAAAATCTAAAAATAACTGACGCAAAAGTCTTTAAAAGTTCTTTTAATCGTCCCAACCTTTATTATGAAGTTCGAACAAAGACTTCACAAGTCGATATTGAGATTATAAAATTTATTAAAAGTAATAATGGGAAATCCGGGATTGTTTATTGTCTTGCTAGAAAAAGTGTAGAAGAGTTGACCGAGGCATTAAAAGTTAATGGTATAAATGCGTTACCATATCATGCTGGTTTAGATTCAAAAACTAGAGCTCGAAATCAAGATATGTTTCTTAATGAGGATTGCAATGTTATAGTTGCCACTATTGCCTTTGGAATGGGAATTGATAAGCCAGATGTGAGGTTTGTTATTCATCATGATATACCAAAGAGTATTGAAAGCTATTATCAAGAAACTGGTCGAGCCGGAAGAGACGGTGGAGAAGGACATTGCTTAGCTTTTTATTCATACAAAGACATTGAGAAGTTAGAGAAATTTATGTCGGGTAAACCTATTGCTGAACAGGAAGTTGGTTTTGCTCTTTTAAATGATATGGTAGCTTACGCAGAAACTTCAATTTCGAGAAGAAAATTTATTTTACATTATTTCGGTGAGAAATATTCTGCCAAAAATGAGAATGAAGCTAAAATGGATGACAATATGCGTTTCCCAAAGCCCAAAAAAGAGGCTGGTGATGAGCTTAGAAGCTTAATTAAAGTCGTATCCGAAACAAAAGAAAAATATAAGTTAAAAGAAATCGTAAAAACTTTGGTTGGTGAAAAAAACGCACTTATTTTATCGCACAAAACTAACGAAAAATCTTTTTTTGGTCTAGGTAAAAATAAGTCTACTAGGTTTTGGACGGCTTTACTTCGTCAGGCGCTTGTATCTGGGTTTTTTGAAAAGGAAATAGAAACCTATGGTGTTATAAAATTGACTGAAAAGGCTCTAGAATTTCTAGAAAATAGCACTTCATTTATGATGACAGAAGATCATAACTATGATGATGCGACCTCAAATTCTTTTATAAGTAAAGTTCAGGGAGTTTCTGACAATGTATTAATGGACCTTTTAAAGGCTTTGAGAAAGGTGGTAGCTGATGAATCAGATGTCCCGCCTTATGCTGTTTTCCAGGATTACTCTCTAGAAGATATGGCATTAAAGTACCCAATCGATATCAAGGAAATGGCAAATATCAATGGGGTTGGAGAAGGGAAGGCAAAAAGATATGGGAAAAAATTTGTTGATTTAATCAATAATTATGTTGAAGAAAATAGCATAACACGACCTGACGATTTAATCATAAAAAGTACGGGGGCAAATTCAGCATTAAAATTGTATTTAATACAAAGTATTGATCGTAAGCTAGCTTTAGATGACATTGCAGCTGCTAAAGGGATGAATATGTCTATTTTAATAAATGAAATGGAGACAATTGTTTTCTCAGGGACAAAACTTGATATTAATTATTGGATCGAAGAAATTTTTGACGATGATCAAATTGATGAATTAATGGAATACTTTATGAATACTGAGTCTGATGATATTTCTATAGCCATTGAAGAATTTGAAGATAATTACGAGGAAGACGATTTAAGGGTATTCCGTTTAAAATTTATTAGTGATGTAGGTAATTGATAGTAATTAGCTTTCATTGATTAACTATTATTATATTCGCATTCATTTTAAACCATTAAAAAATGCATAATGGAATTTTTGCAATATTTAAAACTAGTAAGGGTGTTATTAAGGTCAAATTAACTTATGATAAAACTCCTGGCACGGTAGGTAATTTTATTGGCCTCGTTGAAGGCAGTTTAAAAAACGATTTTAATGATGCTGGAACACCTTATTACGATGGATTAAAGTTTCATCGTGTTATTCCAGATTTTATGATTCAAGGTGGCTGTCCCCAAGGCAATGGGGTAGGCGGACCTGGATATAATTTTGATGATGAGTTTCACCCCGAATTAAAGCATGATCGACCTGGAACACTATCTATGGCCAATGCTGGACCTGGAACTAACGGAAGTCAGTTTTTCATTACTCATATAGAAACTCCTTGGCTTGATGGAAAACACAGTGTTTTTGGTTATGTTGTGGAAGGTCAAGAAGTCATTAATGATATTGTACAAAATGATATTATCGAAAAAATAACCATTGTAAGAATTGGGGATGAGGCCGAACAATGGGATGCTGTGGCCCAGTTTAATGCCTTTTTAAATGAAAAGGAATACCGAATTAAAGATGCCAAAGAAAAAGATAGCAAATTGCTTGAGAATATTGTAGCTGATATGAATAAAACAAAATCTGGACTTTATTATAAAATTAGCAGACCCGGTGAAGGTATGAGTCCATCAGCTGGAAGTAATGTTTCTGTTCATTACCGTGGAATGTTAATGGATGGTTCTGAATTTGACTCGTCTTATAAGCGAAATGAGCCTATAAATTTTGTCTTAGGAAAAGGTCAGGTAATAAATGGGTGGGATGAAGGAATTGCCTTACTTAATAAAGGGGCATCTGCAAAGTTCGTTATACCAAGTGATCTTGCATATGGGTCTGGTGGCGCTGGAGGAGTGATTCCTCCTGATGCTACATTAGTTTTTGAAGTTGAGTTATTAGATTTTAGCTAAAAAACCCTGAAGGCTCATTACCTTTTTTCCATTTAATATTGCATCCTAAACTTGGAGTTTGATCCCTATTTTGGGGTATTCCCATTATAAGATTTTTGGCTGCTTTCATTAGGTCCTTTCCACTTATCGGTTCTTCGTTTTTTGGTCGTGCATCATCAAACTTGCCTCTATATACTAACTTTAAGTCTGAATCAAAAAGAAAAAAATCTGGAGTGCATGCCGCCTCATAGGAAATGGCTACCGATTGAGTTTCATCATATAAATATGGAAAATTGAAATCTCTATCTTCAGCTAACTTTTTCATTAGTTTAGGGTGGTCTTCTGGATAGTTTACAACATCATTACTGGATATGCCAACCGTATTAATTCCTAACTCTTTAATTTCAATTGAAATTTCAATAATTTTATCTAAAAGATGAAGCACATATGGGCAATGATTACACATAAAAATAATTAAGGTACCTTTAGTGCCTTTAATGTTACTTAAAGAAATATCCTGTCCACTAACTGTATCGGGGAGAATGAAATTTGGCGCTTCTGTGCCTAATGGAAGCATGTATGAATAGGTTCTGGCCATTAAAAAGGTTTTTTAATTTTATTCAAAAACTTATAAAGCTCAAAATTTACAAAAGAAAGCTTTAAAATTGAGGATTAAAATTATATATCCTCAAAATTCAAATTCGAAAAGTCATTATTGGAACTATGAGCTATGTTGAAATCCTTTTTTTTATCGTAATCCTTTTGATGTCTTTCACTTATAACCTCTTCACCCCTTTCTTTAACAATGAATTCCAACATTTCTCCTAAAATATCTTTGAATTCTGAGAAATCCTCTTTGTAAAGGTATATTTTATGTTTTTTGTAGTAAAAAGTACCATCATCATTTGTGAATTTTTTACTCTCTGTTATTGTTAGATAATAGTCGCTTGCTTTAGTTTCCCTGACGTCAAAAAAATAAGTTCTTCTACCGGCCCTTAGTACTTTGGAGAAAATTTCTTCCTGATCTCTTTCATTATTATACATTGAACTTTTGTTTTAATATTATTGATCTATTAAAACAAAAATCTAAAAAAATCCAGAACAAAACAAATTAAAGCTCTTTTTCGTATTGTTGTCTCTTAAAAAGTTCAGAATAATAATTTTTGTTTTTTATTAATGTTTTATGATCTCCTTCTTCGATTATTTTACCATCTTCCAACACAATTATTTTATCGGCATCTTTTATTGAAGAAATTCTGTTACTAACCATAATAGTAGTTTTATCTTGACAAGTTGTTTTTAAATTTTTTAATATTTTTTCTTCAGTATCTGTATCTACCGAAGATAGGCAATCATCAAATAAAAGTATTTGTGGATTTTTAATAATAGCTCGAGCAATAGAAACACGTTGAATTTGCCCACCTGAAAGGGTTAGACCTCTTTCTCCAAGCAAAGTTTTATAGCCGTTTTTGAATCCAATTATACTTTCATGTATTTCGGCAACTTTACAAGCCTCTTTTATCTCTTTTAAAGTTGCGTCAAGTTTTCCGAAACTAATATTGTCTTCAATTGATTCAGAGAATAAAAAAGAATTTTGCGGAATATTTCCTATTAAACTTCGTAATCTATTAAGCTTAAAATCCCTAACATTATTTCCGTCAATTATAACTCTCCCCTCATTAACATCATAAAGCCGATTAACTAAATTCAGTAAGGTTGACTTTCCAGAACCTACCTTACCAATTATTCCTAATTTTTGGCCTGCTTTAATTTTAAAACTAATTTTATCCAAAGCTTTGATTTTAGTTTCTGGATAAAAAAGTGATACATTATCAAAAATTATTTCTCCATTAATCAATTTTTTAATCCCTTTTCCATTTTTTATTTCAATTTTTTCATTTAAAAATCGATTTATTCTCTTTTGCGATGCTTCGGCTTGCTGCACTACAGATGTTACCCAACCTACAACAGCAACTGGCCACGTTAACATGTTTATGTATACAATGAATTCCGCCAAAACACCTATTTCTATCTCATCATTTATATATTGTTTCCCACCAACAAATATTACAGTCAAATTACTTAATCCAATTAATAGAATCATTAGTGGGAAAAACCAGGCTTGAACTTTCACTAAATTCATATTTATTGACTTAGTTTTAGACGCTAAATTCTCAAAATTTTTATTCATAAAATTTTCTAGTGTATATGATTTAATTACTGAAATACCACTAAAACTCTCCTGAGTGTAAGAAGATAACTTTGCAAGCATTTCTTGAACTATCGTACTTCTAGTATTAATTACCTTACTTAACTTATAAATTATAATCGATAATAATGGAAGTGGAATTAGTGTGTAAAAAGATAATTTTGGAGCTATACTAATCATAATAGAAATAACACAAATAAATAATGTAATGGTATTTATACTATACATTATTGCTGGACCAACATACATTCTTACCTTACCTACGTCTTCACTTATTCTACTCATCATGTCACCTGTTCTATTATTTTTATAAAAGCGTAGAGAGAACTTCTGATAATTATTAAATATTTCGTTTTTTAGATCAAACTCTATATATCTTGAAACATTTATAATTGTTTGCCGCATTAAAAAGGTGAAAAAACCTGACAGTAATGTAGCTGCCATGATAATAAGAATATTATTTAGTAGAAGTTCTTTAAGGGACTCAAAAGTTTCCTTATTTTCGATTATGTATTTTTCGACTGCTGTTAGTGAGTTTCCTATTAGTCGAGGAGCAAATAATGAGAATATACGGGAGATTATAGTTATGAATAATCCTATAAGAATTTTTAAACGGTACTTTTTGAGGTATTTATTAAGGTAACGAAGTTCTCTCATAGTCTCTGATGCCTTTCTCTATAAAAGTTCCAAAGTTAATCAAATGCATCATGATTCAAATTCAAAAAGTGTTTATGTTTGCTGGAATCAAATCTAAAGCAGTATTTTTGGGTTATGATTCCAAATATTTAGATGCTAACCCGAAGACATTTGCGAATAAAAGTAATGCAGTCGCTTTATTCCTTTTTTCTAAATGAAAAAAGCGACCTGAATAAACATATAACGTTTTTTGAAGAAAGTTTTCTAAATACCTTTTCACTTTACATTACAATCCTTTCTTTTTTAAAGTCTGTACATGAGTATGCACAGCAACATATTTTACTTCAAAAAGAGTTACGTAATGGTCCTTCGGATAACAAATCTAGAAATCTGGTCAACAATAAAATCCTAAGCTTTATTTCTGGTCATAAGGCTTTAAATAGTATTATTAAAGAGAAAAAAATTAAATATTGGGATTTAGACTTTGAATATGTGAAAACTGCTTTCAAAGATCTCATGGAAAGTGAATCCTTCATTACGTATTCTAAGTTAGAAAATCCAACCATAAATCAAGATAGGGAAATATTAATTTTTTTTTTCAAAGAAATAATTGCGGTATCAGAAGTTTTTTATGAGTATATGGAAGATCATGAACTCACTTGGATAGATGATCTTCCTGTTGTTAATACATATACTTTAAAGATGCTAAATAAAATTGATCCGAGTGACTTTAATAGCTTAAATTTCCCTGAGATGAGTACTAGTGAAGAAGACCCGCAGTTTGCAGTTGAACTTTTAGAAAAAGTTGTTGTTAAAAATGATGAGCTTAAATCAGAGCTTGAGGGAAGGACTCCAAATTGGGATAGTGATAGGATTGCTTTCATTGATGCTATCTTGATTAAGATGGCAACAACTGAATTATTATATTTCCCAACAATTCCTCCAAAAGTAACTATGAACGAGTATATTGAAATTTCAAAAGATTATTCAACTCCAAAGAGTAATATTTTCATTAATGGGATATTAGATAAAATGATAAAAGATTTTAATAAGAAGGGGTGTTTAAATAAAACTGGTAGAGGTTTATTATAACTTTTTTTTTAATTTTGAATTGTATAAAATATTTTAAATAATGAAAAAATTAATTTACTTAATTATTTTTGTTTTTGTTTTTGGCTTTTCTGGCTGTAATCAAAGCGCTACAAAAAAAGTAGATCAGGAAAAAGCCGCTAAGGCCTCCGATACTTCACCAATCACAGCAGAAATGACTTTTGACAAAGTTTCTCATGACTTTGGGACCATTAAAGAAGGAGAGACTGTTCAAACTACATTTAACTTTACAAACACAGGAAAAGTAGATCTTTTAATTGTTGATGCAAGAGGGAGTTGCGGTTGTACAGTACCTAAGTATCCAAAGAATACTCCCATAAAACCTGGAGAAACTGGACAAATTTTAGTAAGTTTTGATTCAAATAACAAGCCCAACATGCAACAAAAAACTGTCACTATTTCTGCTAACACTCAAAGTGGTAGAGAAACCCTTAGAATAAAAGCAATGGTAAATGCCGATCCAGTTAAACAAAAACAAAGAGACGAATTAGCTAAAGCGCGTCAACAACAAAATACAAATTAACGATAATTATGGATGGATTTTCAGGGCAAATGCCCTTTTTACTCCTAATGCTTGTTGTTTTTTTCTTCTTTATTATACTTCCTCAACAAAGAAGACAAAAGAAAGAAAAAAATTTTATGAGAGATTTATCCAAAGGAGATCGGGTAATAACGAAAAGTGGTCTTCATGCTAAAGTTTTAGATCTAAATGATAATGATAATACTTGTATCATAGAGACTATGGCAGGTAAGTTAAAAATAGAACGATCAGCCCTATCACTTGAAATGAGTCAAAAATTAAACCTTCCAAAAAAATAATTTTATCCCGCTGCGGCGGGTTTTTTTTTATTATGTATTTATGTATCAATATTTTATAAAACCCATACTGTTTCTTGGAGATCCTGAATGGATTCATTATTTCACTTTTTCATTAATCAAGTTGGTAAATAAAATTCCTGGGATCTCTCAATTCATTAGGTTATTATATGTAGTCAATCATCCCAAGCTCGAGAGGGAATTATTTGGAATTAAGTTCAAAAACCCCGTTGGACTTGCTGCCGGTTTTGACAAAGATGCTAAATTATATAAAGAGCTATCCAATTTTGGATTTGGTTTTATTGAAATAGGAACTCTTACACCAAAACCTCAGTCTGGGAATTCAAAAAAACGCTTATTTAGGTTGCCTGAAGATAAGGGTTTAATAAATCGGATGGGTTTCAACAATGAGGGGGTTGAAGCTGCTATCCCTAGATTGGATAAAAATAAAAATATAATTATTGGTGGAAATATTGGAAAAAATAAGGCAACGCCCAATAATAAAGCGGTAGATGATTATCGCTTTTGCTTCAATTCCCTTTATCCCTTTGTAGATTATTTTGTTGTTAATGTTAGTTCTCCTAACACTCCTAATCTAAGGGCTTTACAAGAAAAAAAGCCCCTTACTGAATTGCTCAAAACCCTTCAAGACTTGAATAATTCCAAAGAGAAACCCAAACCCATTCTTTTAAAAATTGCTCCAGATCTGAATAAGGATCAATTACTGGATATTATAAACATCATAAAAAAAACTAATGTTGCTGGAGTTATTGCAACTAATACAACCCTTAGCCGCAAGGATCTGAAATCGTCAAATCAATTTGAGAGTGGAGGTTTGAGCGGGAAGCCTCTTACAGATAAAAGTACTGAAGTGATTCGATTTCTAGTTGAAAAAAGTAATAAGGCTTTTCCTATAATTGGAGTTGGTGGGATACACAAGCCGAATGATGCGATTGAAAAACTTAATGCCGGGGCAGACTTAATTCAATTATATACAGGTTTTGTTTATGAAGGACCTGCAGTGGTTAAGAGAATAAATAGGGCAATTTTAAGTAGTAATAAAATAGTCTAATAAAATTTACATTAAATTATTTAAAAGAGTAAACCTTAAAACTATTTTTAAGTATAAATGTAATGTTTAGTTTGGATAATTCTGTTAATCAAAATAGCTAAACCCTTTTTCAAGATCAATTCTTAATAATGTTTCATATATCAAACGGATTACATTTTCAAGATCCTCTCTTTGAACCATTTCAACAGTAGTGTGCATGTAGCGTAAGGGTAAAGATATCAAAGCTGACGCAACTCCGCCATTGCTGTATGCAAAAGCATCAGTGTCAGTTCCAGTAAAGCGAGAGGAAGCCAATCTTTGGAAAGGAATTTTATTAGTTTCGGCTGTCTCAATAATTTTCTCCCTTAGTTTGTTATGGACTGCTGGAGCGAAGGAAATAACTGGACCTTTACCCATCTCTGTATCTCCTTGCTGTTTTTGGTTTATCATTGGAGTAGTTGTATCATGACATACATCGGTGACAATTGCAACGTCAGGTTTGATAGTATTTGTTATCATTTCAGCCCCTCTCAATCCAACTTCCTCTTGTACAGAATTTGTAATGTACAAACCAAAGGGTAAATCAATCTTGTTTTCATTTAATAATCGCCCAACTTCAGCAATTATAAAACCACCTGCTCTATTATCGATAGCTCGACAAATAAACTTATTTTTATTAATAATTTGAAATGTATCGGGATATGTAATAACACAGCCAACATGTACACCCATTTTCTGGACTTCGGCTTTGTCCTTGGCGCCAATATCAATAAAAATATTTTCTAATTTCGGGGATTCCTCTTTACCGTTTTTTCTAGTGTGAATTGCAGGCCAACCAAATACCCCTTTTATAATTCCTTTTTTAGTATGAATATCAACCCATTTGGATGGCGCAATTTGATGATCACTTCCTCCATTCCGTATAACGTAGATCAAACCTTTATCAGTAACATAATTTACATACCAAGAGATTTCGTCTGAGTGACCTTCAATAACCACTTTATGGGAAGCATCGGGATTTATTACACCCACAGCAGTTCCATAAGTATCAGTAATAAAATTATCAACATATGGTTTTAAATATTCCATCCATATTTTCTGACCCTCCCACTCATAACCAGTCGGAGAAGCGTTATTTAAATATTTTTCTAAAAAAGCTAACGATTTTTTACTGAGTATTTTCATTTGTAAATTTTTTAAAAACGACATACTAAATTAATAATTAGTAAGTAATTGAAAATTATAATACTTGGTTTTATTTATAAATTTGTTGTAAATGATTTTAGCTCGTCTGGCTCTTTTTTTGACATTTATAAACTTTGTACAGGCCCAATTACCCAAGATAGATCCTGATAGAGCGGAAGATTATTTTGTAATTGAGGGAGATACTATAATACGATCAGAAATAGAGTTAAAAGAGGTCGTAGTATTTCAACCTTTAAAGTTCGTAAGTTATCAGGAAGCTAAGCGCTATATTTTATTAAGACAGCGAACCTTGAGGGTCTACCAATATGCTAAATTGGCAGCTGATCGTTTAAAAATTTTGACAGAAAGATTAAATCAAATTAACTCACAAAGGAAAAAGCGTAAATATTTAAGACTAATTGAGGATTTTATCTATAATGAATTTGAACTTGAACTGAGGAAACTTTCTAGATCTCAAGGAAAAATTTTAATTAAACTTATTCATCGTCAAACTGGAAATACTACTCATCAATTAGTAAAAGAACTCCGAAATGGCTGGCGCGCTTTAATTTATCAAACCACCGCATCATTATTCAAACTATCTCTTAAAGATACTTATAACCCCAAGGAGGTTTATGAGGATTATTTGATAGAAGATATATTACAACGAGCCTTTTCAGAAGAGCGGCTAGAACGACAGGACACGGCTTTAGACTATGACTTGGATGCTTTATACATTTATTGGAAAGAAAATAAGCCAAAATTTGAAGATAAAAAACCTTCCTAACCTTTAATAAATATTGAATGAATTACTCATTTTTTTTACACTTAATTTAAATCTTAAAATAATTGAAAAAAAAAACAAAAAAAGTATGTTAACTTTAAAAAAGCAATTTATATTTGCACCCGCTTATGGATTGAAATCTTTATAAGCATTAAGTTCATTGAAAGATAATATAAAAATGACAGCGCGTATCAATTTGATACAAGCGAATTAGAACCATTTTGAGACTAAAGTCAATTACGTTGTGAGTTCGTTAATAATATTAAAAAACTACAACGAAGAGTTTGATCCTGGCTCAGGATGAACGCTAGCGGCAGGCTTAACACATGCAAGTCGAGGGGTAACAGGGATTGCTTGCAATCCGCTGACGACCGGCGCACGGGTGCGTAACGCGTATGCAACTTACCTTTTACTGGGGGATAGTCAAGAGAAATTTTGAATAATACCCCATACGATCCAACACACTCCTGTGAGATGGAAGAAAATTACGGTGGTAAAAGATAGGCATGCGTCCTATTAGTTTGTTGGTGAGGTAACGGCTCACCAAGACTACGATAGGTAGGGGTCCTGAGAGGGAGATCCCCCACACTGGTACTGAGACACGGACCAGACTCCTACGGGAGGCAGCAGTGAGGAATATTGGACAATGGAGGCAACTCTGATCCAGCCATGCCGCGTGCAGGAAGACGGCCCTATGGGTTGTAAACTGCTTTTATACAGGAAGAAACGTTAGTACGTGTACTAGCCTGACGGTACTGTAAGAATAAGGATCGGCTAACTCCGTGCCAGCAGCCGCGGTAATACGGAGGATCCAAGCGTTATCCGGAATCATTGGGTTTAAAGGGTCCGCAGGCGGTCTATTAAGTCAGAGGTGAAATCCTATCGCTCAACGATAGAACTGCCTTTGATACTGGTAGACTTGAGTTATTGTGAAGTAGTTAGAATGTGTAGTGTAGCGGTGAAATGCATAGATATTACACAGAATACCGATTGCGAAGGCAGATTACTAACAATATACTGACGCTCAGGGACGAAAGCGTGGGTAGCGAACAGGATTAGATACCCTGGTAGTCCACGCCGTAAACGATGGTCACTAGCTGTTTGACTAACATTGGTTAGCTGAGTGGCTAAGCGAAAGTGATAAGTGACCCACCTGGGGAGTACGCTCGCAAGAGTGAAACTCAAAGGAATTGACGGGGGCCCGCACAAGCGGTGGAGCATGTGGTTTAATTCGATGATACGCGAGGAACCTTACCAGGGCTTAAATGTAAGTTGCATGGATCAGAGATGAACCTTTCTTCGGACTACTTACAAGGTGCTGCATGGTTGTCGTCAGCTCGTGCCGTGAGGTGTCAGGTTAAGTCCTATAACGAGCGCAACCCCTATCGTTAGTTGCCAGCAATTTAAGTTGGGTACTCTAGCGAGACTGCCGGTGCAAACCGTGAGGAAGGTGGGGATGACGTCAAATCATCACGGCCCTTACGTCCTGGGCTACACACGTGCTACAATGGCCGGTACAGAGAGCAGCCACTACGCGAGTAGGAGCGAATCTTCAAAACCGGTCTCAGTTCGGATCGCAGTCTGCAACTCGACTGCGTGAAGCTGGAATCGCTAGTAATCGCATATCAGCCATGATGCGGTGAATACGTTCCCGGGCCTTGTACACACCGCCCGTCAAGCCATGGAAGCTGGGGGTACCTGAAGTCGGTGACCGAAAGGAGCTGCCTAGGGTAAAACTAGTAACTGGGGCTAAGTCGTAACAAGGTAGCCGTACCGGAAGGTGCGGCTGGAACACCTCCTTTCTAGAGAATTATCTTCCCATTTTTTGGTTAGATATGGAAAGACGACGAACAACAAACTGGCTTAAGACAAATTTTCTTTTTCGCTTAGCTGTCATTTTTTTACATACTGTAAGAGAAATCAAACAAGTAGAGTCTCGTAGCTCAGCTGGTTAGAGCGCTACACTGATAATGTAGAGGTCGGCAGTTCGAGTCTGCCCGAGACTACAACTAACTAATATTAGACTTTTTACTTTTGAATTCAATTACATTAAATAGAGAATTTAGGGTTGACAATGCCCCTGAATTAGGGAAAATTGTTCCTTTTTTCATTAAATGGGGAATTAGCTCAGCTGGCTAGAGCACTTGATTTGCATTCAAGAGGTCATCGGTTCGACTCCGATATTCTCCACTAAAACGTTCCTTGACATATTGAAAATACAAGAGTTAACTATTATTGAGAAATAATAGAGAACGAGCAAAATATAATAGAGAATTTTTTTTAAAGCAATTTTAAAGAAAGAGTAATTTAAGTTACGATAGGCTAATTAAGAGCGTATGGGGAATGCCTAGGCTCTCAGAGGCGATGAAGGACGTGATAAGCTGCGAAAAGCTGCGGGGAATGGCACATACATTTTGATCCGCAGATATCCGAATGGGGCAACCCACTAGGTTGAAGACCTAGTATCCACCTTGGTGGAAGCAAACCCGGAGAACTGAAACATCTAAGTATCCGGAGGAGAAGAAAACAATAGTGATTCCGTTAGTAGTGGCGAGCGAAAGCGGAATAGCCCAAACCTAATTTGTTACGGCAAATTAGGGGTAATAGGACCTTAATATTCGATGCTTGCAGAACTAGAAGCTACTGGAAAGTAGCACCATAGAGGGTGATAGTCCCGTATAGGTAATAACAGTTATTGATATAGGTATCCTGAGTAGTGCGGGGCACGTGAAACCTTGCATGAATTCGCCGGGACCATCCGGTAAGGCTAAATACTCCTGAGAGACCGATAGTGAACCAGTACCGTGAGGGAAAGGTGAAAAGAACCCTGAATAAGGGAGTGAAATAGAACCTGAAACCATACGCTTACAAGCGGTCGGAGCCAGTTTTACTGGTGACGGCGTGCCTTTTGCATAATGAGCCTACGAGTTACCTTTGCTAGCATGGTTAATCCATTCAGTGGAGAATCCGTAGCGAAAGCGAGTCTGAATAGGGCGTTAAGTTAGCAGTGGTAGACGCGAAACCGAGTGATCTATCCATGAGCAGGTTGAAGCTGTGGTAACACACAGTGGAGGACCGAACCCGTTGACGTTGAAAAGTCTTGGGATGACTTGTGGATAGGGGTGAAAGGCCAATCAAACTCGGAAATAGCTCGTACTCCCCGAAATGCATTTAGGTGCAGCGTTGTAATAGTTATATAGAGGTAGAGCTACTGATTGGATGCGGGGGTTTCACCACCTACCAATTCCTGATAAACTCCGAATGCTATATAATGTTTTACAGCAGTGA
>CACIXU010000001.1:0-27500 GCA_902590705.1 uncultured Bacteroidota bacterium | reverse complement strand
TATATGATCAGATTTACAATTTTGATTGGAAAACCGTAATGGGAATAAATCAGACATTTGCTATAGATAGTGTAGTTTTTGGAAAATACTTTAGTCACTCTTTATATGTATCTCAGCGTTGCAAAGATGCTATTGTAGATCGATTTAGAAAGGATTTACAAAAAAGACCTTCAGTGGATACTAGTCACCCTGATATTCGACTTCATCTTCATATTTTTGATAGAAAATGTAATTTATCTATTGATACCTCTGGTGAATCTCTGCACCATAGAGGTTACAGGAAATTTACCAATATTGCCCCATTAAATGAAGTTTTAGCGGCATGTATAATCAAGCGATCTGGTTGGGATGGATTAAAGGATTTTCTTGACCCAATGTGTGGAAGTGGTACAATATTAATTGAAGCCGCTATGATGGCTGCAAGAATTCCTGCCAACCTTAATAGAAATGAATTTGCCTTTGAAAAATGGATCGACTGGGATGAGACTCTTTTTCATAAAATCAAAAATTCGCAGTTAAATAGAGTTGTATCACCAGGGGTAAAAATTTATGGTTTTGATAAGGCCCCCTCTGCTTTGGATAAATCGACTCTAAATATTAAGAATGCTTCACTTGAGGATTTTATTCAAGTTAATCAAGCGAATTTTTTTAACTCTCAAAAGTTAGGCGAATTACCATTACACCTTCTAACCAATCCTCCTTATGGAGAACGTTTGGGAGGAAATATAAATAATTTGTATCAAAAATTTGGTGATACTCTAAAGCGATCATATCCAAATACTGATGCTTGGATGATTTCATCTAATTTTGATGCCTTAAAGCATCTCGGACTTCGCCCTTCAAAAAAAATAAAACTTTTTAATGGTAAATTGGAAACCCGTTTGTGCTATTTTCCCGTTTATAAGGGAACTAAAAAAATCCACAAGCTTAAGGATAAACAAAAATCCTAAAAGCTCAGTTAAATCTTTATCGGAACAGCGTAGGTTAGGGTATAGTTAAAACCAGCTCCCCAGATATTTTCGTCCGTTTTCTTGTTGAAACCTGGAATGTATAAATTGTCAAAGTTTCTAGGAAGAGTATCACTGAGTAAACGATTTAATCTTAGGCTAAATCCCATGTAAAAATTGTTGAAAATTTTTACCTTCATACCCGCAATGATTTCGATCCATCCAGCTTTAAGCTTGTCTCTTTCCGTAATTTCGAGCCCACTTGAAATCGGTTCTTCTGGCCAATAATGATCTAGTTGATAAATTTCATATTCATTTACTTTTTGCTTGTGAAAGCTATTACAAAAACGCATGCCAAGAAATATAGCATTGTTCATACCCTTCCAGTTTTTATACATATTGTAATCAAAGCCTAACTTTATATAACTTCCGGAGGTAGTGAAATTTATTTGTTCTGACTGGCTCGTCCTTTTTTCATTTCCTAGTTCAATTGCTCCGTATATTTCTTTGTACAAACGGATGTCTCCAACTAGTTCTAGTCCAAAATAGTCATTTTCAAATTGGGTTTTTAATGGTTTTGATAAATCCATCCCAAAACGAAGGACGTAGGTTTTTTTCTCTCTTTTTTTAACAGAATCTATGACGATTATTTTTTCACTAATCTCTTGCGAATTAGCCATGATCGGCAGGAACAATAGTTTAGTGATAAATAGCCAAATGTGAACTTGTTTCATCTGTTATTGTGTCTTTAATTATTGCTATACTTTTAATCCAACCATTACCTTGTGATAGGAGATAAAAAGCTGGATTTCCAAAGATATAATTGCTTTTGTATCCACATGCTCTATTAATGTAAATATCAAACTGCTTATGATTGATTTGAATTGAATCTGAAGTCTGTTTTTCAGAACCTGTATCAAGAACAAGCTTGTATTGGGTAATATCAAAGTTGTTTCTTAATGGCAATGCAATAGAATCCCCAGAAAAGATTTGATAGTTTTCTTCTCGTCTTAATCCTTTGATAGTAAGATCGTTTACAGCCTTAGAAGTTGAGGGATCGTTATAATCCTTAAATAATACTATCATTTTTGGAGTACCTGGGGTTCCCTCTAGACAGATATCGTCTTTTTCACAAGACAGAAGTCCTAAAAAGCAAAGGAGGATTAATTTCCGCAGATTCATCTTTTTAAATCTTTTCCAAAAGTACGACATTTTCAATATGTTGTGTTTGGGGAAACATATCTAACGTCTGGCATTTTGAAAGTTTGTATTTTTCTTTCATCAAAGAAAGGTCTCTTGCCTGAGTGGCGTTGTTACAACTGATATAAACGATTTTGTTGGGAGCCAATAGGAGTAAATGCCTTATAACATTTGGATGCATACCATTTCTAGGGGGATCGGTAATAACCAAATCTGCTACCCCATGTCGATTAATGAAGTCTAGATTAAACACTTTTCGCATATCACCAACTTCAAAAAATGTATTTTTAATTCCATTAATTTCAGCGTTTTCTTTTGCTACAGCTACTGCTTCAGGGACTGACTCAACACCTACTACTTTTTTGCATTTACGAGCTATAAACAAAGCGATTGTACCAGTACCAGTATACAAATCGTAGACCAATTCGTGTCCTTTTAGATCTGCAAATTCTCGTGTAATTTTGTACAGTTCATAAGCTTGTTCAGAGTTTGTTTGAAAAAAAGACTTTGCATTAACTCTAAATTTTAATCCCTCCATAACTTCTGTAATGAATTCACTACCATCATAAGTTATAATTTCTTGATCATACAGGGTGTCATTCGCTTTCGAGTTTATACAGTATAGCAAGGCAGTTAAATGAAATTTATCTTTTAAATGATTTAGAATGGCTTCTCGCTGTTCTTTATTTTCGTGGTAAAATTGAATTAGAACCATAAATTCACCTTGATTTGAATTACGAATCATTAAAGTTCTTAAAAATCCTGATTTCTCCCTGGGGTTAAAAAATGCTAAATTATTATCCAGTGCAAACTTCTTAACTGAGTTTCGTATATTGTTCGCAGGATTTTTTTGTAAATGACATTTTTCAATATCCACTACTTTATCCCACATTCCTGATTTATGGAAGCCTAATCCATTTTTTTCAAGATTTTTCTTTTTTAATTTAATCTCTTCTACAGTCAACCACCGTTTATTTGAAAAGGTATATTCCATTTTATTTCTGTAGAAATAGGGTTTTTCAGCTGCTTTGATCTCATCAATCTTTGGAAGGATCATTCCAGAAAGATTTTTTAGGTTTTGTAGAACTTCCTTTTGTTTAAATTTAAGTTGCGTTTTATAATTTAAGTTTTGCCATTTGCAACCTCCACAAACCCCAAAGTGAAGACAAACTGGAGTTACCCTATTTGGAGATGGATGATCTATCCGAATTAACCTGGCTTCAAAAAATTTCCTCTTTTTTTTATATATTTCTATGGTTACCCTATCTCCTGGAACCACACCTTGAACGAATATTACCTTGCCCTCTTTTGATTTGACAATACCTGCTCCTTTAGAGCTAATATCTACCACCTCCAAATCTTCGAAAAGCTCTCTTTTAATCTTTCTAGGCATTTTGCAAAAATAGAATTGTTTTTTTACTCATTCATATTTATAAAATCAGAAAATTAAAGGTTTCGTGTTTTAAATTAACCATATAGTATATGGGGGATCAGGATTATTATAATAATATTTCTATTTTTGCTTTTTATTATTCCAAATTTAAATTTCATTTAGTAGTATAGGAGATTTATGATGAAAACTACACAAGAATCACTAAATACTTATTACATTGAATTAGAAGCTAAACATGGAGCTCACAATTACAAACCATTACCTGTAGTACTAAAAAAGGGTTTGGGAGTTTTTCTTTGGGATGTCGATGGAAAAAAATATTATGATTTTTTATCTGCTTATTCCGCTGTTAATCAAGGTCACTGCCATCCCAAAATCATTAGCGCTCTCCATGAGCAATCATCCAATCTTACATTAACGTCTAGGGCATTCTATAATGATATTCTTGGAGGTTTTGAGAAGTTTTTGACTGATCTTTTTGGTTATAACAAATGCTTGCCAATGAACTCTGGAGTTGAAGCAGGAGAAACTGCAGTAAAATTATCAAGAAAATGGGGTTATGAGAAAAAAGGAATTAAAAAGAATTCTGCAAAAATAATTTTTCCTGAGGGTAATTTTTGGGGAAGAACCCTAGCAGCTATTTCTAGTTCTACTGATCCATCATCATATAATGGATATGGACCATTTATGCCTGGATATGATATTATCCCTTACAATGACCTAGTTACTTTAGAAAAAAAATTAACTGATCCAAATTGTGCTGCATTTATGTTTGAGCCTATTCAAGGAGAAGCAGGTGTAATTGTTCCCGATAATGGATATTTAAGAGAAGTCAGAAGGCTTTGTAGTAAATACAATGTGTTGATGGTTGCTGATGAGATTCAAACGGGTATTGGAAGAACAGGCAAAATGCTTGCTACGGATTATGAGGAGGCTCGCCCAGATATTCTTGTATTGGGTAAAGCTTTATCTGGAGGAGTTTTACCTGTCTCTGCAGTATTATGCGATGACCATGTTATGTTATGTATTAAACCTGGGGAGCATGGCTCCACTTTTGGTGGAAACCCATTATCTGCTGCAGTTGCTACTGAGGCATTAAAAGTTATCCTTGACGAGGGGTTGATTGAAAATGCATACAAACTTGGAAATATTTTTAGGGACCAACTTCAAAAATTTACTAAAAACTCTGATTTAGTAAAGTTGGTAAGAGGAAAGGGCCTGCTAAATGCAATTGTTATAAATGACACTCAAAAAAGTGATACCGCTTGGGATATATGTATAAAACTTAAGGATAATGGTCTACTTGCTAAACCAACTCACGGAAATATTATTCGTTTTGCCCCCCCACTTGTAATTACTGAAGAACAGCTAAATGAATGTATATCAATTATCACTAATACTTTAAGATCATTAGAAATTAACACATAGTTTAGCCTAAGAATATAGTAGTTAAATGAAAGTATATTTTGACAATGCGGCTACCACGCCTATTCGAAAAGAAGTAATTGATTTGATGTCGGATAGTATGTTATCAGTTTACGGTAACCCCTCTTCCACCCACGGTTTTGGAAGGTCGGCAAAATCCTCTATCGAAAATGCCAGAAAAAGTATGTCTAAACTGTTGAATTGTGAGCCTCAAGAAATTATTTTTACCTCAGGTGGAACTGAATCTGACAATAGCATTCTTAGTTGTGCAGTACGTGATTTAGGTGTAAAAAAAATCATCTCCTCCCCAATTGAACATCATGCAGTTTTAGAGACTTTAGAGGATTTAAAAATGAAAGGCACTGAAGTCCAACTAATTGACCTTGAAGATAACGGATTACCAAAAATATCAAGTTTAGAAAAGCTTTTAAGTGCTGATGACTCTATGAAATTAGTAAGTTTAATGCATATAAATAATGAAATTGGTAATATTATAGACCTACACCTTATCGGTAATATTACTAAATCTTATGGTGCCTTATTTCATTCTGACGCAGTTCAGGGAATCGGTCATTTTAATTACGATTTAAAAACACTTCCAGTAGATTTTCTCTCGGCTTCTGGACATAAGTTTCATGGACCTAAAGGAGTTGGGTTTTCTTTTATTCGAAAAAATTCAGGATTGGATGCATTTATTTTTGGTGGACCTCAGGAAAGAGGCCTAAGAGCAGGTACAGAGGCAGTTCACAATATTATTGGAATGGAAAAAGCTTTTGAAATCGCTTACAAAAATTTTGAAGAAGAGAAAGATTATGTCCTTAAGTTGAAGAAATATTTTATAGAACAAATAAAAGTTTTTTTCCCTGAAGTACATTTTAATGGCTTGTGCGATGATTTAAATCATAGTACTTATACTATAGTTAATGTGGCATTGCCCCTGGATGTTAATAAGTTACAACTAATTGATTTTCATATGGATCTAAATGGTATTGCTTGCTCTAAAGGTAGTGCTTGCCAGGCTGGTGCATCAGCTGGTTCTCATGTTCTTGAAAGATTAAAAAGAACTGATCTGATTAAAAATAGACCTTCAATTAGATTTTCTTTTTCTTCATTTAACACGAAAAAGGAAATCGATTATGTGATTAAAGTTTTGGCTGAATTAAAGTAAATCTAATTATCTAATCTTTTAAATCGTATTTTCTGAAAAAAGTAGTTTGATAAATTTTTTTGTTTCCAACATTGTCTTCAACTTCAAGCTTAAGTTTGTGTTTTACATTTTCAAAATATTTATCAGAAAAGTCATATGTCAGCATTTTCTTTTTGGGCTCATATTCAAACAATACCCATTCCCCATTTATTGAACCGCTATATTTTTTAATTCCAGAAAAATCGTCATTAATTTTTAAACTAAGAAACTTAAATTTACTTAACCATTGTTTTGGTTTGAAATTATTTGGAATTATTGTTGGTGCTAAGCTGTCTCTGACATAAGTATAAGTTCCAAGTTCGTTAACCTTTGCTATCAAACTATTTTTATTCAATTCAGTATGCAAATATTTATGTGATTTTTTTAATTTTTTTGCAACAAATGTCTGAATGCGTTTTAAAGAATCCTTTTCATTTAAACTGAATTTAATTTCGTAAGGATTTGCAATAGGAAAAAGGTTTGGACCGATCTCAATATCATCTCCATTTTCAATGATTTCAATTTTGACAGTATCAAAAAAAGTATTTTTTGGAAAATATACTTCTTTATTTTTTGAGGAATACAAGTAATCTTCATCAGCTTTTATTAATTTCCCTCTAAGTTTCGCTTGTTTTAAAGTATTTTTTGTCCCCTCAATATAGGTCTCAATGATTGACTTATTTCCAGAGAAATCTTCCACTTCGATTAAAATATGATATGATTTACCAAATTCAATTTCAAATATTCCATGTTCTACTAGTGAATTCATGAAATTGAGTTTAATATCTTCTGCATAAAACAGCTTAAATATTTTCAATCGTGTTTGTACATAATTTTTATAATCTATTACATTATATAATTTTTTTGATTCGTCTATCATTAGTTGATCAAACTCATAATGAGAAATTAATTTTCCATTGACGATTACTTTAGTACTGTATACCCCATTCCTGCTGTAACTTAAATCCTGACGATCAAACATTTGAATGCCTAGACCAATTTTACCAGAAGTTTCAATTCTAGCAGTTTCGTAAATACTGTCATTAGTTTTATTTAGTGAAATTGCCTCAATATGAGGTAAAATATGATTTTTATTATGGAAAAAAATAAACAGTTTTTGTAATTGAGGTCGCTGTTCATCATGAACAGGTAAATCATAAAGTAGTGGATTAATAGGTTTTTGAGATTTTCTTTCTCTTATTTCGAAATGTAAATGAGGTCCTGAGGAACCTCCAGTATTTCCAGAAAAGCCAATCAATTCTCCCTTTTCAATCAAGAGCTCGTCTTTTTTTGGAAATTTTTGTATTGTATAGCTTTCATTAATATATTGAAATTTTTTGATGTAGGATTCGATTTTTGGAGCAAATTTTTGAAGGTGTGCATAAACAGAAGTAGTCTGATCAGGATGATCTATATAGATTGCTTTTCCGTAACCGCTCAAAGAAATTCGTATTCTGCTTACACTACCTGATGAAATACTTTTAACCTCCAACCCTTCTTTGCCTTGTGTCCTAATATCAAGGCCTAGGTGAAAGTGAGTAGCTCTAGGTTCTCCAAAAGTTCCAGACAAAGAAAAGGGTATATCAAGGGGTGCAATTAAATCCTTTTTATATTGACCAAATATAAGTAGCGAGTTTATAAAAAAATATAAATAAGAAATTTTAAATCTATTCATGAAAATTCATCAATACACACAAAAATACATTTTTTGAAATGACTATTTAATAAATGATCAAATCTTCAATAAATACCTTTTATTAAATAAATATTTTTAATCAAATGATTCATATATATTTATAAGTGTTAACTGTCACGATCGGAAATAACAATATTATTTTATTTTGGAACTTTAAAATCATAAATCACTGTTAAAATTTTTAAAATAATTAATTGAGTCAATTAAATTAATTGGGAATCGTTAAATTTGGTTTTTAAAGATTTGTAAATCTTAATTGGAGACATTTTGAATCATTTTGATACGTTAGAGGAAAAAATTGTTCAATTATTAAATAAGTTAAAGGACAATCATCTCTTAATTAATAATTTAAAAAATGAAGTAAAAGAATTAGAGCAATCGAAGGTTGATTTCAAAGCTCAAATTTCACAACTTAAGTCAGATAATGATTCACTTAAGATAGCTAATTCTTTATTAGGCAGTAATGAAAGTAAAGCAATTTCCAAACGCAAAATAAATAGTATAATAAAAGAGGTAGATTTTTGTATAAACCATCTCTCTGAAATAAAATAGTTCATGAGTGAAAAGATAAAAATTAAACTTAACATCGCTGACCGCGTCTACCCATTATCCATATCTCCGAATCAAGAGTCATCGCTTAGGGCGTCTGCTATTAAAATTGATTCTATGACTAAACAACTGGAAAACAATTATGCAGTTCGTGATAAACAAGATGTTTTGGCCATGTGTGCCCTACAATATGCAGCGGAACTGGAAATTAAGCTTCAAAATAAAATTGAAAGTGAACCGTCGGACAAAGTAAATGAGTTGATAAACTTAATAGACCTTCACCTTTCTGCATATTAAGTTCTTTTTAATTAATACAGACTGCCTGTATTAGCGTTTTTTTGATAAACTCAACGAGCTTTAATTTAAGAGAGGTGAGTTATGGTTGTAAAAGCAAGCTACCAAGAGTAGAAACTTGATCAGCTGTGTAGCCTCAAACATGTTTATTTAGGAGTTTATACAAAAACTCATTGCTGATGCAGGCTTTTTTAATTACTAAATCTAATAAAATGGATGAAATTACAAGCATAATTATATTTTCAATTGTAGGTATATTTACTGGTGTTTATATTGGAATTTTTCTTCAAAGAGGAAAAAATAATAGACAAAGAGTTACAGCAATTAATGAAGCAAAGGAAATAGTTGATCAAGCCAAGCGAGAGGCTGAACGAATTAAAAGTGAAAAATTATTGCAAGCAAAAGAGCGTTTTATTGAATTGAAATCTGATCATGAAAAAGTAATTTTTCAAAGAGAAAAAAAGGCTTCTGACACTGAAGCCCAAATTCGGGAAAAGGAAAATAAACTAATCAATGATTTGAATCGCAATAAAAATTTATCTCAATCATTACAACAAAAAAATGATTTACTCCAAAAAAGGCTTGATAAATTAGAGGTTAGGCAAAATGAACTCGATGCGACCCACAAAATTCAGTTAGAAAAGTTAGAAAACATATCTGGGATTTCCTCTGATGATGCCAAACAAGAACTTGTTAATTCCCTTAAAAATAAAGCCAAATCCGAAGCAATGACTTATACTCAACAATGTCTTGAGGAGGCTAAATTGACAGTTGAACAGGAGGCAAAAAAAATAATAATCAACACTATTCAACGAATTGGAACAGAGGAGGCGATTGAGAATTGTGTTTCAGTTTTCAACTTGGATTCAGATGAAGTCAAAGGAAGAATAATTGGACGTGAAGGAAGAAATATCCGCGCTATTGAGGCCGCAACTGGAGTAGAAATTATTGTAGATGACACACCTGAAGCAATTATTCTTTCATGCTTTGATCCTATCAGACGAGAAATTGCAAGGTTATCCCTTCACAGATTAGTTACCGATGGAAGAATTCACCCTGCTAGAATTGAAGAAGTAGTAAATAAAATCAAAAAGCAGATTCAAAATGAAATCACTGAAGTTGGGAAACAAACAGTCATTGATTTAGGAGTACACGGATTAAATCCAGAATTGATTAAAATAGTTGGTCGAATGAAATATCGCTCTTCATATGGGCAAAATTTATTACAACACTCCCGAGAAGTGGCTAAATTATGTGGCGTTATGGCCTCAGAGTTAGGGATAAATCCAAAATTAGCAAAACGAGCTGGTTTACTTCACGATATTGGGAAAGTTCCCGAAGAAGAAACAGAAACACCCCATGCTATTCTAGGAATGGAATGGGCTGAGAAAAATGGCGAGAAAAAGGAGGTCTGTAATGCTATCGGTGCGCATCATGATGAAATCGAAATGACCTCACTTTTATCTCCCATAGTTCAGGTTTGTGACGCCATTTCTGGTGCACGTCCAGGCGCCAGAAGACAAGTGTTGGACAGTTATGTTCAGAGGCTAAAAGATTTAGAAAATATAGCTTATGACTTTAATGGTGTAAATAAAGCTTATGCCATACAAGCCGGACGAGAATTGAGGGTAATTGTAGAAAGTGAAAAAGTATCAGATGATCAGTCAGCAGAGCTATCCTTTCAAATTTCTCAGAAAATACAAACAGATATGACTTACCCTGGCCAAGTGAAGGTTACGGTAATAAGAGAGACAAGAGCAGTAAACGTAGCCAAATAATTATTTTAATAATATAACTAAACCTCCAAGCCCTGTCATTAATAGTATAAGAAGGCGGTATTTGTCATTTTTAATTTTTTTCACCAAAAAAACTCCTAAACTAAACCCCAAAATCACTGCAGGAATTAAGCTTAAACTTACTTGAAAAGAAATCCAGTTTATTGTACCCCATGACCATATATGAAAGGGTACTTTAAATAGATTAATAAAAAAAAACAACCAGGCAGCAGTTCCAATAAATTCATTTTTTGGGAGTCTAATCGCCAAAAAATAAATGTTAGAAAATGCTCCAGCTAAGTTCCCAACCATTGTAGTAAAACCTGCCATCATTCCCATCAATGCAGCAAAACTCCAATGGGTTGGAACTTGTTTATTCTTTTTTTGTTCCCAATAATACATCATCACTACACTTAGTAGGATGATTACCGCCATACCAGACTGAAATAAATCTTCAGGTAAATCTTTACCAAAAAATACACCAGTGAGAACTCCTGTTACCATCCACGGAAGTAGTTTTATTAAATACATCCATTTGACATGGCTTTTGTAGTAAATGACTGCGAAAATATCTCCACAGATCAATAGTGGCATCAAAATTCCTGTGGATTCTCGCGCACCATAGATTAATGCCAAACCTGTTACTATTAAAACAGCCAATCCCTTGATCCCCGATTTTGCTATACCAAGTAACAAGGCGCAACCTATTGCTAATAAAAAGCTTAGACTAATATAGGGTGTTATTGTAAGTGCTGCCAAACTATATGAGTTTAATCATGCTGAAATTTACAAAATTGAATATTATTTAAAAATCTTTGCAATTGCCTTTTAAATTTTTCACAACCTAGATTTTTTTTAAAATATATTTAACTTCTTTCCTGTTTGAATTTATATATATTTGCCAGCAACTAATAATTAATGCTGAGTGAATATTAAACAGAACTATTGGAAAACTAATCTTAAATATCTAGTAGTACTATTACTTGTATGGTTTACAGTCTCTTTTGGCTTTGGGATTTTACTTGTTGATCAATTAAATAAAATCCGTTTTGGAGGATTTAAGCTTGGCTTTTGGTTTGCTCAACAAGGTGCGATTTATGTTTTTGTAATTTTAATTTTTGTATACATCTATTTGATGAATAGTTTGGATAAAAAATTTAAAGACGAAAAATAATGTTATTACAATATTGGATATGGATCGCAGTGGGGATAAGCTTTTCGATTTATATTGCCATTGCTATAATTTCTAGGGCTTCTTCAACTGGAGAATTTTATATCGCAGGAAAAGGAGTTCCATCTATTGCAAATGGAATGGCTACGGCTGCAGATTGGATGTCAGCAGCCTCTTTTATCTCAATGGCCGGAATCATTTCTTTTAATGGATATGATGGTTCAGTCTATTTGATGGGTTGGACCGGAGGTTATGTTTTATTAGCTCTTTTGCTGGCACCTTATCTTAGAAAATTTGGAAAATTCACTGTTCCTGATTTTATAGGAGACCGATATCATTCTAATATTGCTCGTTCTGTTGCAGTTTTTTGCGCTTTGATCGTTTCATTTACCTACATAGCAGGGCAAATGCGTGGGGTAGGAGTTGTATTCTCTCGCTATTTAGAGGTGGATATTAACACTGGAGTATTTATTGGTATGTTAATTGTTCTCTTCTATGCAGTTTTGGGAGGAATGAAAGGAATTACATATACCCAAGTAGCACAGTATTGTGTATTGATCTTTGCTTTTATGTTACCTGCAATATTTATTTCCTTAATGGTTACTGGAAATGTAATACCACAAATTGGATTTGGATCTGCAGGAAGTGACGGTATCTATTTACTGGATAAACTAGATGGATTAGAACGAGAGCTTGGATTCCATAAATATACTTCTGGTAAAAAATCCACATTAGATATGTTTTTTATTACTGCTGCACTAATGGTTGGAACAGCTGGTTTACCCCATGTTATTGTTCGTTTTTTTACTGTAAAGAAAGTTAGTGATGCTAGAAAATCTGCTGGATGGGCCTTACTTTTTATTGCTATTCTATATACAACTGCACCAGCGGTCGCAGTTTTTTCTAGAACTAACTTAATTGAAACAGTGAGTAACAAATCCTACGCTGATCTCCCAGAATGGTTTGAAAAGTGGGAGAGAACAGGTCTGATTATTTATGACGATAAAAATCAAGATGGTCTAATTCAATATGTTGCAGATCCAGAAGTGAACGAATTAAAGGTCGACGCAGATATTATGGTATTAGCCAATCCAGAAATTGCCAACCTCCCCAATTGGGTGATTGCAATAATGGCCGCTGGAGCTTTGGCAGCAGCTCTTTCAACTGCCGCAGGACTACTTTTAGTTATTTCCTCCTCCGTATCTCACGACTTAATCAAGAAAATTATAAAACCTGATGTAAGTGAAAAAGGAGAGCTCATAGCTGCACGTTTGTCTGCTGTCGGAGCAGTTGTTTTAGCAGCTTACTTTGGTATTAACCCACCTGGATTTGTAGCAGCGACTGTTGCTTTAGCTTTTGGACTGGCCGCCGCATCCTTTTTTCCTGCAATCGTAATGGGAATTTTTAGTAAAAAAATGAACAAAGAAGGGGCTGTAACCGGAATGCTGATCGGCGTTCTACTTATGCTTTTTTATATGACTAAATTCAAATTTGGTTGGTTTGGTGGTGGAACTGAAAAAGATTGGTGGTTTGGTATTTCTCCAGAGGGTTTTGGAACCTTTGCTATGATGGTCAACTTCGCCGTTTCAATCATAATATCAAAATATACGCCTGCACCAGATGGTGAAATTCAGGAATTAGTTGAAAATATTAGGAATCCAGATGATAGCTAAATTAAGTATGCCTAAATTTTATTTTTTAATACCAACCGTTTTACTTGTTTTAAACTATTTAGTAGCACAAGAAAAACCAAGTCCCCTAGAGGGTATTGACTTGAGAATTATTAATATGCATTATGACTGGGCAAACCTCGCTCGATATGAAGACAAAAACAAAGAGGTAGTCATTAACCAAAATGAAGGTAGAGTAGTTTTTATGGGTAACTCAATAACTGAGGGCTGGAAAAATCAAATGCCTAAAATGTTTGATAACCAAACCTTTATTAATAGAGGAATAAGCGGTCAGACTACACCGCAGATGCTTCTTCGTTTTAGAACTGACGTAATCAAGCTTAAACCTGAAGTGGTGGTGATTTTGGCTGGCACAAATGATATTGCGGGTAATACACCTTTGAGGGGTTTAGAGGCTGTAGCAGGAAATTTGGCTTCTATGGGTGAGTTGGCAAAACACCACAATATCAAAGTTATTTTGTGTTCTGTTCTGCCCGCCTCAGATTATCCATGGAGAACAGGAAAAAATCCTGATACCCAAATTCCCATACTAAATGAATTAATTAGGGGTTATGCTGAAGAGGAAGGTTTTTACTATCTAGATTATTTTAATTCTATGACTGACGGGAACAATGGTTTAAAGGCAAATTATGGCAGTGATGGAGTTCACCCTAACATTAGAGGCTATAGGGTAATGCGAAAAATGGTATTAAAGGCTATCGATAAAATATTGTAATTTTTTTTGATTAATTTATTGGGTTTTTTAAAAATATTCAATGAAAATAAATAAAAAATCATTTTATATTAGCAATGAAATGATAAAATAATTTTAACTTTTAGATAGATGAAAAGAAAAGATTTTATTTCACTCACGGGTTTAACATCACTGGGGTTTATATTTCCGTCCGAAATAATTGGAAAATTAACTGTCGAAAAAAATAAAATTTCTTTGGCACAATGGTCAATGAATAAATCTTTTTTTTCTGGTAAAAAAAATCCATTAAAATTTCCAGGATTTGCCGCTAAACTTGGTTTTGAAGGAGTAGAATATGTAAATCAATTTTATTTTGATTACCTCAAAAGTGGATCAACTTCTTCAAAGAATGTTAGAACCCTAGCTAGAAAGTTAAATAAAAACGCAAAAGAAAATGATATTGCAAATGTTTTAATAATGGTTGATCAGGAGGGAGAGTTAGCTAGTGATGACAGTAAGAAAATTTCTTTGTCAATAGATCAACATAAAAAATGGATAGAATTAGCTGCCGAACTTAACTGTCAGTCTGTAAGAGTAAATCTAGGTGGATCTGAAGACCAAGGGGAGTGGGTTAAAAGATCAGTTGATGGTTTGACTCGATTAGCTAAATTTGCTAAACAACATTATTTAAATATAATTGTGGAAAATCATGGTGGATTTTCTTCAAATGCCATGTTACTGGCTAAAGTGATGAAAAAAACCAATTTAGATAACTGTGGAACTTTACCAGATTTTGGAAATTTTTGTATTGAGGGAGGATTTGGAACATGCACTAAATGGTATGACATGTATAAGGGTGTAGCCGAATTAATGCCCTATGCCAAGTCAGTAAGTGCTAAAACTTATAATTTTGACAGTGATGGAAACGAAACCAAAATTGATTATAACATGATGATGAAAATTTTAAAGGATAATAGTTACAAAGGATTCATTGGCGTCGAATATGAAGGTCATGGTCTTAGTGAAAAAGATGGTATTCTTGCAACTAAGAAATTAATTAAACGTTTCATTTAAATCAAAACGAATTAATTTTCCATTCAACATTATAACTCTTCAATTCTAATATTTTTCCATCTCACTTTGATTCCTCCCCCATTATGAATCTGAAGTACTATTGATCCTTTTCCTTTCCCTATTTTTTTGTCTTCCAGTTCAATCATCTTAATACCATTAAGCCATGTGGTTACTAAGCTACCCTTTACCTTAATTTTCATTTGGTTCCATTTACCCATTCTTAGTACACCATCTTTACTAGGGTCAGGTTTAATTAACCATCCCCTTCCATAAGATTCGTAAATACCTCCTGTATTTTTTTTTGGAGGAGCTACTTCTACCTGCCAACCACTAATTTTTATGCCTTCAATTGTTGATCTAAAGAAAACTCCACTATTTCCATCTGACTCCTGTTTGAATTCTAATGAAAGTATAAAATCATTGTACAATTTTTCTGTTGATAAATAGCCATATTTTCCCTCTGGACCACTCTCACAAACTAATTGTCCATTTTGAACATACCATTTTTCTGTACCGTGAATTTTCCATCCTGTAAGATTTTTACCATTAAATATTTCATTCTTTTGAGCTCTGAGTCCATATAATGATAATGAACAAATAATTATTAAGAATAATTTTTTCATTTATACAGATTTATTATGATTATCAACAAAAAATATTTGGGAGTTTTACTTATAATAGTTAAAAAATTTTTAAAAGGTGATTTATGATGTAGCGAGGGGGAGACTTGAACTCCCGACCTCCGGGTTATGAATCCGACGCTCTAACCTGCTGAGCTACCTCGCCATTAAATAATGGACAAATATAATTTTTTTAATTCACAGCCTACTATTTAGACTTTTAAAAAAAACAAGGTTTATAAGTTACACCTTAACTTTTTTATATATATTACGATTAGAAATTACCCCTAATAAATGAGTTCAAAAACCTTCTTTTCCTTAGAATTTGATTTTCATGCTTCACCTCAGCTATTGTATCAGTATTTATCAACGCCATCTGGCTTGTCAGAGTGGTTTGCTGACAATGTTAATTCCAGGGGAGAAAATTTTGAATTTATTTGGGATGACGGAGAAGAACATGCTAAATTAATTAATAGTAAAAATAATGAGAGAATTCGTTTTCAATGGATTAATGGAGAGGAAGATGAAGCAGATTGTTATTTTGAATTTAAAATTGAAGTAGATGAGATTACTAAAGATGTTTCTCTAATAGTATCAGATTTTTCCGAAGAAGATGAACTTGAGGAATCAAAATTACTTTGGGAAAATCTTATTTCAGACCTAAAACAGGTGCTTGGTTCTGCCTAAATATATCAGTTTATAGATGATTAACTTTGACGGAACATGCTACCAAAAGCTCTCTGATGCTCCCGAGAAATCAATTAATTATTTTTCGAAATTACCAATCCACACTCATCATTTTATTGCCTCCAATTCAAAATTAATTCAATTGGAGGCTAATTATTTTTCAATTATGGCTGCACTTCGAAGATCAAGAGTTAAAATTCCAATGAAATACACTCTTGAGTATTTTCAAGATCAAGCAGAATTGATAATTGATGACAATAAAGCAACTAAATATTCATTAATTCTTATTCAATTCTTTAGAAATGATATTCCAACCAAAAAAGTGCCAATTTGTGAGTGTAGTTTTTATATGCAAAACCTTAAAGTTGATTGGATAAATGATGCCATTAGTTTGACGTTGTATAAAGATCAATTTATTTTGGCTGGGGTTTACTCTAATCTATTTCAGACGAATGAGCCACTTCGAAAACTTGCTGAGGTGTTTGCTTTTGAAAATGACTTTGAAGCCTGTTTGTTGATTAATAACGAAAAAAAAATAGTAGAAAGTACACGTGGAGCGGTATTTTTGATACTTGATAATAAAATATACACGCCACCGCTTAGCTCTGGTGTTGTAAATTCTGTTTCAAGGGAAATTCTAATAGATTTTATTAATAAAAATAATTCCTATGAGATTATTGAGGCGGACATTCCAGTTTTTAATTTGCAGCGCGCTGATGAGATTTTTCTCTTTTCCTTTCAGCATGGATTGACTAAAATTATTAAGTTTAGGAAGAAAGTGTATAGTTCCGAGAAATCAAAAATAATTGAGGTATTATTTTCTGATCACCTTGGAATCAATTTTGAAATGGGTTTTCGGGAGTATTAGACCAGAGTATATACTCACCACCCAGAGCTATCATTTGATTTTTCCAAAGTGCTTCTGAATCAAGACTAAAAATTTTATCTTTAAATTGATTTTCCTTTATTACCCATGCATTGGAGTTTATTTCTGCTTTTAATTGTTCATTTGACCAACCCGAATATCCTAAAAAAAATCGAATATTGTTTTTCGTCAGAATACCTTCATTGACAAGTGAAACTAATTTTTCTAAGTCACCTCCCCAAAAAAGATTATTATCAATTTTAATACTATTAGGAATTAAATGACCTGCATTGTGGATTACAAATAAGTTATCTTGCTCTACTGGACCTCCGAAGTATAATTTAAAATCACTAATGATTTCTGGCATCACTTCATTAATTGAGTAGGTTAAGGGTTTATTGACAATAAATCCAAGTATTTCAGATTTTTTCTTACTTGCTATAATAACGACTGATCTATGAAAATTGAGATCACCAAAAGCCGATGGTTCCGAAATTAGTATATTTCCTTGCACCATTGTTTTAAAGTTTTTTTCAATTTATACAGAATTTTTTACACAATAAATAAGAAAAAAAAAGCTTCTCATTTGAGAAGCTTTTTTAAAATTTTAAAACTTAATTTAGTTTACAGAGCTAGATAAATCAGCACCAGCTTTGAATTTAACTACATTCTTTGCTGAAATTTGAATAGTCGCACCTGTTTGAGGATTTCTACCCTCCCTTGCAGCTCTCTTGGAAACTGACCAAGATCCAAACCCAACAAGAGAAACACGTCCTCCTCCCTTAAGAGTCGATCCAACACTGCCAATTAATGATTCGAGTGCTGCTTTAGCTGCTGCTTTTGAGATGCCAGCATCTCCTGCCATGGCATCAATTAATTCTGATTTGTTCATAATCTAATAAAGGTTAATTGTTAGTATCACAAATTTAAAAGCTTTACTCAAAGTCCAATGAAAAAACCTCTGAAATCCCCATTATTGTTAATAAAAACTAATATTTGTTGATAATCAAGACCTATTTAACCTAATTAACCTCAATTTTAGATGAAAATGTATGTCCATTAAGTATATCAAGGGCTAACATTCTTTTTCTATTTGGAAATTGTAAGATATTACATTTTAAAAAACCATCTTTTAAAGAAATAAGTATCTCACGATTTTTAATTACAACTCGATTTAATTTAAAATTATGTGATTTTTTGATTACCTCTGCCTCAAAAATTTTAATGATCTTAGTTTCACAATTTTCTAAAAATTTTGTTCTAGCACCTGGGTAAGGAGATAGACCTTTTATTTTTGCATTGATTGACTCAAGTGGTTGACTCCAATCAATTAAAGTATTTTCCTTGTCAAGTTTAGGGGCTATTTTTTCTTTACCAGTAAGTTTTTGGACTTTTTGAATAATAGTCTGATCTATAATTCCATTGATTGTATCACAAACTAATTCACTCCCAATTTTTGATAATTTATTATGTAAGCTACCGGCATCATCATTTGGATTAATTTTTAGCTCTTGCTGAAGTAAAATTTCACCGGAATCTATTTTTTCATTTATTAAAAAGGTGGTTACGCCTGTCATCTTTTCCTGATTAATTAATACCCAATTTATGGGGGCTGCTCCACGATAATTTGGTAAAAGTGAGGCATGAAGATTAAAGGTACCTTCAGAAGGAATTGACCAAACCACTTTAGGTAGTACTCTGAAAGCGACAACTACAATCAGGTAGGGTTTTAGAGTTTTTAATTCACTGATAAAGTTGGGGTCTTTAAGATTTGTTGGTTGGAGTATCTTTAATTTATTTTCTTTAGCAAGCTTTTTGACTGCTGAAGAAGTTATTTTTTTCCCTCTCCCTGAAGGTTTATCAGGAGCAGTTACAACTGCTACCAACTCAAATTTATTTTCTAAAATTTTTAGTAAGCAAGTACTTGCAAATTCTGGAGTTCCAAAAAAAATAATTCGTTTTTTCATTTTAAAAAAAATAAATTAAATAGTTTTCTTGATGTTATTGCTTTCTAATATTTGCTGCAAAGCTATGATAATGTAGTTATTTGCCAAGTCAATTTTTTCACTGATCATGATTTAAACAAATAGTCTTTACTTAATATTTTTCTTAAAGTATTTTTTATTATTTAGATTTATATTCTTGAATACAGCTGTTTGCCGAGCAATTTTGACATACATTTTCATTAAGTTCTCCAAAATAATTCAGTATACTATTTCTTTTACATTTATTATGATCAAATGCATATTCAATCATTTTTTGAATTTTATTTTTTTTTTGGTGAGTGTATACTTCTAACTTTTTTAGTGATGAATTTAAGGTAAATTGATCTTCCCTTGGAACTTTCCAGTAAAGATTTATATCAGTATTAACCTGTTCAAATTTTATTATGTTTTGTTTTTCAAGCAATTTTAAATGTTTAATGATTTTTTCAATATTAATATCGAGAGAATTTGAAAATTTATTAATATTAATTTTTTTTTGATTTCTAAAAATATCCTCGAAGTTTCTCATCAAAAATTGAATAATTAATGCCCCTTCGTCATTCAGTTGGATTCTTTGAATAGCCTGTTTTTGTGAACAGGTCAACATAATATAGGTTTGAGATTGATATAATTGTTGAAATTCAAAAATTCCTTCGCGATCCAAAAATTTAAAACAGTTGAAAATTTTCTTTGGTTCAAATTTATAAGTGTTGCAGAAGTCTTTAAAATTTAATTTGAATGACATTCCTTGCCCCTCTCCATATGAAATTTGTAAATAATTACTTAATTTTTTAAAAAACTTTTCTAGATCACTTTTATTGGGAAGATGTTTTAAATATTGATTATAGCCTCTATTTTGATCTTTTGGATCCACCAAAAGAATTGCAGATGAGAGCTTTCCATCTCTTCCCACTCTTCCTGTTTCTTGATAGTATGATTCCATGCTTTCTGGGATCATAATGTGGAAAACTTTTCTGACATTCTCTTTGTTAATACCCATGCCAAATGAACTTGTAGCAACTATAATAAGTGTTTTCTCATTTTTCCATTCTGCTAATTTTTGTTTTTTTATTTCATTGTTTAATCCACCGTGAAAATAGTCACAACTTAGACCTAATTTTTGAAGCCTCATTGCAGTATATTCTGTTTCTTTCCTTGAATTACAATATATTATACATGATTCTCTTTTATTTTTTAAAGATTTTTTAATAAAATCAATTTTATTTTTTGGAGTAAATACCTTGTATTGGATATTTTTTCTTTCAAATGAAGATTTAAAAACTTTTGGTGTTCTCATTCCTAGATCAAAACTTATACTCTTTAATACCTCTTGAGTTGCTGTAGCTGTAACCGCAATCATTGGTACTCCAGGTAATAATTGTTTTAGGTTTTTAATTGCTTTAAATGCGGGTCTAAAATCATGACCCCATTCAGATACGCAGTGCGCTTCATCTATAGCTATCCCATGTATTTTAAGGCTTTTGATGTGATTTAAAAATGATTTATTTAAAAGGCGCTCTGGTGACAAATAAGCCAATTTAAAATTACCATACTTTGCATTGTCAAACTGATGATCTATTGGATTTTTGAGTGTATTATTTTCAAAAAACATCGCTTTTATTCCTCTTTCATTAAGTTGATTGACTTGATCTTGCATTAGAGATATAAGTGGAGAAATTACCAAGGTAATCCCTTCCTGAATAATTGCCGGTAATTGATAGCATATTGACTTTCCACCACCTGTAGGAAGAAGAACAACCGTATCTTTTCCACTCTGGTAATGTTCAATAATTTCTTTTTGCATGGGACGAAATTCACCGTTTTTCCAATATTTTTTTAGTAAATCAAGATTATTTTTCATCTTTTAAAAGCTCAAGTATATTTAAAATTCTGTCTTTGGCTGTTCCAATAGGAATTTCAACTATTGGGATATTGAAAGCTTCATAGGTTTTTTTAATTTGATGATATAAACCAATAGCCTCCTCAAAAGACTCTGATCGGTGAAGATCATTGACATAAATCTCATTCCATGGCGGAAGTAATATTACTACTTCGTAAGTATTATTTTCAGGCTTAAATTCTTTTTGAATGTAAGGCCGTCCATTAAAATCCAAATAAGCAATCACATCGTGAATTCCACGGTCAAAAAAAACAAATGGTTTATCTTTTTTAAACTCAATTTCACTTGCTTCGATTAATTGTTCTATTCTTTTTTTCCATACTAATCGACTGAATTCAATGGGTTTTGATTTAAAATAATTTTCTTTACCTTCATTTTTAGAATTTTGTATCAAGCTTCGAGAAAATTCTTTAAAACAAAAATAACCATACCTCTCAAGCAATTCTATCAATGTAGATTTTCCACTACCTGGACCACCAGTGATTACCACTTTTTTGTTCTTATTTAAACTCACTTTTTGGAAAATTTGCTTAGATATGATTTATATTTGTACAAAATTAGTGTCCTTGATGAATTCAAAGGAAAATCCAAAAAAATTTTATGAACGTTTTCGTAGCCAACTTCAAGCTTCCCAGGAATGGCCGGGTCTATATATGTTTAAATTTATTGTAAAATCTAAAAGTGATCAGGTCGAAAAGTTAAAAAAATTATTTGATAATTTTCATAAAGAGGTTTCATTAGTTAATTCGTCTAAGAATACCTTTCAAAGTTTAACTATCAAAGTCCAAATGGTATCCCCTGACGAGGTAATTGATATTTATAAAAAAGTAGCTAAAATCAATGATGTAATCATTTTGTGATAAAATTTATATTTGGAACTTACTATTCTTTGATTTTTAGTAAATTGCGGGCACCAACCTCACTTAAATAAAACTTTTCCTTTTATGAAAGTACTTCAATACAACACCGATAGAACTCAATTGATAATACCTGAGTATGGTCGCCATGTTCAAATAATGGTTAATCAGCTAATAGTAACTCAGGATCGTGAGGAAAGAAATCAAATGTCTAAAGCCATAATTGGGATCATGGGCAATATGAATCCTCACTTGAGGGACGTTCCTGATTTTCAGCATAAACTTTGGGATCAACTTTTTATAATGTCTGATTTTGAATTGGACGTAGACAGTCCTTTTGAAAAGCCTCAAAGAGAATTATTGATGCAAAAACCCGAAAGACTGGCGTACCCCAAAACCAACCTCAAATATCGATTTTACGGTAATAATATTAAAAATATGATTAATGTAGCTAAAAATTGGGAGGAGGGTGATATGAAAAATGCACTAGTTTACAATATTGCCAATCATATGAAAAAGTGTTTTTTAAATTGGAACAAAGATACTGTTCAAGACGAGGTGATCTTAAAACACCTAACTGAGCTTTCAGATGGAAAACTTAAAGTCAATGAATCTGATTTACCTTTGACAGATTCATCTGAGTTGCTAAAAATCCGTACCAAAAATGGTAACAGTTCAAAGAACAATCACAAGCAACGAAATAAAAGAAATAATAGTCGTAAAAGATATTAATTCATTAGTTAAATGGGAAGTTTTCAAATTGAGGGTGGCCATAAGCTGAATGGGGCAATAACTCCACAAGGAGCAAAAAATGAAGCCCTACAAATTTTATGTGCTGTTTTACTTACTAATGATAAGGTTACGATATCAAATATCCCAAATATTGTAGATGTAAATAAATTAATAAATCTTCTTAAAAACCTTGGCGTTAAAATCAATTTGCTATCAAAAGGCAAGTGTGAGTTTCAGGCTGATCATGTCGATATGGACTTTCTAAATTCCTCCCAATACAAAAATGACGCAAGGCAACTTCGCGGCTCAGTGATGCTGGTTGGACCTATGTTGTCGCGCTTTGGAAAAGGGTCGATACCTCGACCTGGAGGAGATAAAATTGGAAGAAGAAGATTGGATACCCATTTTGAGGGATTAAAACTACTTGGGGCTGATTTCAATTATAATCGACAAGATTACCTTTACAATGTAACCACCAATAAATTAACTGGTGCAAATATATTGCTTGAGGAATCGTCTGTTACTGGAACTGCCAATATATTGATGGCCGCGGTTTTAGCCTCTGGTAAAACCACTATTTATAATGCTGCTTGTGAGCCATACCTTCAACAGTTGTGTAAAATGCTTAATCGAATGGGAGCGAAAATATCTGGATTAGGTTCAAATTTATTGATCATTGAAGGAGTGAGTGAACTAACAGGAACAGATCACGTTATTTTACCTGATATGGTAGAAATCGGTAGTTGGATTGGATTGGCTGCAATGACTCAAAGTGAATTGACTATAAAAGATGTAAGTTGGGATTATCTTGGTCAAATTCCTAATGTTTTTCGAAAATTAGGAATTGAACTTCAAAGAAAGGGAGATGATATTTTCATTCCCTATCAGCAGGGTTATGAAATACAGAACTTCATAGATGGTTCTATACTTACCATTGCTGATGCTCCTTGGCCAGGTTTTACCCCTGATTTGTTGAGTATTGTACTGGTGGTAGCTACGCAAGCACGTGGGAGTGTCTTAATTCACCAAAAAATGTTTGAAAGTCGATTATTTTTTGTGGATAAGCTTATTGATATGGGTGCAAAAATAATTCTTTGTGATCCTCACCGTGCTACTGTAATTGGACACGATTTTAAGTCCAAACTAAAGGCAACTGTTATGACTTCTCCTGATATTAGAGCAGGTGTTTCTTTATTAATTGCGGCTTTATCTGCAAAAGGCACCAGTACAATTCATAATATAGAACAGATTGATAGAGGTTATGAGGAAATTGACAAGCGCCTACGAGCTATTGGAGCTAAAATCAAGAGGATTTAAAACATAATAAACTGGGCTTTTTTATTCTATATTTAAAAATTATAAAAGGGTACCAAGTCTTTTTGATCTTTTAACTATTTATTGGTCTTACACTGAATTTCTTGCTACTTAAAATAAAATTATTTTTTTGAAATTTTATTATTGCTGATTCCTCTCTGTCTACTACATTTAAATCTATCGATATTACTGGCCCGCTTCTTTAAGTGTTTGGTTTTTCTTCCTTGAACCCTTGAGCGCCACATTTTAAAGCTACTGGGTTTCATTTCACTTCTCATCAATTTAATTACTGCTTCTTCATTTAATCCAAACTGTATTAGAATTGCATCAAAAGGAGTTCGGTCTTCCCATGCCATTTCTATTATTCGGTCAATCTGTTCTGCAGAGAGTGAACTTTGTTTTTTCATGTCATTAAACTATTTCTGTTAGCCAGTGTGTGTTTAGAAAGGATTCTTTTTCCTTCTTTTCTTACTGCAGGACTTTTGGAGATCGGCCATAGGGTAGAGGTGGCTTTTTTTCTTGATTTTACTAAATCAATTATTGGCTTGGGGTAGTCTTTCCCCAATTTGAAACCATATATACTTGTCTCAAAAGAATTAATCAACCAAGGAGTGTGAACAATTGCTTCAGGTAACATCCTTAATTCGGGGATCCACTGTTTGATAAACACCCCTTTGGGATCATGTTCTTTGCCATTTTTTACTGGGTTGTAAATTCTTAACATATTTATTCCAGTCACTCCAGCCTGCATCTGTAGTTGTGGATAATGTATACCAGGTTCAAAATCCAAAAATTGACGAGCTAAGAAATGAGCACAAGCTTGCCATGGTTGCCACAAATGATGAGTAAAGAATGATACGATTAGAGAACGCATCCGGAAGTTTAAATAGCCTGTTTCAACTAAACAACGCATCGCCGCATCTATCAAAGGAAATCCTGTATTTCCTTTCTCCCAAGCCTCTATATAGTAGGGGTTAATAGTTTTTTTTAGTTGGTGATATCCTTTATTAATACTAGTGAATTCCATGGAACATTCCATTTCAAATTTTTGAATAAAATGAGATTGCCATCTTAAACGAGAACTAAATGCTCTTAGCGCATAGCTCTTGTTTCCTTGTGTTCTTTCATATTCAGTTTTTTGCAATAATTGTCGCATAGAAATGTTACCAAATGCTAAATAGGGAGACAATCTGCTACAGCTTCTTCGCGAGAGATCAGGTTTTGAAATGTGTTTTTGATAATTACGATACCGATAATTAAAAAATGAGTTTAAATAGCGGTATGCGTTTTGATAACCTCCAATTTGGTGTATACCCTTTGACTCTGTTTGTAGGGTATCCTCCCCGAGATAAAACTCAAAACTTTCAATTGTTTTGAGCGGTATGAAATTACTTACAGAAAATGAAATTTTTTCAATTTTTTGATTCATCAATTGATCCCATTTTTTTAACCAATTATTCCTGTTTTTTATCCCTCTAAAAACACCTTGTTGGAGATACTCCTTAAAGGCAATTCTATTCTTTCGACACCAAGCCACCACCTGTTGATCTCTTTTATAAGTTGCCATTACCCCAGTTTCTTGATGTGCATGAATTGTTTTGATTTTGAATTTTCTTGAAATAGAAGCTAAAATTTTAATTATATCTCCTTTAGCAAGGCAAACAACTGTTTTGTAATTTTTTAGCTCTTTATTAATATCCCGAATAGATTCCTTGATAAAATTGAAGTGACGAGAACTATAGTGTGGGTCTTTGAATAAAATATCCTCGAATACATAAACCAGTATGACTCTTTTTTTTGAGTTAATTGCCTCTAAAATAGGCTTGTGATCATATAACCTTAAATCACGCTTTAACCAGACAATATGTATGGGTTCAAAATTAGTATCCATCGGGATTCTGAATTATGGATAACGCTCTTTCTTTGATTTCTTGTTTCTCTAAAGCAGGGATCTTGTCCAACAGCCTCAGCATCATTGCCATGCGGTTGTTTTTACTGAAATGAGTTTTCTTATCTTCTAAGAAATTCCAATATAAACTATTAAAAGGACATGCATTCTCGCCAATTCTTTTGGTACGATCATAAGTGCATGATTCGCAATAATTACTCATTTTATGAATATAGGATCCTGAGGAAACATAGGGTTTGGTGGCAACAATTCCACCATCAGCCCATTGACTCATCCCTCTTGTATTTGGAAGCTGAACCCACTCAATTGCATCTGCATACACCCCTAAATACCAGGCATCAACTTCATCGGGATGACACTGGATTAATAGGGCAAAATTTCCAGTAATCATTAGTCTTTGAATATGATGTGCGTAGGCAGTATCCAAGGAGTCTGAGATACTTTTATGAAGACAATTCATCTTGGTACCACCAGTCCAGTAAAAGTCTGGCAACTTGTTATAATTATCCAACTTATTATTAGACTTGTAGCCTGGCATCTCTCTCCAATAGATTCCTCGCATATATTCTCGCCAGCCCAAAATTTGACGAATGAAACCCTCTACTTGAGAAAGTTCAATGACCCTACTGTTTTTGTAATAATGATTTACAACGGTTTCAATAACTTCTTTTGGATGGAGTATTTTGACATTTAAAGCAAATGAAATTCTAGAATGAAATAGATTACGTTGTTCATTGTGCATCGCGTCTTGATAGTCTCCAAAATGGACCAAAAGATTGTTGCAGAAATATTCTAATTGAGCAAAGGCTTCTTTGCGGTCTGTGGGAAATAGATAGTGTTCTTGATGATAATTTCCAAAGGTTTTTATTCTGGCTTTTTGAATAGCACTGAGAATTTCGCTTTGGGATCCTATCCCTGTTTTGTAGGCATTTGGAATAATTGGGGTACCTTTCCATTTTTTGCGGTTGTTTTTATCAAAGTTCCATTGTCCTCCAAGGGGTTGTCCATGATCCATCAAAATATCATATTTCTTTCGCATATTGCGATAGAAGAACTCCATAATCAATTGTTTTTTACCTTCAAAAAAAGATTTCAAATCTTCCCTTTCCGTTAAAAAATGTTCACTGTCGAAACTTTGAGAGGGAATATTAATCTCACCGCAGAGTTTTTTTAATTGATCATCCAGTCGGTATTCATCTGGTAATTGATATTCGAATTTTGAAATACTCTTTTCGGTGATTAGATTCTTGATGTTCTCACTTAGGCTATTTTTTGAAATTTCGCTGCCAATATCAAAATACATTACCTGGTGACCTTGAGATTTTAAAGCTTTTGCAAATGCTCGCATTGCTGAAAAAAAAGCGACTATTTTTTGGATGTGATGCAAAATATAATCAGTCTCTTGTCTAAGTTCATAGATTACATAAACAGTGTTCTGATCTTTCACTTTATACCATGAATGATCTAGGTTTAGTTGATCTCCAAGTATTAATCTTAATTTCATTTGAATAACGTTTTTTGTAGCCAAAGATTTTGAAACTTAGAGTTGGAATCATA